>LWDN01000075.1:0-2317 GCA_002083515.1 Proteobacteria bacterium HN_bin10
CGCCATGACGGAGGAGGAGCGCTCGATTTTCCAGAGCCTGATCGATTCTTTCTATCAGCGTTTCCTCAGCGTGATCAAAGAAGGACGCCCCAATCTCTCGGCCGACACCATTCGCAAGTTAGCCGATGGACGAGTCTATTCAGGGGAGCAGGCGAAGGCGTTGGGACTGATCGACGGCGTGGGGTATCTGGATGACGCGCTCACGCTGGCGAAACAGAATGCCGGGGTCGGGGAGGCGAAGGTTGTGCGCTATCGGCGTGCCGGTCAGTACCGGCCCAACATCTATGCGAGCCTCTTTCCCAATCCGCTTGGGGCCGCACCCTGGAACCATCTGGACCTTGCCGGGCTCGTGAGAGGCGGGACTCCGCAGTTCATGTACTTGTGGATGCCATAACCAGAAATGCACCATTGATGCATTAGCCCATCGGCTCATTGGACGAAACGTCGCATCGACCTGAAACAATGAATCAATCATCCGATGATGCAATGAGCAACTTGCTCTCGACCTCCGTGGGTCGGCGGGCAGCTCTTGCCTTGGGGCTCAAGAGCGCGGCCGGACTCTGGTCTGCACTCGGCGCTGTATCGGCACTCGGCCTCTTCTCGTCACTGCAAGGTTGCTACCGAGCCCCCGGCACGGCGCGCGATCAGCTCATCTTCATCTCCGAGGACAAGGAAATCACGATGGGGGTGCGCGCCTTCCGCGAAGTCCTGCGCCAGGCGCCGCTCGCCGCCAATCCGGACGTGAATGAGCTCGTGAACAAGGTCGGCCGCCGCATCGCGGACGTCGCCAACAAGCCTGAGTACCACTGGGAGTTCGCCGTCATTCACGACGACCACACCATCAACGCCTTTTGTTTGCCGGGTGGAAAAGTCGCCGTGTTCACCGGCATCTTGAAGGTGACCCAGAGCGAAGCCGGGTTGGCCACCGTGATGGGCCATGAGGTCGCCCACGCCTTGCAGCGGCACGGCGCCGAGCGCATGAGCCGCAGCGTGCTGGAGCAAATCGCCCAATTGGGCGCCATGGCCGGCGCCGCCACCGGCGCCGTGCGCCCGGATGTGGTGCAAGGGCTGCAGAGCGCCTACGGCATCGGCGTATCCCTGCCGTTCAACCGCAAGCAGGAATCCGAGGCGGACCTGATCGGCCTGCGCCTCATGGCCTCGGCCGGCTACGATCCGCACGAGGCGGTGCCCTTCTGGGAGCGGATGAGCGGCTGCCCGCGCAACATGATCGGCAAGCTCTGCTTCCGGTCCGCCGCGGCGATCCCCGAGTTTCTCTCGACGCACCCGTCGGATATCACCCGGATCAATCAGATCGAGGCCTGGATCCCCGACGCCTTGCGCTTCTACCAGCCGCCTCATCACGCCCCGACGCCGCCGCACGAGAAGCCTGAGGCGCCGCTCTTCGGCCCGATGCCGAAATCGGGGTAACAAAGCGGCAAGGGGCAATAGGCGCGCGGCCATAGGCTGAAAGATAGGCACGTGAAAAGGGACGAGAGACCATGGAGGAAGATACGAACATCCTCGATGCTTTCCACTTGCTTCTCGCCCATAGCCTCGGGCCAATCGCCTCGATCCTATAGCCCATAGCCTATTGCCCATAGCCACACACCATGCCCAAACGCACCGACATCCAGACCATCTTGCTCATCGGCTCCGGGCCGATCGTCATCGGACAGGCCTGCGAGTTCGACTACTCCGGCACGCAAGCCTGCAAAGCCCTGCGAGAAGAGGGCTATCGGGTCGTGCTGATCAACAGCAACCCGGCCACGATCATGACCGACCCGGAGTTAGCCGACCGCACCTACGTCGAGCCGATCACGCCGGATGTCGTCGAGCAGATCATCGAACGTGAACGGCCGGATGCGATCCTTCCGACCATGGGCGGGCAGACCGCCCTCAACACGGCCGTGGCCCTCCATAAGCGCGGCGTGCTCGAAAAGTATAAGGTCCGCCTCATCGGCGCCAACTACGACGCCATTGTCAAGGCCGAAGACCGAGAGCTCTTCAAGCAGGCCATGGCCAAGCTGGGCCTCAAGGTGCCGGCCAGCGGTATGGTCATGACGCGGCAGGATGCGCCGGCCGTGTTGGAAGCCATCGGCGGCTTCCCCGTCATCGTCCGGCCGTCCTTCACGCTCGGCGGGACCGGTGGGAACGTCGCGTACAACCGCGAAGAGTACGAGCGCATGATCGACTGGGGCCTCGCGATGAGTCCCGTCAGCCAGGTGTTGGTCGAGCAGTCCGTGCTGGGCTGGAAGGAATACGAGCTCGAAGTCATGCGCGATCTCAAGGACAACGTCGTCATCGTGTGTCCCATTGA
>LWDN01000075.1:2345-3705 GCA_002083515.1 Proteobacteria bacterium HN_bin10
ACCGGCGACAGCATCACCGTGGCGCCGACCATGACCCTCACGGACAAGGAATATCAGGTGATGCGGGATGCGGCCATCCGCATCATTCGGGAAATCGGAGTGGACACGGGCGGTTCGAACATCCAGTTCGGGATCCATCCGCAGACCGGCGAGATGGTCATCATCGAAATGAACCCGCGCGTGTCCCGCAGTTCCGCCTTGGCCTCGAAGGCGACGGGATTCCCCATCGCCAAAATCGCGGCCAAGCTGGCCATCGGCTATACCCTGGACGAGCTGACGAACGACATCACACGAGTGACCAAGGCGGCCTTCGAGCCGTCCATCGATTATGTGGTGGTCAAGGTGCCGCGGTTCGCCTTTGAAAAGTTCCCGGGCTCCGACCCCACGCTCACGACACAGATGAAGTCGGTCGGGGAGGCGATGGCCATCGGCCGCACCTTTAAGGAGGCGTTGCAGAAGGCGATCCGGTCGCTCGAAGTCGATCGGTACGGCTTGGCCTCGCTCAATCAATTAGATGGGCTGCCGCTAGAGGCTCCGGCTTGCGCCCAGACGCAGGAGGCGATCAAGGCTGCGCTTCGCACGCCCCATCCCGATCGGCTCTGGCACCTGGCCGACGGTTTGCGCGCGGGGATCTCGCCCAAGGAGTTGGCCGACCTGACAAAAGTGGACTCCTGGTTCCTCGATCAGATGCAGGAATTGACGGCATTCGAAGACACGCTCAAAGCTCAGCGCGTGCCGGCGCGGCGTACGAGCGATGCCCCCTCTGCCTCTCACAGTCCTCAGTCCTCAGCCCTCAGCACATCTGTGTTGTGGCACGCCAAACGCATGGGCTTTTCGGATCGGCGAATCGGGCAGCTGACGGGCCATGCCGAGAAGGAGATCCGCCACTGGCGCCACCAATCCGCGCCGGCCGGCACGACGGGCGGGGTCGTCTTCAAGCGCGTGGATACCTGCGCCGCGGAGTTCGAGGCGCATACGCCCTATCTCTATTCGACCTACGACCAGGAATGTGAAGCACGGCCGACGGATCGTAAGAAAGTCGTCATTCTTGGCGGCGGGCCGAACCGGATCGGACAGGGAATCGAGTTCGATTACTGTTGCGTCCATGCCGCCATGGCCCTCCGCGAGGAGGGCATCGAAACGATCATGGTCAACTGCAATCCGGAGACGGTCAGCACGGACTACGACACGTCCGACCGGCTCTACTTCGAGCCGCTGACGGAAGAAGACGTGCTCGCCATCGTGGATCGGGAAAAGCCCATCGGCGTGGTGGTCCAGTTTGGAGGACAGACCCCGCTCAAGCTAGCCCTCCCGCTCGAACGCGCCGGCGTCAAGATTCTTGGCACGAGCCCCGATGCCA
>LWDN01000076.1:0-4887 GCA_002083515.1 Proteobacteria bacterium HN_bin10
CTCCCTCTCCGCCAGCGGCCTGTAACTATCTGATTTTGTTGGCCGTTGGGAATCCGCTCCCGCCATGTTTGCGAGCCGATGTTCGGATATTGTGCTCGGAAATGGATACTTGGACTGCTCTTGCAATCTCGGCCGCCAGCGGGCTCGGCGCTGCGGTCGTCACGGTGTGGCTTTCCCTTCGACAGTTCCAACAGCAGCGATGGTGGGAACGCAAGCTGGACGCATACACGCAAGTTGTTGAAGCGCTCCACCACATGACCACCTTCCTGGACGCCGACCTCGCGGCAACTGGTCTTGGCGCCCCCTCCGTTGGCGGCGGACGCAGTGTCGAGCTAAATGCAAAATACAAGAAGGCAAATGCGGACTTGGCGCGCATCATAGACATGGGTGAACTGTTGCTGTCTCGCCGAGCTATCCGAGAGCTTCGTGAGATGTGTCAAAGAATCGAAACTGCCGAGAAGCGCTCCGATACACACATGGACTATCTCTCACGAGCGTTGAGCGCGGTGCTTGAATGTCAGAAAAAGTTCTTACCGATTGCACGGCGTGACCTAAAGCTAAGCCGCGGCCTGTTTCCGCTGGGAATGTAACCCAAAGCCTGTCATCGCGTCCCGCGCCATGCGTCCTTGATCCGCGGCGGCGGTGTAGCGGCTGACTTCCTTTAGCGTCTTGTGTCCGGTGATCGCCGAAATTTGAAGCGCCGTGCATCCGGCTTCGGCGAGACGCCGCGCCGCTGCTTTCCGCAAGCGGTGTGCGATCAGCAGCTTGGGGCAAGATGGTTCAGGGGCGCGCCCGCCGCGGCGGCGACTTCGCGAGATCGCCGCCGCGCGGGTCACTCCGATTATTCCGCGAATAGGCGCACCGTCGCCGTGCGGCGGCGGAAGCTCGTCTCTTCGTAAAGCATCGACACGCGGGTGATGTTGCGGTCGTCGCCTTCGAGATCGATGACGCGCGTGCACTCGCCGGGATTGATGCGCGAACGCACGGAGACGTCCTGATGTCCGCCGTTGCGGAAATAGACGTCGACATCGATGAAGTGCACCGGGGTGCGATAGACGCAAAGCTTGATGCGCTCGAACTGGCGCGGGCCATTGACCATGATGGTGTCGCGATCGGTGCGGTCGCGCACTTCGCGTACGCCGATCTGGGTCCATGCCGCAGCGGGCGTGGCGCAGGCGGCAACCATCAGAAACGCCCCTGCAAAAACGGCTTTGAAATTCACGTTCGCCTCCGGTTCTTCGGCCCTCACGTCAGATGAAACGGGCGTAAGGCGGAAGTCCGTCGGCGAAAAGCGCGAAATCTTGGGTTGCGCCTAACGTTCTACCGGCGCGCCGATCCGGATGCTTTCGCGGACGTCGCCCAGGATCAGCGTGTTTTCCTCGTTGCGCGGCTCGATCCTGACCGCCGCCAGCGCGTCGGACTGAGCCAGATCGAACGAACGCTGCTGCAGGCGCGCGGCGGCGCGGAGCCTGAGAGCCAGCGCGTTATCGGGGCGGATATCGAGCGAGCGCGAGAGATCTTCCTCGGCCAGGCGCCACTCGCGCTCCATGGCGTAGGCGCGGGCGCGGTCGATCAGCAGGTCGGGCAATTGCGCCGGATCGCTTTGCATGGTGGCGATGGCGCGGGTGAAGACGCTGCGCGCTTGGCCGGGCTCGCGCGCCAGCAGCCAGGCATTGCCGGCCTGCGACCAGAGTTCGCTGCGCAGCGCCGTGTTTTCGGGGTTCACCGCCGACGCCAGCGATTGCAGGCGCCGCGCGCCTTCGTCGAAGCGGTCCTGGGCGATGAGCGCCATCGCCGCGCAGCGATAGGCTTGCATCGACTGCGCTTCCGCCGCCCAGGCCATGCCTTCCTCGTAGGCGCGCGCGGGGTCTTCATCGATGAGCGCGAGGCACTGCTCGAACCGCGTGCCGGCGCCGCTGGCTGGCGCCGCGTCCGCCTGTAGCAGCGCAAACGGCAGGATCAGGGCGATCATGGACATCGGACTTCTGCTCTCCCCACGGGCGTCCCCCCAAGGACGGCGTCCACCGATGCCCGAACAGGCTGACATTTCCAAGCCGTTCGCTCAGCGCGGGAGGCGGGGGACGAGACGGAAGTCGCGTCTTTCACGAATCTCGGCGCGCTGTTAGGCAAACCCGTTACGAAACGGGAGCTTAGCCAACGAGGCGGAGCAACGGGCGGCGGCCGAGCATTGCAAGAAGGTCACAACTTGGCGGTTCTGCAAGTTACCCCTGAGCTTAACGCTGGCGGGGTCGAGCGGACCACGCTTGAAATAGCGGAGGCGATCAGCCGCGCCGGGGGGCTCGCTTTGATCGCTAGCGCCGGCGGCCGTCTCGAGCCGGACCTCGAGACGGCCGGCGGCGAGCTGATCAGGCTCCCCGTTCACACCAAGAATCCAATCACCGCCGCGGCCAACGCGTTCAAGCTGGCCTCGATTGCGCGCAAGCGCGGCGTCACCATCATTCATGCGCGCTCGCGCGCCCCGGCCTGGAGCGCATTGGCGGCGGCGCGGATGGCGGGCGCCGCGTTCGTGACCACGTTCCACGGCATCTACAACGCCAAATCGCCGCTCAAGCGCTTCTACAATTCGATCATGGCGCGCGGCGACGCCGTCATCGCCAATTCCGAATACACGCGCGATCATATTCTGGCGCATTACGCGACGCCGCCTGAGCGGGTCATCGCGATCCCGCGCGGCGTCGATCTCGATGTGTTCGATCGCGACAAAGTCAGCGCCGCCGACATTGCAGCTTTGCGCGCAAGCTGGGGCTTGGCGGAGGCCGATGCGCGTTGTGTCGTGTTGGTTCCGGCGCGCCTGACGCGTTGGAAAGGTCAATTGGTGCTGATCGAAGCGGTGAAGGAACTCGAAGCGCGCCGGCCGGGCTTGGTGAAGGTGATCATCGCCGGCGACGATCAAGGCCGCCGCGCTTACAGCGAAGAAATGCTTGCCGCGATTATAGCCTCCGGACTGCAGCAGGTCGTGGCGATTGTCGGCCATCTGAGGCAGATGCCTTTGGCGTTCGCCGCGTCCGACTTTGCGGTGTTTCCGGTGATCGAGCCGGAGGCGTTCGGGCGCGGCGCGGTGGAGGCGCAGGCCATGGGCGTCCCGGTCGTCGCATCGAGCTTAGGCGGCTACACCGAGACCGTGGTTGAAGGCGAAAGCGGGTTTCTGGCGCCGGCGGGCGCCCCCGGCGCGCTCAGCGCCGCGCTGGAGCGGATGATCGATGCGGGAGCGGAAAAACGTGCGGAAATGGGTCGTTTTGGCCGCGATCGGGTGCGGAGGCTCTATTCCAAGGCCGCCCTGCAATCGGCCACATTAGCGGTTTACCAACGGGTTTTAAGCAAAGCCAAAGACTGAGTCGAAGCGGCGCGACAGGAGAGACGGACGATGATCTGGCGCAAGCCAGCAATTGGAGCGGAGGGAGACGGCAGCGCCAAGCGCGTGCTGGTGATCCGGCTCGGCGGCATTGCCGCGTTCGTGCAGGCGCTGGCGGCGGCGCAACGCATCCGCGCCGAGCATGTCGGCGCGCGCATCACGCTGCTGACCACCGAGGCGACCAAGGAGCTTGCCGAGAAGGCGCCGTACTTCGACACGGTGGAAGCCGACGGACGTCCCACCGAGCCGCAAGCGATCACGGCGCTGATCAAGCGCCTGCGCGGCGCCAAGTACGACATGGTCTACGATCTCGAAGGCTCGAACCGCACCAACAATTATTTTCAGGGCCTGCGGCCGTGGCCGCCGAAATGGTCCGGGCCGATCGCCGGCGCCAGCCATCCGCATCTCGATCCGGAGCGATTGCATATGCATCCGCTCGATCGCTACGCCGCTCAGCTTGCAACAGCAGGCCTGAGCGGCGAGCCGCTGATGCCCGATCTCGGTTGGCTGCGCCCGGTGCTGCGCGACGCGCCGCGACTGCAGCCGGAATATTTCGGCATTCGCGGCGCTTACGTTTTGCTGCTGCCGCGTGGCGCGGACACGGAGTCCAATCGCCGTTGGCCCGAAGCCAAGTATGTCGAACTCGCCAAGCGCATCGCCGGCTTCGGCGTGACCCCGGTGGTGCTCGGCGGACCCGAGGAGCGCCCGGTCGGCGCGGCCATCGCCAAGGCCGAGCCGCGCGCCAAAAATCTCGTCACCCGGCCGGACCTGTTCCAATGCATCGGTCTGGCCGAGCGGGCAGCCTTTGCGGTGGGCGATGACGTGGAACTGATGCATGTGGCCGTGGCCGCCGGCGCGCCGGGCCTGGTGTTGCTGAGTTCGCTCGCCAAGGGGCCGCCCTCGGCCCCGCGGGGGCGCAGCGGCGTCGTCGAGTTCACCGCCGCCGTCGTCGGCGACATTCCGGTCGAGCAAGTTGACCGGCAATTGCGCAATTGCGGCGTCTACGCGCACGCCGCAACCGCTTGATGCGGGGCTCATGAACAGCAATATTCCGCCGGCTGAGTCCGCGCCCGCAGGGGCGCAGGGCGCAGCCGCACCTTATCAACAGCAACAGGAGAATGCCCGATAGCCAGACGTCCGTACGCCGCGCCGCCCCCCTCGAAGGACGGGCCGCGGGTGAACGAGGAAATCCGCGGCGTGCCGCGCGTGCTCCTCATCGATGCAGAAGGAGAGAAGCAGGGGGAAATGCCGATCTCGGCGGCGCTCGACGCCGCGCGCGAAGCCGGCCTCGATCTGGTCGAGGTGGCGCCCCAATCCGTCCCGCCGGTCTGCAAAATCCTCGACTACGGCAAGTTCCGGTTCGAGGAGCAGAAGAAGAAGGCCGAGACGCGCAAGAAGGCCAAGCGCATCGAGCTCAAGGAAATCAAGGTCCGTCCGAACATCGACGACCACGATTACGAAGTGAAGATGAAGGCCATCCATCGCTTCTTCGAAGAAGGCGACAAGGTGAAGGT
>LWDN01000076.1:4933-23479 GCA_002083515.1 Proteobacteria bacterium HN_bin10
TGCTGGAGCGCATGCGTCACGAACTCGACGGCATCGCCAAAGTCGAACACGAGCCGCGGTTCGAAGGCCGGCAAGTGGTCATGGTGATGGCGCCGCGGGCGTGAACGCCCGGTTCGGTTAGGGTTCAGGTTAAGCGCCTTAGATCGCCCACTTCAACGGAGGAGAGTGCGGACATGCGCGCTTGTGTGTTGGCGGCGACGTTGGCGTTGGCGGCATGCGCGACCGCGCCGCCCATCTCTGAGCAACAATCTCCGCTGGCGCAGCAAATCCGGGCCGACAACGAGCGCCTGGATCGCGAGCTTGCCGCGGCGGGCGTGTTCGCCGCCGGCATCGGCGAGACCGCCAATCTGGGCGGCGGGCTCATCATCCGCCCGCTTGAAATTATCGAAGACAGCCGTTGCCCGGCGAACGTCGCGTGCGTGTGGGCGGGCCGACTGCGCCTGCGCGCCGAGGTGAGCGGGGAGACGCGCGAACTGACGCTCGGCGAAACGCTGGCGACGCCGCGCGGCGCGGTTCTTTTCGCGGTGGCGCGCCCCGGCGCCTGGGCCGATTGGCCGGAGCGCGAAGTCGCGCGGCCCGCGTATCGCTTCGGTTTCCGGCGCGGCTAAGCGCGCGGCCTCACTGTGTCGCGGCTTCTTGCAGGGTCAGAACTTCAGGCGCGCCCGGCGCCTGCCGGACCTTTCCGACAAAGCCGATGTCTGCGGACACGAACGCGATCGCCTCGCGATCCGCAAGTGCAAGATAGAGACAATCGTAAGCGGGATGATTCAACCTGATCGCCCAGTTGGTCGCGCCCGACAGCAGGCCGCGCATCGGCGCCAGTTCGAGATCGGCGCGCTCGAGCAGCTCGGCGGCGGCGCTGGCTTCTTCCGGCAGCAGTTCGCCGCGCACGGTCTTCTTCCACAACACGTTGGCGCACTCGGCGACGATGAGATCGGGCGCGACCAAACGATGCCGGCGCAGCCACAGCGCCTCATCGGTTCCGGTTTCTTGCACCACCCATTTGATCGCGATGCTGGCGTCGATGACGAGCCGCTTCACCGCTCCTCACGCGCCTCGCGGAGCAGCACCTCCGAGGGGGTCTGTTCCCGCGCCGCGGTCATGCGGCGGAGGGTGGCGGCAAGTTCCTCGAAGGAGGCGTCCGGCTCGGCGCTCAGCGCTTGCTTGAGAATTTCGCGGTGCTCGGCCTCGGCGGACCGGCCATGGCGGCTGGCCCGCCGTTTTAGCTTGGCGACCAGTTCTTCATCCAGATTGCGGACGTGCAGATTGACGGTCATGTGATACCAATGATCTCAATGCTATCACTAAGGTGGCCGCTCATCAACCCCGACTGATCCGCCGGCGCTTGGTCATGATCCACATATTGCCGAGCAGCAGCAGCAGCGCAGCGCCGAAACCGGCGGCGTTGATGATCGGGATTTTGTCCGGGTTGGCGGCGACGAACGCCTCCGCCCGCTCGCGCGCGCCGTTGGCGCGGGCCGCCTCGGCCGCTTGTCTCGCCTGGTCGCCGGCATAACCCCAATCCAGGCTTGGCGGCAGACCGATCGCCGCAAGTTCGACCCCGCCGACGATCGGCAGCCGCGCCGGGGCGTAGGCCAGGTGCGTGCCGAAGGCGATGGCGAAGGTCGCCAGGATCGCCATCAGCCAGCGCGAGCCGGCGACAGCGGAAAGGGAAGAGACGACCTTGGTCTTCTCCTCCCGGAAAATCTGTCTGGCCTCGGCCAAATCCTTCGGCTGCCGCACCATCGCTGGCTTCTCCCAGGCCCCAATAACGGACGCCAGTAAACCAGCTAAACCGGCCTCTGGCCACCTTGTCCGGCCGAACCCTCCATGCTAACAGCGCGCCCTTTCGTGGGTGGCCCGGCTAAACGGCATGCCGTGGCGGCCCTTTTTCGTCGGTCTTCGGACTGACGCTCTATCCCGCTGGAGGATGAAATGCCGAAACTGAAGACCAAGAGCGGCGTGAAAAAGCGCTTCAAGCTCACGGCTTCGGGCAAGGTGAAGGCCGGCGCCGCCGGCAAGCGCCACCGCCTGATCAGCCATAACGCCAAATACATCCGTCAAAACCGCGGCACATCGGTGCTCGCAGAGCCCGACGCCAAGCGCGTCAAGCTCTGGATCCCGTACGGCCTCGATTGAGCGGAGATAGATAAATGGCACGCGTCAAAGGGGGCGTCACCGCGCACGCCCGTCACAAGAAAGTTCTGAAGAAGGCGAAGGGCTATTACGGCCGTCGCTCCAACACCTTCCGCACCGCCAACGCCGCGGTCGAGAAGGCTGGCCTCTACGCCTATCGCGACCGCAAGGCCAAGAAGCGCACCTTCCGTGCGCTTTGGATCCAGCGCATCAACGCGGCGGTGCGGGAAGAGGGCCTCACCTATTCCCGATTTATCAGCGGGCTCGCCAAGGCGGGCATCGAGCTGGACCGCAAGGTCATGGCCGACATCGCCATGAACGAGCCGGCGGCTTTCAAGGGTCTTGTCGCGCAGGCCCAAGCCGCACTGAAGTAAGGCTCCTAAGGCTGAGCTCAAAATGAAACGGGCGGGAGCAGCGATGCTCTCGTCCTTTTCGTCTCTGCCTAGCAGAGCTGATCGTGCATCACCGCAATCTGCTGGGTGCGATACATCTGTGCAACTTGCGCGCCGGGAATGCTCTCGCGCCGACTATCGATTAAAACGCCATTCGGATCATGCACGGCGACTTTCGTCAACGACAGAACACGGCGCGAAGTGCAATCGAATACAACTTCAATGGTCGCCCAACCAACCATAGATTCCGAATCGAAGCGCGGGCCTGGCTGAAAATACGCCCACCATTGCGTGTGCGTCACTCGACCTTGCTCGTCCGTCTCTGCGTTGTGCGTCGTCATCAGCCAACAGAAATTGTCGAGGATTGCGAGCACCGTTTGACCGCGAGGCACTGGGCAAAGCGATGGGCCACCGTCGCTACGACGTCCACCTAGGCCAGGGCGGTCGAAAGGCGCTTGAGGCCCAAGATCCGTGCCGGCCTGCGGCGCGTCAATCGCCTGGGCCATTGCAATAAACGGCGTGGCCAGCACCGCAGCGACGGCGATCGCAAACGAACGCACAATGCTCAAGTTCAAACCTTTGAGATGCGGAGAGCGACGGTTTGGCGCCGCTCTCCGGTTGCGACTTGGCGCGTTTAGTTGCGCGGCTCCCAGAGGCGCATGCGCGGGTACGCTTCGCTGAAGGCTGCGGCATCGGACGGCGACAGCACGGCGCGGCCGGCGACGATGCCCATCTGCGTGCTCTGGATCGCGTAGTAGGTTTCGCCGGGCTCGATCTCCATGCGCATGGTGTCGTTGCGACCGATCTCGTACTCATGGATTCCGGGCTCGGCGACGTGAACGAAGTAGCGGCCGTTCGGCAAGCGGCCCAGATCGGCGTCGTTCTCCCTCACGGTGAAGGTCAGTGCGGCGCCGACGAACCGGTTCGGCCGGAAAAACACGACTTGCCCTTTGCCTTCTGGCGGGGCGCTAACGCCCTCAGGCAACGCAATCGCGGGCGCCGATTCAGGTGCAGGGGTCTCGTCTATCGCTGGCGTTTCTAGCGTAGGCTCGGTCACGGCGGGTGTTTCGGCCGGCGTTGTCGTTTCTTGCGCTTGCGCGAGGCTTGCAAGGCCAAGCGCTGCAACGCACAGCGCAATCGTTCTCATTTTCATTGCTGGTTCTCCCCACTCACGGTTGGCGCCGGTGTTTCTACCGGACTCGAAAGCGATAGCGATAGGGTATCGCTATTCACGGGCGCGGTGTCGCTCGCGCTCAGCGGTACGTCGATGTCCTCGGCCAAGCGCGCCGTACCGCGCGCACCGGCCGGAATACTGACTTCACCGCCCTGGATGAAGATGCCCGCAACGCCCGCGTACGGGATCATCGAGACCGCCAAAGCCGTGTTGGCGCGATCCTCGCCTGCTGCCGTAATCTGCATACCGCGAATGCGCGCCCGGTGGCCGTTGATTTCGATGAAGCGACCCGAAATGATCAGTCGGCCTTGGCGCCCTCCGAAAGCTGAAGCGTGCGCATCAATCACCTCGCCGCCACCGATTGCGCCAGCAGGCACGACTTCGCTGCCATCGATGACTATCGGTTCGGCTAAGCGCAGGCCGAACAATTGCTCCTGTTGGCTCGTTCGGGAGCTGAGCGCCTCGGTCAGCTCGACTTGCACGACCGTGCCCGCCGGTATGCGGATGGTCTGCGGCGTTGGCGGGGGCGGAGCGACGAACTCCGCTGGCGGAACTTGCTCGGCGGTTTGAGCCAAAGCCGGCCCGGTCGCCGTCGACAAAAGCGCGACTATCACGCCGAGTGCAATTCGCATGAAATTCCCCTTGGCGTAGCGGTAACATGGAGGCGAAACGAAGGGCAAGGTTGCAGATAGGCAAGGCTCGCGTCCCATAGGAAATTGCTTCCGGCCGAGCCTCTCCGCTAAAGACCCCCAATGAACGGCCAAACCACTGATCTTGCGGCGCTTGAATCCGACCTGCTCGCGCGCGTCGAAGCCGCGAACGACGAGGCGTCGCTAGAAGCGCTGCGGGTCGAGGCGCTCGGCAAGCAGGGCAGCATCTCCGCGCTGATGAAAAACCTGGGCGCGATGAGTCCGGACGAGCGCAAGACGTTCGGGGCCGCGCTTAACGTCCTGAAGGACAAGGTCACCGAAGCCATCGTCACCAGGAAAGCGGCGATGGCCGAAGCCGCGCTCGATCGTCAGCTGCACAGCGAAGCGGTGGACGTGACCCTGCCGCCGGTGCGCCCGCGCCTCGGCTCGATCCATCCGGTCAGCCAAGTGATGGAAGAACTCGCCGCCATCTTCGGCGAAATGGGCTTCACGGTCGAAGAAGGTCCCGACATCGAGACCGACTTCAATAATTTCACCGCCTTGAACTTCCCGCCGAACCACCCGGCGCGCGAAACCCACGACACTTTCTTCCTCGATGCGAAGGGCGAGGACGGCGCGCGCAAAGTGCTGCGCACGCATACCTCGCCGGTGCAAGTGCGCACCATGCTGAAGCAGAAACCGCCGATCCGCATGATCTGCATGGGCCGCACCTTCCGCAAGGACAGCGACGCCACCCACACGCCGATGTTCCACCAGATCGAAGGCTTGGTCATCGACGAAACCTCGACCATGGCCGATCTCAAAAGCGTGCTTACCGCCGCACTCAAAGCCTATTTCGAAGTCGACGACGTGCGCCTGCGTTTCCGCCCGCACCATTTCCCGTTCACCGAACCGAGCGCGGAAGTCGATGTTGGCTGTGATCGCTCCGGCGGGCAGATCAGGATCGGCGCGGGCGACGATTGGCTGGAGATTTTGGGCTCCGGCATGGTGCACCCGAACGTCTTGAAGAATTGCGGCATCGATCCCGACAAGTACCAAGGCTACGCCTTCGGCATGGGCATCGATCGCTTGGCGATGCTCAAATATGGCATGCCGGATCTGCGCGACTTCTTCTCCGCCGACACGCGCTGGCTGAAGCATTACGGCTTTTCGCCGTACTTGCTGCCGGGCTTGGCGCAGGGAGTGGGGTGATTATGCTCGCTCTTTCCCCACCCATTCCCGGATTGCGCGCAGCGCAAGTCCGGGACCCAAGATCACGGACCGTGCAATCAACTACACGGCTCGCACCGCGCCGCGCTCGCTACGGTCGGTGTTTATGGGTCCCGGGCTCGTCGCTACGCGTCGCCCCGGGAATGGGTGAGATCAATTTCGCGTGCACGGAGCGCGCACAATCCAATCCTCGTCATTCCGGGGCTTCGCGCAGCGAGGAACCCGGAACCCAGGAGCACCGCGCTTTGTCAGCCCCTGGGTTCCGGATCGCGCTGCGCGCGTCCGGAATGACGAAGGTTCGTTTTGCGCCAGTGAGTACGTCCCAATGAAATTCACGCTCTCCTGGCTCAAAGAGCATCTCGCCACCGATGCGAGCATCGACGCAATCGTCGAGACCATGACCATGACCGGTCTCGAAGTAGAATCCGTCGAGAATGCTGGCGAGAAGCTGAAGGCGTTCACGGTCGCGCGCGTCATCGGCGCCGCCAAGCACCCGAACGCCGACAAGCTGCAAGTCTGCCAAGTCGACACCGCGCAGGGGCGCCTCGAGATCGTCTGCGGCGCGCCGAACGCGCGCGCGGGCCTGGTCACCGCGTTCGCGCCGATCGGTACGACTATTCCGGGTTCGGGCATCACGCTCGAAGCCAAGCCGGTGCGCGGCGTCGTTTCCAACGGCATGCTCTGCTCCGGCGCCGAGCTTGAGCTTGATACGGATGCGGATGGCATTCTCGAACTCGACGAAAATCTCAAAGTCGGTACGCCGCTGGCCGAAGCGCTGGGCCTCAACGATCCGGTGGTGGACATCGAGGTTACGCCGAATCGTCCTGACTGGCTTGGAGTCGCCGGCATCGCCCGCGATCTCGCGGCCGCCGGCGTCGGAAAGGTGACGACCAAGCCGGTGCTGCCCGTGCCGGGCCGTTATCCGTCACCACAAAAAGTCGCGACCGAAGATACGCGCGCCTGCCCGATGTTCGCCGGCCGCTTCATTCGCGGCGTCAAGAACGGGCCGTCGCCGGCGTGGCTGCAGCAGCGCCTGCGCGCCATTGGCCAGAAGCCGATCAGCGCCTTGGTCGATGTCACCAATCTCATCACCCACGATCGCGCCCGTCCGCTGCACGTCTACGACGCGGCGAAACTCAAGGGCGTGGTGCGCGCGCGCATGGGCCGCGACGGCGAAAGCTTTAAGGCGCTGAACGGCAACGTCTACAACGTGACGCCGGCCATGTGCGTGATCGCCGACGACGAGCGCGTGCTGGGTCTCGGCGGCGTCATCGGCGGCGAGCATTCCGGCGTGAGCGAGGCGACGACCGATATTCTGGTCGAGTGCGCGTTGTTCGATCCCACGCTCACGCACCAGACCGGCCGCGCGCTCGCACTCACCACCGACGCGCAATATCGCTTCGCGCGCGGCGTGGACTCAGGCTTCATCGTGCCGGGGCTCGAACTCGCCACCCGCATGATCCTCGATCTCTGCGGCGGCGAGCCGAGCGAGATCATGGTCGCCGGCGATCTGCCAGCCCCGCCGAAGCCGATCTCCTTCGATCCCGATTACGTGCGCCGCCTTGCCGGCATCGATGTCAAACCAACGCGCGTGCGCGCCGTGCTCAAGGATCTGGGTTTCGAGACTAGCGCCGAGGGGCAGGGCAAGCGCATCCTGGTCGAACCGCCGACCTGGCGGCGCGATGTCGAGGGGCCGGCCGATCTCGTCGAAGAAGTGGCGCGCATCGAAGGCTACGACAAGCTGCCGGTCAACGCGCCGCCGCGCGCCGCCGGCTTCCGCCCGCCGCCGGCGAGTGTTGGCGAAAGCCGCGCGCGCCTTGCGCGCCGCGCCGCCGCTTCGCTCGGCTACAACGAGGCCGTCACCTGGAGCTTCTGCGCGCGCGCGCAAGCGCAAGCCTTCGGCGGCGGCGGCGAAGAGATGCTGGTCGCTAACCCGATCGCGTCCGATCTCGATTGCATGCGGCCCACGGCGTTGCCGCAATTGCTGACGGCCGCGCAGCGCAACGCCGATCGCGGCTTCGACGATGCGCGTCTGTTCGAGGCCGGGCCGGCTTACGCCAACACCAGTGATTCAGGCCAGCAGCGCACGCTGGTCGCGGTTTGGCGCGCGCGCCCGCCGCGGCATTGGCGCGCGGCGCCCCAGCCAGACATTTTCGACATGAAGCGCGACGTGCTGACCATCCTCGAAGCCATCGGCGCGCCGGTCGCTTCTTTGCAAACCGCGAGCGACGCACCCGCGCATTGGCGGCCGGGCCGTACCGGCGCGCTGAAACTCGGCCCGAAGGTGATCGCCTATTACGGCGAAATCCATCCGCGCGCGCTCAAGGCCATCGGCGTCGAGGCGCCGGCGCTGGCGTTCGAGATTTTCCTCGATGCGTTGCCGGCGCCGCGTGCGAAAGGATCGCGCGCCAAACCGCCGCTGGAGAAGCTCGATCTGCAGCCGCTGACGCGCGACTTCGCCTTCATCGTCGATGATGGCGTTAGCGCGCAAGACGTTGTCCGTGCCGCCATCGGCGCCGACAAGGCGCTGATCGCCGACGTGAACTTGTTCGACGTCTATCGCGGCGAGCGCATGGCCTCCGGCAAGAAGAGCCTCGCCATCGAAGTGACGCTGCAGCCGCGCGAAAAAACGCTGACCGACGCAGAGATCGAGGCGGTGAGCGCTAGGATCGTGAGCGCGGTGATGAAGGCGACCGGCGGGACGTTGAGGGGCTGATCCAAGAGTCCCTTCTCCTCCTGTGGAGGAGAAGGTGTCGGCGAAGCCGACGGATGAGGAGGGATGTGACTCCGTCCGCGAGTAGAGCGTCTGCAGGCGTCTGCCCCGTGCGTTGCCTGGGTTCAGGGTGAGCCTCCTCATCCGGCCCTTCGGGCCACCTTCTCCTCCACAGGAGGAGAAGGGACGCGCTCCGCTCTATTAGACTAGCGTTATTGCCGAAACTCAGCCACCGCTGCATTGCGTTCCACTACGCCGCGCCCGGCGGCGACAAGCGCATCGACGGTTTCGCGCGGCAGCGAGACGTTGGTTTCGATGTCGTAAAGCGCTTCGTATTCCGCCGGCGTCATGTCGCGAAAGCTGATCACATCCATGCTCAAGCTGATGTCGGAGCAATCCCAGGTCGTGCCGCGGCTGTTCAGCGGTGAGTCGCAGCGCCATTCGCGCAACGCGCGTTCATAGGCCGGCAGGCCGGCGCGCCAAGCATCGAGCGAGGCGCGCTTGGCCACATCGGTGGCGGCGTCGACCGGTGCGTACATCATCTCAATAGCGCCGATCGCGTCTGTGCCTTCGCGCTGAAACGCGCGCGGGCGGATGTATTCGGCGTTCACGACCAAAAATAAGACTCGCCGCGCTTGCAGCGCTTCGGCCGCAGTTAGCGGCGCCGGCGGACCGGCGGCGCGCATCACTTGGAGGCTGAGCAGACCCAGATTGTCGGCGACGCCGCCGTCGGAGAGATGCAAGTACCGTTGCCCGGCGTTGGTATCGCCGCGATAGTTCTGAAACGCGCGCGCGGTTTGGCGCGCATTTTCGGGCGCGGTGCGATCCGCCGCCACGCGCGCCGCCCATTCCGGCGGCCCGGCGCAGCGCTCCGCATAGCTCTCCACCAGCACCGGCCGGAACACGACCGGCACCGCCATCGATGCGGCCACTGCATCGGCGACGCGCACCTGGCGTACGTCGCTGCACAGGCCGTCGAAGAAGAATTGCGTGAATGCGAACGGCGTCGAATTGTAGAGATCGGTGGCGTTGAGGATGACGCGCGGGCCGGCGCCCATGTCGCCCATCGCCGCGTCGCCATAGACGTTCGCCGCCAGCCAGTCGCGCAAGCCCCGCGAACCATTGGCGCCGCCGCGCAGCGCGCCGGCCGCGCCGATAGGAGAGGCGGGGCTGCGCACGCGCCAGTCGCGCGCCAGATAGGCCGCGTCGAACGTCTCGAGGCCAGCTTCGCCATGCAGTGCGTAATAGGCGGCGAGCACCGAACCGCCCGACACCGAGGTGATGAAGGCGATGTGTTCGCTGAGCGGGCGTCCGTCGCGTCCGGGTGTTGCGCGCAATTGCTGCAGCACGCCCAGATGAAACGAGGCCGCCCGCGCCCCGCCCCCCGAGAGCGCCAGCACGATCAGGTCGTCGCCCACAGGTGCGCGGCCCTCGACATCGGCGCGCAATCCGCCGAGCGGCGCGTTGATCGGCGTTGCCGGCGCGGTCGCGCAGGCGCTCAGGGCCAACGATAGGACGAGAACCAGGCTCCGCATGGAATGATCTCCGCACGCCCGCGTGTCTTTTGGCAAGCGGATACGCTACTTCGGTTCGCCGGTGGGAGCGTCGGCGGTCCGGGGAGTTCTTATGCAAGCGTGGATCATGTTGGGTCTGGCCGGGCTGTTCGAGATCGTCTGGGCCATCGGCCTCAAATATGCCGAGGGCTTCACTAAGCCGCTGGCGTCAGCGATCACCATTGCGGCGATGGCCGCCAGCATGTGGCTCTTGGCGCAGGCCGCGCGCGAGTTGCCGATCGGCACGGCCTATGCGGTGTGGACCGGCATCGGCGCGGTTGGCGCAGCGCTTCTCGGCATCATGTTGTTCCAGGAGAGCGCCAATCTGGTGCGCCTCGGCTGCATCGCGCTGATCGTGGTGGGAATCGTCGGATTGAAGTTCTCAACGCCGGCTTGAACGGTCTTGCCGGACTCACGACGCTGACTAAAACCAAGGCGAGGAGGGGCGGCGCATGGCTTTGATCAAGCGCAAGCACAATTCGCTCAAGGCTTACGTCCACGACTGGCTCGAACCGGACGACGGCATCAATTTCTTCTCTGCCACCATCATTGCGCTGGTGTTGCTGAGCTTGTTGTCGCTGGCGCTCGAGACCGAAGGCGTGCGCGCCGATTCCGGGCTCGATCCGCGGCTGTTGCCGGTGGTGCAATGGATCAATGTCGTTGTCGTTTGGGTGTTCGCGGCCGAGTTCGCGTTGCGGTTCTGGTCGGAGGGCGAGAACCCGCTGCACAAGGGTGTTGGCGGCCGCATCCGGTTTCTCCTGCAGCCGGTCACCGTCGCCGACGTGCTGGCGTTCCTGCCGGAATTGATCGCCATGGTGTTCTTTCCCGACACCACCAGCGCGCTGTTTCCGGCCTTACGGGCGTTGCGGCTCTTTCGTTTGTTCAAATTGGCGCGCTACGTGCCGGCCTTCGCCATCGTCGGCGCCGCCGTGCGCCGGGCCTGGGCCCCGTTGATGGCGGCGCTCTGCGTGGCGGCGGCCCAACTCTATATCGCGGCGATGATGCTCTACCTGATCGAGGGCGATTCCAAGCCGCAAGCCTTCGGCTCGATCGCGCGCGCGATGTGGTGGGCGGTCGTGACGCTGACAACGGTCGGCTATGGCGATGTCTATCCCGAAACCACATGGGGCCGCGTGGCGGCGGGGCTGGTGGCGTTGGCGGGCGTCGGCATCGTCGCCATGCCGACCGGCATTCTCGCGTCGGCGTTCGCGGAGGAGTTCCGCGAACGCCACGAGCGTGAGCAAGCCGCCAGGAGGGCGCGCAAGGAGCAATAGGTCCCTCCCCCGTGAGGGAGGGTGTCGCGCAACGGCGCGACGGGTGGGGCGGCGGCAACCTCTTCCCACCCGTCAGCTTTCGCTTCGCGCAAGCTGACACCCTTCCCTCCAGGGAGGGACGGTTCAACTCCGAGGCGGCGGCGAAGAAAGATTAAGCCGCCGCGTTTCGCGGATGCGGCCGTTGGTCAGCGCGCCCTCGATCAGCTCTGTACCGGAGAGGCCGAAAATGCGGCTGCCGATGAACAGCGCCCGCGTATTGCCGTACCAATCGACGCACGACACTTCGCAGCGATAGCTCGGGTCTTGCGCATTCTGGCGCGCGATCAGCTGACCCGCCCAGCCCAAGCGGCCGTTGCTGGCGAGCGTCAGATAGCTGATGTCGGAGGCTTGGCTGCGGAACCACCAGCGTCCGCCTTCCCAGGTGCGCGTCACCGTCGGCAATCCCATAACGCCGGAATCGTCCGGGCCAACGAGCGCGTTGAAGGCGTGCGATCTGCCTTCCGATTCGTAGCGCCCGTCGAGCACTTGCGTGCTGACGATGCGCGGCGCGCCGTCGAGATCGAGCACCGATATGCTCAAGCCGCGATCGCTGCGATAGCCGCTCAAGATGGCGTTATTGCCGGCGCGTTCGAGGCGGATGATGTTGTGCGGCGCCTGCACGATCGCCGCCGCCGATGGGTTGGCGAGCGGCAATGCGACGACGCGCGCGGCCGGCAGTGTGGCGTTCGGTTCCGGCGGATAGGAATGCCAGCCGTTGCGTCCGCCATAGACGACATGCGTGCGGGTGTAGCGCACTTCATATTGCGGCGCCTCCGGGCTCGGCGCCTGCACGTAACGCGTCGGCGCCGCTTCCGATGGCGTTTCCCGGAAGGTCGAGAGCGGGGCGTGGAAGTAGCGGACCTGCGCCGATCCGCCTTGCGCGCACGGGCCGACGTTCCAGGTCAGCAGTGCGCGGAATTCTTCCGCGGTGGCGTCAAGCGCCAATTGGTTCGTTGGCAGGCCGCGGGCGTGCAGGGCGCGCGGCGTCGCGCCATCGAGCGGCACTTGGTAGATCGTGGCGGGAAGCGACGAAGCGGCCGCGCCTGGCCGTTGGCAATCGCGCGCCAGCACGCCGTCCCAGGTGCTCGGCGTCACCCACAGAAAGATGTCGCTGGTTGAGACGAAAAACTCACGCTGGCCGCCGCCCACAAACGCCGTGGTGCGGCACTCCAATTCGTCGCCGGCGCTGAGATCGCCGAGCGGGCACACGGAAACCGAGTGCACCATCGGCTGCAGCGTGCGCTGCACCGGCTTGTAGATGTCGCTGCCGTCGAACAGCGAGCGGCCCTCGGTCGTCACCGCGCGCCGGTCGCCGTCGCGCAGCCAGCGCCGCACCACCGGCCAGCGCATGCGCACGCGCGGATTGACGTTGGAAATGTCGAGCGGCGTATAGATGACGAGATTGCCGTTCACCAGGCGCGTGGCGTAATTCTCGATGTCGTAATAATCGTTCGAGGAAATATAATACGTCGCTTCGCGCCGGAGCTGGCCTGCCTCGTCGATGGTGAGGATTGTGATTTCCGACGCTTGCTCGCGATACGAATAGCCGGCGACCAGGATGCGGTTGCCGCTGGTCAGCAATTCATCGAACCAGGTGTCCTGATTGGCGCTGCGATAGACATTGGTGCGGCTGGCGAGCGAAAGGCCGGGCCCAGCGCCTTGGCGCGTGTCGACCACGAACAGGCGCCCGTCCTGAAGCACGATCAGGAAACGCCCGACCTGTTTGACGATGCCGCCTTCGTCGACGCCTTGGGTCTGCACATTGGTGATCGAGGAGGGCTCGCCGGCGGAGGGTTGCGAAGCCCCGGCGGACAATTCAGCCGCGCCCGGCGGCGCCGCACTCGGCGCGGGAGGCGGTGGTGGCGGCGGTGGAGGCGGCGGCGGAACCGCGCTGTCTTCGGCCGCAAACGTATCCGTGTCCCAGCGTCCGCTGGTTCCGTTGAGACGGTGCACGTCGCGCACATAGCGCAGGAAGGCGGCGTCATTGTCGAAGCGTTCGAGTGTGCGCCAGACTGGCGGTTGCCGGTTTTCGTCCTTGCCGCGCGGCTGCGACGTGGCCGGCTCACCAGCCGTGGCGATGAACACCAAAGCGGCCGCCGCCGCCAGCAAACGCAATTTCATGTGCGAACCCTCCGCCCTCCGAGGACGCTACACGATTGTGGCGCAGATTCGAGCGAAACGTGATGGTTCGGTTCACGCATGCGCGATTTGGCGCCGTTGGTGCGCCGCAGCACTCAGTGTGCTTTGGTCTGGCGAGACGACCGCGCGGTCAAATTAACGCGCCCCGTCTCGCCGATGCGCCCGCCAGCGACGCGGCCCTCGATCAGTTCCGTACCCGAGAGCGCGAACACCCGGTTGTGTGCGAAAATGGGCCGCGAATTGCCGTACCAGTCGATGCAGGAAACCTCACAGACGTAGCTCGGATCGGAGTTCTCAGCCGCGTCCGATGTGAGTTCGCCGAGCGTTGTGATGGCCCCCGCTCGGTCTACCGAGAGAAAGCTCACGTCGGAAGATTCGCTATTCCACCACCAGCGCCCGGCGCGGCGCTCCGCCTGCACGGTCGGCAAGCCCATGAGGCCCGAGCCGTGCTCATCCGGCGCCGCATTGAACGCATGCGACCGACCTTCGGATTCATAGCGTCCCGCCAACTCGGCCGTCGCGGTAAAGCGCGGTAGGCCTTGCAAGTCGAGTACGGAGACGCTGAGCGAATCGGCATTGCGATAGCCGGTGAGCACGGCGCGCACGCCGATGCTCTCGACGCGGATAATGTTGTGCGGCGCCTCAAGCGCCATTGCGGCCGATGGCGTCTCGATCGGTACGGCAACCACCCGCGCGCTTAAGTCTTCCCTATCTTGTGGCGGATAGGAGCTCCAATTATTGCGCCCGCCGTAGACCAGGTAGCCAACCGCAAAGCGGTTTTCCAACGCCCGCCCGCCGGGGCCGGGGAGTGGTGTGAAATGCGCTTCCGGCGCCGCGTGAGGGCGCACGCTGAAAGCCGTCAACGGCGTCGAGAAAAAGCGCAGCGGCAAGTCCTCAGGATAATCGTCGCAGCGTTCGTCGAGCCAGACCGCGAGCGCGTGGAACGCGCTGTCCGTCGCCTCCAGGCTCATCTGATCGTAGGGTTGCCCGCGAACGAAGAGCGCCATGGGCTGTCCGCTATCGAGGGAAATCTGAAACAGAGCTGCTTCATTGGCGCGCGTGAACGCCGCCTCGGGTTTTGTATCGCAACCACCGCCGTCCATGCGGCGGGGGTAATCGTATTCGTCGCTGCCGAGCCACAAATAAACGTGGTCATTGGAGACGTAGAATTCGCGCCTGCGCGGCCCCGTGATCGCGGTGCTGCGGCAATTGAGTTCGTCTCCCGGTCGTGAGCTGCCGAGCGGGCACACCGATATTGTGTGCACCGTGGGCTCAAGTGTTGGCTGGATGGGGCGATAGATGTCGCTGCCGTCGAACAAGCGCTGGCCGCGCGTCATCTCCGCTTCAAATTCGCCATCGCGCAGCCAGCGGCGCACAAGCGGCCACTGAATGCGCTGGCCTCGGCTTAGGCCGGAAACGTCGAGGGGCGTGTAGATGACAAGGTTTCCGTTCACCAGCCGCGTCGCGTAGTTCTCGGTATCGTAGTAATCGTCTGACGAGAGATAGTAGACGCTCTCGCGCGTGAAGCGGCCGTCTTCGCCGAGCGAGAACACCGAAAATTCAGTTGCGTTCTCGCCATAGCTGAAACCGGTAACGAGGATGCGGTTCTCGTGGACCAGGATTTCGTCGTACCAGGCGTCGGCATCGTTGCGGCGATAGATGTCGATCCGGTCCACCAGCGCCAGATCTTCTGACGATGCGCCGGTATCGACCGAGAACAGCCGTCCATCCTGCAACACGATCAGGAAGCGCCCAATCATCTTGACAATGTCGCCTTCGTCGACGCCTGCAGTCTGAACGTTGGTGATCGTCTCTCCCGACACCGTCGCGATCGGGCTTGCGGCGCTCACGTGCGGTCTGGCTACCCGGGAGCCGGTGACCATGACCTCGTCCATGCCGCAGTCGGGATCGTCGGGCGGGCAGGGTTGGGCGTCGGACTCGTTCTGCTTCCAATACGAATCCTGGGACGCGCCGCGCGCCCGCCGCGCCTCCGCCGTTGCCTCCACGTACTGAAGGAACTCGCTTTCGCTGACGAAACGCGCGAGCGTCGGCCAAGATGGCGCATCGTCCGGCGCGCGCTCAATCGGCGTTGTACTTGCACAAGCGACCGCTACCGCCGCGCCGAGCAAACCGATCCACCGCCGCATCGTGTGTCCCTCCCGATAAGGAGGCTAACCTGCAAGCGTCCGAGTGCGACCCACAGTCCCGTGATCGCGCGCACAAGCGTGTGATCAGAACGGATTGAGCCGCCGGCGCCGCGAATAGTGCAGGTAGCCGATATTGGCGCCCAGACGGAAACCGACGCCGGCGCGCATCGGCGCCAGAGTGACGTCGTTGCGGCGCTGATAGTTCACGCCGACGCCGCCGATGAAATAGGCCGAGCCGTCGACGCCGGGATAGCGACGGAAGATGCCGTCGGGGTGGCGCAGATTGTAGACCAAAGTGAACACGCGCGCGGCGTTGCCGCCGGTGTCGAAGCCGATCGACGGCCCCTGCCAATAGACGCGCGTGGTCCCGCTGCGGCCCTTGAAGCGCAGCCGCCCGTCGCCGTAGCGCAGGCCGACGCCGATGGCGCCGGAGCCCTCATTGCCCTCGATATAGCCGTTGGGGCGACCGAGATCCGCGAACACGTGATCGACCACGGTGGCGACGCCCTCGGCCCCGGCGCCGAAGAAACGCTGCGCTGCGGCGAGGATTTCGTCCTCCGAATAGGTCTGCTCGGCTTGGGCGAAGGCGGCGGCTGGCGCCAGCGCGCTGGCGGCAAGGCCAAGCGCCGCGGCGCGGCGCGAGATATGGTCCGTCATGGAAGTCCTCCGTGTAGGTTCACGGCAACATAGGGCAGAGGCGGCCTGAATCCTACGTGACTCCGGTCACCGCGCAGCCTCTCAAATTATCTCGACGGGGTAGAGGCGATGGCCGCGCTTGATGCGGTAGGTCTCAAAGTCGTTGCGGTCCAGCGTGAACACCCGGCGCGTCGCCAGCGCTTCGGCGGCGGCTATGACCGAAGCGTCGGCAAGGTCCATGGGGTGGTCTTTATAAGTGCTCATCAATTCGAAGGCGCGCATCGTTTCCTCGTGCGAGCTGAAGTGGATGCTCATACCGCCCTCGGCGATGAAACTCCGCAGCGCCTCGGAACCGCGGCTTTCAGGGCCCAGGATGTGAAAGGTCTCGGTCAGAACCGGCAACGTGGTCACCGTGGGCAGCCGAATGGAAGCGAGCGTCTGGCGGCACGCGGCATACTGAGCCTCTTGGGGATCGAACAAGGCGACGAGCGGCCCGGTATCGACCAGAATCATTTCTTGCGCTTGCGCAGAATGGCTTCGCGCGCCGCCTCCCGCGACCTCGAAGCCGGCCCGCTTGCGTAGCCGCCTGGACCTAAATCCAATCTGGAATAGACCTCGAACGCCGCATTGGTCGGCGCCCTGGCCAGCGTCTCCTCAAGTACGCGCACGCCTTCCTTGAGCACGTCCGAGACAGTCCAGCCGGTCTTGCGCCGGATGCGCTCCAGGCGCGCCTCGTCCTCGGGGTCCATGCGCAGCGTTCTGGTGGTCATTTCGCAGCTCTCGTGTATTACGACTTGTAATACACTTGGGCGCCAAAGTCAAACCCCCGGCGCGGCGCCTTCCTCGAATCGCCCGATCGCCAGGAAGCGGTCGCGGCGCTGCTTGCGCACCTCGTCGACTGAGAGCGTCGCCAGTTCGTCGAGCGTTTCCGCGACCGCCGCGCCGACCGACGCCACCGCCGCCGCCGGTTCGCGATGGGCGCCGCCGGTCGGTTCGGCGATGATCGAGTCCACCACTTTGAGTTCGAGCAGATCCTGCGCCGTGATCTTCATCGCCGTGGCTGCATCCTTGGCGCGGGCGGCGTCCTTCCAGAGAATCGAAGCCGCGCCTTCGGGGCTGATCACCGAATAGATCGAGTGCTCCAGCATCAGCACTTTGTTGGCGGCGGCGATGGCGATGGCGCCGCCGGAGCCGCCTTCGCCGGCGATCACCGCCACCATCGGCACGCCGAGCGTCAAGCAGCGTTCGGTCGAGCGGGCGATGGCTTCGGCTTGGCCGCGCTCCTCGGCGCCGATGCCGGGATAGGCGCCGGCGGTGTCGACGAAGCTCACCACCGGCAGCGAAAATCTGTCGGCCAAATCCATCAGCCGTACGGCTTTGCGATAGCCCTCGGGTCGGGCCATGCCGAAATTATGCTTCAAGCGGTCGGCGGTGGTGCGGCCCTTCTCGTGGCCCAGCACCAAGACCGGCCGGCCCAGAAACTTGCCGGTGCCGCCGAGGATCGCGGCGTCTTCGCCGTAGGTGCGGTCTCCCGAGAGTTCGACGAAATCGGTCACCAGGGCGGCGACATAGTCGCGAAAGCGCGGGCGATCCTGATGGCGCGCGACTTGGGTTTTCTGCCAGGCGTCGAGCTTGGAATAGATGTCGGCCAGCTGCTTTTCGGCCTTCACCTTGAGCCGCGACAGCTCTGCGCCCATGGCCAAGGCCTCGGATCCCGACGCCTCGGAAAGGGCGGCGAGCTCCTCGATCTTGGCCTCGACCTCGGCCACCGACTTTTCGAAATCGAGATAGGTGCGCAAAATCGCTTCCGCCCGGACCCAGAAGAGGGGCGGACAATACCCACCCCCGACCCCGCTTCAAGCCAAAGCGCCAGCGCGGCTAGCCGGATTGCGTCCCGCCCCGGCGCAGATCATGCTGCGGGCGCGAATGGAGCGTGAACACATGCGGAAGGGTATTTGCTCCCCCGCCTGCGGGGGAGCTGTCGAGCAGATCGCGATTGAGGGGGAATGGCGCGACCGCCAGCGGATTTACCCCGTCCAGCTCACTTCGTTCGCCGCCTCCGCCGCAGACGGGGGAGGAAAATGACCAAGCCGCCCCGACAGTTTTTCGCGCCTTTGGCGATCGGCGCGCCCGATCCGTTGCCCGAATTGCCGACGAGACTGGAACGCATGGTCCATTTCGTGCCGGGGCACAATGCCAAGCTCGTCGCGCGCGCGCCGGAGATGGCGAGCCAGGTGGACGTGGTTCTGGCCAATCTCGAAGACGCCATTCCCGCCGACGCCAAGGATGCCGCGCGCGCGGGCGCTGTGGTGATGGGCAAGAGTTTCGACTTTCAGAAGGCAGGCGTCGGTTTCTGGTCGCGCGTCAACGCGCTGAACTCGCCTTGGCATCTCGATGATGTGACGACTTTGGTCAGCGAACTGGGCGACCAATTGGATGTGATCATGGTTCCCAAGGTCGAGGGGCCGTGGGACATTCATTACA
>LWDN01000077.1 GCA_002083515.1 Proteobacteria bacterium HN_bin10
TCGCTGGTGCCGATGCCGAAGGCCAGCGCGCCGAAGGCCCCATGGGTCGAGGTGTGTGAGTCACCGCACACGATCGTCATGCCGGGGAGCGTGAAGCCCTGTTCCGGGCCGATCACGTGCACGATGCCTTGCCGGGGGTCATCCATTCCAAAGAGCGTGATCCCGAACTCTGTGCAGTTGGCCTCGAGGGTGCGCACCTGGATCGCGCTCACGGGGTCCGCGATGCCCAGGCGGCGATCGGTGGTCGGCACGTTGTGATCCGGGACGGCCAGGGCGGCGGCCGGGCGGCGGGGTGTTCGGCCGGCCACGCGCAGCCCTTCAAAAGCCTGCGGGGAGGTGACTTCATGGATCAAGTGCCGGTCGATATAGAGGAGGGTCGTGCCGTCCGGTTCCTCCCGCACGACATGGGCATTCCAAATCTTTTCAAAGAGTGTTGAGGGGGCCATGGGGATCCTGTTCGCTGCTACTCACGACAAGGAGAAAATCCGGGCGCATTATACCAGGCTGGTCGGGCGGCTGCATCTAGCCCGCATTATTCATGACGGTTCGTCGCGAAATCGCGGAGTCGCCCAGCGAGACAGGCGCGCGGAGCCGCGAGGAAGGGAGGCATCCTTGAACAGGATGTTGACCGCCCGAGCGGCGAGCCCGCCTGCCTGGGCACCGGGTCAGCCGCGCCCCGGCTTGTTGTAGCGGCGAGTCCACGATTGCAGCAGAAGCGTTCATGAATAATGCGGGCTAGGGGAGCGACCGAGCGGAAGGCTCAAGTCTCAGGGCCGGGTGCCGATGGAGAATACAACATGGAACAGGAGCCCTCCCTGGACCAAGTCACGATCCCCCGCTGGACCATCAGGCGGGACCCGGTCGTTCCCGACTGCGACACCTGCGGGACCTCGATCGTCACCATCAGGGCCGACCAACGGGAAATCTCCTTCTGTTCCTGCCATATCCTGACCGACTGGGTGCTCCAACGCCCCCGGGAAGACTCCTGACATTCCTTGCCGCGGATGCGGCAAATTGTCGCCCCCGGCCTTCCCCTTGCTGCTCGTTGTTCTCAAGCTCCAGCCCAATACAGCCGATCTAGATAGTGGAGCCGTTTTTGCTTCCGAACATTAACTTATCCGTGCGGTTGGCAGCGCATACGCGACTCAGGTGTTCGATGGCTATTAAACGGATCCCCATCGCCTCCCTGAAACTCGGCATGTACCTGGTCGGCCTCGACCGGTCCTGGCTCGCCACCCCCTTCTTCACCCACAAGTTTCTCGTCGACAAACAAGCCCAGATCGACAAGCTGAAACAGATCAGCGTCCGCTTCGTGGACATCGATACGACCAAGGGGTTGGACGTCCAGGGGCCGGCGCGTCTGGTCGAGGACCCACCGGAACCGATTGAGGCGCCGGCCGTCGCCGAAGAGCCGGCTCCCGCTGCGCCGGATCCGCTGGCGGCCGTCCAGGCGAAGCCGGAACTCCACGGCACCGACTTGAAGGAAGAGTTTTCCGAGGCGCGCAAGGTCCGCAAGGAGATGATGCAGTCCGTGCGAGATCTGCTCGGATCGGTGCGGACGTCCGGGACCGTCGACACCGTCAAGACCAAACAAGTCGCCGAGCAGGTGATCACCACGACGCTGGCGCACGACCAGGCCATCGTCGCGCTGATCCGCACGCGGCAATTCAATCCCGAACTCTATGACCACGCGCTGTCGGTCTCGACCCTGGCGGTGCTGCTCGGCAAGCTCCTTGGCTATGGCCAAGACCGGTTGCAAACCATCGCGATGGCGGCGTTGGTCCACGACGTCGGCCTGCTGCGTCTCCCGGAGAATCTCCTGCACGTGCGGCGGGCCTATATGCCCTCGGAGCAAAAACTCTACGACACCCACCCCATGCTCGGCATGGAGGTGCTGAAGCAGAGCGGGGGCTTTTCGGCCGAGGTCTTGGAGATCATCGCCCGGCACCATGCGCCGCCGCCCCGGAGCGGTCAGGACAAAGAGGGCAGCCTGGTCGAAAGCATTCGTCTAACCCAAGTGGCCGACATGTACGATGAGCTGCTGACCGGGCAAGGCGATCGTCCGCCGCTGCCGATGCGGGATGCACTGCGGCTCCTCTACAAGGAAGGGCAGGCGGGTCGCGTGGACGCCGAACTGACCGCCCACCTCATCAGCCAGATCGGCATCTATCCCCTGTACAGCTTCGTGGAGCTGAACACCGGACACCGCGGCATCGTCGCGTCGATCCAGCCGGGCGAACTACTCAAGCCGATGGTCCTGCTGACGCACGGCCCAGACCGGCGTCCCTACGACGAACCGATGCCGGTGAATCTCGCCGCCGGTCCCTCCGAAAATGCGCCGCTCGAAATCACCACCGTGTTGGACCCCGAGGAAGCCGGCGTGAACGTGGAATCCATGCTGGCCGACTGGGTGGCGATTTGAGGAAGTGAAAAATGAAAAGTGAAAAGTAAAAAGTGAGAGGCGAATAGTGGGAGGTGAACGGTGAAAAGTAAAAGGTGAACAGTGGAAGAGTAGGAAAAGCAGCGAGTGACTCCCAGCCCCGCGTCGATGCCCGCCCTTCCCCTCAAAGACGTTTCAGAATCGAGTGAGACGAACGTCCTAAGTTTCGCTCTGGGAAAGGTGTTCCTTGACCTGTTGGGCGTAGGTCTTAAAAGGGTCGGCCATCAGGAACGGGGCCTGGCCGCGCAGTTGGAAGGCGGTCCAATTGATGATGTAGGGCGGGAAGAAGCCCTCGGGGCGCATACGGTCTTCTTGCGGCTCCGTGGGTGTGCGGCTTGCCGGACAATCCAAGAGGTGGCGGACCAGCTCGCCGCGGCCAAAGGCGCGGGTGTTACGCGGGGGACGCTCCTGGGCCAGGGCAATCGCCTGGTCGGTCGTCACTCTGGGCACGCGGCCCTCGTCCAGCAGGCCGAAATAGAGGCCCTTCGCGGCGTTGAGATTGTGATACTCGAGGTCGAGGCTTTTCAGCGTGGGATCGGCCCAGTCCAGCCGCTCGGCCTCGCGGAAGGACTCCAGCAGCCAGAGTTTCGACGCCCAATCGACGCGCCCGACCAAGGCCGCGTAGTCGCCCCGTAGGTCTTTGAGAATCGACTCCCACTGGCCCAGGACCCAATCGGTCTCGTCGTCCTGCCCGTGAAAGCGTATCCGGGCTGCCTCGAGAAATCGCTCCTGAATGTCGATGGCGGAGATCGTCTCCCCCGATTCCAGTCGCACGAGCCAGGCGCGGGTTTCATCGCGCGAAATCTCTTGCAGAGCTTCGACCGGCTCGAAGATCGCCAGATCGGCCGGCGCCTGGCCCTCTTCAATCAACTGCAACACCAGCGCGGTGGCGCCGAGCTTGAGCGCGGTGGCCAGTTCGGCCATGTTCGAGTCACCCAACAACAGATGAATGCGTCGATACTGGTTCGGGTCGGCCAGGGGCTCGTCGCGGGTGTTGACGATGGCTCGGTTGTGCTGCACCCACTCGAAGAAATCGTTCACGATGTGATCGGACCGCTGCGACAGCTGAAAGGGCACGAGGGGACGGTGGCGGCTCTCACCCATGCCGGATCGCGGCACGATGATCTGGCCGACCTGCATCCAACTTTCCGCGTCACCGGCTGCGCCGATGCGGCCCGCGCCGGTAAAGATCTGCCGCGTGACGAGGAAGGTGACCAAGGGCTGGAGGCCCCGACGCGTGAAGGGAAACCGCCGGGAGACGAGGTAGTTTTCATGCGATCCGAAGGTCGCGTCGGTCTCGTGGTCGATGTTGTTCTTGATGAGCGAGACTTCGTCCGAGAGAGCCAGATCGTGCAGGGCTTGCTGCAGAATCAGATCGCCCGCGCGGTCGGAGGCGACGATGTCGGCCAGGGTTGCGCATTCGGGCGAGGCGTACTCGATATGCCCCATGTCGATGTAGATGCGGCCGGCGTTGGTGAGGAAACCGCCGTTGCCGGGCGGTTCGTCATGGGCTCGATGATGGAGATCCAACACGCCGCGCCGCTGCGTGTGGAAGATGTGGTCGCGCAGTCGGTGGGCGTACCAGGACGGGGAATGGTCCGGCCGGTCCTGATGGATCAGCAGGCCGTATTCTGTCTCAAGGCCGATGACGCGGTTCAGCATGGCAGGCTAAGGTTAAGGGTGAGGCGAAGGTAACAAGAGACTGAATCGGAGGCTTCGGATGCAGGTTGTCCGCGACCGGGCCTCAGCCTGAACCTCGACCTCAACCTGCCAGGCCATCCGGCAAGAGGTCGCGGAGTTCATCGGGTTTGACGGTTCGATATTTCGATGAGCCCGGAGCCTGGCGTTCCAACAGGGCGCACTCGATGGTCTTGTCTCCGAGCGTCTCGCGGAGATGGGCCGACAGCGCCGCCTCGTCCGGGGTGGCAGACGCCTGCCCCTTCGCGGGGGCGGCTCCGCCACTCGGTTGCTCCGATTCTTCCTGGTCGCCGGCCCGCTGAAGCAGCGAGCCCAAGGCCCAAGCCTGTAGCGCCAGGCGCAGGGCCTCACGCAGGGGAACCGGCGAGGTCACGAGGCCTTTCGTGACGGCGGCCATCATGGCCTTGTGGACGCCCGGGGTGGCGGCCAGGGCGGCGCAGCGGGACGACTCTTCGAAGATGCCGTCGTAGTTGACCGTCAGGAAGGTGTCGCGTTCCGGTTTGGTCCCCAACTCGGCCAGCAGAATCTTGACGATATGGGGGGCTTTGAAAATCTCCTCGAAGGCCTGCTTGATGATCGGGGCCAATCCATATTTCATCAATCGCGCGCCGGTGACGTCGGAAGGCGAGCGGTTGAAGCCTTCCGTATGGGCCATCTCCAACAGGCCGAAGCGGAGCTTTTCCAGGTCGGCCGGGTGGCCCATCCCACCCAGGCCGATCCGATCGTAGATTTCATAGAGCTTCGGTGTGCCGCGGCTCACGGTCAGAAGCAGCAAGCCGTCCGCATAGGAGAGCGCGACGACTGGGCTGCCTTGGCGAAACTGTTCGTCGAGATAGGTGCGGCGGTTCCCGACCGCTTCCACCCACCGATAGGGTTCTTCATACATGGCGCGTCACCTGCGTATCGAACAGCGAGCGCAGCTGGGCATCGGCCAGGACCTGCACGCCCGTTGAGGTGATGAGCTTGACGATCGGATAGAGCCCGGCTTCCCGGTTGACGCCCCCGGTGGCCGAGTCGAACTCGGCCGCGCTGGTCAGCAGCCGCAGAGCCTGGACCGTGGCTTCTTCCTCGGGGAGTCGATTGAGCGGCTGCGGTCCCCAGGTGTTCAAGTAGTGCAGAATGCCTCGGATCGTCGGCGAGCCGGAACCGGACACCGCATACTCCACGCCTTCGAACTCCGCCCCCAGAATGTCGTAGAAGTAGATCTTGGCCGCCCCGTGATCGTGATCGTACCCGGCGAAGATGGGCGCGACGGCGCCGGTGCCGGCGAGGGCCGCCGCCACGTTCTCCTTGAGGAGTTTGGACACGGCGCGCAGCTTGCCCTCGAAGCTCAACTCTTGGAGCTGGCTCCGCCGGTAGTACTTGAACGAATGTTCGAGGACGCGTGCCATTTCGTAGGCCGTGGCGGGCACGCCCGCGATCGCCATCACACAGTAACGATCGATCTCCAGCACCTTGTCGGTGCGATCGTACATGACCATGTTGCCGGCGGTGGCGCGGCGGTCTCCGGCCACGAGCACGCCGTCTCGATAGCGCATGGCCAAGATGGTGGTGCCGCGGGTAATCTCAGGCCCGGACCCCTCCGCCACCTGGCTCGCCGTTGGAAACTGATAGCCCTGTTCCTTGAGGAGTTGAAAAAAATCGCCTTGCATGCCCATGTGCTCGTGCCTCGTTGTTCGTGAAGCGTATCTCGGTGTTCGAGCGGGACTGGCGGGAAAAGCGCGACGAGCGAGAAGGGCGGGGAAAGCACAAGAGGTGGGATGAGTCAGAGTCTCCTGTCGCGCCAGCCTCGCTTTTCTCGCTTGTCTCGCGGGTCCCCTCCCGCCTATTGCCCCGTTCGTTGCCGATACCGCTCCGCTTGTTTCGGGTCGACTTTTCGCATTCGCTTCAAGAGATTGTCTTTGTCCGGCGAACCGCCCTCCGGCCGCTTGGGGCCGCCCTGATCGTCGGAGGGACTGGTTGGCTTCGGGATGGGATCAAAGGGCCGTTCCCGACGTTCCACTCGTGTAGACGGTGTCATGAGTCGGATTCCTTCCGTTGCCGCCAGGTCGCGATGGCCTCGGCGGGCGATGAGGCGTGAGCAATGACGTCGGCCAGGGCGCGCACCTCGGCCGGCTCGAAGAGATCGTCGAAGCGCAGCTTCACGGGCAGGAGCCCGCCCTTGAACGTCACGCTCTCCCACTGGATCGATGTGATCTGATCCGGAAATTTCTTGATGCACAGTCCGCGCAGGCCGCCGCGTGTATCGGACGGGCCGGAGTGGATAGCGGCTTCGATCTCGGCATCGGAGGTCAGCCGATAGGTTTTCCCATCCGCTTCCAACCCCCGATAGAGGCCACGCTCGTGACTGAGATTGTGATATTCGAGGTCCAGGCTGGTGAGCCAGGGATCGTCCCAGCCGATGCGTTCCTCACGCACGAAGGTTTCCAGCAAGTAGAGCTTGGTCACCCAGTCGAGGCGGCCGATCAATGGCGTGTGATCGCTCCGCAGCAGATGGAGGACGTGCTGCCACTCGCGCAGGATCCAGTCCGTGTCCTCGTCGGTGCCGCCGAGCGTCTGCTGGGCTGACTCCCAATAGGCGGTCTGCAGCTCCAGCCCCGTCAGCATTCGACCGTTTGCCAGTCGAACGGTCGCCTTGAGGTCCGGATCGCATGAGATGGTCTTGATCGCCTCCACCGGCTGTTCCAGCTCCAGCGAAGGAGCCGCCTCCCGTTCGATAAGGTCGAGCGCCAGCCGGGTCGTCCCCACCTTCAGCGCGGTGGCGTACT
>LWDN01000078.1 GCA_002083515.1 Proteobacteria bacterium HN_bin10
GACACGGTCGTCGGCAGTTTGCTCATCGCCTTTTCCGTACTGATTCCCGGCATGCCGGGCATGGGATGGATGGAGATGCCTGGCCCCGAGATTCCGCCCGGATGGACGTATAATCCGTCGAGCTGGATACAACGAGGCCCTATTATTGGTCTCGCCTTTATAGGCTTTTTTATCTCCCGGTATCTCGCGGCCTATCAGTTGGGCCATATTCCTGCCGCCTGGGATCCCTTCTTCGGCGAGAGTACACAAAAGGTTCTGACATCGGATGTCTCGAAAGCTTGGCCCATCTCGGACGCGGGCTTGGGTGCGCTTTCATACATGTTGGAGGCGCTGTCCGGATACATGGGGGACAGCCGGCGCTGGCGCACCATGCCATGGATGGTCCTAATGTTTACATTACTGGTCGTCCCGCTCGGCGCTACGAGCATCATCCTAGTCATTCTCCAGCCGGTGTCGATCGGCATGTGGTGCACCCTCTGCCTGATTGCCGCTGCGACGATGCTGCTCATGGTCCCGTTGGCCGTCGATGAGGTCATCGCGATGGGCCAGTTCATGAAGCAGAGCCGACGAGAAGGCAAGCCGTTTTGGCAAACATTCTGGAAAGGCGGGAACATCGAAGGCGGCGGGCCGGATACGCGCTCGCCTCATTTTAGCGCACCGGCCTCGGCCTGGGCACCGGCGATGGTCTGGGGTGTCACGCTGCCATGGAGTTTGGTTGTGAGTGCGGCTTTAGGAGTGTGGCTGATGGTGGCGCCGTCCGCATTGGAAACCGAGGCGGCGATTGCGGACTCCGATCATCTGGTGGGGGCGCTGATCGTCACTTTCAGCGTGATTGCCTGGGCAGAAGTGACTCGTGGCTTGCGATGGTTGAACGCGGCCCTCGGTCTTTGGCTCATCGCCGCGCCATGGTTCTTGACGGGTGGAACCTCTATGTCAACCGGTAATGATGTTGCCGTGGGTCTCTTGCTTCTACTCACAAGCCTGCCCCGCGGGACCGTCCATGAATATTATGCAACCTGGAACCGCTACATTAGCTAACCATCAGAATTAGCAGAATTAGGGAGTTTGACGATGAAGCGATTATGGACTCTTCTCATGGCCCTCTTCGTTTCACCGCTGTTCATGGCGTGCGGGATGGGTGCGCAGTATGAGCAGGCGGATTGCGGAATGCTAGCCGGCAAGGACGCGATGCGATGTGTGGACTACCGTCAGCGGAAAGCCAATGCTGAGATCAGCCGTGAAGCAGCCGAATTGCTGAAAGGCTATCGGCAGTGCATCCAAAAGCACGAGGGCGATTTGACAAAGGCCAAAGAAAGCTGTGCGCTGTATCGAGAAGGCCTGGAACGCATTGAACTGAGTAGCATGTCATGTTCATGTATGTAGAGGCGAAGCACAAGGGTCAGGCCTTGCATTGAGCAAAAGGAAACCTCAATCTCGCGAGCAAGTTCTGCTGCTTCGTCAGACGCGGATGCTCTGTTCACTGACGAGATACCCTTGTGCGGGACACGCTCGTGCAGATGAATCCACACACTAATCCTGTTCAAGCACCTGAATGATTGGGCACTCTTTCGCAGGTTGTTTCCTATCACACTGTTGGACCAGACCAGCTAACGCTTTCCGCATTGCCGTGAGGTCCGTCAGTTTTTGTTCAATCAACTGCATCTTGTGGGCGGCCAGAGCGCGGGTCTCGGCACAAGCGCGGGCTTCCTCCAGCCGTAGGAGTTCGGTGATTTCCTCCAACGTGAACCCAAGGGCCTGCGCCCGCTTAATAAAGCGGATGTGCTTCACGATGGCCGGAGGATATCGGCGATAACCCATGTGCGGCTTGTCAGGCTCTGCCAGCAATCCCCGCCTCTGATAATAACGGATCGTTTCGACATTCACCCCGGCAAGCTTCGCCACTCGACCTATCGTCAATTCTGACGCCATGAAAAATTTCCCTTGATTCCGTACCGTAGTACGGAGTTTAGACTGGAATCAATGAGAAAGTCTGTAGAAACAGGTATGACCGCTTGTACTACGGACGCTCGGGAAATAGGTGGTGCAATGGAGAGGTTGTCCAGGTCGGAGAAAGAGAACCCGTGGGTTAAACCCCCAAACGGTCGTGGCGCCTTGGGTATCAGCGGTCTCGCGGCGTTCCTCGCCTCGATCTGCTGTCTCGGCCCCCTCGTCTTGGTAGCGATTGGCGTCAGCGGCGCGTGGATCGGCAATTTGACAGTGCTCGAACCGTATCGTCCAATCTTTATCGGCGCAGCCCTCGTGGCGCTCTTCTTCGCCTACCGGCGCATCTTCCGGCCCGCCGAAGCCTGTAAACCGGGGGAGGTCTGTGCCGTGCCGCAAGTCAAGATGGCGCAGAAGATCATCTTTGTAATTGTCGCCGCACTGACGGGGCTCGCGCTTGCGTTCCCCTACATTCTGCCGCTGTTGTACTGAAAGGAACACGTCATGAAAAAGCTCGTCACGGTACTCGCCCTCTCGGCCGCTCTGAGCGCGCCCGCCTGGGCCACCACGCAAACGGTCACCCTGTGGGTGACGGGCATGACCTGCGCAGCCTGCCCGATCACGATTAAGAAGGCGCTGAACAAGGTTGAAGGCGTCGAGAACATCGAGGTCAACTTGGAGAAGAAGGAAGCCCTGGTCACCTTCGATGACGCCAAGACCACGGTCGAGGCGCTGCTGGAGGCCACCAAGAACGCGGGCTATCCCTCCACCGTTCAGCCCTAGGAGCCGCAATGGACGGGAAAACCAATAGTCACGAAGCGCCATCATGGTTGGGCCGAGCGCTTATGGCGGTCGGCATCAGCGGGGCAGCGTTTGCTGCACTCTGCTGCGTGGCGCCGTTTATGGTCGCCGGGCTGGTCACCGCGCTTGGCCTCGGATTCATTCTCAATGATGCCATATTGATCGGCCTTCTTGTGATGTTCATCGGAGTGGCTGCGCTGGGCTACTACTTCATGCGGCGCCAGATGTGCGTGTGATCTGAAGGACATTCCCGGATAACCAACTCAGGAGGGGACATGATGGCGGAGAAATTTGACCTGGTGATTCTCGGATCCGGCTCGACGGCGTTTGCTGCCGCGCTTCGCGCGGCAGCAAGCGGACACACGGCAGCCATGACCGAGGTGCGAACGCTCGGTGGCACGTGTGCCAATCGTGGCTGCTTGCCGTCAAAGAATCTCATCGAAGCCGCGAAAATCCTCTACGATACGAAGCATCCGCGCTATCCAGGGCTCTCTCCTACCTCGATGAGCCTGGACTTCCGCGCCCTGATCGAGCAGAAGGATGCCGTGATTGAAGACTACCGGGGAAAGAAGTATCAGAGCATTGTCTTCAACTCTCAACGCATCCGCGTGTTTGAAGGATCAGCCCGCTTCAGCGGCTCCAACGAGGTGACCGTGAACGGGCAGGTGCTCTCAGCGGCTCGGTTCCTTGTCGCGACGGGAAGCTCGCCCGCAGTGCCAGAGGTTCCCGGGCTTCGTGACACGCCGTATCTCACCAGCGACCTGCTCACCAGTCACGAAGACATCGAACTCACAGAGCTTCCCGTGTCGCTGATCATCCTCGGTGGCGGCTACATCGCGCTTGAGCTGGGCCAGATGTTTTCGCGCTTCGGCACCAGCGTTACGATTCTGGCACGCGGAGCGCGAATTCTTACGGCCTACGAGCCGGAGATTGCGCAATCAGTGGCAGAGGTATTTCGTGAGGAGGGAATTGCCATTTATACGAAAGCCACCGTGAGCCGGGTGCATGGCGATGAACGCCAAGTCGTGGTCACGCTCCAGGTGGACGGCCGGCAGAAGGAACTGAAAGCGGCGAAGCTCCTGGTTGCCACGGGGCGCATACCGAATACGGCACAGCTCGGACTTGACCTTCCAGGAGTCGATCTGGATGACCGTGGCTTCGTGAAGGTCAACGACGAGCTGCGCACTTCTGCCGAGCATGTGTATGCGGCCGGAGACGTGATTGGTTCATACACGGGAAGCCAGATGGCGACTCCTGTGGGGGCGCAGGACGGCGGGATTGCTGCCGAGAATGCTCTCAACGGCAAAGGGAGCCATAAGGTAAACCACGCCGTGATTCCGCGAGCGATTTTTACCGACCCGCAAGTGGGCGTCGTCGGACTCTCGGACGAGGAGGCCAATGCGCGCGGGTACGCGTGCGATTGTCGCATGATTCCGATGTCCCTCGTTCCCAGAGCTGGGGCGGTCCGCGAGACCAGAGGGGTCCTGAAGATGGTTGCGGACAGGAACACGAAGAAGGTGCTGGGGGTTTCCATGCACGGAATGAACGCAGCGGAGGTGATTCATGAAGCGGCCATAGGGCTTCATTTTGGTGCGACGATCGGCGACTTCGCCCACCTGCTGCACGTTTATCCAACCATGTCCGAGGCGCTCAAACTAGCCGCGCTGTCTTACACAAAAGACGTGTCAAACATGAGCTGCTGTGCAGACTAGGCATCACCGAGATGTACCACCTCACATTATGACGAGACTGTAGGACCGCTCACCCAAATGCGAGTGAGCAGCAGGTAGGCAAGCACGGCAAGAATTGCGGAGCCCGGCAGCGTCACCACCCACGCCAGGATCTGTCACGCACTGTTGTCCAGCGCACGCTGTTCAGATCTTTGAGAAAACCGAGTCCGATTATCACTGAACTGCTGACGTGGGGTGAGCTGTTCGAAATCAACAGCGAGCCATGACTCGTCTGGCCATCGTGATGTCCGTTGGTCAATTGGGCTCATTGTCCTTATTTTGTTCGTCACGTTTAGGAATCTCAGACAGGCGACGTTGATTCTGCTGCGATTCCATTTGCCATGGTCGGTGATCTCGTGGTGTTGCAGATCGGTAGTCTCTATCTCTCCGTTCCGGCTTCCGTTGGTTTCATCGCATTGTTCGGTATCGCTGTTCTGAACGGAATAGTAAGGATCGCCTACATAAACCAATTGCATGGACTACCGTCAGCGGCAAGCGAACGCGGAGATTAGACGCGAAACAGCCGAACTGCTGAAAGGCTATCGGCAATGCATTCAGAAGCACGAGGGTGATATGGCAAAGGCCAAAGAACGCTGTGCGCTGTATCGAGAGGGCCTCGAACGCATCCAACTGAGCAGCTTGTCATGTTCATGTATGTGAAGCAAAGGCAACAAAGGCGGCAGCATACGAAGACTGCCGCCCTTCGATAAGATAATGGCAGGAAGCTGTGCATCCACTGCCATACCTTGGACGCAGCCTCATAGGGGCAAAAGCCAAACTGTTCTACCCAGGGGCACATAATCATCACCTCCCTTTGAACGCCATCCTACGGGCTGTACCATAGTATCAAGTCAAGAGGGGTGCGAAACTCCGTAGAGTCGCTTGACTCTATACTGTAGTGCAAGGTGTATCCCTTCAGAGTGATGACATGGCTGCTCAACTGACTATCGGCCAGCTTGCTAGGACTGTTGGGGTGAATGTCCAGACCGTCCGTTACTACGAGCGCCTGAACTTGCTCAATCCGTCAGCGAGAAGGCCTTCGAAATATAGACTGTACGGGCATGAAGAGGAACGGCGCCTGAGGTTCATCAAGAAGGCCCAAGCATTAGGCTTCACCCTACGCGAGATTGCCGAATCACTTACTCTACCGATAGCCTCAAGGGCTTGCCGTGATGATGTGCAGAAACAGGCACAGGCGAAACTCGTGCAGGTGGAATCCAAGGTTCAAGATTTGCGGGTACTGGCTTGTGCGCTGAAAAAATTCATCCAAACTTGTGAAGCTGGTCAGTCCACCGACCGTTGTCCGACCTTGATGTGCCTGGAAAGAAACAAATGCTGATACGAAGTAAAGGACAAAAGGGTGCTAGAACCACATACGCACGCCGGCTACGAATCGAATTTGACTCGGATCCCCCCCTCCCGGCGCACCAGCGTGGCGGTTTCGCCAAAACTCCTATCCACTGAAAAGCCGACATAGGGCGCAAATTCGCGCCGAAGTTCATACCGTAGCCTCACCCCGAATTCCAGGTTGTTCAGCCCCGAGCCGGTCGTAAATTCTTCGACTCGTTGTATGGCAACATTGGTCTCGAAGCGGCCCTGGAGAATCAACCGCTGGGTCAGCAATAGATCCTTCGTCAACGTCATACGCCCGGACACCGCGCCATTCTGGTCGATGAACAAGGTCGCTTCCATCGTGTAATCATAGGGCACGATTCCCTCGATCCCGATTGCCGCGAACCCACGGGTCACATTCCGCCCGCGAAAGGTTTGCGTTTCGAAACGTGGGCCGATTTGAAAATCATAATATTTTCGGATGAACCGACCATACAGCAGCTGAAAGTCCACATCGTAGTCCGCTTTGAAAGCCGTATCCTGTTGTCCTTCGCTCTTGAACCACAGTCGGTTGTAATCTCCGCCGTACCACCCTTCGATGTCCCAGCGGTAATCGCTCGTCCGCTCACTCCCGCTTGTTTTGGGCCTATATTCGAGCACGTCGATCAGTGTAAACAGGTGGTTCTCCTGATCGTTGACGGGTGGAGCCCAGTCCTGTTGTGGCGATAGGTTCGGCAAGGTGCGGACAGACCCTCCGAGGATTTCTGACTCTCCTCCCAACGGCGCTTGAACTGTTTTCACCGAGGGACTGAGCTGGCCGGCGGAGTTGGAAGGACCAAGCACATTGCCTTTATTTGATACGGTCACAAAGGTTTCAGCAGCGGCAACTGGAGCGCAGATGTTGACGCTCAGGGAACATGCCAAAGCAATTGAATAAAGGGCGTGAAAAGACATGAGTACCTTTACAGCGTCTTATCGGACACCTCGATGACTCGAAACATGCCTGCCTCCATGTGAAAGAGTAAATGGCAATGGAACGCCCAGGGTCCGGGGGCGTCCGCGGTGACCGCAACCGATACCCGCTCCGCGGGCTTGACGATGACGGTGTGCTTGCGTGGCAGATACTTGCCCGCGCCGTTTTCCAGGTGCATCCACATGCCGTGCAAATGAAGCGGGTGCTCCATCATCGTGTCGTTGACGAACGTAAGACGCAGCCGTTCTCCGTAGCGGAAACGAATCGGCTCCGGCGCGTCGGAATATTTTTCCCCATTGAATGACCACATATACCGGTCCGCCATATTGCCCGTGACGTGTAGCTCGATTTCCCGCTCCGGCTGCCGTTGGTCAGGATAGGGCCTAAGGCTTCTCAAATCGGTGTAAAGCAGCACTCGCCGGGAGCTGTTTTCCAGCCCTCTGCCTGGTTCCCCAAACCGATTCTGCGAATACTCGGCCACCGTTTGATTGCCGGTCCCATGATCGTCGGGCCCGTGCTTGACGGGCTCGGCGCCGGGAATCATCGAAGCAATTGGATCGGCAGGAGCTTTACTTGACATATCGTGCATCCCCATATCGTGTTGCCCGTGCCCCATGCTTGGCATGTCACTGGAAGGATTCTTGCCTGGCATCGTCATGCCGCTGCCCTCAGAGTGTTTCATGCTCGGCATATCCATACCGTTCATCTCCATCCCTTCCATGCTCATGCCCATGTCTTCCATGGTCCGAAGGGGACGAGGACGACGTTCTGGAATCTCTCCTTCCATCCCAGGCCGAGGAGCCAGCGTTCCGCGCGCGTATCCGCTACGGTCCATGGTCTCGGCAAAGATGGTATAGGCGCGGTCGCCGGTCGGTTCGACAATCACGTCGTACGTCTCCGCCACTCCCATACGAAGTTCCTCCACCAGGACGGGCTGGATATTCTGCCCATCGGCCTGTACGACTGTCATGGTGAGGCCAGGAATACGCACGTCATAAAAGGTCATGGAGGCCGCGTTGATGAAACGCAAGCGGACTTTCTCTCCTGGGCGAAACAGTCCGGTCCAATTAGCGCCCGGGGACAGCCCGTTCATGAGGTAGGTAAACGTGTAGCCCGTCACATCCGCGAAGTCCGTGGGATCCATCCGCATTTGGTCCCACATGAGGTAGTTCTTCAACGTCGCCCACACGCCCCAGTCGGCGATATTGGAGAAAAACTCGGCCGCTGTCCGTTGCTGGAAATTATAGTAGCCCGGCAGCTTTTTGAGATTGGTAAACACGGCCTCCGGCGACTCGAAGGTCCAATCTGGGGTAACACAAGGCTAGCTGCGATCTGACCCAACAGCACACGATGAGATCGGCATGAGCGGTGCAATTGTGCCTCCCTCTGCTACGCAGTGCTGATACAGACAAGACTCCTCATCCAGCCTCCCCATATTCTGGCATGGCCGAACACACCTTCGGCCTGATACCATTGCGGACCTTGTTGCGTCAGCCGAATTGCCGTGGCCAACGTCTATCCACAATTTCGGTCTTTCTATACTCATGAGGAGCTGGTCGAGCATTTTCTGCTGACGCCCGTGGAGGTGCAACTGGTCCTCACCTGCCGGGGTGATACCAATCGATGCGGGATGGCGTTGCTGCTGAAGACCTTGTCGCATCTGGGATATGTGCCCGATCCCATGCCATCGATCCCGGACGAAGTGCGCACATTTGTCGCGAGTCAGATCGGGCTCCTGTGGGATTGCTCCGACGGCTACGCATGGAATGGCAGCACGCGAGATTACCACCTCGCCAAGATTCGTCAGCATACGGGGTGGAGATTCCCAACCGCACGAGACAAGGAGGAGCTGGAGACGTGGCTGCGCACGCGCGGTGCCCTCGAGGCGCATACGGCAGATGCCTTAGTTGACATGGCCTGCAACCGGTTGCGGCAGGAACGGGTCGAACTTCCCGCGGAAGGTGAACTGCAGCGGGTGGTGCATTCCGCCTTGAACGGATTCTTTCAGGACCTTCACCGCCGTCTTGCGGAGGCCTTACCGGCTGAGGCTCGGACGGCCATCGAGGGGTTACTGATCGTGCCTGAGGCCGCTACGGTGTCTGGCTTCGAGGCCTTGAAGGTTCCGCCCGGCAAGCCGGGCGTCGAAAACTTTCACAAGGAGCTTCGCAAGCTCGCAACCCTTCGCGCATCAGGAGTGAGCGAGGATCTGTTCACCGGTCTGCCGTGGAAATTGCTCCAACTGCTGAAACGGCGAGCCGCGAACGAGACCGCTAGCGAGATGCGTGACCATCCTGCCCCCATTCGCGACGCACTCATGGCGTGCTACCTGTTTGTCCGATCCACGGAGGTCACGGATGATGTGACCCGCATGGCCCTGGCGCTGATTCACCGACTGGATACTCGTTCTGAGAAGCAGATCCATCGCGAACTCCTGGCAGATCTGAAGCGCGTGGACGGGAAGATGCAGATCCTCTCCCGGGTTGCAGAGGCCGTCGTGGAGCAGCCGGACGGGATCGTCCGTGAGGTCATCTTTCCCAAGGTGAAGCAAGAAACTTTCCTCAATCTCCTCACCGAATTCCGCGCGAGTGGGCCGGAACTCCGCTTGCTGCGCCAGACCGTGATGGCGCGCAAGTTTGCGCGGCACTACCGGCGGATGTTGCCCGCATTGCTGGCTAGTCTCCGCTTTCGGAGCGACAATCGCTTTCAGCCCGTTATCGACGCGCTCGAGGCCATTCAGCGCCAGGTGACCACATCCGGAAAACACTTTGCAGACCCCGTCCCCCTTGACGGCGTGGTGACGCTGCGGTGGAAAGAGAAAGTATTGGAGCAGGTCGACGGAGACACGAAGGTCAACCGCCACTACTACGAATTGTGCGTACTCGGACAACTCGAACGAGCCCTGAAATGCAAAGAAGTGTGGGTCGAAGGGTCCTACGCCTTCCGTAACCCGAACGACGACCTCCCGAGTGACTGGAGCGATGAGCACCGACGGGCGCTCCACTATCGCGACTTAGGAACCCCGCTGGAGGCCCACACGTTTGTGAGCCAGCTTCGTACACGCCTGAGCGCGGCACTTTCGGTATTCAATCGTGTCCTCCCAGAACTGAACCATGTGCGCGTGTTCCGTCCCAATCAGCACGAGGAGCGTGGGCTCTGGGCCTTGGCGAAGCTGGAGGCCCAGCCTGAGCCACAAAGCCTCGGCCTGATTAAGGAGAAGATCGGGACTCGGTATGGGATGCTGGATCTGCTGGACGTGTTCGTGGAGGCCGACCGGCTGGTCGACTTCACGCGATTCTTCACGCATTCCGGCACCAAGGAAATGCGCTCCCGTGACGCGCTCCGGCCGCTGTTGCTGTTGGATGTGTTTGGGGAAGCGACCAACATGGGGATCAAGCGTGTGGCGAATGCCAATGATCATTACAACTACGAGGAGCTCCTCTACGTTCGCAAGACCTATTTTTCGCCGGAAGCGCTACGGAATGCCAATGGTGCGGTGGTGAACAAATTGCTCGCCTTACGCAATCCTCGGCTGTGGGGCGACGGGGCCAGCAGTTGCGCCTCCGACGGCTCGCGGTTTGAAAGCTGGACACAGAATCTGATGACGGAATGGCGCTCTCGCTATAAAGGATACGGCGTCATGGTCTATTGGCATGTCGAGACCAACGCGGTGTCGATCTATACCCAAACCAAGAGCTTCTCCACGTCGGAGATCGCGGCCATGATCGAAGGCCTCGTTCGGCATGACACCGACATGCGGGTGGAGAAGAATTTCGTGGATAGCCATGGTCAGTCGGAAGTGGCCTTCGCGTTTTGTCACCTGCTCGGAAGCGTGCGGTTGATGCCTCGCCTGAAACGTATCAAGTACGAACGGTTGTACCTGGCCGAGAAGGGAACGGCTGGAGCGTTTCCCCATCTGGCGGGCACGTTGGCGCGTCCGATTCGGTGGGATCTGATCGAACAGCAGTACGACGAGATGGTCAAAGCGGCCGTCGCCTTGAAACGCGGCACAGCCACCTCGGAGGCTATTTTGAAACGGTACAACTCGTACAATGTCACGCATCCCACCTATAAAGCGTTGGCCGAAGTCGGCAAGGCCGAAAAGACGATCTACCTCTGTGACTATTTGGCATCCCGAGATGTCCAGCGAGAAGTGCAGGAAGGACTGAATGTCGTCGAAAACTGGAACGCGACGAATGACTTCATCTGCTATGGTCGCCAAGGCGAGTTAGCAACGAACAGCCGTGAACAACAAGAGGTCGTCACGCTCTCATTACAACTGCTCCAAAACTGCCTCATGCTGATTAACACGCTGTTGGTGGAACGGACAATCGAGCGCGAAGGCATGTGGGAGCGGTTGACGGCGGAAGACTTGCGAGGACTGACGCCGTTGTTCCATGGACACATCAATCCGTACGGACAGTTTGCGTTGGATCTCTCGCGACCCTCCTTTCTGGAGGCTGCCTGAGACCGGGGTGTTTGTCCAATGGAGAATTCTGTGCTGTTGGGTCAGATCGCAGCTAGCCTTGTCTTACCCCTCCTACGGCAGACATCTAGCTCAGCAATTCGAGTGCCTGGTTCAGTCTGGGATAGTTGTCCACAGGATAAAGAATTATTCGAAGGTCATGTGAGCATTCGTGCGTGTCAACTGGCTAGAGAATAGAATGAAATTTATGGAGAGGAGACGTGCGACAGAACGAATGGAGGAGTTGTAGCATTACGCGCCATTGAATGGAGCTCATAACTCGCCAAAATCGCTACATGCCTAGCGCGGTTCGACTCACCTATACGTATATGTGCCGACCCAACGCACGATGTCCTGCGTACCGAGGGCTCGGATTGTCGCGCCACGTCATGTCCCCCACTGAGTATGATCATGGTCAGGAGACTCTGAATGCCAATGCGGGCCCCCAGCGCCTGCTCCTTCTCTGTCTTTACCTTGACCAGACGAACGTCTGGCTCAAGAATCTTGGCTGCTTGCGCAAGGGCCGGTGCCATCACCCGGCAGGGCCTACACCACGGCGCCCAGAAGCCCACACCCCCGGGATGTCGTTCCGTGTCGCGTGCACATCGTAATCCGCCACGGTCAGAGCGATCGGCTGTCCGATGAACAGCGGACTATGGCACTGCGCACTGGAACCATTGCTCACGCGGGTTCCCGGCACGCGATTGACGCTCTGGTAATGGGGACAGACGATGCGCACTGGCTCACTCCTCCGAATCCAATCCCGCCCGCTTCAGACGATCACGCAGGCGCTCGATCTCGGACAGCAGATCAAGCATGACCGCCAGCGCGTCCGTGTTCACTGCAAACGCCTGTTGCAGGCGGGCGGCTCGGCGAGCACAGGTGAGGTCCCCCGCGCAGAATCGCCACCGTGACGGGTCTTCTCCTTCTTGCGCTAAGATCCCGACGTCGATCAATTCGGCAATCCATGACACCTCGGCCCGGCAGGCTCGCGCCAACTCCTCCGTCGTGAGCACGCCCTCATCGCCGATGATGTTCCCTGTCAGAATTTCATACTCCATGACGGAACCTCCTCACACGCCAAGAGCCCGTCGGGGATTGAAGGACAGTTCCTGCGCCATCGTCCGATAAAGCTCCTGGGCCCGCGCGGTGTCCGCTTTCGGAAGGACCACGTCCAGGACGAGATAGAGATCGCCCGGCGGCTCGCCGGGAATTCCCCGGCCCTTGAGCCGAAGTTTCCGCCCGCTCTGCGAACCGGCTGGCACCTTGACTTCGACCACACCGGTCGGGGTCGGCGCTTTGACCGTCGCGCCGAGCGCCGCTTCCCATGGAGCAAGTGGCAGGGTCAGCGAGAGATCATGCCCCTCCACCCGGTACAACGCATGGCGATCGAAATGAATTTCTAGGTAGAGATCACCTCCGGGCGCCCCACCTGTTCCCGGCGTGCCTTGGCCGGCTAGTCGGATGAGCTGGCCGTCACGAATGCCTTTGGGAATCCGTATGTTGAGCGTGTGTTCGCGCAGCACCACGCGACCCTGCGCATCCAGTTGGGGTGCACGCAGGGTAATGGTGCGGGTCGCCCCATGAAATGCGTCTTCGAGCGGGATGAGGATCTTCGCATGATGGTCCTCGCCGCGCGCCCGACTCGCATCGGCCTGACGAGCAAAATTGCCGAAGAGACTGGAAAAGAAGTCGCTGAAGTCGGGGGTGGCCTCTCTCGATGCCCTGCCCTGGGTGAACTCGAAACCTGTCCCCCAGTCCGGCGGAGGTGTAAAGTCCTGTCCCGCCTGCCAGCGGGTCCCGAGTTGGTCATAGGCCGCTCGCTTCTGTGGATCTTGAAGGACTTCGTAGGCCTCACCGATTTCTTTAAAGCGCGCTTCCGCCCCGGCCTCCTTGCTGACATCCGGATGATAGGTGCGCGCCAGCTTGCGGTAGGCTTTTTTGATGTCATCGGCCGTCGCGGTGCGCTCCACGCCGAGGATCTTGTAGTAGTCTTTGTATTCCATAGCCCTTCGGTTCCGGCTGTTCAGTCGATGATATCAGCGAGTGTTGACACTCGTACGATAGCGAAGATACCGGTGAACCTCCTTCGGTTATCTCCGCGCAGATTGTTCTACTAAATTAACATCCATTATCGCCTTCAGCTCAGCCCCGGTAATCACCTCGCGTTCAATCAGGAGTTTCGCACCCTGGTGGAGTGCGGCTTTTCGTTCCTCCAACATCTGTTTGACTCTTCCGTACTGCTCGTCGACGATTCGCCGCACTTCGCAATCGATCTCGCGAGCGGTCTCTTCCGAGTAGTCTCCTCTTTCCGACGCGACAGGAAGCTGGAGAAATTGTGGCTGTCTCTCTTGCTCCAAGGTGATGGTGCCGAGCTTGTCGCTCATCCCGTACGCCTTGACCATGCTTTTTGCGATATCCGTGGCTTTTACGAGATCGTTTTGCGCTCCCGTGGACGCTTCGCCGAAGATGGTTTCTTCAGCAATTCGCCCCCCCAATAATACGGCCACTTTATTCTCCAATTCGGATTTCGTCATCAGAAACCGGTCTTCCGTCGGAAGCTGCAACGTATAGCCGAGCGCCGCGACACCGCGAGGAATAATCGAAATCTTCTGTACCTGGTCGGTGCCCGGGATGGATAGCGCGATCAGGGCATGACCGGTTTCATGATAGGCCACCCGTTCTTTCTCCATTTTGTTCAGCACGCGATTCTTTTTTTCTAAGCCCGCAATGACTCGCTCCACCGCCTCCTGCAACTCGGCGATGCCCACCTGGTCTTTCCCGCGACGAACTGCGAGCAGGGTCGATTCGTTGATGACGTTGGCCAGGTCCGCCCCCGAGAATCCTGGGGTCATCGCCGCAATTTGCTCCAGATCTGCATCAGGATTTAACGCCACCTTCTTCGCATGAACCCGGAGTACATCCAGACGACCCTTCTTGTCCGGACGATCGACGGTCACATGGCGGTCGAATCGTCCGGCACGGAGCAAGGCTGGGTCAAGGATTTCCGGCCGGTTGGTCGCAGCCATGAGGATGACCCCGACGCGTGGATCGAATCCATCCATCTCGACCAGCAATTGATTGAGTGTTTGTTCCCGTTCCTCATGCGCCATCGGGCCCATACCCCTGGCTTTGCCGAGCGCATCCAACTCGTCGATGAAAATGATGCAGGGGGCCTTACCTTTCGCCTGTTCGAAGAGGTCACGAACCCGCGCCGCGCCGACTCCTACGAACATCTCGACAAATTCGGATCCACTGATGCTGAAGAACGGCACCGACGCCTCTCCTGCCACGGCACGCGCCAGTAGTGTCTTCCCCGTTCCAGGCGGCCCAACGAGCAAGATGCCCTTGGGGATCTTGCCTCCCAGCTTGGTGAATTTCTCAGGCGTCTTGAGGAATTCAATCACCTCTCGCAGTTCATCTTTGGCTTCATCCACTCCGGCGACATCCGCGAAGGTGACCTTGACGTCCTTCTCCATGTAGATTTTGGCCTTCGACTGGCCGACCTGCATGAAGCCCCCCTGGGCTTGTCCTAATCGCCGAAAGATGAAAAACCAGATGCCGACAAAGAGCGCGACGGGGATGATCCATGACAAGAGATCTCGTAAAAACGTGGATTCAATCACCCCGGCGAAGGTGACTCCGTGTTGGTTCAGCTCACGGACAAGATCTGGGTCCTCCACCCGCACGGTCCGAAAGGCTTTCTGTTCTTTTGAGTCCCCCTCAGATTTCAATGTTCCGACCAGCATATGGCTGGTCACCGCAACCTCAGCGACCTTCCCCTCCGCAACCAGCCGTTTGAATTCGCTGTACGGAAGTTCTTCGACTTGATTCAGAGCCAGAATGAAGTCGTGTACGATCACGACCGCCATGATGGCGAGCAACACATACCAAATTGAAAAGGAGACCTGCCTATTCATCGTTCCTGTTCCTCCTTGGTGCATCGCGAGGCCGTGCCCGAGATCGCCCGATTGAACATGGATTGATTCTCTTGTTCGCGCTACACGCTTGGATAAAGTTCCGACGCAACTAACTCAGCTCTTGACTCCATGCTCGCCCGTTGCCGCCAAACGACCTGGTTGGAGGACTGGCGTACCTCTCACCCCCTTCAACCGAAGACATGTGCCTTGATGCGCAGTTCAGTGGCGGGGTGGCCTCCTCTCACCCCGCGTGTCCAATATGATGACCGCTTCAGGCTTCGACTCCGCAGTAAAATATCCGCCTCGACGTCATGACATCCTCCTGGCTCATTCTGAACCATACCGAGGTGTTCCGCCAAAGCGGGGATAAAACCCGAACCACGGTAGTGTTAAAACAGCTCCGACAGCTGTTTTTTGATCCTGTCGAACCACCCCTTGCCACTTTTGCCGCCGGAGGATTTCTTCTCCAACTCATCAAGCTGCTCATAGAGAGGTTGATAGGCCTCCTTATTGCCATACCCCAGCACCTCGCCTCGTTCCAGCTGCTTGCGTGCGGCGTGAAGAATATCGGCCAATTCCGTATTTTCAGTGCTGTTCCGATCCTGCTTTTCCGCAAGTTCCTGCGCATGCTTGAGCAATTGTTCTGTTCGCAGCTTGGGCAGCTGGACTACTTCGGTTGTAATCACCAAGGTATTGAGTGCCGCCTGCAACGCGGTCTTCGCCTCCTTGATCTTCCCGTCGTCAATTAAGGGGGTAATGGCTTTGATCGCATCCGGATAGGTGGCCAGCGGAATATTGATGATCCGATACTGAATCTCACTGGACAGCGACGCCACCAACGGACGAGCCTTTTGAATGTCGCCATCGTCCAGATACTCCTTAGCCTTTTCGATGGTCGTCTTGATGGTTTCCGGACTAGCCAGTACATCCTCTGTCACGACCTGGACATCCACAGGGGCCAACGCCAGGGCAGGTTCTCGCGCCACGATGACTTCGAGTTTCCCCGTCACCGCGGCCAGGGCCGCCAACGCGCGGTCCGGTTTGTTCTCGTCCAACGCCTTGAGCGCCTTCTTGGATTCATCGAGGGCCGTGGTTGCCTCAGCCAGCAGTTTTTTGCGTTTCTCTGTGGCGGCATCCGCCGTTTGTTTGTCAACCTCTGGCTGCACCGACTGGGAGGCTTTGGATTGAGTCTCGCCTTTCTGAGATGCCTGGGCCTTGGTTTGAGGCTCGCCTTTTTTTGTAGGTTGTTGGGCATCGGCGGTACAGACAACCGTGGGTAAGGCTACTCCCACGCTCAAGAAAGACACGGCAAGAGCCCATGTTAAGAGGGTCAGACGTTTCATGTGAGTCCTCCTTTCACGCAGTACATACAGATTGAGCACATCGAGAAACTGAGCCGGATCCGTCAGAGGATGCCAGTCGCTTCGTCACATTTGGAATGAGCACGACCATCGATCTAGTATCGCGATCCTCCCAGCAGATCAGGATTGGCAAAACCCCCTGGTCTTTATACGCCGGGTAGCAATGTAACGGACAAACCTTGCGAGCGTCATCAACTGTCCGCTGAGTGGTCGTGGATTGTGATTCCCTGTGACGACACAAATTAGTGAGGGGCTTGGCTACCATCATGCCAAGCTCCTTCTAGCTCGTATGTTGGGTACATACATCAATGCCAGACCCATTTCGAGAATCCCCACACGAGTGCGCTTGCCACCATCACCAGGCCCACCCCGACACCATTCTGTGCTGCCATGTCAGTCCCGGCCTCGTTGAGCAGAAACGGCACGGCGATGAGCCAGCCCCCGACTGCTGCTACGAACCATGTTAGATGTTTCATTGCTTCTTCTCCCTCCCTTCCTATGCGTCATCGGCTTGTGTTCACGCATTCTTCGATAGGATTCAACGATCTCCTATGTGATAACCCAATCACAGGATTCGGATCGCGACCATGATCGGCGCCACGATGAGCCAGGTCGCCACCAGCGCCCGAATCCAAGACAGCACTTTCATGGCCGGCCACCTCCTTTCGCACTCACCCTACGAGTAGTCTCCACTGAGTTCACCAAATCGTGCTCCTTCTCTCCCCACACTCCCTTACCCACGTGCCTGCTTGGTCGGGGCCCCAACTTGATCCGGCACCGCCGTCTGTTCGTTCGAAATCCGGTCCTCCGGCACTGGAATCGGGATACTCCGTTCGTGTGCGTGACGTGCTTGACCTTCCCCCGAAGCCGGTTGACCCGTGAGATCGGTGATCGTCAAGACCAGTTCGCGCGTGTCACCATTCATTTTCCGAATTTCTGTTAAGCTGGCCATCGTGGCACGATCCTTCCAAATCGTTTTCTTTTCTGAGTAGGCTTCAGGTTTCGTATAATATTCGTACAGATTCTGTTTTATGGGCTTCCCATACGACTCTCGTAATTGTGTGAGCAGTCCAGCATACCCACCAGGGACATCGGCATAAACATAATAAAGGATGAATTCCCGGAGCCGATCGGAGAAACGATATTCAATGCGGTGGAGGGGCCGTTCTTGTGATGGCACCACCACCGTCCGGTCAGCGTGATCACGCCCTCCGAGGGACACTGGCTTCGCCTCAGGGACGACCGCTGTGAATTCAGCCAGTGTCATCCCGAATTGAGCGCTCTGAAAGGCACGCGGAAGCGTGGCGTCCGTTGACACACCTTCTGTGGCGATGCCCGGCGTGGCCACAAATCCCAGGACCAGGCAGAGCATCACGAGTATGGTTACCATTCTGAATGTGATTGGCATCGTCGGTCCCTCCTTTCCTCTTTCTTCAACTCGCACCAGGGACATCCAGTGAAGATGTCCCTGTTCCTTTATCGCGACCACCACTGATGTGGCCACGACGAAAAGTCACACCGCTCCAGCACTTTTGTTGTCCACTGTTTCCATTGAAACCTCATCATCGCTTCCTTCCTCTTTTCTTACCTACCCACAACAAATTAGGCCGCAGCCTGAAGAGGCGGATACTGGGTGTCGTCGGATTGACGTCTGTTCTCGTCGGAGGACATGGACACGGTGGTGGAGTCTGAAGACACCATCGCCATTCCCATCAGCACCACCGCCATCGCCCCACCGAGCGCCAGGCCCGCATCAATTATTGCGCTCATGTCCATCATCGTGTTCACCTCCCTTCCATGACCGAGTGTGGGCTCGCCAAAGTCATGGCGAGACCCTTCCACACGGGTAAGCAGTTCGTTAGAAATCGTTACGCTGGAGCGGGAGGACTGCGTGAAGGGCCGAGGTGCACACCGCTATGACAGGTGGCTAGACAGTGGGCCCTTCACCAACGTCCATCCAGTCCAGTCTGTCAATTCTGATAATACGAGTAATTCCAAAATAAGATGAGTCAAGAGGGGGAGATGAGGAAAGGTACAAGGCACTGAATGCTTGAGACATTCTTGACAATCCGTGCCAGTCCTTACGCTGTGTGCATCGACTGGTGCACCACAAGATGGATTTGACTCTCTCTACAATTCTATAAGCCTCTCAGCCGACGATTGAGGAGGATCGTGCTGTTCACCGGCCCTGATACCTCCTCGTCTCCTGTCCAACTTGATTTTCTTTTTCCTGATATTACCTCCCTTACGGCACTGCATGATCAAGCGAATTGTCACGGATACTGTGTGAGATCGCCTGTGATCATGCCTCTTCGCGATCGCTTGTCGGAGGCGATTCTCCAAATGCGACGCACGCTCACTCAGGGGGTTGACCCTAAACTAAGGAGGCGAGATCATCTCCGCGGATCTGTGTCAACCATCAAGGAGCAACAAGGTATGGCTGAACTGATCGCCACGCTCACGATGGGAGGGATTGTCGTAGCCATGGCGACTGCCATGGCGTACCTGGTTATGTATCTATTCGGAAACCACGACACGCACTAACGGTCGAGCAACCCGTTCGCCGGAGCCGATGCACGACAGCTTGGGCGAGACGGTTCTTGATGACTTTCGTCATGAGCAACTGGCTTGGCTGCTGCTCCACTTAGAATCCAACCGTCATCGTGGCGAGTAGACTGAGTCGCTAGAGTCGATGAGAGGGGGGAACAGCCCGTTCGTTCTCGAACAACGGGCTGCTCCTCGATGACAGCGTTGGCAGAGGGCAGTTACGCCACCTTCACCTCAATGGCCTTGGGAACAGCCGCTGGTGATTTGTGCAGGCGCAAAGTCAAAATCCCATCTTTGAATTCCGCATTGACCTTAGTTGCGTCGACCACATCGGGAAGCGTAAAACTTCTGACGAACCGTCCATAGGACCGTTCCACGCGATGAATTCGACGACCCTTTTCCTCTTGCTCCTCCGGTCGCTCACCTTGCAACGTGAGGATGCCGCCCTCCAACGTGACCTTGATGTCCTGCTTCTTGATCCCTGGAAGCTCCGCCTTGATCTGAAATTCCTGATCGGTCTCGCTGATGTCGACGGGAGGAACCCAATCGGCCCGTACCATGGTGTCCGTTCCATCCTGGCTCTTTACGTCTTTTCCGGCTAATAGCCGGTTGAGCCGATGGCTCATGTCTTCCAACTCCCGAAATGGATCCCAACGTGCCAGATTCATGATGAACCTCCTTTCGTGGTGTGACCACATGCGCAGGGCCACCCCGTATGGATGTAAGGTATGCCTTCATACGCGGTGTTCTTGCGTTCACGAGTATCATAATTCTCGTTTTGTCTTGGTCAAGAGATTGGCCCAGCCCATCTCCTGAATCGGCGTCCTGTCGGTCTTGACTTGTGTTCGAACGGAATTACCTGTGGTGTCAGTCACGCGGAGTCGTCAGGCTTGGACGGATGATGACACTGCATGACGACTTCCCTAATCAGTCACGAACCATCACCCATCGCAAGAACGAGAGACGCGTGAATGGTCTCTTGTGCGTGGTGAAGTGTCACGACTGAGTAGCGGGATAGCGTTGTGCTTCCACAATTGGAGCGAGGAAGTGCCAAGAGGATGGAGATTCGCCATGGAACCGAGAAGTGCAAGTACAGTTCTAGCAGGGACGTTCGATGCCGTAATCGTTCAGCCCGCAAATGCGGTTGGCAGACAGCAGGCTGAAGGCTATGACTTTCAGCACCCAGCCGTCTTACGAAATATCCCGCCGCCGACTGTTCGCTTTAGTCGCCCTCTGCGCTGGTGGTCGCTCGATCGGCCCAGGCGGCGGGCGATGATCATGCGTCATCGGGATCGCCTCCTCAACGACATCATGCGCGCGGGTGGCAGAAAAGGTCGGTGAAGAGCGGGAGACCTCGCGGTGAGAGAATTACTTGCCGCGTTACCGCGCACCGAAGTCATGGGGTTGTTGGTATTCAGCCTCATCATCCTGGCGTTCATGGTGAGCGCGTGGATGACGTGGCGGACGGACCGGAAATGGACAAAATGGTGAATATCCGGTGTCGAGAGGTTCATGTGGGGACGGCCAAAACTCAATCGCTCATGCTGTATTCCCAAGGGTGACAAGAAATCACCCACGATTTCCACGACAGATCTGGTGACCTGAGGTCTACCCTAAGAGTTTCGAGTTGAACGTCATATACAAAAACTTGACATGCGCGAGAGGAGCCTTATCGAAATCGATGAACGGAATGTTCACTGTGAGAAAGGAGGAGGCGAGATGGAGCTCATGACGAAACTTAAAGACATGATTCCGTGGAAACGGAAACCGGTCGACACGCATGAGGTGATGTCGTTACGCGATGACATCAATCAGCTGTTTGATCGGTTTCTCATGTCGCCCTTGGAGACGGGATGGTCTCGGTTTGCCGGGGGCGGCTCTGGGATCGAGATGGACGAGACGGACGAGCACGTGCTTCTCCGTGCCGACATCCCCGGACTGGACCCGAAACACCTCAATGTCACCGTCCGGCCTGGTATGCTCCATGTCAGTTATGAGGACGAGCGTGAATGGCGTGATGGCAACGGGGAAGGCCGTGGCCGTCGCTATACCGCGTTTCATCGAAGTGTAGCCTTGCCGGACGGCGTCGATGTCTCGAAGACCGAGGCTGCCTGCAAGCATGGAGTGCTGGCTGTTCGAATACCCTGGACGCCCGAAGCCAAGGACCGATCGCGTCGGATCGTGGTATCCGTCGAGTAGACAAGGGACATGAGCAATGTTCTGGGGCGGTTGCGTATCAACCGCCCCTTGTTCTTCGCCCCTCTCCAGAATTCGCTTCAGTCAATGTCCCTCCCTCGGCCCGAGCCCACGGCCTCTCTTCTGGGATCTCCTCCCCTCTGACAAGACCTCACGATTGCCGGAGCGCTTCTCATGATGATGTCGTCCTCGCGCAAGCGCCGGGGCCTCCAGCTGGGCGCCTACCTGCCAATGGAGACCTCATCGACGCCTGGCCGTTCGCTGCCACTTTTGCTCCTTCCGCTCAGCAAGACTTGACTTCCCGTACGACAGAATTATCACATATCACAGTTGGCGGAATCGTCAGGCTCCCATTGGATGATGGCACCGCACGACGATCTCACCGCCAGTAATAGTTTGCTCAATCCACCAACCTCAAGGAGGGACGTATGAAAGCCACAGCTATTCTCTGCGTGCTGTCCCTGCTGATTGGCGGGGTGGCGCTCATGCCTACTTCTGTCTCAGGAGCGCCCTGGATCTCGGGAGCGGAGACCTATGCCGCACCCTGGGTGAAGGACATGGAGCACGAACTGTTGAAGAAAGACTATTGGCCGATCTACGCCAATGATCCGCGGACTCCTCAGGTGGTCGCCCTTCACCTGTTGAATCAGGCCGCCAAAGCGCAGAAGGCGAATGATCCCGCGCTGGCGCAGCAACTCGTGCAGGACGCGCTCGAGGTGTTCGAAGAAGGCGTGCGGCGACACTATTACTCAGCCTCGGAGATTCAACCAATCACAAGCTTTATTCGTGAACATGCTCCAGGTACGAGCAGTTAACATCTCTGGCCGCGATGGCTGTCCATCGCGGCCTCTATCCTATGAGGGGAACCAGGGCAATTGATCTATTTCTTCATAGCAAGTGAGAAGATGATCATCGCGAGGTGACATATGACATGCGAACGCTGCAAGGGGCTCTTCATTCCCGTGTCGTTCGTGGGGAGCGATGACGCGGGTCGTGCTTGGGAATACGATGGGCTGAAGTGTGTGAACTGTGGCCATATCACCGATCCGCTGCTCGAGAAAAACCGGGAGCGTCGACCGCAGAACCTTGTGCGGCAGTACTCGAGAGCTAGCCGGGTGATGAAGGCCGATGTGGGGACCGTGCACGCGGCTTAATCGGATAGCACGGAGTTGTGATCCAAACATTGTTTCTCCTACAGATGATGTGGAGGGCGACGACCATGAAGCGAGTCAATAGGCTGAGCCAGCGGCTCTGGAATGTGTTCTTCGTGCCAATCGTGATGGTCTTCTTGTTTGGGACGGTGAAGTGTTCGCAGCTGGCGGACCAGAGTATGCAGGCACCGGTGGCCATGGCTGCCCAGACGACCGCTCAGGGTCCAGCTGCCCCGGCGGTTGTCTCTGGTCAACCCTTCATCGCCGTCGCCAAACAGGCCAAGGCCGCGGTCGTGAATATCTCGTCGGTCAAGAAACGGGGCACTCAACGGTTCGAGACGCCGTTCTTTAACGATCCCTTTTTCCGCCGCTTCTTCGGAGAAGAATTCGAACGACGGAATCCCCCACCTCGCGAGCACCAGGAACAGGGGCTCGGGTCTGGTGTGCTGGTCACTCCGGATGGCTACATCATCACGAACAATCACGTCGTCGAAGGAGCCGATGAACTAAATGTCTCCTTACCGGATAAACGAACGTTCAAAGCCA
>LWDN01000079.1 GCA_002083515.1 Proteobacteria bacterium HN_bin10
CGCGCAGGCGTCGCCGGAGGCGCCGCGCTCCTTGCTTGCGACTTCCGCGCTCAACGCCCGTGCCGGCGAGGGCGCCGGCGGTCCAGACGTGGAGCGCCGACGGCGCTTCTTCGCGAAAACAGTTTGAGCGGGGACGATCAGCGTCACGCGCGCCTCCTTCATGTCAAAGTTGGAGAACGGCGCGGCGGGGAGCGCCCCGGAAGCCGCATGGAAGCGGCGCTCGCGTCAGGTGATAATCTACGCTTATTCGCGTTGTTTGCAACGCAGGCTGCCGGAATAAACGACTGTTATTCGCCCATTGCCGCCGTTCGCGCATCCGACGCACGAAACGCACGCCGCGTGGTTTTAGTTCAGGGATCGAGTAAGCTGAGATTGAGTTCGCTTTGACCGAAAGGACAGGCGACGTCTCTATTCCGACGACCGCCGCGGGACGAACGCTTGCGCGATTTGGTCCGTCGCGATCACAAGGTCGTCGACGCTCGTCCCGCCCTTGTTCATCATCAGCGATATGACCATCCCATATTCTGGAAACACCACGAACACGGAGCTGCTGCCGACCGCAGTGCCGGCGTGGTGGTGAGCGATCGTTGTGAGTTCGCCGTCGTAAAGCGTCCATTCGCCAGTGCGCCAACCAAGCGCGTAGTACGCGCCGCCGCGCGCATCGCGCCCGCCTTCGGGCACCGTGACAAGCGCCGCCCTTGTTGTGGCGGAGAGGAGCCGGTCGTCCAGCATGGCAGCGCCGAAGCGCGCCATATCTGTTGGCGTTGAGAGCAGCCCGCCGGAAGGCCAGCGGATGCTGTTGTCGACCGTGAACGCGCGCTTGTAGCTCCCATTTTCGACCTCGTAAAACGTTGCACGATCCGATTCAGAGCCTGCGATCGAGTCGAGACCGCTCTGTGTCATGCCAAGCGGCGCGAAAACGGCGCGCTGAAGATAAGCGCCGAAGTCTTGACCGCTGGCCTGCTCGACAGCAGCGCCAGCCAAGTTGTAGCCGAGACTCGTGTAGGCGAAGCTGGTGTCCGGCTGAAACAGCAGCGGCGCGTCGGCGATCAAGTCGATTTCCGCATCGACGTCGGCGAAGCGGCGTTGGTTCAAGTGCTCCCAAGCCGGGAAGCAGAAGCACATGCCATAATCCCGCAAGCCAGCGCGGTGGCTCATCACTTGGCGCAGTGTTATGGGCCAGCGCTGTTCAGGAAAACGCGGGACATAAGTTTGGATAGGCGCGTCGAGGTTCAGACGTTGCTGATCTACCAATGTACCCACGGCGACTGCAGTGACGGCCTTTGATGTGCTGCCCAGTCGAAAGCGGGTCGAAAATTCCGCCGGCCGTAATGCTTCGATATCGGCGTACCCCGCGACAGAGCGCCAAACGATCTCGCCATTGATTGAGACTGCCGCCGAGAGCGCAGGTGCTTGAAGCTCAGCGCGCGCGGCCTCTAGCGCGGCCTGCGCTGCGCTCGCCTGTTCGCTGTAGCGCGGGTCAACGACTTCCGACTGCACCGGATACGCGCCCGCCGGCAACGCCGACCAATTCAGGCGATACACGAAAACCGGCTCAAATAGCTTGTATGCGATCGGTAGAGCGACGGTGATCGCGCCCAGGAGAAACACGATCCCCAGCAATCCGCGCTTTGACCTGGTTTTGCTCATTGGTTCTTCCTCGTTGCGCCGTATGGCGGCGGTCCGTTCCAAAAGAAGAGATCGTCGACGCCGCAGCCGAAGACGGCCGCTAGGCGCATGGCGAGCTCCAGCGATGGCGCGTAGCGACCCGTTTCCAGCGCCACGATTGTCTGTCGTGTGACGCCGACGGCCTGCGCCAATGCTTGCTGCGTCATCTGCCCATGATCAAAACGCCTACGCCGCAAATGATTGCCGATCGGCGGAGCGGTCATTGATCCACGCTTGCGGTTGCTTGCGCATCGCGCGCGTATGCGATGAGTTGTGTAAAATATTGCGCCAGCGCCGAAATCACGATGAGCGCGATGAGCAAATTGGCGATGAAGAAGTGAGAAAACGGCGCGCGCAGGTCCGGCGGTGCAAACCCTAGAAAGAATAGCAAGACGAGAAGTTGAGCGATGAGCGCCGCGTAACTCGCGCGTAACCCCGTGGCAGCGAACCCGCGATCGCGTTCATCAGGCTCCTGATCGCCGCCATGAAACACGAAAGCGCTGACGACGATTGCCGCCAGAATGGTCCAGGAATCTGTCGCCAGCGAATTGCCGCTGCCGACGTGCAGGTCGATCCTTGGATGAGCGAGGGAGGTCAGCATGTGCCCAGCAGCCATCGCTGAACTCGCGAGCCTGTGCCACACGACGCGTTCGGGACCGCTGGGGTCCGCGCCGTGCTCCTTGAGGCGCTCCCAACGCAAACGCGCTGCGATCGCCCAGCCCAGCAGGACGGTTGCGCCAACCCAGCCCGTGGAAAAGCTAAAGTTGATCGATGTCCATGCGAGCGCCCAGCCCAAAGCCAACGCTGTGGCTGAAAATCCGATCACCTTGAGCAACCAAGCCGCCTCCATTCAACAAAAGTCCTGTATAGCGGACATAATGTCTGGTCAAGCGGACATTGTGGGTTTGGAGCGCTCGTGATTTGGCTGAGTGGCGTTGCTGACTGGCGCGCGCGGCTCTTCCGCCGCTTTAGTTAGCGGGCGGCTGGTGATGGTTCGCTGCAGCCGTTTCATCATGGATGTCTGAGTTCGGCGAAATGCGGACTTCGCTACTGAAGCATACGCACCCTTGCCTCCAGCCCCGCGCGCACGGCTGGCCATTCTTCCCGGATCACGGAGAACCAAGCCGTGTCGCGCAATGTGCCGTCGGCGCGGCGCATGTGTCTGCGGTGGATGCCTTCGAATTGCGCGCCCATTTTCAGCATCGCGCCGCGTGAATGTGCGTTCAACGCGTCGGTCTTTAGCTCGACACGCTCGGCCCCTTGGTCGAACGCATTGCCGATCAGCAGCAGCTTGCAGCTCGGATTGACGATGCCGCCCTGGGCGGCGCGCACGTACCAGGTCGAGCCGATCTCGACCCCGGCGTCGCGCGGGCGGATGTTGAGGTAGCAGGATTGGCCGACGACGGCGCCGTCCAGAAACACCGCGTGCGGGATGGAGCGGCCGGCGGCCTGGTCGGCGCGCAACAGATCGAACCAGGCGCTGTAGCCGCGCTCGGCGACGCCGAACGGGATGTGCTGGAAAATGCTCAGGTCCGCCTCGGCGGCGGCGATCAGCCCGGCGCGGTGGTCTTCCGCGAACGGCTCGAGCCGCACCCGGCCCCGTTCCAATATCCTAGCGGCAAGGTCCATCGCGCGCATTGCCCCCGTCACGCCCGGGCTTTAGCGTGAGCCAACACGCGCCGCCAGCCGCGCGGGAGGACACCCATGCATTTCGAGCATTCCGAGAACACCAAGAAGTGGATCGGCAAGGTCCAGGCTTTCATGGACGAGCACATCTATCCCGCCGTGCCGCGTTACGAGGCCGAGCAGAAGGAGGGCGGCCGCTGGAAGGTGATCCAAGTGGTGGAGGAGCTCAAGGCCAAGGCCAAGAAGCAGGGTCTTTGGAATATGTTCATGCCGCCCTCGGCTGGCGCGGCGCACGTGGATGATACGTTCGAGTTCGAGGGGCCGCGCCTCACCAATCTCGAATACGCGCCGCTGGCGGAAATTATGGGCCGCGTCGGCTTCGCCTCGGAAGTGTTCAATTGCTCGGCGCCGGACACCGGCAACATGGAAGTGTTCGAGCGCTACGGCACGCGCGCGCAGAAGGACCAATGGCTGAAGCCGCTGATGAACGGCGAAATCCGTTCGGCCTTCCTGATGACCGAGCCGGCGGTGGCCTCTTCCGACGCCACCAACATTCAGTGCGAAATCCGGCGCGACGGCGGCGACTACGTCATCAACGGCCGCAAGTGGTGGTCGAGCGGCGCCGGCGACCCACGCTGCAAGGTCGCCATTCTCATGGGCAAGACCAATCCCGACAATCCCAAGCACAGTCAGCAGAGCCAAATCCTGGTGCCGCTCGACGCCAAGGGCATCACCATTCTGCGGCCGCTGACCGTGTTCGGTTATGACGACGCCCCGCACGGCCACATGGAAATCAAGCTCGAGAACGTGCGCGTGCCGGCGGAAAATCTGCTGCTCGGCGAAGGGCGCGGGTTCGAGATCGCGCAGGGGCGCTTGGGGCCCGGCCGCATCCACCATTGCATGCGCACCATCGGCGCGGCGGAAGCGGCGCTCGAAGCCTTGTGCAAGCGCATCACTCAGCGCGTCGCCTTCGGCAAGACCATCGCCGAACACAGCGTCTGGGAACAGCGCATTGCCGAGGCCCGCACCGATATCGAGATGAACCGGCTTCTGTGTTTGAAGGCCGCTTACATGATGGATGTCGCCGGCAACAAGGTGGCCAAGAACGAGATCGCCATGATCAAGCTGGCGGCGCCGCGCATGGCGCTGAAAATCATCGACGACGCCATCCAGGCGCATGGCGGCGCCGGCGTCTGTCAGGATTTCGGGCTAGCCAAATCCTATGCCGGCATCCGCACGCTGCGTTTGGCCGATGGGCCCGACGAAGTGCACGCCCGTTCGATCGCGCTCAACGAGCTTGCCAAATACGGCTGGACCGGCAAGCGCGCCAAGAGCGAAGGCGAAAGCCTGCCCGGCATGCGCTAGAGGATCGGCATGGGGAACCTTTCGGATCAGGACGCAGCGGACAAATTCGGCGTTAGAACCGATCACGACATAATGCCGAACGGCGAGGTGCGTCTTCGATTGGTGTCTGACGATGGATCTGCCTACATCAAGACGCTGCGGCCATCCGCCGGCGCCTGGCAGAACAGCCACTCGCACAAGTCTCTGGTCGAGACCTACGTCGTCCAGAGCGGCTGGATGGCGTTGGCGGCGCTGACGAACGACGGCCTGAAAATAACGGTTCATACGCCGGGTGCGCTGGTCTCAACCGAACCGAACGTGGCGCACAATGTCTATCTGGCCGCTGACAGTGTCATACACACGATCAAACATGGCGGCGCAGCCGACTGGACGCCGCATCCAGAACTCAATGCGCTTACGACAGCGTTGACCGAGCCTGAATTGTTGGCGCGCGCGGCGTTCAGTGCGGCGGCCAAGCCATTGGGCGTGTCGGTCGATCAGCGATATGCCTCATACGTCGAAATCTACGACAACATGGACAATCTCATCTGGTTGGTTCCGGGGTTCGTTCTTACCGCGGGCTTGAGCGCGCTTGGCTTGGTGGTGGAACTCGCAAGCCGCACGCCGCGCGAGTCTGCGCACATGCTGGGCTGGCTGGTGCTGGCGCTTGTCATATTCTTCTTTATGGGCGGCTACAGCGTGATGCGCATTCGCCATCACCACACCATGATGGGGCGGCAATTGCGCGCGCTGGAGGTGACGGGCTATTTCTCTGAGCGCGAGAAGTCGCTGAACGCGCGTTATCTGCCAAGCGCGCCTCACCTGTTCATGACGCTGTTCTATGTTCTGGCGGCGGTCTTGCTGGTGGCGTCGTTGGCGTTGTTCGCATCTTGGGGCGGTTTCCTCGATCTGTTCACGGCGGCGGCGCCCGGTGCGGCGACGTGACGTTCGCGTGGGGGGTGAGCGTCTTGGCGCTGCTGTTCGGCGCCGCGCTCGGCGCGCGTGGTCTGATCGATCCGCATTGGGCGGCGAAATTCGTGCGCCTCAGAGAAGACGAGCAGGGCGGCGGCTTCGCCGAGTTCCGCGCCACCTATGGCGGCGTCTTCTTGGGCCTGCATGCCGTCGCGCTGCTGTTCGCGTTGATCTATCTGATGGGCGGCGAATACGTGATCGGCGTGTGCGCGACCGGCGCCGGCGCCGCGGTGGCGGCGGGCTGGGCCGGCGCTGCGCTCGGACGCGGGCTCGCCATCTGGCGCGACGGCGCCGACACGCCTTTCAACCGCTTGAGCATGGGCGTCGAGAGCGCGCTCGCGTTGGCGATCGCCATGCCGTGGCTGGTGTGGTTTTTGCTCTGAAGCGCCGGATGTGCTAAACTACACGGCATGAAGACTCTGACCATCACCATTTCGGATGAGACCTCCGAGAAATTGGCCGATCACGCGGCGGAGAACGGCAAGAGCGCCGAGGAGTGGGCAGCTTGGATGCTCGAAGACGCCTACGATGATGATTGGCTGAACGACCTCAGCGAGGAAGACCGCGCTGGGCTCGCACAAGCGCTCGCTGAAGCGGATCGCGGCGAAGGCATTCCGCACGAAGAGGTGGTGGCCGAGATGCGGCGTAAGTTCGGGTGGTAATCGAGTGGTCGCCACGTGCTCGCCAGAACCTCGAAAGCATCATCGCGCGTATTTCGATTGACAGCCCCAGAGGCGCAAAAAGGATCGCGGATCGGATCACAAAGCGCGTTGAGGATCTGAAGCAATTCCCCGAACAAGGCGTCGCACGGCCGGGTCGGATATATCGCTTGGATGTCGCGCATACGCCTTACTTCGTGGTGTACCGTGTGTCCGAGAAGGGCGTCACGATCCTCTCGGTGCTCCATGGTCGCCGCAACCGCCGTTCCTAGCCCGGTTTGCCCAAAAACACGAACGCGGCGCCGGCGGCGATGAGGCCGAAGCCGACCAAATGGTTCCAGCCCAGCGGCTCGCGCAGAAACAGCCACGAGAAGCCGACGAACACGCAGAGCGTGATCACTTCCTGCATGGTTTTCAGTTCGGCGGTCGAATAGACGGCCGAGCCGATGCGGTTGGCGGGCACGGCCAGGCAATATTCGACGAAGGCGATGCCCCAGGAAACGACGATCGCGATCAGCAGCGGCGTCGATTTGAATTTCAAGTGCCCGTACCAAGCCAAGGTCATGAACACGTTCGAGGCCACGAGCATCAGGATCGGCGCGATCTGGGGCGAGGTGAGGAAGGACGGCATTTGGGCTCCTATGACCGGTGACACACACGCAATGCGCTGACCGCGCTATGTCAAGCGACATGTCGCGCGATGCGTGTGTGTCACCCCCGCTGTCACCCCCGCGTCAAAAATCGTTGATGCTCATATCGGCGCGCCAGGGCCAGGCGTTTGCGCGCAAGCCGCAAGAGCCGGGATCGAATACGTCGCGCGAGACGATCACGGTGTTGGTGGGCGTTTCCTCAATGCGCACTTCGCGGATGCTGAAGGGCAAGTTATCATTGGCGATGAAGGCGCTGAGCTTCAGGAAAAAGCACGCCGCCAACGCTTCCGTGGTCGGATCGCCCTGGAAGGTCATGATCTGTTTCAGCAGCGCCGGCTCGTGCTCGCGGAAATAGCCGATCAGCGGATCGCCTTCGCCCAGATGCAAAGCGTGATCGACGTGCTCGTCGATCCAGCGATGCCAGCGCAGCTTCACCTGCTCGAATGGCGCGGCCGAGTTGGCGTCGGAAAATCTGAACGTCGCCAGCGGATCGAGCCGTACGGTGACGAACTCATTGTGCCCGTGCGGGATCGCGCATTTCGGGCTCTTCGTCGCCAGCAAGCGATGCGCCATCGCGTAGCGGCGGGTGAATTCCAGCGCAGCCATCGGTCTGTCCTCAGGCACTCCCGCAGAACAGACGGGCGCCCGCGCGCTCTTTAGATGCGGGCGCCTCTCGGCGCAATCATTCGTCGTTCCACACCGGCTCGCCGAGATTGACTTGATCGGGCGAGGTGAGGCCGCCGACCGCCGCGCCGATGATGGCGCCGGGGACGACGCCAACGCCGCCGGCGACAACGCCGGCGCCCGCGCCGA
>LWDN01000080.1 GCA_002083515.1 Proteobacteria bacterium HN_bin10
CCCTGGCGCGGTCCCCGCCCTGCCCGGCGCGGCGATGGCCTCCGCCGGCGCGGCGGCGCTGCCGCATCCTGACGCCGCCAACGACGCCACCATCGACGTGGCGCAAGTCGGCGGACGCGTGAAGCAATCCTCGGTGAAGAAAATGGCGGAGGTCGTGAGCAAACATCCCGACGAGTCGGCGCAGATCATCCGCGGCTGGATCAACAACGCGCTCTAATCGATGAACGCCCTGGTCAAATCCGAAGCCCCGCCCGATCTCTCCCGCTACACCGGCGCGGAGCGAGCCGCGATCGTGCTCATGAGTCTCGGCGAAGACGCCAAGAAGCTCTGGGAGCTGCTCGACGAGGAGGAGATCAAGGAAGTCTCGCAGGCGATGGCCTCGCTCGGCATGGTGCCCTCCGCCGTCGTCGAAGCTCTGATGCACGAATTCATCGCCCGCATGTCGGGCGCCGGGGCGATCATGGGATCGCTGGACCAGACCCAGCGCATGCTGGCGCAGGTGCTGCCGAAGGAGAAAGTCGACAATCTGCTCGAGGAGATCAGGGGGCCGGCCGGGCGCAATATCTGGGACAAGCTGGGCAATGTCGACGAAACCGTGCTCGCCAGCTATCTGAAGAACGAATATCCGCAAACCGTCGCCGTCGTGCTCTCCAAAGTGCGCCCCGACCATGCCGCCAAGGTCCTGGGCGAATTGCCGGAGGACTTTGCCGCCGAATGCGTGTTGCGCATGCTGCAAATGGAGCCGGTGCAACGAGACATTCTCGACAAAATCGAGACCGCGCTGCGCACCGAGTTCATGTCCAATGTCGCGCGCACCTCGAAGCGCGACAGCCACGAGGCGATGGCGGAGATATTCAACAATTTCGACCGCCAGACCGAGACGCGATTCATGACGGCGCTCGAAAGCAAGAGTGTCGACGCCGCCGATCGGATCAGGTCGCTGATGTTCGTGTTCGAGGACCTGGGCAAGCTCGATTCCGGCGGCATACAGACGCTGCTGCGCGCGGCCGACAAGAGCGACCTGGCGCTGGCGCTCAAGGGCGCCTCCGAAACGCTGCGGAATCTGTTTTTCACCAACATGTCCGAGCGCGGCGGCAAGCTCTTGAAAGAGGACATGGCCGCGATGGGGCCGGTGCGCCTCAAGGACGTCGACGCCGCGCAAGCGCGCCTGGTGGCAACCGCCAAGGACTTGTCGGCGCGCGGCGAAATCGTGCTCTCCGACGGCAAGTCCGACGATGAGCTGATCTATTGATGAGCAACGTCCGCAAATACGCCTTTGAAACCGAGTTCGCCGCCGACGGCGAAATTCTGCGCGAGCCGTCGAAGCGGATCGCACCGGACGTACTGGCGGCGAGCGCCGAGGGCTATGAGCGCGGCAAGGCCGACGCCGTCGCTCAGGCCGAGCGGCGCACGGCCGCGGCGCTCGAAGCGCTGGCCGACGCGGCCTCCGGCGTGCTGACGCGGCTTGAGGCCGAAAGCCAGTCCATGCGCGCCGAAGCCGCGCGGGTCGCGCTCGCGGCGGCGCGCAAGATCGCCGGCGCGGCGCTCGACGCCTACGGCGTCGAACGCGCCAAGCAAGCGATCGAAGCGGCGATGGACATGCTGCGGCATCAGCCGCGCCTGGTCATCAAGCTGCCGCCGGACGCGGCCGAGGCTTTGGCGCCGCGCATCGCCGACATGTGCGCGACCCACGCATATGCAAGCGCGGTGCTGGTGCGCGTCGAACCCGATCTGAACACCGGCGATGTCAGCATCGATTGGTCGGACGGCGCCGTCACCATGAGTCCCGCCGACGCCATTCTCCGCATCGAGCAATTGATCGACGCCGCATTGTCGGCGTCAAGCGAGGCGCATCCATGAGCGATCTGAAACTCGACGAATTCCAACCGGCGCCGGACGCGCCGCCCGTGGATGTGACGGACCGCACCGCCGCCGACCTCGCCGCGGTCTATGACGTGCCGGTGCATATCCAGGCGGTGCTCGGGCGCGCCAACATGGAAGTGGCGTCGCTGCTGCGGCTGGGGCGCGGCTCGGTCATCGAACTCGACCGCAAGGTCGGCGAGGCCATCGACATCTACGTCAACAACCGGCTGGTGGCGCGCGGCGAAGTGGTGGTCGTCGACGAGCGTCTCGGCGTCACCATGACCGAGATCATCAAGGACGGAGATGTGGCGTGATGGTGTGTCAGGCGCCGGGTGTTAGGTGTCAGCATGAAACGGTCATGCCGTGGCGTGCCCGCGCGCCTGAACTTGCGCCAGCCTTCCGACCTCCATTTTCCGACACCCGGCATCTGACACCTGACACCTGGAGCACACCATGCGCCTGTTGATCGTTGGCCCGCTCGGCGGCCAGATCTCCGCCGCCACCAAGATCGCGATGGAGCTCGGCGCCAAGGTCGCGCACGTGGACACGATCGAGCAAGCCACCGGCGCGCTGCGCGCCGGACGCGGCGCCGATCTGCTGATGGTGGATGCAAGGCTCGACATCGCCGCGCTGATCGCGGCCAATGAAGCCGAGCACATCGTCGTGCCGGTGGTCGCCGCCGGCGTCGGCATCGATCCGACGACGGCCGCGCGCGCCATCCGCGCCGGCGCGCGCGAATACATTTCGCTGCCGCCCGACGCCGAGCTGATCGCGGCGGTGCTGGCGGCGGTGTGCGACGACGAACGCCCTCTAATCGCCGCCGACGCGGCCATGAAGCATGTGGTGGCGATGGCCGATCAGATCGCGGCTTCCGACGCCTCGATCATGATTACCGGCGAAAGCGGCGCCGGCAAGGAAGTGCTGGCGCGCTACGTCCACAAGCGCTCGAAGCGCAAGGACAAGCCGTTCATCGCCGTCAATTGCGCCGCCATCCCCGAGCAGCTCCTGGAATCCGAGCTGTTCGGCCACGAGAAAGGCGCCTTCACCGGCGCGGTGGCGCGACGGATCGGTAAGTTCGAGGAAGCCGACGGCGGCACGCTGCTGCTCGATGAAATCTCGGAAATGGATCTGCGCCTGCAGTCGAAACTGCTGCGCGCCTTGCAGGAGCGCGTCATCGACCGCGTCGGCGGCGCCAAGCCGGTGCCGGTCAATATCCGCGTGCTGGCGACATCGAACCGCGATCTGAATACGCTGGTGCGCGCCGGCGAGTTCCGCGAAGACCTGCTCTATCGCCTCAATGTCGTGAACCTGCGCATTCCCCCGCTGCGCGAGCGCAAGGACGACCTCGCCGCCCTGGCGCAATTCTTCATCGACAAGTACGCGCGCTCGAACGGCCGCCCCGCACGGAGATTGTCTAAGGACGGTCTGGCGCAGGTGATGGCGCACAGATGGCCCGGCAATGTGCGCGAGCTGGAAAACGCCATGCATCGCGCCGTGCTGCTGGCGAAGGGAGAGGATGTCGGTCCCGATGCGATCCGCGCGCCGGATGGCGCGCCCGTCGGCCACCGCGATTCTACCGGCGACGCCATCGAAGCGGCGCAAGCCGCGGCGCGCAACCTGGTCGGGCGCACCGTTGCTGAAGTTGAGCAGGATCTCATTCTGGAAACGCTGACGCATTGTCTGGGCAACCGAACGCATGCCGCGCACATCTTGGGCATCTCGATCCGCACCTTGCGCAACAAGCTGAAGCAATATTCCGACGAAGGCCTGCGCATCCCACCGCCGCCGACAGGACAAGCGGCGTGATTGGGGCGGTTGCAATTGCGCCCCCCTCCTCCCTCGCGGAGGAGGGGTCGGGGGAGGCGGGGCGTTCCGACAAGCAGGCGCCTGAGCGTTTTCACGCCCCTCACCCCCTAACCCCCTCTCCGCAAGGGAGAGAGGGAAGATCATGACCGACGCCGCACAGCCGCGAGGCAATGATCTTTCGTTCTCGGTGCTGCGCGGCTTCGTCATGCGCGGCGAGATCGCGCTCGCCGCCGGCGTCCTCGGCATTCTGGCGATCATGCTGGTGCCGCTGCCGCCAGTGCTGCTCGACTTCCTGCTGGCGATCTCGATCATTCTCTCGATCCTGGTGCTGATGACGGCGCTGATGATCAAGAAGCCGCTCGAATTCACCGCCTTCCCATCGGTGCTGCTGTTGGCGACGCTGCTCAGGCTGGCGCTCAACATCGCCTCGACGCGGCTCATTCTTTCCAACGGCCAGAACGGCGAGCACGCCGCCGGCGAAGTCATCGCCGCCTTCGCGCAATTCGTCATGGGCGGCGAGTTCGTCATCGGCGTCATCGTGTTCGCAATTCTGGTGATCGTGAACTTCGTCGTCATCACCCGCGGCTCGACCCGCATCGCCGAAGTGGCGGCGCGCTTCACCCTGGACGCCATGCCCGGCAAGCAGATGGCGATCGACGCTGATCTCTCCGCCGGCCTCATCAACGAGAACCAGGCGCGCGAGCGGCGCAAAGCGCTGGAAGACGAGAGCTCGTTCTTCGGGGCCATGGACGGCGCTTCGAAATTCGTGCGCGGCGACGCCATCGCCGGGCTGCTGATCGTCTTCATCAACATCATCGGCGGCATCGTCATCGGCACCATGTCGCACGGCATGGACTTCGCCGAAGCCGGGCGCACCTACACGCTGCTCACCGTCGGCGACGGCCTAGTGACGCAAATCCCGGCGCTGATCGTCTCGGTCGCGGCCGGCCTGCTCGTCACCAAGGCCGGCATCGACGGCGCCGCCGACAAGGCGCTGGCGAAACAGCTCGCGTCGTATCCGGTGGCGCTCGGGGTTGTATCGGCATGCGCGTTCGGCGTCGGCGTCTTGCCGGGCATGCCGATGATCCCGTTCTTCGTGCTGGCGTTTGCGGCGGGATTGCTGGCGTGGCGGCTGCGTGAAGCCGGCCGCGCCGCGGAGGTCGCCGCTGCAGCCGCACCGCCGCCGGCGCCGGCGGCGGAAGAGACGCCCGCCTCGTCGCTCGCCATGGACGATGCGCGCATCGAATTGGGTTTCGCGTTGCTGCCGCTGATCAACGACGTGCAGGGCCGCCGCCTCACCGATCAGATCAAAGCGCTGCGCAAGACCTTGGCGCAGGACTACGGCTTCGTGATGCCGAGCGTGCGCATATTGGACAATGTGCAACTCGCCGCCGACGCTTACGCCATCCGTATCCGCGAAATGGATGCGGGCGACGGCAAGCTGAAGATGGGCGCGCTGTTGGCGATGGACCCCACCGGCGCCGGCATCGCCCTGCCGGGCGAAGCGGTGAAGGAGCCGGCCTTCGGGCTCGACGCCAAATGGATCGACGAGCGCGCGCGCGAGGAAGCCAGCTTCCGCGGCTACACTGTTGTGGATCCGGCGACCGTGCTCGCCACCCATCTCACCGAAGTGATCAAGGAGCACATGAGCGAGCTGCTCACGTTCTCCGAAGTGAAAAAGCTGATCAAGGACCTGCCAAAGGACACCCAGACGCTGCTCGACGACGTGGCGCCAGCGCACATTTCCTGGTCCGGCGTGCAGCGCGTGCTGCAGAACCTGCTGAAAGAGCGCGTCTCGATCCGCGATCTCGGCGCCATCGTCGAAGCCATCGCCGAAGCCGCGCCCGCCATGCACGATCTGGTGCTGATCACCGAGCACGTGCGCGCGCGTCTGGCGCGCCAGATCTGCTACCAGCACCGCAATGGCGACGGCTCGCTGCCGATCCTGACGCTATCGCCGCCCTGGGAACAAGCGTTCGCGGAAGCTCTGATCGGCGAAGGTCAGCACCGCACCTTGGCGCTCGCGCCCTCGAAACTGCATGACTTCGTCGCCGATGTGCGCACGGCGTTCGAGAAGGCCGCGCAACAAGGCGAAACGCCGGTGCTGCTCACCTCCCCCGCCATCCGCCCGTTCGTGCGCTCGCTGATCGAACGCTTCCGGCCGTCGACGGCGGTGATGAGCCAGTCGGAAGTGCACGCCAAGGTGCGGCTCAAAGCGATGGGGCAGGTTTAGTTATGGAGCGCCGGCGTCTCGCCGGCCAACGCAATGCCGCAAGTTGGAGCGCGTCGCCTCCGGCGACGCATGCGCGGCCAGAGGCCGCGCGCTCCCTCTGGGATAGCTCAGCGGCGCTCCATAATTCACTGTCATTCATACCGCCTTAACCAAATCCTCCCCCGCCGCTAACCACCGCGAAACAACTAGGCCCGACAATCGCCCCATGTCAGGCGCAAACGCCGCTGCCAATGAGACGCCGCTGCCGCGCACCCGCGCGGCGCCGATCTATGCCATTGCCTCGGGCAAGGGCGGCGTCGGCAAGACCTGGCTCTCGACCATGCTCTCCATCGCCTTCGGTCGCGCCGGCCAGCGCGCGCTCTTGGTCGATTGCGATCTGGGCCTCGCCAATGTCGACGTGCAGCTCGGGGTGCGCCCCAACGCCGACGTGCATTCGGTGGTGCGCGGGTTTCTGGAACTGGAATCCGCGGTGACGCCGGTGATGGGCGGCCCCGGACGCAATGGCGGCTTCGATCTGATCGCGGGCCATTCGGGCTCCGGCGCACTCGGCGCGGTGAAGCTCGAAGAAGTGGGACGCATCTGCAACGGCCTGTCGCGGTTGACCCCGCACTACGACCGCGTGATCCTGGATCTCGCCGCCGGCATCGATCCGACCGTGCTGCGCTTCGCGCGCGCCGCCGATCGCTTGATCCTGGTGACCACGGAAGAGCCCACGGCGCTCACCGATGCTTACGCCATGGTGAAATTGTTGCGCTTGCAAGGCGCGCAGATCACGCCCTGGGTGATCGTCAACATGGCCGAGAACCGCGTCAAAGGACGGCGCGTGTTCGATCAGTTCGCGCTCGCCTGCAACGAATATCTGGGCTTCAAGCCGAAATTCGCCGGCGCCATCTGCCGCGATCCGCGCGTGCCGGATTCGATCCGGGCGCAAACGCCGCTGCCGACACGGCATCCGCAATCGCAGGCTTATGAAGATGTGATCCGGATCGTCGAGGCGCTCAATGCGGGGTAGCTTGCGTCAGCGCGCTCCCAGGCTAGATTGTATTCATGCGACGGATGATCAGCGGGTTTGTAGCGGCGCTACTGCAGTTGGGCTGCGCCACCACCGGCCCCCAACTCCCAAAGCATATGGTCGTGGTGGGCCGCGTTGTTTCATCGGAAGAGTTCACCGCATTCATACCGGGCGGCATGGACGTCACCGAGGTACCATGGGGACGCCTCTACACGTTTGCACCGCTGGCGACGCCAACGGAACACATCACGTTCAGGGGCGATTACAATTGCCCTGGTTCGGAAGGCGGAGAGGAAATCTACCTTGTCCTACTTGACCGAGACACCTCTCTAAACCAGGGGCGAGGCGAGCAACTCCTCGCTGTCGTTGGATGCACGGCTGTTGACGAGACGAGATCTGCCGGATTGCAGTATATCCGCTAGCTGCGCGGCTGTCGCCGCGCGCGCAGCGTGGCCAGTTCGTCGAGCTCCGAATCCTCACGCTTCTCTTGCTTCAGTCTTTCGCGCTGCTCTTCCAGTTCAATCAGGCGCTCGAACTTCCGCACCTCGACATGCGCCTCGGCGATCAGCGTGCGCAGGCGTTCGATTTCTTCGCCTATTGCGGCGCGCTCCGCCTCCAACGCGCGGCGGACGGCGAGCGCGGCGACCGCATAGCCGCCATAGGCGCGCGCCGATTCATAATCGCGCTGCGCCAGTTGTTGCTCGCTGCGCACAGTCTGCTCGTGGCCAAGCAGGCGCTGCTCTATCGCGCTTTGCTTGGCGATTTGATCGGCTAGCGCGCGGCGCAGCGTCTCCAACTCGCCGCGCGCGACTTTGAGCAGGGTGCGGAGGGATTTCATAACACGAGACCCCCTCCCCCTTGTGGGGAGGGGGCAGGGGGTGGGGGGCGATCAGGATGAAGCCCGATGGCGCCACGCGCGCGTTTGCTTGCACGCCCCCCCTCCCTACCCTCCCCCACAAGGGGGAAGGGATGATGTTGGGTCTCATGCGTCACGCTCACGTCAACGCCTCCGCCAGCAGCGCGAAGCTTTCCGCAAGCGAAGAGCGCTCGTCGCGCGCTTGCGCCAGCACGCGCTCCAGCGCCGGACGGACGCGGATGGCTTCATCGACTTGCGCATCGGCGCCAGCCTTGTAAGCGCCAATGCGGATGAGCTCCTCCATTTCACCGTAGAGGCTCAAGGCCGCGCGCGCGCGCGCGATCAGCGCGTTTTCGTCGGCCGTGTGACACATCGGCATGAGCCGCGAGATCGATTTCAGCACGTTGATGGCCGGATAGCGGCCGCGCTCGGCGATAGCGCGCTCCATGACGATGTGACCGTCGAGGATGCCGCGCACCGCGTCGGCGATCGGCTCGTTGTGATCGTCGCCGTCGACCAGCACGGTGAAGAGCGCGGTGATCGAGCCCTGCTCACCTTCGCGGCCTGGACCGGCGCGTTCGAGCAGCTTCGGCAATTCGGCGAACACCGACGGCGTGTAGCCCTTGGTCGTCGGCGGCTCGCCGACGGAGAGACCGATCTCGCGCTGCGCCATGGCGAAACGCGTCACCGAGTCGATCAGCAGCAGCACGTCTTTGCCTTCGTCGCGGAAGTGTTCGGCGACGGCGCAGGCCATGTGCGGCGCGAGCCGACGGCGGGCTGCGCTCTCATCGGAGGTGGCGACGACCACGACCGAGCGCCGCCGTCCCTCTTCGCCCAGCGTGTCTTCGATGAATTCCTTCACCTCGCGGCCGCGTTCGCCGACCAGACCGATGACGATCACATCGGCCTGCGCGCCGCGCGCCAGCATCGACATCAGCACCGACTTGCCGACGCCGGACCCGGAGAACACGCCCATGCGCTGACCGCGGCAAAGAGCGGCGAAAATGTTGAGCGCGCGTACGCCGACATCGAGACGCCCGCCCACGCGCGCACGATCGTGCGCAGACGGCGGCGGCGCGCGCACCAGATGCGGACGCAAGCCTTGCGGCAACGGCCCCTCGCCGTCGACCGGATTGCCGAAGCAATCGATGACGCGCCCGAGCCAGGCGCGCGAAGGCCGCACCATCGGCATGGCGCCCTCGAGCACGACGCGCGCGCCGGGGCGAATGGCGTCGATCGGATCGAACGGCGCCAGCAAGGCGCGATCGCCGCGGAAGCCGACGATCTCGCCGCGCGCAACGCGGGTTCCGTGGATGCTGGCGCGCGCGCCGAGCGCCAAGGCTTCGATCGGTCCGGTGGCTTCGATCAGCGCCCCCGACAGGCCAGTCACCCGCCCCTCGAAGCGGCGCGGATCGAGCGCGTCGATCTCATCGGCGAGTTTGGCAAGCAGCGAGGTCATCGATAGCGCACAGCAGATGACCATTTATGGTTAAGGTAGATTTACGTTTGCGCGCGCCGATGATTCCGATGTCGGAATCTTTCTTCCACGCATGCGCACACCACAAACGCTTGTGGCTGTGAACGCATCGCACGCAGACTCTTGATCGAAGTCGCGAATACGATTCTAAAGACAGAATCGGCTGGCGCGGTTCATCACCTGTTTACCTGCTTCGGTAATGGTGATTCCAACCGTTAAATTAACCTCGGGGCGAGCGTCGCCAGCGCTGGGGTCGGAGAGGGCGAACATGCGGGTTCTTTTGATCGAGGACGATAGCGCCACGGCGCAGGGCATCGAGCTGATGCTCAAGTCCGAAGGCTTCAATATCTACTCGACCGATCTTGGCGAGGAAGGCATCGACCTCGGCAAGCTCTACGATTACGACATTATCGTTCTCGACCTGACGCTGCCGGACATGCACGGCTACGACGTGCTGAAGCAATTGCGCGTGGCGCGGGTCAATACCCCGATCCTGATCCTCTCCGGCACCGCCGACATCGACACCAAGGTCCGCGGCCTCGGCTACGGCGCCGACGACTACATGACCAAGCCCTTCAACAAGGACGAACTGATCGCCCGCATCAACGCGATCGTCCGCCGCTCCAAGGGCCACGCTCATTCCGTCATCAAAACGGGCGACATCGTCGTCAATCTCGACGCCAAGACGACAGAGGCGCACGGCCAGCGCGTCCACCTGACGGGCAAGGAATACCAGATGCTGGAGCTGCTCTCGCTCCGCAAGGGCACGACGCTGACCAAGGAGATGTTCCTCAACCATCTCTACGGCGGCATGGACGAGCCGGAACTGAAGATCATCGACGTCTTCATCTGCAAGCTGCGCAAGAAGCTGGCGGCGGCGACCGGCGGCGAGCACTACATCGAAACGGTGTGGGGCCGCGGCTACGTGTTGCGCGATCCCCAGGAAGCCGGCGCCACCGCTACGCCCACCAGCGGCATGGCGGCGGCTTAAGCTCGCTTCAGAAATCAGAATTCTAGGTTGGCGCGGCGTTTGGTCGACGCTGCGCCAGCCATCGTTTGTGCGTGACCTCGACCTCCTGCAGCGCCGCGAACACGCTCATCCGCGGCGCAGTCCGGCCCTGGCGGCCGAGCGCATAGATTTGACAATAGAACCAGAACTGCACCGCGAAACCGCCGATGGCGCGCACGCTTTTCAGGCCGTTGAGGAATGACGCCCACGCCGGCAGCAGCGACAAGCTCTTCTCGGCGCGCGGCAGCTCGGCTTCGCCCGCCAGCAATGCTTTCGGTCCGTCCGGCGCCACGCAGAGCGGGCGGCCCAAGCCAATGACGTCGGCGGCGCCCTGCTCCAGCGTCTGCTCCATCGCCGCGCGCGTGCGGAAGCCGCCGGTCACCATCAGCGGCACGCGCACCGCGCCCTTCATGGCCCTGGCGAAATCGACGAAATACGCCTCGCGCGCCAGCGTCGAGGCGGCGACGTTCTTCTGTGCTTCCGGCGCTTCGAGCCCCTCTATCCCCAGCAATTTCGGTTGCTCGTAAGTGCCGCCGGAAATCTCGATGAGGTCAATGCCGGCGTCCTGCAGCCACATCGCGACCTGAAGACTCTCCTCGAACGAAAAGCCGCCGCGCTGAAAATCGGCGCTGTTGAGCTTCACCGCCAACGGAAAATCCCCGCCCACCGCCGCGCGCGCCGCGTCCACCACGCGCATCAGGAAGCGCGCGCGGTTTTCGAGCGCCCCGCCCCATTGGTCGGCGCGCCGGTTGGAGCGCGGGCTCAGGAATTGAGAAATGAGGTAGCCGTGGGCGGCGTGAATCTGCACGCCGGTGAAACCATGATCGCGGCACGTCCGCGCCGCCAACGCAAAGCGCACGATCAACGCGTCGATCTCTTCTTCGCTCAGCGCCACCGGTTCGCCGAATTGCCCGCCGGGCAAGCCAAGCTTCACCGGCGACGGCGCCTTCGGATGCGGATTGACGCTCGCCATCGTCTGGCGCCCGGCGTGGCTGATCTGCGCCCAGAAATGATTGCCGGCGCACGTAGCGGCTTGCGTCCAACGTTTCAGCGCCGCGCTCATGCCGGCGTCGGGCGCGCGATCAAGGATGACGTTGCCGGGGCGCTCGAGATGATCGGCGTCGATCTGGATGTTGCCGGAGATCAGCAGCCCGGCGCCGCCGCGCGACCAGATCTCGTAGAGCCGGTCGAGTTCTGGCGTCGGCCGCCCTTGCGGGTCGGCGAGGCCCTCGGTCATCGCCGCTTTCGCAAGACGATTGGGAAGCACCGCGCCGCAGGGCAGCGTGAGAGAAGCCGCCAATTGCGCGCTAGCGGCCGTCATGCGTGATGTCTCCGTTGCTGATTGTCAGCACGGCCTTAGCCGTCGGGATCGCCGCCGGTTCCGCGGTCATCAGATCGACTGAGAACGCGCTGACATTGGCGCGCATGCCAACTTCGATCGTGCCGCGCTCGCCTTCACTGAAGCTCGCGAACGCCGGCGCCGCCGTGAACAGGCGCAGCGCTTCGGCGCGCGTTATCGTCTGTTCCAAGCGCCAGTCCGGGCCAGCGAAACCGCTGAGATCGTGCCGGTGAGTAGCGGCGTAGAACTCGATCAGCGGATCGCCCTTCTCCACCGGCGCATCGCTGCCGCCGACGATGGTCGCGCCGGAGTCCAACAGCGAACGCCAGGCATAGGCGCCGGCGAGACGCGCGCGCCCGAGCCGCGCCGGTGCAAAATGGAGATCGCTGATCGCGTGCGACGGCTGCATCGAGGCGATGATTCCCTGCGCACCAAAGCGCGGAATGTCCTCCGGCGCGACCACCTGCGCGTGTTCGATGCGGAAGCGTGCGGCGCGCAGCGCCTGTGGATCGTCGGCAAACGCGTCGCGATAGGCGTCGAGCACCAGCCGGTTGCCGCGATCGCCAATGGCGTGCGTGGCGATCTGCACATTCTTGGCGCGCGCGCGCCCGATCATCGCGGCGATCTCTTCAACCGGCGTGACCAGCAAACCGGATGAGTTGCGCGCATCGCTGTAGGGCGCAAGCAGCGCCGCGCCGCGCGAGCCGAGCGCGCCATCCATGTAGAGCTTGACGCCGCGCACTTTGACGGCGCCCTCGCCGTAGGGGCCGCGCTCCAGCACGCTCGCCGCGTCTTCGGGCGTCAAATAAATGTCGGCGCTGAGCGGCAGTTCGCCATTTGCAGCGAACTGCTGGAATAGCTCCGCTTCCGCCAGCGACGTGCTCATGTTGTGCACGCCGGTCCACCCGCGCGAGGCGTAGAGGCGTGCGCCCTGCAACAGCGCTTCGCGCACCATCGCCGGCGTCGGCGCCGGGAAGCGGCTCTGCACGAGCGCAACCGCATTATCGATCAGCATGCCGGTAGCGGCGCCGGACGCATCGCGTTCAATGGCGCCACCGGCGGGATTGGGCGTCGCGTTATCGATGCCAGCCAATTGCAACGCGGCGCTGTTGGCGATTGCGGCGTGACCGTCGATGCGCTCCAGCAGAACCGGGCGATCGCCCACCACCGCGTCGAGATCGGCGCGATTGGGGAACCGCCGCTCCGGCCAATGCGTTTCGATCCAGCCGCGGCCGTAGATCGGCCCCTCCGCATGCGCCGGGGAATAGTCGCGCAGCCGCGCCTGCATCTCGGCAATCGAAGCGACGCCGACGAGATCGAGCGTCAGCGATGCGGCGCCGACGCCGGCGAGGTGAACGTGGCCGTCGGTGAAACCCGGAAACGCCGCCGCCCCGCCCAGATCGATCTCGCGCGCGCCGCGCGCATTGGCGCGCGCGTCCGCCAGCGATCCGACCACGGCGAAGACGCCATCGCGGATGCGCAGCGCTTCCACCGGCATTTCGGCAAGACCTGTGTAGATCGGGCCGCCATGGACGATGAGATCCGGCGCCCCGCGCGGCGCACAGCCCGCGATCAGCGCCCCGAGCGACGCCTGCGCAAATCCCCGCCGGCTCAATCTGGCCATTCGCCTGTCCCCTGCATTCAATGCCGTTGCAGGCAGCACGAAGCGCCGCGGAGGTCAAATCGGGATCAGATCAGAGCGCGCAGGGCGGCGAGGCGATCGTCATTGGCCGGGTGGGTCGACATCCAGGCGAGCGGCGTCTCGCCTTGCGCCGCGATCATCTTTTCCCAGAAGCTGACCGCGCCGCCCGGATCGAACGCCGATTGCTTCATCAGATCGACGCCCAGCCTGTCGGCTTCCAGTTCGTGCGCGCGCGAGTACGGCAGCACCACGCCGTAGATGAGGCCGGCGCCCAAAGCCGCGGCGGCGAGATCGGCATGCTCGCCCAGATCTTCCGACAGCGCCATCGCCGCGGCCTGCACGCCAAGTTGCACGCCGAGCTGCTGGCTGACGCGCTCGGCGGCGTGGCGGGCGATGACGTGCCCGACTTCGTGACCCATCACCGCCGCCAGCTCGTCGTCGGATTCCGCCCGCTCCATCAGGCCGCGGAAGAAGCCGACCTTGCCGCCGGGCAGAACAAACGCATTCACCTCTGGACTGTCGAAGGCGACGAACTCCCAATTGACGTTCGAAAGGCCGGAGGAATCGGCAATGCGTCTGCCGATCGCCTCGATCGTGCGCTGCGCCGCCGCGCTCTGGCTGCGTGGCGCCGTGCGTTGAATCTCGGCCCAGGTTTGCGCCGACATCTGTTCGAGCATGTCATCGGAGACGACGATGAACTGGCGCCGTCCGGTGGCCGGATTCTCGTTGCACGCGATCAACGGCGTTACGAGCAGGCCGCCCATTGCCGCTCTGACGAGCGCGCGGCGGTCGAGGCGAACGAGGTTCAAGCTCATGGATACATCCGCCTTCAGCCGGCCAATGTGGCTTCGGTGCGCCCGCGCCGGCGCGCGACGATGCGCTGTTCGAGCCGCGCAATCTCATGCTTCAGACCTTGAACGCGGGCGAAATCCGGCTTCGGCGAGCGCTTCTCGGCGGCGAGGTCGAGTTCGAGCGCATCGATCTCTTCGCGCAAGAGCAGACGGGCGACGACATCCATGATGGTCTCCTCTTCAAAAGGACGACGATCCGGAAGCAAGAGTCGATTGTGACCGGACCGTGTGCGCCTGCGATCCGACATCGCGATCGAACGATCGCCAGAGGGGCCCGGTCTCGCACCGCCGACTTGGCCGCGACGGCGCCGGTGTTCAAGGCCGCAGGCCATGAGTTAGGCCAATGGCGAGCATTGGCGTTTGTGATTGGCGGACACGGCGCTGGAATGGATGGTGGACCCAAGCGGGATCGAACCGCTGACCTCCTGCATGCCATGCAGGCGCTCTCCCAGCTGAGCTATGGGCCCGTTTTTTGAGGGGCGGAACCTAGGCCCCGCCTCCTTCGAGTTCAAGCGCTTCCTGCCGCTTCGTCAGCGGCTGCTGTCGTCGTCTTCGCCGCCGCCGGCGATTTCGCCGAGCTCGTCCTCCGGGAACTCCTCCTCGTCTTCGAGCAGCGGCACCGAATCGTCGTCGCCGGCGTCATCGGCGAGATCGGCCTCTTCCTCGGAGAAGCCCTCCGGCAAATCCTCGCCCGAGCCGACCGCTGCGTCGGCCTCTTCCTCGTCGTCGGTCACCAGCGGTTCGGCTTCGGCCTCGACATCGACTTCGGCGGTTTCCTCGGCTTCCGCGTCCTCTTCGTCCTCGTCGCCGGTCTTGGCCTTCTTGTTTTCGAGATCCTCATCGTCCTCGTAATCGGCATCGTGGGCAGTCACGCGCGAGCGACCGCGGCGCACGCGCACGCCCTCCTCGGAAGGATCGAAACTGGTGGTGCACTTGGGGCAGACGGCAGGACGGCGGCTGAGATCGTAGAACTTCGCCCCGCAGTTCGGGCAAACCTGCTTGCTGCCCAAATCGGTCTTGACCAAGCTCGTCTCCTTTGCCTCGCGGGGCGCTCGCTTGCCACCATCGGACGCCCCTGTCAAAACCTTTGTCCGCTTGAATTTTTTGGCCGTCGCAAAGGGATAAGAGCCATGCGTCTGAGGGCGCGACATGCCCGACCGCTCAGCGGCCGCGCCCGCCCGCCCGGGGACAAGTCGATCTCCCACCGCGCCCTGATCATGGGCGCCCTGGCGGAAGGCGAAACGCGAATCGAACGCCTGCTCGAGGGCGAGGACGTGCGCTGCACCGCCCAGGCGGTGCGTCAGTTCGGCGCCACGGTCACGCGACGCGATGACGGGATTTGGGTGGTGGCGGGCGCAGGCGGGTTCAACCAGCCGCGCGAGACCATCGATTGCGGCAATTCCGGCACCGGCGCGCGGCTGATGATCGGCGCCGCGGCCGGCTATCAATTGAGCGCCCGTTTCGACGGCGACCAATCCTTACGCAAGCGCCCGATGAACCGGGTGATCGCGCCGCTGTCGCAAATGGGGGCGCGTTTCAACAGCCCTAACAATTGCCTGCCGCTGATCGTCCATGGCGGAAAGCTCAAAGGCATCACCTACCGCTCGCCGGTCTCCTCCGCGCAAGTCAAATCCGCGGTGCTGCTCGCAGGCCTCGAAGCCGAGGGTGAAACCATCCTGATCGAACCGGAACGCTCGCGCGATCACACTGAACGGATGCTCGGTGTTTTCGGCGCCAGTATCGATATGGTCGAGATCGACGGCGGCCTGCACCCGCGCGTGCGGCCCGGCAAGCTCAAGGGCGTCGACATTTACGTGCCCGGCGATCCTTCGTCGGCGGCGTTTCCGGTCGCGGCGGCGCTCATCGTGGCAAAGTCGCAAGTTCGAATCGAGGATGTGCTGGTCAATCCGCTGCGGCTCGGCTTCTTCGAGACCTTGCTCGAAATGGGCGCCAACATTGTTTACGAAGAAAGCCGCGATCCGATCGGCGAGCCGATCGCCAATCTCATTGTCAAAGCCTCGAAGCTCAAGGGCGCGGCCCCGCCGGCGCGGCGGGCGCCGGCCATGATCGACGAGTTTCCGATCCTGGCGGCGGTTGCGGCCTTCGCCGACGGCGAAACCCGCATCACCGGCGCCGCCGAGCTGAGGGTCAAGGAGAGCGACCGGATCACGCTGATGGTCGAGGGCTTGCGCGCCTGCGGCGTCGACGCCGATGAGCTGCCCGACGGCTTGGTCGTCAACGGGCGCGGCCCAAAGAGCGTCCGCGGCGGCGCCGAAATCCGCACCCATGGCGATCATCGCGTGGCGATGTCGTTCCTGGTTCTGGGGCTCGCCGCCAAGGAGCCGGTCATCGTCGACGACGCCGACATGATCGCCACCTCATTCCCCGGCTTTGCCGCTTTCATGCAGAGCCTGGGCGCCGACATCACCGCGCTTTAACCGGCGCTTCACCAATCTCCTAGCCCCGTCCATTAACCGCGGCGGCGCCATGCTCGGCCCAACAAGGTGGGGCCATGCGTGCAACGATCCTGCGCGCGCTCGTGACGGGCGCGTGCGCCATCTGCGTCTTGGGTGCGGCGTCGGCTGAACAGCCGGCAGCCAGCGAAAACTGGATTGCCCAAGGCGAAGCCCTCGCCCGCCGCATCGAGGCGGGGCGCCTCATCATCACCGATGACGTGCGCCAAGTACGCGTTCAGCGCGCGCGCTCTCTCTCGGGCGAGGCGCGTCTCATGCTGCTCTACGACATCGCCGCCGACGATTATGTCGCGTCCGACGCCGAGGCCGCCGCAGGTTCCATCGCCGCGCTGGAGCGCGAAGCACGGGCCCAGTCGAGCCTCCGGTTCACGGCCATGGCGGGCATGCTGCACGCCTACGCCCCGGCGCTGGATGGCGACTACGTGACGGCGCGCGGCAATCTTGCTGCCGCGCTGGCCAGCGTCACCGACCCTTACGTCCGCGCCGCCGGCGAGCGGCTCCGCGCCTATGCGCTCACCGACCTCAGCATGTTCGGCAACGCGCTGGAGGCCGCGCATGCCGGATTGCTGCACCTCCCCGATACGCCCGAAACACGCCCGCTGCGTTCCGGGCTGCACGACGCCCTCGCCTACAACGCCATCCGCGTCGGCGACTATGAGACGGCGCTGTCGCACCTGCAGCGCACGGTCGAACTGGATACGCTCGCCAACCGCCCCATCGACGGCGCCACCATCATCAACAACATCGCCGGCATGTTCGCGCAGGCCGGCGCCGCCGAGGAATCGATCCGCCTCGCCCGCATCCACCGCAATGTCACCGCTGCGTCCGGCGATCCCTCGCTTGAATTCTTCACCGGGCTGTTGTGCGCGCGCGTCCACTTTCTGGCGGGTGATTACCCCACCGCTCTGCACTGTGCAGACGAGGCGCGCAAAGTCGAGGCGGCGCCGCCTGAGTACATGACGCGCGCGCTTGGCTTCCGTTTGCATGCGCTGGCCCGGCTCGGCCGCGGGGCCGATGCGCGCGACGCCATGCAGGAATTGCGCACAATCGCCGCCGAACGCGGCGATCCCAGCCTCACCGAGCGCCTCGACCTCATCGAGCCCGAGGTGCTTGCCGCCGAGGGCCGTCATCGCGAGGCGTTCGCCGCCATGTTGAGCGCCCACGAGGCCGCCGAAAAACTGCAGATGACGCGCTTCAACGCCGGCGCGCGCGAACTGCGCGCCAGCATGGAGAGCGAAGTCGCCCAAGCCGAGGCGCGAGCCGAAGCCCAGGCCATTCAGTCGCAACTGCAGGCCAAGACGCTGGAGACGATGACGCTGGCCATGGCGTTGGCGATCTGCTGCGCCATCGGCCTGCTGGTCATCGCCTATCTCATTTACCGGAGCCGACGCGCCATGTTGCGCGCCGTCGGCCGCGCCGAGGAGATTCTCGCCGGGCGCGGCGCACCCGCCAACGACGACGCCATCCGCCATCGCCCGACTCAGCGCCTGGCCAACATCCTCGATGAGATCGAGCGCCGCGACGTCGAACTCAAGCGCGCGTTCGAAGCGCTCGAAGCCGCACGCGAAACCGCCGAGCAGGCCAACATCGCCAAGTCGCAATTCCTGGCCACCATGAGCCACGAGCTGCGCACCCCGCTCAACGCCATCATCGGCTACGGCGAGATGCTGATGGAAACCGCCGACGAGCGCGGCGACCGCCAGGACAAGGCCGATCTTGGCCGCATCCACGGCGCCGCCCACCGTCTGCTGGCGATGATCAACGACGTGCTCGATCTCTCCAAGATCGAAGCCGGCGCCGCTCTCGTTGCAGCCGACAGCGTCGATGCCGACGCGCTGATCGCGGATGTGGTGGCGACGGTGTCTCCCGCCGCTTCAGCCAACGGCAACACCATTAGCGTCGAAACCGGCGCAGCGCTGGGCTCGATCGAGACCGACGGGTTCAAGCTCAGCCAGTGCCTCCTTAACCTGATGTCGAACGCCGCCAAATTCACCAAGGACGGCCAGATCAAGCTCCGCGCGCGGCGCGAGCATGAGGCTGGCCGCGACTGGATGGTGTTCGAGGTGATCGACACCGGCGTCGGCATCTCGCCCGAAGCGCAGGCGCGCCTGTTCCAGCCCTTCGTCCAGGCCGACGCCACAACCACGCGCGCCTATGGCGGCACGGGTCTGGGCCTCGCCATCACGCGGCGCTTGGCGAGGCTGCTCGGCGGCGATGTCACGCTCAGAAGCGCGCCCGGCCAAGGTTCGGCCTTCACGCTGCGCATCCCGGCCAAGAGCGCGATGGCGGCGCCCGCCAACGACCGAACCCAGGAAGCCGCCTAAGGCGGCGTCTCTTCGTCGCGGCGTCCGCGCGACAGGATCGAGGTCGCCGCCAGATCGCCGGTGACGTTGCCAAGCGTGCGCCAAATGTCGGGGATCACCTCGACCGCGATCAGAATCCCCAGCACTTCGGTCGGCACGCCGAGCGCCAAACAGATCGGCGCGATCGAAGCGATGAACGAAATCTGCCCCGGCAGTCCAACGGCCGCAATGCTCACCGCGTAGGCTACGACCACCGCGCTGACGATCTGGATCAGGCTAGGTTCAAGCCCGTAGAGATGAGCTACGAAGAAGCAGACCGCCAGGTTCGCCACCGGACTGGTGAAGCGGAACACGGCGACAGCCAAAGGCAACACGACGTCCGCCACGCTTGGCGGCAGCTTCAGCCCGCGCAGCGCGGCTTCCAGCATCGCCGGCAACGAGGCGAGCGATGACTGCGTCGAAGCGGCGATGGCCCAGACAGGCGTCGCCGCCGCGGTGAAGCGGCCTGCTGGCTGGCCGCCGAATGTTATCGCGATGAGCCAGGCGATCAACGTCGAGCCGGCGGTGACTCCGGTGACGATGATGACGTATTGCGCCAGGGTTCCCGCAGCCCCCAGGCCAGCGTGAAGGCCGACGCCGAGCGCCAGGGCGAACACGCCGAACGGCCCCGCCAGAAGCACCCAATGCACGATCACGATCATCGCTTCGGAGACGGCGCGGAAAAAGCCGACGATCTGGTCGCGCATAGCGGGCTCGAGACGCGTCACCGCGAAGCCGAAGAAGATCGAGAACACCACCAGAGCCAGCATGCCGTCTTCGGCGGCGGCCTTGACCGGGTTGTAGGGCGCCAGCCCCTGCAGCCACGAAGCGAAGCTCGGCGGCTCGGTGATGATCACGGCGGAATCGCCAACGCCGGCGATGAAGGCGTCGGCGGCGGCGCGGTCGAGCGGCCAAAGCGCCAGCCAGCCATTGGTGACGATCACCGAGTAAGTAGCGGCGAAGAACAGCAGCGCCGTGAACAGCAGCACCGCCCGCAGCACCAGGCCGCCGGTCTTGGCGGTATCGGCCACCGAGGCGATGCCGGTGATCAGCAGCGACACCACCAGCGGCACCACCGTCATCCGCAACGCATTAAGCCAAAGACCGCCGAACGCGGTCGCAATGTCGGCGGCGTCCGTCAACTGAGGCGCAGCGTTCTTGATGAGCGCGCCCGCGACCAGGCCTGCGGCCAGCGCCAGCAGCACAAAAATGGAAAGAGACTTCACGCGCGCCCTCGACGGAATGCGTCCTAGCTCAGGACTCTCCGCAACGCTACTCCGCCGCCACCGCCTCGTGCGACTGATCCACGGGCGCTTGAGCGCGCTGGCGTCTGGGCTTCATTTCAAGCACGCCGTCTTCAAGCGCGCCGAAGCGCAGATCCATCATGTCGTGGGCGTAGGATTGGTTCTGCTTCCACGGCGCCTTGGCGGTCTGCTTCGGCAGCAGATTGTCGGCGCGCGCGAAATAACCGGAATTGAGGTTGGCGAACGGCTTCGGCTCGGGCGCTTCGTCGCCCAGGCGGGGCGTCGCCGACGCCAGATCGTACATGTCGAGATAATTGATCAGGCGGCAGACATATTCGTTGATCAGATCGGCGCGCAGCGTCCACGAGGCGTTGGTGTAGCCGAACACAAACGCCATGTTTGGAACGTCCGAAAGCATCGCTCCCTTGTAGGTGAAACACTTGCCGGGATCGACCTTTTTGCCGTCGACGACGATCTCGGCCCCGCCCAGCATGCGCAGATTGAGTCCGGTGGCGGTGATGATGATGTCGGCCTCGAGTTCCTTGCCGGACTTGAGCTTCAGCCCCTTCTCGGTGAAGCGCTCGATGTGATCGGTGACGATCGAGGCTTTGCCTTCTCGGATGGCGATGAACATGTCGTTGTCGGGCACCAGGCAGAGGCGCTGTTCCCACGGATTGTAGGGCGGCGTGAAGTGCGTATCGAGATCGTAGTCCGGCCCCAACTGTTCGCGGATGAGGCCGAGCAGCCGTTCGCGCGTCTTGGCTGGGCGCGCCCGCGCCATGCGGAAGAAGAATTGCTGAAACACGATCTTGCGCAGCCGCGTCAGATCGTAGGCGAAGTGGCGCGGCAGATTCCTGCGCGCCCAATTGGCCAGTTTGTCTTCGGCCGGCAGCGAAACCATGTAGGTGGGCGTGCGCTGCAGCATGGTGACGTGCGCCGCTTTGTCGGCCATCGACGGCACCAATGTCACCGCCGTGGCGCCCGACCCGATGACGACGACGCGCTTGCCGGCGTAGTCGAGATTTTCAGGCCATTGCTGCGGGTGGATGATCTGACCCTTGAAGGACTCGGTCCCTTCCCATTTCGGCAAATAGCCGTCCTCGTAATTGTAATAGCCGGCGCAGACATGGAAGAAGCGGCAAGTGAAGCGCTTGATCGCGCCTTCGTGCTCGGCCTCTACCGTCCAAAGCGCATCCTCGGATGACCAGCTTGCACGCACGACGCGATGCTTGAAGCGGATGTGCTTGTCGATCCCGTACTCGGCGGCGGTCTCGTGCACGTATTTCCAGATTGAGGGGCCGTCGGCGATCGCCTTCTCTTCCGTCCACGGCTTGAAGCTGTAGCCGAGCGTGAACATGTCGCTGTCCGAGCGGATGCCGGGATAGCGGAAGAGGTCCCAGGTGCCGCCCATGTCGGCGCGGTTCTCGAGGATGACGTAGCTCTTGTCGGGGCAGTCGCGCTGCAGGAAGTAGCCCGCGCCGACGCCGGAAATCCCCGCGCCCACGACGACGACATCGAAATGCTCTGTGCTCATGCCTGAATCCCGCGCCCAAGGTGACGCCATGTCAAGATAGACGTGGCGGAAAAGATGCCGCGCTGATAGAGGCGCAGCCGCATGATCATCGCAGTCGATGGACCAACAGCGTCGGGCAAGGGCACCGTCGCCAAGGCGCTGGCCGAGCATTACGGACTGAAGCGGCTGGACACCGGCTCGCTCTATCGCGCCGTGGGCTTAGCCGTGCTCGACGCCGGCGGCGATCCCGCCGATCCGGACGCCGCGGTCGCGGCGGCAAAAGCGCTCGATCTCGGCGCCATCGACGAACACCGCATCCGTTCGAGTATGGCGGGACTGGCCGCCTCGAAGGTGGCGATCATCCCTCAGGTGCGCGCGGTGCTCCGGCAAGCGCAGCAGATATTCGCCAACGATCCCAAAGGCGCGGTGCTCGACGGGCGCGACATCGGCACGGTGATTTGCCCGAACGCCGAGGTGAAGCTCTTCGTCACCGCATCGCTCGACGAGCGCACCCGCCGCCGGCTGGCCGAACTTCGCGCGCGCGGCGAGCAGATCAGCTTTGAGGAATTGCGGGCGCAGATCGCCGAACGTGACGAACGGGACATGACCCGCAAGGATTCGCCGCTGTTTCAGGCCGCCGACGCCCAGCTCCTGGACACCACCAGCCTCTCGATCGAAGCGGCGGCGGCGGCGGCCGTCGATCTGGTCGAGCGGGTGCTGGCGGACCGCCGCTAAGGCTTGACGCTGCGCCTTGCTGAGCGGGGCCCTCGCCTCTATAGAGCGTCCCGCGTTCCTGAGGCCCAAGACGGGTCCGGGCCGCTTGGCGTTGCTTTAGCCAAATCGAAGGACGGCCCCATGGTGGGGCCGAGACCGCCGGAGCCAACCGGCTGGCCCTTTTTGTTGTTGGAGTTGAAATACGTATGGCGTCACAAGCCCAAAACCCTTCACTGAACCCTACCCGCGATGATTTTGCCGCGCTGCTCGACCAGAGCCTGGGTTCGAAGGGTCTCATCGAAGGCCGGGTGATTCCGGCCACCGTGGTCGGAATCGAGCACGACTTTGTCGTCGTCGACATTGGCCTCAAGACCGAAGGCCGCATCCCGCTCCGTGAATTCCTGATCGACGACGGCGCCGGCCAGCCGAAAACGGGCGACATCGTCGAAGTCTATCTCGACCGCATCGAGAACGCGCTCGGCGACGCCGTGGTCAGCCGCGAGAAGGCGCGCCGCGAAGAAGCCTGGACGCGCCTTGAAAAGAACTTCGCCGCGCAAGAAAGCGTCAACGGCGCCATCGTCGGCCGCGTCAAAGGCGGCTTCACCGTCGATCTCGGCGGCGCCAATGCGTTCCTGCCCGGCAGCCAGGTCGACATTCGCCCGGTGCGCGACGTCGGCCCGCTGATGAACATCGTGCAGCCGTTCGCGATCCTGAAAATGGATCGCCAGCGCGGCAACATCGTCGTGTCCCGCCGCGCCGTGCTCGAAGAGAGCCGCGCATCGGAACGCGCCGAAATCGTCGGCCAATTGGCGGAAGGCGAAATCCGCGAAGGCGTGGTCAAGAACATCACCGATTACGGCGCCTTCGTCGATCTCGGCGGCATCGACGGGCTGCTGCACGTCACCGACATGAGCTGGAAGCGCGTGTCGCATCCGAGCCAAGTGCTCAATGTCGGCGACACGGTGAAAGTGCAGATCGTCAAGATCAATCCCGACACCCAGCGCATCAGCCTCGGCATGAAGCAGCTGATGAGCGATCCGTGGGATGGCGTCGACGCCAAGTTTCCGCCAGGGGCCAAGTTCACCGGCCGGGTCACCAACATCACCGATTACGGCGCGTTCGTCGAACTCGAACCGGGCGTCGAAGGCCTGGTCCACGTCAGCGAAATGAGCTGGACGAAGAAGAACTTGCACCCGTCGAAAATCCTGAGCACGTCTCAGGAAGTCGATGTGCAAGTGCTCGATGTCGACGGCGACAAGCGCCGTATCTCGCTCGGCATCAAGCAAGTGCAGGCCAATCCGTGGGACGCGTTCGTGGCCCAGCACCCCGCCGGCTCGGTGATCGAAGGCGAGATCAAGAACATCACCGAATTCGGCCTGTTCGTCGGTCTGACGGCGGAGCTGGACGGCATGGTCCACCTCTCCGACATCGCCTGGGATGTTCAAGGCGAAGAAGCGCTCGCCCGCTACAACAAGGGCGACATGGTGAAAGCCAAGGTGCTCGATGTCGACGTCGAGAAGGAGCGCATCTCGCTCGGGATCAAGCAAGTCGACTCCGATCCGATGGCGACGGCCGAGTTCAAGCGCGGCCAGATCGTCACCGCCGAAGTCGTCGATGTGGCCACCGGCGGCATCGAAGTGGCGTTCGGCGAGAACAACCAGCTGCGCACCTTCATCCGCAAGTCGGATCTCTCGCGCGATCGCCAAGAGCAGCGCAGCGACCGCTTCTCGGTCGGCGACCGTCTCGATGCGATGGTGACGGGCTTCGACAAGTCGAGCCGCAAGGTTTCGCTCTCGATCAAAGCCATGGAATTGGCCGACGAGAAGGAAGCCATCGCTCAGTTCGGATCGTCGGATTCGGGCGCTTCGCTCGGCGACATTCTGGGCGCCGCGCTGAAGGACAAGAAGTAAGCAGACGGGAGCGCCGGCATCTTGCCGGCCCCTGCCGCCTGGAAGGCGGCGGTCCAAGATCATGGGGCCCGGCGTCGCCGCCGGGCCCGTTTTCTTGACGCTTTTCAATCAACTGGCAGTTGACGGCGGGCCCCAGGCAGGCCTCTATCGCGGCGGCGTTTCGGGGATCGCGAATGCTGCGCTCAGAGCTGGTGCAAAGGCTGCAGGAAGAACTGGCGCCGATGAAGGCGGCCGAGGTCGAACGCGCCGTCGATATCGTGCTCGAAGAGATCGCCGACGCCCTCGCCGAGGGCGGCCGCGTCGAGTTACGCGGCTTCGGCGCGTTTTCGGTCCGCAAGCGCGACGCCCGCACTGGGCGCAATCCCCGCACCGGCGCCACCGTGAAAGTGGCCGCCAAGCGCGTGCCGTTCTTCAAGCCGGGCAAAGAGCTTCGGCTTAAGGTCAATGGCGGCGAAGAGCCGTAAGTCGGTTTTGGGTGTTCGGCGAAGAAGCTCGCGCAACACCTTGAAGGGTCCAATCCCCAAAACCCAATCCCCAACCCCAAGGAACAACCATGTCCATGCTGAAGGAATTTCGCGACTTCGCGATGAAGGGAAATGTCGTCGATCTCGCCGTCGGTGTGATCATCGGCGCTGCGTTCGGAACGATCGTTTCGTCTCTGGTGGACGATATGATCATGCCGATCGTCGGTGCCGTCACCGGCGGGCTCGACTTCTCGAACTACTTCCTGCCGCTCTCCAACGCCGTCACAGCGACAACATTGGAGGCCGCGCGCGAACAGGGCGCTGTGTTCGCCTACGGCAAGTTCATCACCGCGGTGCTTAAGTTCATCATCGTCGCCTGGGTTCTGTTCATGGTCATCAAGGCCATGAACAAGATGAAGAAGGCCGAAGCCGCGGCGCCCGCCGCCCCGCCCGCGCCGCCGGAAGACATCGTGCTGCTGCGCGAAATCCGCGACGCGTTGAAGAAGTGAGGCGCGAACCACCCTTCTCCTGGTTAAGGAGAAGGTGTCCGAGCGCAGCGAGGACGGATGAGGTTTACCGGCGCGAGAAGCTCACGCGCAGAATTCCGATAGAACGGCAAACCTCACCCGGCTCGCTCCGCGAGCCACCCTCTCCTTAACCAGGAGAGGGGCTCAGAACCCAGTCGCACCTATTGCCTTACTTACCTATTCCCCTACTCCCCTCCCCCATGCCTGACGCAAAAATCTGCGGCATCACCAGCGTCGAAGCGCTCGACGCCGCCATCGAACATGGCGCGCGGTTCGTCGGCTTCGTCACTTATCCGAAGAGCCCGCGCTTCCTGACTTTGGACAAGCTCAAGGCGCTGGCGGCGCGGGCGCGCGGGCGGGTCGAGACGGTGCTGGTCACCGTCAACGCCGATGACGCGCACATCACCGCCGCCGCCGCCGCAGCCGAGCCAGACTGGATCCAGCTGCACGGGAGCGAGACGCCGAAGCGGGCGGCGGAGGTCCGGCCGTTCGCGCGGCGCGGCCTGATCAAGGCGGTCGGCATCGCCAGCACAGAGGATTTCGGGTCGCTGCCGCCCTATTACCCAGTGGTCGATTTCTTTCTGTTCGACGCCCAGGCCCCTGCGGGCGGCCTCCCCGGCGGCAACGCGCTGGCCTTCGATTGGGGCCTGATGGCCGGCGCCCAGATCGGCCGGCCTTGGTTCCTGGCGGGCGGCCTCAACCCCGGCAACGTCAAAGACGCGATTCAGGCATCCGGGGCCGACCTTGTGGATGTGTCCTCTGGCGTGGAAAGCAGGCCCGGCCTAAAGGACCCCCTCCTGATCGCCCAATTCTTGGCGGCTGCGGAAGTTTAAACCCACCCCCCATGGACGCGCGCCGCAACTGGCAGGACCTACCCGACGCCGAGGGCCGGTTTGGCCCGTACGGCGGGCGGTTCGTCGCCGAAACCCTGATGCCGCTGGTGCTCGATCTCGAGCGCGCCTATCGCGCGGCGCAGGCCGATCCGGGATTTGCGGCGACGATGGCCGACTTCTGGACCCATTATGTGGGTCGACCCTCGCCCTTGTATTTCGCGGAGCGGCTGACCGCGCATTTTGGCGCCGCGAAAATCTACTTTAAGCGCGACGAGCTCAATCACACCGGCGCGCACAAGATCAACAATTGCCTTGGCCAAGTGCTGCTGGCGCTGCGTATGGGCAAGACCCGCATCATCGCCGAGACGGGCGCCGGCCAACATGGCGTCGCCACCGCGACCGTGTGCGCGCGCTTTGGTTTGCCGTGCGTGGTGTTCATGGGCGCGACCGACATCGAGCGGCAGAAGCCCAACGTGTTCCGGATGAAATTGCTTGGCGCCGAGGTGCGCCCCGTCACGAGCGGTGCGGCGACACTGAAAGACGCAATGAACGAAGCGCTGCGCGATTGGGTCACCAATGTCGCCGATACCTTCTACTGCATCGGCACCGCCGCCGGCCCGCATCCGTACCCCGAAATGGTGCGCGATTTTCAAAGCATCATCGGCCGCGAAGCGCGGGCGCAGATTCTGGAGCGCGAAGCCCGCCTGCCGGATGCGGTGATGGCCTGCATCGGCGGCGGTTCAAACGCGATTGGCCTGTTTCATCCGTTCATCGCCGATGAAAGCGTGCGGCTGATCGGCGTTGAGGCCGCCGGGCGCGGCATCGACGAGCGCTTCGAGCACAGCGCCGCCATCAATGGCGGCCGCCCGGGCGTATTGCACGGCAACCGCACTTATTTGTTGCAGAACGCCGATGGCCAGATTCTCGAAGGTCATTCGATCAGCGCCGGCCTCGATTATCCGGGCGTCGGACCGGAACACTCGTATCTCGCCGACATCGGCCGCGCGCAATATTTGAGCGCTACCGACGACGAGGCGCTGGAAGCATTTAAATTGTGCGCGAGACTTGAGGGCATCCTGCCCGCCCTCGAACCCTCGCACGCACTCGCGCGCCTTGGCGATGTTGCGCGCGAGATCGGCAAAGGCGGCGTGGTGATCATGAACCTCTGCGGCCGCGGCGATAAGGACGTGTTTACGGTGGCGGATGCGTTGGGAGTGTCCCTATGAAGCGGCTGCTGCTGGTCTTGTCGTTGTGCGTGACGTCCGCGTTCGCCGAAGAACGTCAGACCTTGGTGCTCGATCGCCCCAACGACGCACTCGCCGCCGTCACGTTGACGCTACCCGCAGAGGCGACGCTCGCGGAATGCGGCGGGTTCGACATCATGGCTTATGTCTGCTTGCGCGTCGCATCCGAGCACGAGGAGGCCGTTCTATCGCAGCTCTCAGCCGGCGTTCTGGCGCAAGGCTGGTCCGAAGTAGGCGATGGACACCGCGACGCCAGGCCATACACGAACATTTTCCGCGCGCCGGCCGGAGCCGACGCGTGTCCTCCCTTGATCATGATTGCGAGCGGCGACCACACAGAGAACGCCGCCGAGCCGCTCCCAGCGGGAGTTCTCGAGGTAAAGATCACCCAAACCGTCGATGTCATGTGCCTGTTCGATGGCGTGGACGGCCAGCAGCGATGACCGCGCGTCTTGCCGTTCGCTACCACGCCCTAAAGCGCGCCAACCGCGCCGCGCTCGTCGCCTACATCATGGCGTCCGATCCCGATCACGAAACATGCTTCGAGATTTTGCGCGGATTGCCCGCAGCCGGCGCCGACATTATCGAACTCGGCTTTCCGTTCACCGATCCGATGGCGGACGGGCCAAGCATTCAGAAAGCCGCGTTGCGCGCGCTGAAAGCCGGCGGCTCGCTGAAGCAAACGCTCGACCTCGCGCGGCGCTTTCGCGAGACCGACAAAGACACGCCGCTCATTCTGATGGGCTACGCCAATCCGATCGAGAGCATGGGCTACGACGCGTTCGCGACGGCGATGTCTGCGTCCGGGGCCGATGGCGCCATCATTGTCGATCTGCCGCCGGAGGAAGATGCGCCGTTGCGCGCCGCGTTCGCGAGGCGCGATCTCTCCATCATTCGCCTAGCGACGCCGACGACGGACGACCGCCGGTTAACCAAGGTGCTCGATGGCGCCTCCGGTTTCCTTTATTACGTCTCGGTGGCTGGGGTGACGGGCGCGAACGCAGCAAGCGCCGCCAACGTGGGCGCGGCGGTGGAGCGGCTAAGACGCGCCACCACCCTGCCCATCGCCGTTGGCTTCGGCGTGCGCGAGCCGGAAGCGGCGCGCGCCATCGCTCGGACCGCGGACGCCGTCGTCGTCGGCTCCGCCTTTGTGGACGAAATTGCCGCCGGGCCAGGGCCCGAGGCGGCGAAACGTGTCTTGCGCAAGGTCGCTCAATTGAGCGAAGCTGTGCGCTCAGCGCGTGAACTCGAAGGGACACCCGCATGAACTGGCTGTCGAACTTCGCGCGGCCCGGGCTTTCGAAGAAGAAGCCCGACGAGGCGCGCGAGACGCCTGACAATCTCTGGATCAAGGATCCGCTTTCGGGCGAGCTGGTCTATCGCGCCGAGCTCGAAGCCGGCGATTGGGTGACGCCGTCCGGCTTCCACATGCGCATCGGACCGGATGCGCGCTTCAAGATCATGTTCGACGAACAGGCGTGGCAGACGATTCCGCTGCCGAAGGTCGCCGCCGATCCGCTGAAGTTCAAGGACGACAAGAAGTACGCCGATCGCCTCAAGTCGGCGCGCGCAAAGGTGCAGCGCGACGATTGCATGGCCGCTGGTTACGGCCGCATCGGCGGCGCGCACGCGGTCGTGCTGGTGCAGGATTTCGAATTCATGGGCGGTTCGCTCGGCATGGCCGCGGGCGAAGCCTTCATTGCCGCCGCCGAAGCCGCCGTGCGGCGCAAGGCGGCGATGATCATGGTCACCGCCTCCGGCGGCGCGCGCATGCAGGAAGGCATTCTCTCCTTGATGCAGATGCCGCGCACGACGCTGGCGATCCAGATGCTGCGCGAAGCCGGGCTGCCCTACATCGTCGTGCTCGCCGACCCGACCACGGGCGGCGTCACCGCCTCGTACGCCATGCTCGGCGACGTGCACATCGCCGAGCCCGGCGCGCTGATCGGCTTCGCCGGCCCGCGTGTCATTGAACAGACCATCCGCCAGAAATTGCCGGAAGGCTTTCAGCGTTCGGAATATCTGCTCGACAAGGGCATGGTCGATATGGTCGTGGATCGGCGTCAGCTGAAGACGACGATCGCGACTTTGCTCTCGGTGCTGATGCACAAGCGCGCCGCGGTTCAAGGCGACAGCGGCGAGACCGTGGATTTCGCCGAGGTCGCCGAAGAGGCGCCGGCGAAGGGCAAGCGCAAGCCGGTGAAACAAGCGCAACCCCGCGCCAAGGCGGCGGAGTGATCTCGGGGGTTGGGTTTCGGGATTAGGGATTGGGTTGCAGCGCGTATGACCTCGCCGCCAATCCCCAACCCCCAATCCCCAGTCCCGAACCCCGATCCGGTTCAACAGAGATTCATCGAGTTGTTCGGCCCCGAATTCGGGCACGGCAAGTCGTTCAATCTGCTGCGCCTGAAGGAAGCGCTCCGACAGCTCGGTTCGCCGCACGAAAATCTCCCGCCGGTCATCCATGTCGCCGGCACCAACGGCAAGGGCTCGACCATCGCCTTCATGCGTGCGATCGCGGAAGCGGCGGGGCTGAAGGTCCACGCCTTCACCAAGCCGCATCTGCATGTGCTGAACGAGCGCTTCGCCGTTGCAGGTGAGATCGCCGACAACGGCGCCTTGATTGCAGCCGCCGAACGCGTGGCGGCGATCGATCACGGGCTGACGCAATTCGATGCCCAGGCTGCGGCGGCGTTGCTGCTGTTCGCCGAAACCGCCGCCGACATCGTCCTGCTCGAAACCGGCATGGGCGGGTTGACCGATTCAACCAACGTCGTCGATGCGCCCGCTTTGAGCGTCATCACCCCAATCGGGCTCGACCACCAGGACGCGCTCGGCGCAACCATCGCCGAGATCGCGCGGCACAAGGCCGGGATCGTCAAGCCTGGCGCTCCGGTTGTCGTGGCGCGGCAAGGCGAGGACGCCCGCGCCGTGATCGAGGCGCGCGCGGCGGATTTGGCCGCACCGCTGCTGCGTCAAGGCGTCGAGTGGGATGCCTACAGCTCGGCAGGCCGGCTGGTGGTGCAGACCGAACACCGCGCACTCGATCTGCCGCTGCCGGCTCTCCACGGCCCGCATCAGATCGATAATGCCGGCCTGGCTTGCGTCGCCATGCTCAATTGGCGCGACTTTGACGACGCCGCCTTCGCCGCCGGCATGAGCTGGGCGCGCTGGCCTGCACGCCTGCAGCCGCTGACGCGCGGCGCGTTGAGCGCGCCGGCTCGCGCCGTCGGCGGCGAAGTCTGGGTCGATGGCGCGCACAACGCCCACGCCGCCGCGGCCCTGGCGCAAGCGCTCACGCAGATGCAGCGCGCGCGGCCGAAATTCACCATCGCCGTGGTCGGCATGCTGGCGCGCAAGGACGCCGACGCGTTCGTGACCGCGCTGGCGCCGGCGATCGATTGCCTCGTCGCCGTCGATCTCGGGCCCGATGCAGTTCGGCCGATGACGCTGATTGAGGCAAGCGCCGCCGCCGGCATCTCCGCTAGCGGCGAGAATTGTCTACGCGATGCAGTGGCGCTCTACGCCCCACAATACGAGGCGCCGCGCGTGATTATCTGCGGGTCTTTGGCGTTGGCGGCGGAAGCTTTGAAGCTCGAAGCGGAATAAAGGACCGCGGACCTTCAGGTCCGCATGCGGGTCTGAAGACCCGCGCTCCCAGAGTTAAACGCTCTCGTTCAGCCACTCGACGATTTTCGATTTCGGCATGGCGCCGACCTTGGTCGAGGCGACCTTGCCGTCCTTGAACACCATCAAGGTCGGGATGCCGCGCACGCCGTAGCGGCCGGGCGTCATCGGATTGTCGTCGATATTGAGCTTCACGACTTGAACGCGATCGCCCATTTCGTTGGCGATTTCTTCGAGCGCCGGGCCGATCTGCTTGCACGGGCCGCACCACTCCGCCCAGAAATCCACAAGCACCGGGCGCCCCGACCGCAGCACATCGGCTTCGAAACTATCGTCGGAAACTTTGGTGGTGGCCAAGGGACGCTCCTTCGGGTTGGTTCAGCCGATGTAGGGGCGCCCGGTTAAGGATTCAACCGCGCGCGAACGTAGCGAAAACATCGTCGAGCCGCGCCTCCGGCAGCTCCATGAGATGCGGCTTCTCGGTCCACAGCAGCGCGCAGGTCACGGCCTTACCCGGGAAAATCTGGCGCAAGACTTCGCGGTAGAGCGCGAGTTGCAACACGTATGAATCCGGCGCCGCAGCGGCATCGATGGGGGCGGGCCTATCGGTCTTGAAGTCGAGCACGATCACGCGCTTGTCATCGACCGCGAGCCGATCGACGACGCCGCGCACCGCCCGGCCCGCGGCTTCGCCGATGATCGGCGCCTCGGCGCGGCTCGACGGCGCAAACACCATGGCGAAGCGCGGATCGGCGATGACGGCCAGCGCCTCGCGCGCAAAGGCGTCGGCTTCCGTCTCCTCAACACCCTGGCGCTTCAGCCACGCGCGCGCGGCGATTTCGCGTTTCTCGGGCGCGACATCGGGCAGGCGCTCGAGCAAGCCATGGATCAGGCGCCCGCGGCGAAAGCGCTTCTGGCCCTCTCCGCGCGGCGAGAACAGCGCGGGATCGACGCGATGCAGGCGCGACGGCGCCGCGATCTCGATCCGCACGCCGCCGGGCGCTGAAGTCCGCGCCCAGTCCGGGAGCGTCGGCGGCGCTTGTTTGTCGGCGACAGCTGCATCGACGCAGCGGATTTCACCCAAACGAAGCCCCTCGCCGAACGGCGTCTCGATCTTCGCCGCCCCGAGCCGCTCCAGCGCCTCCGCCACTGCTGCGCGCCAGCTGACTTCCGGCGCCTCGCCGCTCCGCCATTGCGGGCCGCAGACGATCAGCCGGTCGCGCGCCCGCGTCATCGCCACGTAGAGCAGGCGCCAGTGCTCGCCCAGCATGCGCTGCTTGTGCGCGGCGCGCGCTGCGGCGCATGGCGCGTCGTCGCCCTTGGCGCTGAACGACACGAACGGCCCATCTTCTTCGTCGAACAACAGCCCGTGGTCCGGCGCATCGCCGACATCGCCGGTCGAATCCGGGAGGATGACGATCGGCGCTTCTAGCCCCTTGGCGCCGTGCACGGTCATGACGCGGATGGCGCCTGTCTCCGCTTCCAGCTCGCGCTTCACCTGCTGCGCGTCCAGCTCGATGTCATAGAGAAAGCGCTGCAGCGTCGCCGCGACATGCCGCGCGGGCTTCAACGCGCGCTGCAGCAATTCCTCCAAGGGATCGCGCGATTCCGGTCCGAGGCGCGCGAACACGCGCGCCCAACCGGAGAGCCCGCCGCCATGCGGCGTTTCCAGCGCCCAGCTCAGAAACGCGAACGGATCGGCGTCGCGGCGTGCGACCAATTCTTGCACGAACGCGCGCGCCGGCGCGTACCTTTCGTCCGTGGCGCCCACCAAGCGATCGAGCAGGCGCGCGCCGCCGCGATCGTAGGCCAGCGGGAAGAGATCGTTGTCATCGTCGGTGAGATCGCACCACGGCCCCTTGAGCACGCAGGCCAAAGACAGATCGTCGGCGGGATCGAGCGCGACCTGCATCAGCGCCAGGCAATCCTGCACCGCGAGTTCGTCGCGCAGCACCATGCGGTCGGCGCCGGCCACCGGAAGCCCGGCGCGCTTGAACGCCTTGAGCAGCTCATGAAACATGGCGCCGCGCTTGCGCACCAGCGCCAGCACATCGCCGGCGCGCACGGGCCGCAGCGCGCCTTTTTCCCAGACCGCCTCGCGCGCGGCGATCATCGCCTTGACGCGCTCGGCGATGGCCTTGGCCAATCTCGCAGGCGCGCTGACTTCGGACTCCACATCCAGCGGCGCATCCCAAGGCTCGGCCGGCGCCGCCACGGGGCGCATGGTCACCGGCCAAACCTCGACGGCGCCGCTTTCCTGCTCCCGCGCCGCCAGGTGCTTGATTTCATCGTGCACGCCGACGCCGGCGATCAGCGGTTTACCGCGCATGGTTTCGTCGACGGCGGCCAGCACCTCCGGCGCCGAACGGAACGATGTGCGCAACTCAGGCGCTCGGAACTCTTTCTCGGCGGCATGCGCGCGGGCGGCCAGGCTTTGAGACTCGCCCAGAAAGCGCTCCGGATCGGCGCCCTGAAACGCGTAGATGCTCTGCTTGGGGTCGCCGACCGAAAACACGGTGCGGTTCTTCGCGCGCGCACCGTGGCCGGCGAAGAACTCGTTTTGCAGCGGCGTGATCAGATCCCATTGCGCCGGGCTGGTATCCTGACCTTCGTCGATGAGAATGTGATCGAGTCCGCCGTCGAGCTTGTAGAGCACCCAGGGCGCGGCTTCCGAGCGTTGCAGCAACGCCTGCGCCCGCTCGATCAGATCGTCGAAATCGAGCACGCCGGCGCGCGCCTTGGCGCTCGCATAAGCCTCATCCAGCTTCAGCGCCAACGCCAACGCGGCGACCGCATCCTCGGCGCGTTCGATGGCGTTGAGGCGTTCACGCGCTTCCACCGTCGCTTCCGCCAGCGTGCGCACCAGGGGTTCGATCCACGGATGCGCCTTCTTGGTCGCCGCCGTCGCGAATTCCTTGCGCGGATCGCCCGCTCCCGTCAGCGCAAAGGCCAGGCACGCGTCCATCGCCGCCGCCTCATCGCCACGGTTCATGGCTTCGATCGCCGCGAACAATCGTTCGCCGGTTTTGACGTCGTTGGCGCTGCCCTCGCAGAGCTTAGCTGCGGCCTCTTGCAGTTCCGCCCATGACCAGCGCGCCAGAAATGCGCGCCGATAATCTTCCGCCGTCTGCACCACGCCATGGCGATCGCGCAGCGCACGGGCGGCGAACAATTCGCCTTGATGCTTGGCGGCGAAGCGATGAAAGGCGCCCCGCCGCAAGGCCAGGCGATCGAGCAGGCCTTCGAGGCCATCGCTGTAGAGGCGCTTGGCGAAGCGGGTGAACGCATCGCACGGGGCGTCCTCGGCCAGCGCCGCCGCCGCGCGCGCCTCCGCCAGCAGCGAGGCGGCGCGCGCTTCGTCGGCGATATCGAAACCGGGCGGCACGCCTGCTTCCAACGGAAAGCGCCCCATCAGGCGTTCGCAGAAGGCGTGGATGGTCTGAATTTTCAATCCGCCCGGTGTCTCAAGCGCGCGCGCGAACAAGGCCCGCGCGGCGCCCAGGTCCGTGTGCGACGCGCCAAGCGCCTCCAACTCCGCCGCAAGCTTCGCATCGTCGGCGACGCACCAACCGCCCAGGCGCTCGAACAAACGGCGCTGCATCTCGGCGGCGGCAGCCTTGGTGTAGGTGATACATAGAAACGCCGACGGCTGCGAGCCTTCAAGCAGCAGGCGCGCGATGCGGTCCACCAGCACCTTGGTCTTGCCGGAACCGGCGTTGGCGGTGACGAAAACCGAATAGAGCGGATCGGCCGCCTGGCGTTGCGCGCGGGTGGTTTCGGCGGCGGCGCTCATTCGTCACCCGCTTCGTCGGCCCATTCCTTGCGGCGGGCGAGCAGGTCGTATTCGTTGTAGGGCTTCAGAAACTGCACGCGCGGCTTCGAATAGAACGGCTGTTCGGCGCGGGCATAGGTTTTGAGCAAGCCCTTGAGTGCGGCGAGCGCTTTCTCGGCTGCTGCCGTCGGGCCGCCCTCGGCCTCGACAATATGAGGCGCCGGTTTGGAGCCGCCGAATTGCCAATAGATCAGCTCGGTTGCTCGCGCCGCCGGTACGCCGTCGATAGCGCCCGCCATCAGCATCGCTGCCTCTAACAAGAGCTGCGGGCTGAGCCCGCTATTGACCTGCGGATCGGTCGGCGGCTTGCCGGTCTTGAAATCCAGAATAGCCGCATGCCCCGGTGCGATCTCGATCCGATCGGCGATGCCCGTCAGCATCACGCCGCCGACGTCGAGTTTGCCGTACTTCTCACGATAGATCGCGGCGCCGCGCGCGCGCCGCTCCTCGAACCATGCGATCAGCGCCGCCACTGACGCCAGCAAACGCTGACGCTCGGCGGCGCGGCGCTCGGGCGCAATGCCGTGCCAGCGCAGCTCTTCGTCAAGCAAGCGCGACAGCTCCGCCGGATCGGTTCCATCGCCGAAGCGTTCGATAGCGCGGTGGACGGCGGTGCCGCGTTCGGCAGGACCGGCGGCGGCGCCGATCGGATCGAGGTGTTCAAGCTTCAGGATGCGGCGCGCATAGACCGCGTACGGATCGCGGATCAGCGTCTCGACCTGGGTGACGCTGATCTGCGTCAGGCGCTTGCCGGCCGGCGGCTTAGGCTTCACCGGCGCGAGCCGCACGATGCGCGTCGGCGCATCCAGGCGCCGCGCCATCTCGGCGTACTGACCAGCGCTCGCAATCTCGGACGCGGCGCCTTGCATCAGCGTCTTCAGCCGCCACAACCAGCGCGACGCCAAAGTCGGCGCGCCGTCGCGACGCAGCGCGCGTGTAAACACGACGTTCGGCGCATTGGCCAATTGCGCGAAATCGTGCGCGGCGAGACCAATGCGCGCATCGAGCGACGGCAATCCGAGTTTCTCGCGCATGGCTCGCGACAGGAACGGGTCTTCGCCTGCCGGCGCCGGCCAGACGCCTTCGTTGAGCCCGGCGAGGATCATCAGATCGCGCCGCTGCAAACGCGCTTCCAGCAAACCCCAAATGGCCACGCGCGCATCGCCGCTCGCTTGCGTCGGCGGCACTTCGCGACCGTCCATCAACCGCTGCAGCACGCGCGGCGCCGTCCGCGCCGGCATCAGCCCAAGTTCGGCACCGAAGCGATGCGCTTCGCGCAGCACTTGCGCCGCGGCCTCGCCGTCCCGGCCCTGCCAGATATCGAAGCCGGTGAGCGCTTCCGCGGCTTGGGCCAGCGCATCGGCGAATTCGGCGAGGGTCACTTCGTGATGCGTCATCAAACCGGTCAGCGGCGCCAGCGCCTCACCCAGCGCTTCGACGATGGCGCGCGCGCGCGGCCAATTTTTCACCGGCGCGTCCGGCTCGCGTTCTCCAAGCGCGGCGAGTTCGGCCAAAGTTTCGTGGCGCCGCGCCCCGCGCAGCGCTTCATGTTCCAGCACCGTCAGGCCGAAGCCATCGCTCGCGACACGGACGCGCGCGTGCTTCAGCACCGCCGCCAGCGCCACCGGCTCAGCTGGGTCGTTCGCGAGTTCGCATAAGAGCGCCAGCAAGCGCCCCGCCTCGGTCTCGCGCAGCGGCGCGCCGTGCGACACCGCGGGCTCGATGCCCCAGCGCGCCAGCTTGGCCTCGATGCGGCGCGCCAGTCCGGCGTCGGGCGTCACCACGGCTACGCTGGCCCCCGGTTGTTCGAGCGCTTCGCGCAACATCAAGGCGATGGCGGCGGCTTCCTCGTCCTCGGTCGCGGCTTCGAGCAAGCGTAGGCCCGCCGCGCCCAGTTTCACAAACGCCACGCCGCCCGCGAGCTCGAGACGCGACAGCCAGTCAGCGGTCTTCTCCGCCGGCGCCAGCGCTTCGCGCATGAGCACGCGCCGCGCTTGGCCTTGGCCCGACTCGAGCGCCAGCGCCGGCACATCGCGGCGATCGACGCCAAGCGCGGCAAGCGTGTGCTTCAGCGCGTGCTGAGGATGCTGATCGCTAATCATCGCCCAGCTTTCGCTGTCGAGATCGACATCGACGCCCGGCAGCACGACCACGCCCTTGGGCAGGCGCGCGACCACGCGCATGAGTTCGCGCGTCGTCGCCTGCGAACCGGTCGAGCCGGCGATCACTATTGGCCGCTTCGGCGCATCGGCTTTCCAGCGCGCCGCGAGCGCGCGACGAAGCGCAGCGCCGTGTTCGGCGGGATCGCTGACGCCCTGCTCCTTCAGGTGCGCCGGCCAGAACCTGGCGATAATGTCGAGAAACGCCGCCGAACTTGCCCAATGCCGCGCCAGATCGATCTCCTCAACCAGTCTAGGCAACAGTTTCCAGTCGACGCGCTCGACGGTGGCGGCGCTATCCAGCAGCTTGCCCAGCTCGTCCGCCAGCGCGATCGCGCGCGCCGGATCGTCGACGCCGTTCTCATGCGCGGCGCGGCGGCGGATGAGCGCCGCCAGCTGCATGCGCCGCTGCATCTTCTCGATCGGCGGCAAGAGTTCGGCGCCGATCGGATCGGCGCCCCAGATGTCGGGATCGTCATCGGCGTGCGGATCGCCGAGCGGACGGATCGAGGGCAGCAAAGCCGCACCGCCCAAGCGCTTGGCGAACGCATCGATCAGTCCGCGCGCCGAGCGGCGGTTGGGCACAAGCACCAGCGCGTCGGCGAGCGCAAACGGATCGGCGTCGCGCTTCAAGGCCGCGATCATGCAATCGGCCAGCACGTCGAGGAACGGTTCGGACGCTGGGATCGCGCGCAGCCGCGGCGCCGGGCCGCCGAGCAGCGGCTCCGGCAACCCCAGCGGCAGCGAACTCATGTGCTCGGCGCCGCCGCCGCCAATCGTGCTTCCGCTTGGGCGCGCGCTTCGGGATCGCCGACATGCATCCAGAAGCCGCCGAGCGGTGCGCCGTGCAGCCGGCCTTGCGCCTCCAACCTCCGCCACACGCGCATGAAGCCGAACGGTTCGAGCGGCTCTTCGTCGACGATGCGCGGATCGATGATCTGCGCGCCCATGTAGGCCCACGGCGCACGCGGCATCGCGTCGCGAAACGACAGCACGCCCTGCGCGTCCATGAAGAAGTCGCCGGCGCCCTCAAAGCCCAAGCACTGATCCATCGCCGCCAGCATTAACCTAGCGCCGCTTTGGCTTGCATCGAAGCCGCGCGCCAGCCGCGCGATCGCGGCGCCGCTCGGTTCTTCCCAGACGCTATCGATGTTGCAAACGACGATCGGATCGTCGCCGAGCAGCGGCCGCGCCTGACGCACGCCGCCGCCGGTTTCCATCAGCTGCGCGCGTTCGTCGGAGATGACGATCTCGAGATCGTTGCGGCGCCTCACATGCGCTTCCAGCAGATCGGCGAAAGCATGCACGTTGACGACGGCGCGCTTGACGCCGGCCGCCGCCAAACGGTCGAACACATGATCGATCAGCGCTTTGCCGGCCACAGTGACGAGCGCCTTGGGGCGATCGTTGGTGAGCGGGCGCATGCGGGTGCCGAGCCCCGCCGCCAGCACCATGGCGGTGTGCGGGATCAAGCCGCTTTCTCCAGATACGGGCGCGCGACATCGTTGACGAACGCGCGCGCATCGCTAAGCGCCGGGTGCTTCAGCGTGGCGGCGAGGTGGCCCCACATGCGCGGCATGAAGGCGAGATAGCGCGGCTTGTTATCGCGCGCGGTCAGGCGCGAGAAAATGCCCAGAATACGCATGGTGTTGATGGCGCCGAGCACGGCGAGTTCGCGCTGGAGTTCGCTGGCGCTGGCGCCGGTGGCGTCGAGATAGGCGCGCACCGCCGCCTCGTGCGCGGCCGGGCTCACGTCGCGGCGCGCGTCATGCAACAGCATGGAGAAATCCCAACCGCGCCAGCCGCGGATCGCATCCTGAAAGTCGAGCAGCCCAACCCGCTGCAGCCCGTGGCGATCCGGCAGCCACAGCAAATTCTCCGCATGATAGTCGCGGATGGTGAAGGTGCGCGGAAAGCCCAGGGCCTTCACGATCAGCGCGTCGCGGATCTTCTCCCAGCGCGCGCGGGCGGCGTCATCGATGCGCACTTCGGCGGCGCGCGGCAGCCATTCCACGAACAGATCGGCGTTCACTTCGAGCGCCAGCGCATCGTAGTCCAGCAGCGGCCAATTGGCGTTGGCGGGCCCATCGAGACGGCTCGGCGCCGGCGGCGCCTGGTGCACGTGCGCGAGCACCCGCGCGGCTTCTTCATAGAGCGCGATCTCATCGGTTCCGCGCGGGATGACATTAGCGTAGAGATCGTCGCCCAGGTCTTCGATGATCGCGTAGCCGGCCTCGCAATCGGCGGCGAAAATCTTCGGCGGCGCCAAGCCAAGGCTCTCCAGATAGCTGGCGACCGCGACAAACGCCTCCACCCGCGAAGCGGCAAGCCGCGCGGTCGCATTCCAGCCCATGGCGCGGCGCTCGGCCGGCGTCGCGCCCGGCGGGCACGGCGCGCTCTCGGCGCTCCTCGGCGCATCCATCAACATAGCGCGGCGCTCGCCGTCTCTCAGGCGCTCATAGCGGCGCGTCGACGCGTCGCCCGCCAATGGCGTGCGTTCGGCTTTGTCGAAGTCGGTCTCGCGCAACAGACGCGTCAGCGCTTCAGATCGATCCAAGCTTGCTTCTCCATGCGCCATGCGCCGTCATTGCCGCGGTGCGGCCCTCGCCCTCGGCTTTCAGTTCCACGTCGAGCCGGTCATGCGGCAATTGCCCTTCGAGCCGCTCCGGCCACTCGATCAGACACGCAGCGCTGGCGAAGGCGTCCTCTAGACCAAGCTCCCAGGCGTCGTCCGGCTGTTTCAAGCGATAGAGATCGACATGCCAAAGTTCGCCGCGCGCGCCTTCATAGGTCTGGACCAGGGTGTAGGTGGGGCTCGGGACCTCGTCGGGATAACCGGTCCAGGCCTCGATGGCGCCGCGCGCCAGAGTGGTCTTTCCGGCGCCCAGATTGCCGCTCAGGCAAACCACATCTCCCGGCGCCAGACGTTCGCCCAGCCGCCGCCCGAGCGCCAAGGTCGCCATGGCGTCGGGCAACGCGAAATCGCGCGAATCAGAGGCGGCCGAAATGCTCACGGGCGGGGATGCTGCCCTCCGGGCGGCGCGGCATCAAGGGCGGCTTGCGCCTAAGCGCGTCAGGCTCCAAACACTAAGCCGCTGTGAGTACGGGCGAAATCAGACGCGTCATCATCATCGGCGCCGGCCAGGCCGGCGGCGAGACGGCGCAGCGCCTGCGCCAGGCGGGCTTCGAAGGCGAAATCACCTTGATCGGCGATGAGCCGGCGGCGCCCTACCAGCGCCCGCCGCTCTCGAAAGCCTATCTCAAGGGCGAACTCGACATGGAGCGGCTGCTGCTGCGGCCGCCGTCCGTTTACGCCGAAGAGCGCATCGCGCTGCTCACCAAAACCCGCGCGGTCTGGATCGACCGCGCCAACCGCAAGGTTCGCATCGAGGGCGGGCGCGAGCTTCCCTACGATGCGCTGGTGCTGGCGACGGGCGCTAAGCCGCGCCGGCTGCCGCTGGTCGGCGCCGATCTCGATGGCGTTCACCTCTTCCGCACCGCCGCCGACGTGGATCAGATCCGCACGCGCTTCCAATCCGGCGCCAAGCTGATCGTGATCGGCGCAGGCTATATCGGTCTCGAGGTCGCCGCCGTCGCACGCCAGTGCGGACTGGAGGTTACGATTGTCGAAGCGGCGGTGCGGCCGCTGGCGCGGGTGACAAGCCCGGAGGTAGCGGGCTTTTTCCTCGACGAACACACCCGCCAAGGCGTGCGCTTCGTGCTCGGCGGCCAGTGCGCAGTGATCAAGGGCCAAGAGCGCGTCACCGGCGTCGGTCTTGCCGACGGTTCGGAACTACCTGCCGATCTCGTCATCGCCGGCATCGGCGTCACCCCGGACGTGGCGCTGGCCGAGCAGTGCGGACTGGCCGTCGACAACGGCATCGTCACCGACCGCCATTGCCGCACCGCCGATCCTAACATTTTCGCTATCGGCGATTGCGCCGCGCGCCCGATGGCGCACTACGCCGGCCGCATGGCGCGGCTCGAAAGCGTCCACAACGCCGTCGAAGGCGCCAAGATCGTCGCCGCCGCGATCATGGGCGGTAAGGATCACGTCGAGGAAGCGCCCTGGTTCTGGTCGGACCAGTACGATCTCAAATTGCAGATCGCCGGGCTTTTCCAGGGTTACGATCAGCTCGTCTTCCGTGGCGTCATGGCTGACCGGGCCTTCGCGGCATTCTACTACAAGGGCGGCACATTGATCGCCGTCGATGCGGTGAACCGGCCGGCGGAGTATTTGGGCGCGAAGATGTTGATTCAAACCAATCGGTCGCTGCCGCCGGATGTCATTCAGGATATGTCGCGGCCGATGAAGGAATTGGTCGCCAGCGCGCGTTAGGGACAGACGAAGAGCATGCCGAAAATCACCTACATCGAACACAACGGCAAGGAACACGTTGTCGACGCGCCGGCGGGACAGACGGTGATGGAGGCCGCCGTCAAGCACGCCGTGCCCGGCATCGACGCCGATTGCGGCGGCGCCTGCGCCTGCGCGACCTGCCACGTCTATGTCGATCCGGAATGGCTGGCCAAGACCGGCGAGCAGAACTCGATGGAGCAATCCATGCTCGATTTCGCCAACGACGTTGAGGACAATTCGCGCCTCTCCTGCCAGATCAAGGTGACGGCGGAACTCGACGGCCTGGTCGTGCGGCTGCCGAAGAGTCAGCACTGACGTGCGCGCCGTTCCGCCGCCGCTTTGGGCTCTGCTCTCGCTGGCGGCGGCGTATGGCTTGAGCCTGCTGCCCGGATTGAACGGGCTTCCAGTCCTGCCGACGCGGCCGGTGGGGCTGATCGTCATCGTCGGCGCATTGACGATCCTGTTCGGCGCCATGCTGCAATTCCGCCTGGCGAACACGCAATTGTTGCCGACCTCGCCCACCAATAACGCGCTCGTCACCGGCGGCATTTTCGCGATCACGCGCAACCCGATGTATCTGGCGATGACGCTCTTCTGCCTGGGCGCGGCCTTGTGGTTCGGGCGCCCGGCGATGCTGGCGGCGCCGCTCGCCATGTTCGCCATCGCCAATTGGGTCTTCATCCCGTTCGAGGAAGCCAAGATGCGCCGCCAGTTCGGCGAGGCGTTCGACGCCTATTGCAAGCGCGTCCGGCGCTGGGTCTGATCGCCCCACGCCGGCGGCGTGCGACTCGAAGTGTGTGTCACCTTTTCCGGGATCTGCGGGCCGGCGGAACATGGATCGGCGTGAATGCCCATGGCGTCATTGCTTGTCTTCTGAACCGTTACGATGCCGCGGCGATTGGGCGAACAACCCGAGGGCAAGTCGTGATTGAGGCGATGCGCGGCGCCACGATGGAAACGGCCAATGGCGTTCTGGCGGCGCTCGATCACCGCGAATACTCACCGTTCACCTGCGTTGTTGTTACGAAGGACGGCGCCACGCGGCTGGATTGGACAGGGTCTACGTTCGACCGAACGGACCTCGCCTGTGCCGACAGCATAATGGCGACGTCATCCTCGTGGCAGTTTGAAGAGGTCAGAGCTCAGCGCGAAGCTTTGTTCCGCCAAGTCTGGTCAGATGCCCGGAGCACAGCCGATAGAATCGCCGCCTTTCACGCCCGTCGAGTCAACGCGCACGACGCGTGGGCACCCATGATGTTGCGCCCGACAACCCAGACCAAGAGCATCACGCAAGTTGAACTCAGGCCGCACGGCGCGGAGATGCGTTATTGGACAAGAGAGGCCGCGGTTACCAGCAAACTGTCGGCGCCCGAGACACGCATTCGTGTTGGAACGGGTTCGCCTGAGGGCGCCATTTCCGAAGGCGTCGATCTTTGAACAACCGGAATGGCCGGTTCGGAGCCGAGCCATTTCTAAACCTTGCCGTAATCGGCCTACGATCGCCGAAGTTTGCCGTTGACCCGCGTTGGGCGAACGTCGTCTTTGCAGAGCAACGGGCGCTGACCGCCGCGTTCCACGGGGCCCCGGCAAACTGGACGCCAGGCGACCCGTAAGGAGATCGCTTCAGGTCAATCGCTCATGAGTCGATCGCCGCGTAGTTCCAGCACAGTCTCCCTCCCGTGCTGGCGGATCGTGAGCCGACGAGCGCCCCCGTCGACCGGAGAGAACTCCACGCTTGCCTCCTCCCCTTCCACCTCAAACAAGGTCGGTGAGATCGCGCGGAGCAGCACGGGCGGCTGGTCCTCGATCTGCGCATTCAGCGCGTCTCCATCCAGGAATACCGACAACGCAACTTCACTGTTGGCATAAGCCCCAACGAGACCTTCAAGCACGGCGCGCGGCAGCTGCAGCGCAGCGGGCTCTGTCGGCGCGGCACCCGTGCGCACGCCGAGGGCCCCTTCGCCATCACCGTTCGCGAAAAACCGGACGCCAGAAACGGCGCCCGTTTCATCGCGCTCAAGCTGCAGGCGATTGAACCCATCCGGATAAAGGAAGTCGTCGTCGCCTATGGGCGTCAGAGTCTGGCGCCGTCCGCTATCGCGTTGGGCGGTCAACTGCCCCTCCACAACGCGCAGTGTGCGCCTAACGTCGTCGTCAAAACGATAAACGCCCTCCGCTGTCGCGAGCGCCGACATATCCACGGGAACTGGCGTCATCTCTGGATAAGGGCGCCCCATCGCGATGGCGGCGAGCCTTCGCCCAACGTGTGCAATCTCAATGCTCTCGAATGCGTCGCTGTTTTCCAGGATGATGATCGAGATGTCGGAGCCTGGAACATAGCCGAGCCAGGCCCGGAAACCGAAGATGTGGCCGCCATGCCAAAGCATGCGCTCGCCACGGACCCGGTCGTCGAGCACCCCAAAACCGTACTGAGCTTCCTCGACAGCCGCCGCGCCGACTGGCGTGATCATCTGCTGATAGGCCGTTTCGCTGAGAATGCGCCCCTCATGAAGCGCACGATTCCAGATGAGCAGGTCATCGGCATTCGAAACCAGAGCGCCGGCGGCATAGGCTTGCGTCATGCTCATGGGCCGCATTGGCGCCAATTCGTTGTCCACGCGCGAATAGCCGGCGACTTGCCGAGCGGCGAACGCGGGATCGTGTCCGTAACCGGTGTGGGTCATCCCGAGCGGCTCGAACAATGTCTGCCTCAGGTAGGCGTCCCATGGCATGCCGCTCGCCGCCTCAATCACGGCGCCAGCGAGCACGTAGCCGGAATTGCTGTAGGCCCAGCCGGCGCCCGGTTCGAACTGTAAGGGCTCGCGGTCGAACAAAGCGATGAGTTGATCGGTGGTGAAGTCGCGTTGAACCGTCTCCGCTTGGTCGTTTTGCAGGCGCCAATAATCTCCCAATCCGGATGTGTGATTGAGCAATTGACGAATTGTGATGCGACTCGCTTCCGGAAAATCCGGCAGATAATTGGACAACGGATCGTCAAGGCGCACGCGCCCCGCATCTACAAGTGTCAACAGAGCTGCAGCGGTGAATTGCTTGGTGACCGAGCCGATGCGAAAGACAGAATCGGGTTGAAGCAAGGCGTGCGTCTCGATGTCCGCCTCGCCGCGAGCGCCTCGAAACAGGATTCGATCGCCCCGCGCGACTAGGATCACGGCGCCGGGCCCGTCGGCGGGATAGGTTCGCGCCAGCAAGTCTTCAGCATGGCGCGCCATTTCACTCAGCGATAACGCCGCTCCATCGAGAGGCGGCGCCTGCTGGCCCGTCGCGCAGGCGCTCAGCACGCATGCAACCAACAATCCCACAAGCCGATGTTTCATACGAGACCCTCGCTACCAATGTTTCGAAGGGCTTAGGCGTGAGAGCATTTGTCTTCGGCCCCACGCCACCCTTCAGCACGCTGTCTTGCCTATTTCGGGTGGCGCGCGATCAAGCGGCGGGCGCGGTTGTTGCGTGTCTGGCGCTTATGCCGAAGACCAGAAGCCATAGCGCCAGCGCCAATTCTCCGAACATGAGAGGCATCGCGAGATTGAACGCAGTCGCACCAAGTTCGGGCGCGACGAGCCCGATCACCGTCAGCGCAACATAGGCGAGCCCGTTCAGGATCAACCAGACCCCAAGAAACCATGGCAGGAATTTCGAGCGGATCACGAGCGCGCCGAGCGGAAGCAGCCAGAGGCCCCAGAAAAATTGCGAGACGAGCACGCCCTGCCGATCGACGTTGATCATGAACATGGCTAGCGCATCGCGTTGCGGCTCATCAAACGCAGCGAGAAACTCCCCGCCTCGAATGAATTGCAGGGTCGCGACCTCATTGCTCATCGCCACGAAGGAAAGCGGAACCTGCAGCAAGATGAGCGCCGCCATCACGACCGCGAGAGGGCGATCGACGGCTTCGAGCAGCCGATAGAGCGCGAGAATTACCAACACAAACAGAACCTGACTCACAAGCCCAACCAGGATGGACGCGACAAACAGATTCTGGTTGGCCGCGATGTTCGCCACCGTCGCCGCGGCGTCGCCCGGCACATAGAGCCGACCGGGGACGTAGAGCAGCACGAACGGCGTCATGACGGCGACCAGCAGATAGAGGAACCCCGCCAAGCGTGCCGTACCTTTGAGCGACTCCATACTGTTCCCTCCCATCATCGTTGGTGGGGACGCCAACGAGCGCACCACACCTCATCGCGCTGCGAGACCGAGACGGCAACTTGCATCTCCAGCAGCTCTGTAAGCACTCATTGGTAGCTGGAGACTGCGCCTTGCGTCGCCGCACCTCATCCGCGGGGACTCGTTACGGCGAACCCCTAATTCTGACCAAAAACGATCATACGAACAAAGATCAAACTGAAGCCGACGGCGCCCAATGCCATGATGGCGCTCGCGGCGTAGAGCACCGTGGCAACTGCATAATTGCTCAAACCTCCGCCGCGGTCGGAAGCGTGCAGATAGAGTTGAAGAATTACCAGCGGGAGCAAGAACGCCAGGTAGTCGAAGGCAACGAAGAGCGCGGCGCTAGGCTCAGTTTGAGTGAGCAAGAGCCAACTTGAAAAGATCAAGCGCAGGAAGAATACGCCATTGACCGCCAAGAGCGCGCGCAGCGCCCAGCGGCGGTGTGACGCTACATTTCGCGTCGCCGCCGCTCGCCACGCCAGCGTGGCAAACACCAGAATCAGAAGACCATTGAGGCTGATGCTCAACTCGCTCAACGGATCGTCTGGCGGGGCGCGCAACCACACCATGTAGAACCCCGCCACACTCACCAGAATCGCGAGACTCAAGAACAGCCTGCCGTTCCAGCGATGAAACCATGGCATGTGCGAGCGGACTTGAGGGACGAGCTGCAGCGTTCCCCCCATCGTAATTAACGCTGCCAACAGGACATGGGCACCAAATGCTACATTGCCGGCAAGATCACCTGGCACATGACCCTTGATGAAAGGGTGCCCGTTCCATGATGCGAGATTGCCCGAGAACGTACGCACACCGTAAAAGCCGATGATGTAGAAAACAAATATCCACTGCGCGGAAACCATCACAAAGAACCAAGCGCCGGCCGCGCGTCTTAGCGCCGCTCCTGGTTGGCCCGCAGGCTTTTCAATTGTGGTTGAGCCAGCGGTCATGGTCCCTCTCCGGCAGAAACGGCGTCAGCTTGCGTCCGCCAAGCGTCCGCTTTGACACCAACGAAGAGCAGCCACAGTGCAAGCGCGGCCTCGGCCGCAAACGCTAGCGGCACCATCACCGGGAAGATAAGTGCCGTAGCCGGCGGATACACAAAAAACGAAAAGCTGTTTGCCACATAAGCGAAACCGGCAAGGATGAGCGCCACACCAATCAGGCGCGGCAGAAACTTCGCACTCGCGATCAACCAACCAAGAAGGAGGCAATGTACGCCGAACAGGAAGAGACAAACGGTGTAGGCGGCGGTGTGCAAGCGCAATGACAAGAGCGACAACGAGTGAATTATCTCGGTTGAAAGCCCCTGTTGTAGGCTTGCGTCCTGAAGCAGCATGATCGGAAGGGTGTAGAACACGATCGAAGCAGCGACGATGAGAATCGCGCCGAGCCGGAAAAAGCAGGACAACAGCGCAACGACCTCATTCACCGGCCGCATCAGTAGATAAAAAAGCGCGGCGAGGGCCACGTCGCACACCAAGGTAATGAGCTGCGCGCCTGCGCCCCAGCGAAACAACTGGCCTGAAGCCGAGATGTTGGCAGCCGTTGCCGCCGCGTCGTCAATTACAACGAGGGGAGATCGGACGAAGAACTCTCCGAATGACGCGACAACGATGATGAGAAGATAAAGCGCCCCCGCAATCCTCGCGACGGTCTGCGGCGATCGGGTATCCGGTTGATTCATCGAGCTGATCTCTTCGGCTATGTCACGACAATGACTGCGATCCGGCTGGCGTGCTTGATTGCGGCCGCATAATTCTCGATAATCGATATGAGCGCTATGATCTCGCGTCTCGCTTGTGTGATCCATTGTATCAGGTGCGACTTTGATGGCGGATCTGACTGCCTCGGCGGGGCTTGTCCGCGGGTTGTTTGACTTCGCGGTCACGCGCGGCGCCGATCGCCGAATGCTCGCCACGCGCGCGGGCATCGACGAGCGCGCGCTTGAGGATGCGGACGCAAGAATCCCGTTTGACGTCTATGTAGCACTCGTGCGCGAAGCGTCGGTTTTGTGCGGCGATCCCGCCTTGGCGCTGCACTATGGCGAAAGCGTCGACATGTCCGAAGTGTCGATCGTAGGCCTGATCATGAACGCGTCTGAGACCATGGCGGAGGCCTTCGGCCAACTCCAACGGTTCGGCCAACTCGCCTTGGAGGTCGAGGGCGTTGGCGAGCGCTTTGGCGTCGCCGTCCGTGATGACGGTTTGTGGATCGTGGACCAGCGGCTCAATCCCAATGAGTTTCCGCAACTCTCCGAGATCACGTTTTCGCGTCTTGCTTGCGGCCCACGTCGCTTCCTGCCGCAATCTCACATTCTTGAAGTCCATTTCACCCATCCCGCACCGCCCTACCGGCAGGAGTATGAGCGCGTTTTCGATTGCAGGGTTGTGTTCGACAGCGATTGGAATGCGATGCGGATGCATCCCGAGGCGGCGAGTTGGCGTGTCGCGCTGCAGCCTCGCTATGTCTTTGGCGTCCTGACCGAACGCGCCGACATGCTGATGCAGGGCCTCAATGACAGCCGCACGACGCGCGCCCAGGTCGAGGGCGTCATCCTTCCGATCCTGCACAAGGGGGACGCCACCGCCGATTCGGTCGCGAGCATAATGGGATTCAGCAGGCAGACTTTGTTCCGGCGCCTGAGGGAAGAAGGCGTCACCTTCGAGGAGGTGCTGGACGAGCTGCGCCATCGCATGGCGTTGCACTACCTCCAGGGCAAGCGCGCGTCGGTGAACGAAGTCGCCTACCTTGTCGGGTTCTCTGACCGCGCTTCCTTTTCACGCGCCTTCAAACGATGGACTGGACGAAGCCCGGGCGAGGTTCGCGCTCAAATCCGCGCCACCTAGGACGAGCTCCGCACGCCCCTGACGATAAGCCATAGCGCAAGCGGTACTTCAAACAGCAGCATGGGCAGCCAGGCTGCGGCGAGCCTTGGGTCGCTCGCCAAGCCAACGAGCTGCGGCGGCAACACGACCAAGAGCAAGAGCGAGGCGAAGACGCCCAGCCAGGCAAGCGGCGCCGGTATAAGCCGCCCGCGGAGCAAGAGCCACGCGAACAAGAAACTTCCGGCGGCGAAGAAGATCGAGGTCAGAGTCACTTCGCTTCGCATGACATAGGAAGCCAGGACATGAACCGCGCCGCTGCTTTCGGCCGGCTCGTCCGCCAGCCACAGGATGGCCAAACTGTCCGATAGCGATGTCGTGACGAGCACGCCTTCAACGATGCGGCAAACCATTGCAAGCATCGCCGTCGTAGCGCCATGGGCTGAGGTCAAGGCGTAAAGCGTCACCGCCAGCGTCAGCGCGCAGAAGGCGCAGACCAGGTCCAGCAGCGCCGCGTAGCGCAGGAGCGCGACATTCTCTGCCATGCTCGCCAGCCGAGTCGCGATATCTCCACTCCCGCCGGCTGCTTGAGTGAGGACGAGGCTCGCAATGCCGCCTGCAATATAGATCCAGAAAGCGATGCCAGCGACACGCGCAGTTATGGATGACGACATGATTTTTGGTCCGCTCTCACTGGTACTCGTCATTCATGCACGATCCGCGTCCCTCTTGTCAGGGCGAACACGTATTGCAGTAGAGATCAATTGCATGACGATGCGTAACAAATCTCGTAGCGCTTCACGCGACGCCGCATTGACGCCATGTTTCGGCGAGTGTTCGCGCCCATGTCACGCATCGCACTCATCGCCGGCGCCCTGGCGGCCGCCCTCATTCTCTCAAACTCCGCCGCAGGACAGACCTCGCCGACAGCCGCGCTACAGCGCGCAATCGCGGAGAGCGCCCGTCTGAACGTCGCCCTTGCCTTCGACATAGAACACATCTTCGAGGGCGAGACGTTGCGTGCTCGTTTCACCCCGGATGCACAACCGAGACTGCGCCTTGTCTCGCCGACAACCCTCGCCGGACTGAGCGAGCAGCAGCGCACGGACTTTGACTATCTGGTCCAAAGCGTCGATGGCGTGCCGTGGTGTGCGAACCAGCTCTTGCGGCACGTGCGCGACGTTCGTCTCGCGCGCGAAGACGATCGCATCGCCGTCTACACATTCCAGCCCACCGCAGAAAGCGTGACCGGCGAACAGACCCGCCAAGTCGTGAACCATCTGCGTGGCGAGATCACGATCGTGAAGGCGACCCAAGACGTGTCGCAGATGCGGCTCTATGCGCCACGCGCCTTTCGGCCCGCCCCAATTGCACGGGTGGAGAGCTATAACATCACGATCACCTGTGCGCTGGCGCCAAACGGGCGATACTATGTTGCAGAACAAGTACGGCGCGTGCGCGCCAGTTCATTCGGACGCCCGTTCAATGTCGATGTCGTGAGGCGAAATCGCATCGTGACGGCGCAATAGAAATGCTCACAAGCGCGAATTGAAGCGATGCGAGACGCGTGCGTCGTCACCAAAGATCACAGCCGCGCAACCTTCAGCTATAGCCATTTTATCGATAGTCGAGAAGTTTTGCGCTTTGGGTGTTCGGCACCCGCACTGGAGCGCCGCGTTTGAGCAACGACTATTCTCCTCGCACCAGCGCCAGACTGGCGGGGTTCATCTATCTGATCGTGATCTTGGGCGGCAGCTTCTCCGAGGCCTTCGTCCGGCAGCGGCTTGTCGTACTGGGCGACGCAAGCGCGACCGCCGTCAATATCGCGGCGAACGAGCCGCTCATGCGCCTCGCCTTCGCCGCCGACATCATCCCCCTGCTGCTCAACATGGTGCTGGCGGCGATCCTTTATCGGCTCTTCCGAGTGGTCAGCAAGCAGGGCGCGCTGACCGCCGCGTTCTTTGTGCTGGTGAGCAGCGCGGTGCAGGCTGCGGCGATGGCGTTCCATATCGCTGCCATCATCGTGCTCCGCGGCAGTCCGGCCTTTTCTGGCTTCGATCCCGAGCAATTGGAGTCGCTGTCCTATCTATTTCTGCGCCTCCATGCGTACACGTACACGATCGCGCTTCTTTTCTTCGGAGGTGGGGCGCTCACGCTTGGCGTCTTGCTGCTTCGTTCGATATTCATGCCCCGCGTGCTCGGCCTGTTCATGTGCCTGGCCGGCGCCTGCTATCTCGCCAACAGCATGCTCTACTTCGTGGCGCCCAACCTATCCTCGATCGCGCTCTTGCTGCCGGCGCTGCTTGGTGAGGGAAGTCTGACGCTCTGGTTTTTGTTTGTCGGCTTGAATGAAGCCGCTTGGCGCCGCCAAGCGGGACTCGAGGCCTAAAGAACTATCCAACGGAAAGAAGGATCGTCTCATGGCGCAGATTTCGCTGCTTCGCCTCTATATCTTGCGCGCTACGTATCTCTTCACAGCCGGCGGCATATTCACCTTCATCTGGCCCATGATCATCGAGCATCGCCTCAGTTTGCCGCTGATGACCGGCGTCGGCTGGAGCATGCTCGGCGCGGTCGGCATTCTTGCAGCTTTGGGATTGCGTTACCCGCTGCAGATGCTGCCAGTGCTCTTATTTGAACTCATCTGGAAAGTGATTTGGCTCGCTGCGTTTGCACTCCCACTCTGGCGCGCCGATCAAGTCGATGCTGACACGGCGCAATCCATTTTTGAGTGCTCTTTGGCCATAATCATCGTTATCGCCGTGCCGTGGCCTTACGTCTTTCACCACTACATCGCCAAGCGCGGCGAACGCTGGGGACCTTCGACGGTCACGTGACGGCTCGGCTCTCTTCACAACCTGCTCCACCCGCGTCATCGGCGACCGAGGTTGTCCCCTACGTCTTAGGCACACAGTGTCACCTAATGTCCCCGGGCTGGATGGTGGGCGCGACAGGGATCGAACCTGTGACCCCTACGATGTCAACGTAGTGCTCTCCCGCTGAGCTACGCGCCCTAAACCACCAAAGGTCACCGTTGGGTCCGGCGGTATAGACCGGCTGCGGCCAGCGCCGCAAGTTGGGGATTGGAGTTTCGGGGTTGGGGATTGGAAGCGCTCAAAGCAACGCCCAAGAACCGCTTCAAGCGCGGCGCGGTCCCCCAATCTCTAATCCCAAATCCCCAATCCCGAGTTCAAGCCGCCGCGATCACGCGTTCGATCTCGACCACCAGGTCCTTCAGGTGGAACGGCTTCGACAGCACTTTCGCGTCTTTCGGCGCCTGGTTCTGGGCCGACAGCGCCACCGCCGCGAAGCCGGTGATAAAGACTATTTTCATCGCCGGATCGGTTTCGGCCCCGCGCCGCGCCAGCTCGATGCCATCGAGGCCCGGCATGACGATGTCGGTCAACAGCAGGTCGAACGAGCCGTGCTCGAGCGCTTCCCAGGCGGAATCGCCGTCGCCATAGCCGGCCACGTCGTGGCCCGCGCGCGACAAGCTTGAAACGAGAAAAGCCCGCAACGAATCGTCGTCTTCGGCCAACAGGATACGCGCCATGCGTCAAACGCTCCGGACTGCTCCGGCCCCTCAGAAGCGGTAGCCCTTAGCATAATTCGGGTAAAGGGCGGCTGAAGCGTCCCACACAGCTGGTAAACAGGCGTAAACGTTGACGCGCCGTCCACACATGCGCTCAATGGCGGCGCATGGATCCGTTGGATCATAGCGGCCTGGGCGCGGCGCGCGCGCCGATCGAAGCGGCGGGCGCCCCCGAAGCGCGGGCCGATCCGCCGTTCGTGCTGATCGAGCCGCTGCGGCGCACGGCACCTTTGATCTTCGCCTCGCCCCATAGCGGCCGGCGCTATCCAGCCGAATTGCTGGCCGACGCGCGCGTCAGCCTGATCAGCCTACGCCGCTCCGAGGACGCCTATGTCGACGAATTGTTCGCCGGCGCCGCCGCTCATGGCGCCGCCGTGCTCTCGGCCAACATCGCGCGCGCTTACGTCGATCTCAATCGCGATCCGGGCGAACTCGACCCCGACATGTTCGACGAACACATGCCGCCCTCCCCCAACACCGGATCGGCGCGGGTGCAGGCGGGCCTGGGCGCCATCCCCAAAGTGAGCGGCGACGGCCAGACCATCTATCGCCGCAAGCTCTCGCTCGACGAAGCGGCGCGGCGCATCAACACCGTGCACCGGCCCTATCATGCGCTGCTGCAGAATCTGGTGGCGGAAACGAAGGAAGCCTTCGGCTGCGCCGTGCTGGTCGATTGCCACTCGATGCCGAACAACGCCCGCGGCGCGCATGCGCCCGACATCGTGCTGGGCGACCGCTTCGGCGCCTCGTGCCATCCTTCGGTGACGGCGTTGGCGGAAGCGACGCTGCGGCGCTTGGGTTATCGCGTCGCCCGCAACACGCCGTTCGCCGGCGGCCACACGACGCAAACCTATGGCCGCCCCGCCGCCGGCATGCACGCGCTGCAGATCGAGATCAATCGCGGGCTTTACGTCGATGAGCGCACGCTGGAGCGCACCAACGGCTATGTGCGCGTGCGCGCCGACATGACGCGGCTGGCCGAAGCGCTCAGCGCGGCGGCGCTGCATCGGAGTTTGGCATAGGTCTGCTCTGGCGAGATTGTTCGCAGAACGAAACTCCGAGGACCGCCGGCTTCCAGCCGGCTCGCGGAGTCTCGATTTGGCGGCGGCGGCGCGGTCTGAATCTGAGGGGCCGGCTGGAAGCCGGCGGTCCTCGGAGCCTAGCGCTCAAGAAAAAACCGCCGGGCTTGGGGCCCGGCGGTGGAGGTAAAATAGGGAGGAAACGCCCGAATAGGGCGGCTGGGGCGTCGCGAAACGCGCCAACGCAACGAACTTATGCCGCACCGCAGCAAGACGCAAGCCGGCCACCGCGTCACGTTTCTGTAAGTATTGTTACAATACTGATTTAGTTAGTTTTTCTTACCCGTTATCCCATATTGCACATGCTCACATCCGCGTGTGGATGGATGTTGGCTCGGAAATATCGGGGTCTGCCGTTGAAGCCGGCCCCCGAGGCGGGCAGAAGCCTCCCCTTCCCGTTCCGAAAGCCCCGATTTCCATGGCCGAGCGCCTCCGCAACCTCGCGATCATCGCCCACGTCGACCACGGCAAGACCACTTTGGTCGACCAGCTCCTCGTTCAGGGCGGCGCCTTTCGCGCTAACGAAGCGCACGCCGAGCGGGCGATGGATTCCAACGATCAGGAGCGCGAGCGCGGCATCACCATCCTGGCCAAATGCACGTCGATCGTCTGGCGCGACTATCGGCTCAACATCGTCGACACGCCCGGCCACGCCGATTTCGGCGGCGAAGTCGAACGCATCCTGGGCATGGTCGATGGTTGCGTGCTGCTGGTGGACGCCAGCGAAGGCGTCATGCCGCAAACCAAGTTCGTGCTCTCCAAGGCGCTGAAGCGCGGCTTGCGGCCCATGGTGGTGCTGAACAAGGTCGATCGCCCGAGCGCCGAACCCGATCGCGCGCTCAACGAGATATTCGAACTCTTCCTCGCGCTCGGCGCCAGCGACGAGCAGGCCGACTTCCCGATCCTCTATGCCAGCGGCAAGGAAGGCTGGGCGAAGACCGACATGGCGGCGGAGCACAAGGATCTGACGCCGCTGTTCGATCTGATCGTGCGCCACGTGCCCGATCCGGCGCCGATCGCGCGCAAGGACGAGCCGTTCGCGTTCCTGGTGACCATGCTGGACTCGGATGCGTTCCTCGGCCGCGTACTCACCGGCCGTGTCGAGAGCGGCCGCGTGAAGGTCGGCGACAACGTCAAGGCGCTAAGCCGTGACGGCAAGGAAATTGAGCGCGGCCGACTCACGAAATTGCTCTCGTTCCGCGGCCTGAAGCGCGTGCCGGTAGAAAGCGCCGAAGCCGGCGACATCATCGCCATCGCAGGCCTGGTCGACACCACCGTCGCCGACACCATCGGCGCCATCGATCTCGCAGCGCCGCTGCCGTCAACGCCGATCGATCCGCCGACGCTCGCCATCACCGTCTCCATTAACGACAGCCCCCTCGCCGGCCGTGCCGGCGACAAAGTGCAAAGCCGCGTCATCCGCGCCCGCCTGATGGCGGAAGCGGAGAGCAATGTCGCGATCCGCGTCACCGAGACCGCCAACAAGGACGCCTACGAAGTCGCCGGCCGCGGCGAACTTCAGTTGGGCGTGCTCGTTGAAACCATGCGCCGCGAAGGCTTCGAGCTCTCGCTGTCGCGCCCGAAAGTGCTGACCCGCAGCGAAAACGGCCAGACACTGGAGCCCGTTGAAGAAGTCGTCATCGACGTAGACGACGAATACACCGGCGTCGTCATCGAGAAGATGAGCATCCGCAAAGCCGAACTGCAGGACATGCGCCCGTCCGGCGGCGGCAAGACGCGCCTGGTCATGCTGGCGCCATCGCGTGGGATGGTTGGCTATCATGGTGAATTCCTGACCGACACGCGCGGCTCTGGCGTGATGAATCGGCTCTTTCACTCCTGGGCGCCGTGGAAGGGCGACATTCCCGGCCGCCGCAATGGCGCGCTGATCTCGAACGACAAGGGCCAGTCCACCGCCTACGCGCTGTGGAATCTGGAAGAGCGCGGGCAGATGTTCATCGCCGACGGCGAAAACGTCTACGAGGGCATGATCATCGGCGAGAATTCGCGCGGCGAAGATCTCGACGTCAATCCGCTCAAGGGCAAGAAGCTCACCAACGTGCGCGCCTCCGGTAAGGATGAATCCATCCGCTTGACGCCGCCGCGCCGTCTCACGCTCGAACAGGCCATGGCTTGGATCGAGGACGACGAATTGGTGGAAGTGACCCCCGCCGCCATCCGCATCCGCAAAGCCCACCTCGATCCGAACGAGCGCAAGAAAGCGCAACGGGCGCGGGAGGCGGGCTAAGCAAGTCCGGCCAACATGGCAGGCTGCCGCGAGGGTTGACGGACGATCGGGCGAAAGGCTCTATTCATCACTGTTGTGAAGCAGAAGATGCAAATTTTGGCTGGCCTTACCGCCGCTTTATGCCTGATGTCGCATCTGGCCCTAGCGCAACCCTCTCCCGCGCTCGATCCCTACTTGATTGCCATGCAGGAAACGCTTCGGTTTGATGCTGACGATATTCGCGTCGCAAACGAGGTGCGGCGGGGCGATGCGATTGTCTCCATGGGCGTGGCGCACCTGAGAACCGGAATTCTCCAAAACGAGCTGCGCCGAAGCCGCGCGCTTGTCAGCGTGCTCCCCGCCGGCGTGCCCGGGTTCTACGCAGGTCAGTTCGCCGAAGAGGGCCGGGAGCCGGGCGAAATGTGGTGTTTCGCGCGGGCCACTCGTTTTGAATCAGGCGCGCGATGCATTGTGGAAACGTTCGCCGGCTGGATCGAAGCCGGCGATCCCAGCAACCCGTACTTTCCTCTCGCAGCGCAAATTAACCCTCAGGCGCCGCCGGTACCGACTCCTGTGATCGAGGAACAGCCGGTTGATGTGCATCCCGACTTACGCGTCGAGTACATCTTGCGAGGTTGGGGCAACGGTTACGTCGATGTGCAGTTGCGGCTCGGCGGCAGGCCAATCCTCGCGGTCGGCGCTTTCAAGCGCATTCGAACCGAAGCGGATGGCAGCGCTCTCCTGCCCACACCGTTTGGGGTGATCCGAATGGAGCGGGATGGCCCGGCGCGGGCGCGTGTTTCGTTGATCGGTCCTGCTACCGCCACAATCCAGTAGCGCGCCGCCCCGCGCGCCTGAGTTGGAACGCCTCATGGGCGCGCGTTCACCAAAAACAGCGCCCCGAAATGGCGCAGATTTCGCGCTCCGCGCGCCCAGCATCGTCAACAAACCCTAACGGCGGCGCAATTCGCTCCGCCGATGCGTGGCACGGCTCGTGCTCTCCAACCGCGCATAAGGCGGGCCCATGGGGGACACCGCCGTGAACAAGGGCGCACACACATGGCTAACGCCATTGACCTCCATGTCGGCAAGCGGCTTCGCCGCCGTCGCCGGCTCCTGGGCCTCACCCAGCAACAACTGGCTGAGTCCATCGGCATCCGCTTTCAACAAATCCAGAAGTACGAATGCGGCGCCAACCGCGTCACCGCGAGCCGTCTTTACGAACTCGCCGTGGCGCTGAACGTGCCGGTCAACTATTTCTTCGAAGGCCTGCAGCAGGTCGCGGCGCCGGCGACCCCCGGCGCGCCGGCCAACGACCGCGACCTGATCGCGGCCGACGTGCTCTCACAAAAGGAAACGCTGGAACTGATCCGCGCTTATTACAAGCTCGGCGAACGTCCGCGCCGGCGCCTCCTGGATCTCGCCAAGGCGCTGCAAGACGAATCCACCGACGCGGCCTAATTCGCCGTCACGGTTTGGGGGAACGGGGACGGGCTCGCTGAAAAGCGGGCCTGTTTTCCGTTTACGCGCATCTGGGCAAGCCGAGCGCCGGCGGCGTATGCTTCGGCGGCCCGCCCTGTGGCTGTGGCGAACGGGACGAAGCGCTCTATGACTGACTCGGATTGCCGCTCCTGGTTCTCGGCCGCCGATCTGCTCACCCAAGATGCGGCCGCGCCCGTGGCGCTGATCGGCGCGCCGTTGGGATTGGGCTCGATCACGCCTGGGCGCTGCGATCTCGCGCCCGGGACCGTGCGCGCGGCGATGAAGCGCATGAGCGTCTACGACCTGGAGACGGAAACCGATCTCTCGGCCCTGCGCGTGTTCGACGCCGGCGACGCCGATATTGCGGAGCTTGAGCCCGCCGCCTCGCTGGCGCCGCTGATGGCCTGCCTCCCGCCTCTGTTGAGGCGCTACACGCTGACGCTCGTTATCGGCGGCAACAATGCGATCACGCGCCCCTGTGTGCATGCGCTCGATTCCACGCTGCAGCGTGTGGGGCTGCTCACGCTCGACGCTCATTTCGACCTGCGCGACACCGATTGCGGCCTCACCAACGGCAATCCGGTGCAGGCGTTGTTGGAGGACGGCATGCCCGGCGCGCACATCGCCCAGATTGGCCTTCTCCCCTTCGCCAACACCAAGAAGGCGCACGAGAAGGCGAAAGCGGCGGGCATCTATGTCGCCACTGCCGCCGCCTGCAAAGCGCAAGGCCTTGCCGCCATCGCCGCCAACGCGCTTGAGCGCCTGGCTTCGCGATGCGATGTGATTCATGTCGATTTCGATATCGACGTCATCGAGCGCAGCGCCATGCCCGGCGCGCCCGGCGCGCGGCCGGGCGGCGTAACCGCGCAGGATTTCTTCGATGCGACGCGGCTCATTTGCGCGCATCCTAAGGTACGCTCGGTCGATCTGACCGAGTTCGATCCCTCGCTCGATGTCGCCGCCATCAGCGCGCTGACGGCGGCGCGCTGGGTTTGTGAAACGCTCGCGGGGGTCTTAAAGCGCTAACCAGCGGCCTCGGCGGCGCGGAACGGCGCGGCCCGGCTCAAGCGCGCCACCGCTTCGACCTGGCTCGACACGTTGAGCCTTTCGAACATGCGCTTGGTCTGCGTGCGCACCGTTTCGACCGAAACCCCGCGCTGGCCGGCGATGTCGACAATTTTGCGTCCGGCGACCATGCCTTCGGCGATGGCGAGTTCGCAATCGGTGAGATCGAACATCGCGCGCCACAGTTCGCCCGCCAGCGGCGGCGCGCCGTCGGGATCGGCGATGGTGAGCAGACATTTGCGCTCCGCGTGCGGCGGCGCCTTGGCGCAAATGGCGCGCGCGACATAGGGCTCGGCGCCGCTGGCGCGCCTGATGCGCACAACCGGCGCCTCCAGCTCCCCGTTCAGCGCGGCGGCGACCGCCGTTGCGAGCGTCGCCTGATCGCCGCGATCGCGGCACAGCAAGCGATCTTGCACGAGGCCCAGGCCGTCCGACCGTGCAATCATGGCCCGGCAGCTCTGGTTCATCTCAACGGCGCGCAGACGTTCATCGACGATGACGACACCGAAGGCCGACTGATCGAGCGCCGCGGACTTGAGCGCCGACTCCGTCTGCATCGCCTCCACGCGTTGCCGCGCTGTCGCGCTCGACGCCGCGATCGCCGCCACCGCCTGCAGCGGCGCTGGATCGCTCTTGAGATAGTGCAGCGCGAGCACGGTCACGCACTGGCGCCGCGACGGCGACCCCGCCATCGCCGACGCCGCCGCGATGTTGCCCAACCCGCGCGCATGCATCTGGCGCGGGCGCGCAAAGCGCTCGCCGGCCAAGGACCGGCAGTGCAGGACGAACTCGACCGGCGCATCGGAACTCATCGAAACGATGGTCGATTTGGCGATCAGATCGCGGCAGATCAGCACCATGGCCTCGGCGCCCAGGGCCGCCGCCGTGCGGTCGAGCGGATCGCGCCAGTCGCCGCCGCAAAGGCTCGCCTCGAGCCACCAGTCGAGACACTGCAAAGGTGTTCCGTTCGCCATCGCGCCCGCCTCCCGCTTTGCAATGCAGCAAGGTCGACGGCCGATTTCCATGTGATTTTGCGCACACTAGCCTTCGCCGTTGCGCGGGCGCGGCGTCTACAGTTTAGTGGCGCGGGGAGATTGACGGATGCGGTCTTGGGTTACGAGCGCGCTGGGCGCGTTGATCGGAGTGTTTGTGATGGCGTCAGACGCCGGCGCGCAGACCGATCCGAATTTCGGCCGCGGCGAACGTGTCTCCGGCCAGAGCTTCGCCACCCGCTCGCCCGTGATCGCGCCGAACGGCGCGGCCGCCACGGCCCATCCGTTGGCGACGCAGACCGCCATCGACGTGCTGCGCGCCGGCGGCAGCGCCATCGACGCAGCCATCGCCGCCAATGCCATGCTTGGGCTGGTCGAGCCGACCGGCAACGGCATCGGCGGCGACATTTTCGTCATCGTCTGGGATCCGCGCACGCAGCGTCTCTATGGCTACAACGGTTCGGGCCGCACGCCGCGCGGCATGTCGCTCGCCGAGATGCGCCGCGAAGCGCGCCGGCGCGGCAATCCGAACGCCGTGCCGAGCTTCGGCGCCGCAAGCGTCAGCGTGCCGGGCACCGTGGACGGCTGGTTCGCTTTGCATGAACGCTTCGGCCGCAAGCCGATGGCCGAGCTGCTGGCGCCTGCGATCCACTACGCGCGCCAAGGCGCGCCGATCCCGCAAACCATCGCGATGTATTGGGCGAACAATCGGCGCCGGCTGGAAGCGGAATTCGCGGCCGGGCGACTGCAGGAGATCGAGAATGCGCGGCGCACCTATTGGTGCGAGGAGGATTGCCGCGAGCACGGGCGTATGCCTGACGGCCACGGCCTCTTCGCCAATCCCGATCTCGCCAACACACTGGAACTGATCGCGCGCGACGGACGCGATGCCTATTATCGCGGGCCGATTGCGCGCACGATCGATAGCTACATGCGCCGTATTGGCGGCTGGCTGCGCTATGACGATCTGGCGCGCCACCAGGGCGAATGGGTCGATCCGGTGTGCGCGCCTTATCGCGATGTCGAAGTGTGCGAGTTGCCGCCGAACAGCCAGGGCGTGGCAGCGTTGCAGACGCTGCGCATTCTCGAGGGCTTCAATCTGCGCGAGATGGGCTTTCTTTCCGCGGATTCGCTGCACACGCAGATCGAGGCCACTCGCCTGGCCTTCGCCGACCGCGCGCACTTCTACGGCGATCCGGCGTTCACGCGCTTCGATGTGCGCCGGCTGCTGACGGATGAGTATACGCAAGCGCGCCGGGCCATGATCTCCAACGAGCGCGCGATGGCGCCGCCGCCGCACGCCGAATTGCGCATCGACGGCGACACCACCTATCTCACCACCGCCGATGCCGACGGCATGATGGTGTCGTTGATCCAATCGAATTATCGCGGCATGGGTTCGGGGCTCGTGCCGGACGGTTTGGGCTTCATGCTGCAGGATCGCGCCGAACTTTTCTCGCTGCAAAGCGGACACCCCAACGTCTACGCGCCGGGCCGCCGCCCGTTCCAAACCATCATTCCGGCTTTCGCGTTGCGCAACGGCCAGCCCTGGCTTTCGTTCGGCGTGATGGGCGGCGACATGCAGCCGCAAGGCCACGTGCAGATCATCGTCAATCTCGTCGATTACCAGATGGATCTGCAGGCCGCCGGCGATGCGGCGCGCTATCGCTTCTATGGCGGCGCCGAGCCGACCGGCGATGAACCCGATGGCGTCGGTTTCGTGGCGATGGAAAACGGCGTGCCGCCTGAAGTGCGGGCCGAACTCGAACGCCGCGGCCATCGCATCCGCCCCGCCGACGGCAGCTTCGGCGGCTATCAGGCGATCATGCGCAACGCCAATGGCGTCTACGAAGCCGCCACCGAAATGCGCAAGGACGGAACCGCGGGCGGGTATTGATGGAACCTGGAGAGCGTCGGTCCTCCCCCGTGAGGGGGAGGTGTCGCGCGCAAGCGCGACGGAGGGGGGCCGATCAGTTCGATTCTTCTCCCTCGCCCCACCCGTCGCCAGCTTCGCTGCCGACACCCTCCCCTCGCGGGGAGGGACGGATCGGCGGCGTTGCAGCGGCGCTGTTTGCTCTCTTTCTCACCGCCTGCGGGCCGCAATTGGGAAATCTGGAGCGCGGCGAAGAAGGGCGCGTCGTCCGCGCTTTTGCGGGCGACACGCTCGAACTGGAAGACGGAACCCGCGTGCTTCTCGCCGAGATCGATGCGCCCAGCGGCGACGCGCCCTACGCCGCGCAGTCTCAAGGCGAGTTGGAGGCGCTCACGCTGCATCGCGACGTGCTGCTCGCGTATGGCGGCGAACGGCGCTGGGCCGGCCGCCCGCGCGAAGGCGAGCAAACGCCGCGCGAGGCCGCCATCGCGCACGTGTTCGTCAAAAGCGAAGGCGGGCGCTGGTTCTGGCTGCAGCACGAATTGGTGACGCGCGGCGCGGCCTATGTACGGGCGCGGCCGAACAATCACGCGCGCACGGCGGAACTCATGGCGGCGGAAATGCGCGCACGCGACGCCGAGCGCGGCCTGTGGGGCCAGCGCGCCTACCGGCCGCTCAGCGCCCGCGCGGCCGCCGCACTTGCCTTGGAGGCGAACGGAAGTTGTTTGAGTGGCGCGGCGCCGTTTCGCATCGTCGAAGCCCGTGTGGCCGAAGCGCAGGTGTTAGACCGCCGTGCGGCGCTGCGTTTGGACGGCGCTGGCGAACCGCCCTTCTCGCTGGTTGTGTTCGGCGAGAATTTCGAAGCCTGGGACGGGCCGCCGCTCGCTTCGCTCACCGGCGCGCGCGTGCGGGCGCGCGGGCCGCTCGGAGTCTATCGAGACGAGCCGCAACTCTGCCTTGAACACTCGAGTCAGTTGCAAGTGCTTACCGAGCAGCCGTAAGGCTTACTCTATCGTCACAACCAGCTTGCCCGTAGCGGTGCGGTCCATCAAAGCGCGGATCGCCTTGCCGCCCTCGCGCAGCGGATAGCGCGCCGAAATCCGCGGCTTCACCTTGCCTTCGCCGTAGAGCTTGAACAGATCGCGGACATTGCCCTTGTGCAGTTCCGGCTCGCGCGCGGTCGAGGCGCCCCAGAACACGCCGACGATCGAAGAGCTCTTCAGCAAAGTGAGATTGAGCGGCGGCGTTGGGATGCCGGCCGGAAATCCAATCACCAGATAGCGCCCGTTCCAATTCATCGCGCGCAAGGCAGGCTCGCAATAATCGCCGCCGACCGCATCGTAGACGACATCGGCGCCGCCGCCGGTGGCCTGCTTGAAGCTCTCGGCCAGCGCCTTGCTCTGCTCCTTCGCGAACGCGCCCGGCGGATAGATGACGGTGGCGTCGGCGCCCGCGGCTTTCGCGAATGCGGCTTTCTCTTCGCTCGACACCGCGCCGATCACGCGCGCGCCCATCGCCTTCGCCAGTTCGATCGCGGCGACGCCGACGCCGCCGGCGGCGCCGAGCACCAACAGCGTCTCGCCGGCTTTCAAGTGGCCGCGATCCTTCAGCGCATAATACGAGGTGCCGTAGGTGAGAATGAAAGCGCTGGCTTCGTCGAACGGCATCGCATCGGGGATCGGCAGCACGCGCGCGGCCTGCGCCTTCACTTTCTCCGCCATGCCGCCCCAGCCCAGCGAGCCGATGACGCGCTGGCCAACCTTCACGTTGGCGACGCCCGGCCCGACGCTTTCGATCACGCCGGCGACTTCGCCGCCGGGCGCGAACGGCCGCTCCGGCTTGAACTGGTACTTGTCCTCGATAATCAGCGCGTCGGGGAAGTTCACGCCCGCCGCCTTCACCGCGATCACCACCTCGCCCTCGCCCGCGACCGGATCGGGCGCGTCCGCGTATTCAAGCGCCTCCGGCGGGCCGACCTTGGTGCTGAGCAGAGCTTTCATGGCTGTCTCCTGGCGGTGCTGCCGGGTGACACACACTCACGGCTCACGGCATGGCGTTTCGTCTAGCACATCGGAGTGAGTGTGTGTCACCCCCGTCGTCCCACTCACGGCTCACCGCGTGGGACATCACCTCGCAGCCAAGCGTGAGTGTGTGTCACCTCGCGCACCTCGCGCACCACGCGCCAACACCGCCTTCGCCCATTCGGCCCCGCCGAGCGGCTGCCCGGTCGACGCCGCGCGCCGCAGCTTCTTCAAGGCTTCCGCCGCGACATCCGTTTCGAAGAAACCGCCGAGCCCGTTCGGAAACAAGCGCAGCAACGGCGCCGTGCGCACCAGCCTGTCATCGCGTCCCGCCACATGCGCGCGCACGCTCGACCACGGCCAATCCGTCGCGCGCGCAACGAGGCCGGCGCGCACGGGATTGAGGCCGACATAGCGGCTTGCCTGCACGAAGTAATCGTCATCCATGGGATAGGACGCAAACCGGCCCTGCCAAAGATAGCCGCGCCAGCCTTCCCGCTTGTTGATCTCAAACGTATAGCGCCAATGCAGCGGCGCGATCGCCGCGCGCAACCTGCCTTCGCTGCGCGGCGTGAGGATCAGATGGACATGATTGGGCATGAGGCAATAGCCCCAGCACTCGACCTCCGCCTTCGCGCACCATTCCGCCGCGAGTTGCAGGTAGCGCATATAATCCGCGTCGCTGAAAAACGTGCGCTGGCGGCGATTGCCGCGCTGGGTGACATGGTGCGGCGTGTTGGGCGCAACGATCCTGGCCAAACGCGCCATTTTCCCTTCTCCTGCGCACATTGTACATGTTTTGTTCTGTTGTGCAAGAGAGAAAAGTGTGTGTCACCTTTTCCGCCTCCCCAATGGTTTGGCCGATTACATCGGGCAGCGCCGCCATAATGTTGTCGCCGAAGTCGGAGCCCTCGATGAGCGAGCGGGTGGCTGCGTTGCCGATCATGCTGGCCATGGAAGCGCCGAGTCTGTTGCCGCGACCGGTTGAATCCACCATGTCACTCTTTCGGTTTCACATCCAAGGCGCCCTTCTCGATTCAGGCTGAGTATCTCACGTTCGATGTCCAAAGATCGAGCGGTTGCTTGATCGACACAAAAACCACTCTCCACATAGTCCCATCGAACAGGTTGTATTCCATCGTTGGTGCGCGTGGCGAGAATGAAAATGTATCTAAGTTCTCCCGGCGCCGGAATACTCGTCACAGGTAAGGTGATTAAGAAACTCTCATCCTCAATACGGCCAATAAGGATGTCTGTTGCTCTCACGGAAACAGTAACATCACCTCCTAACTCTAAGCTCGGCGTGGTGTGCGTTTCTGATGCATGCACTCTTTCGATTGACACTATCTGCGCCTCAATCAAGACCACGTCTGTACGACTTGGACTGTTGCTCGTCACGCACGCGGTCATCAATAGGGTGGCCACAAAGAACCCGAATAGCCTCATTGATCATACTCGCTCGCATCATAGATTTGGTAGTCGTACGGATTGGTTTGGTATCTCTCCCATTGACCAATCTGAGGCATTATTGACCTAATCGCGATAACACCCGAATCCCGGCCCACTTCCCAGACATTTTCTCCACTCTCCCCGATCACAAAACCGTGGAGATTTCGATTTGGCGTGGCTGGCATGTAATCTCGCAGCGAAGGCGGTTGTGCCAACCCCTCGTAGTGAACGTGTGCGATCGCAATTCTCCCTGAAACGGGCAATATTAGCCCGCCGTAGCGTCCGGCGCGGAATTCGCTGCGGCGCTTAATCAGTACGACAAGGTGGCGGAATTGCTCGACCGAGGGTACAGCCACGATCTTAATGCGCTGGGACGCTACGTTTAGTTGGTCGAGCGGGCGGATATGCCACCGGGACAGTACGAAGCCGCTGTGCGGGTGAGGGCGATATTGGAAGAGCGCGGCGTGCGATTCCCGGTGCCGCCGCCTGACGCGCCAGCTCCCTCCGCAAATCAATAGGCCCACCGCTGTCCCTTCCGAAAACCTCATTTCTCTGTGATTCGCGCGTATCTGCGATGCAAGCCGCCGAGCACGCGGCGTGAGATGATGCGGCCCTGGGGCTCAACCGGGCGTGGGAGCGGCGCCTCCTTGTTCAGGGCCAGATGCGTGCGGTCAGCATTGTAATAGGCGGCGTAAGCGGCGAGCACGCGGGCAAGGTGCGCCTCGTTGAGGATTGGGCGGGTGACACACACTCACGGTGAGGTCTCGCCAAGAATGGCGCACGTGTCAGCCATGAGTGTGTGTCACCCGCGCCGTCTGTTGCGACCACCGCGCATAAGGCTCATACATGCGCGCCATGACCCGCACCGGCTATTTCGCGCGCCTTGCTTTCTCGGTCGCCATCGATCTGTTCGATCTGACGCTGGGGCGCGTGCCGATTTTCGGCTCGGTGACCGAGGGCGTCGGCACGGTGGTGCTGTTGGCCATGTGGGGGCCGATCGGGCTTGTGAACCTGGCCGAACTCGTCGATTTCACCGACCAGGCCGACAGCTTCATCCCCACCGCCACCTTGGTGGCGCTGTTCATCGGCTGGCGCGAAGGCCATTTGACCGGCAAGGCGCAACCCGCGCCGGCGGAACGGCGCTCGCAGATCGAGAACGGAGGCGCGGAGCCTTGAGGAACGCAGAAGCCACAGCCTCTGGCGCCACTCCCCCTCCCCTAGAGGGGGAGGGGGTAACGGGGTGGGGTGATGCTGCGATTTTGTACAAAAATACTTATGTCGAGCTGGTAGCCACGCCCATTCCGTTATTCACCCCCACCCCTGCCCCTCCNNCTCCCCCCTCTAGGGGGAGGGGAAAGAGCGTTCGCAACCCAAAGGCCTTCGCATGACCGGCCACACGTGGGCGCTTGCCCTTCATGGCGGCGCCGGCGCCATCGCCGAGCGCGCCTACAAGCGCGAAGAGCAGCACATGGCCGCCCTGCTCGATCGCGGCGCGGCCATGCTGGCGCGTGGCGACAGCGCGCTCAATGTCGTCACCGCCATGGCCGAGGAACTGGAAGCCTGCGGTCTGCACCAGGCCGGCAAGGGTTCGGCGCCCAATAGCGCCGGCGATGTCGAACTCGACGCCTCGCTGATGGACGGGCCGACGCGGCGCGCCGGCGCGGTGGCGGCGCTGCGCGGCTTTCTCTCGCCGGTGCGGGTGGCGCGCGGCGTGATGGAGCGGACCTCGCATGTGCTGCTCGTCGGCGCCGGGGCCGAAAGCTTCGCCGCGGCGCAGGGTTTCGCGCGCGTCGTCGATCCAGCCTCCTATTACACGCCAGCCGAGAGCGGTCTCGCCAGCGCCCAATCCGGCACCATCGGCGCGGTCGCGCTCGATACCAGCGGCAGGCTGGCGGCGGCGACCTCGACCGGCGGCCTGCAAGGCAAACTCCCCGGCCGCGTCGGCGACACGCCAATCATCGGCGCCGGCTGCTGGGCCGATGAGCGCGCCGCGGTGTCCTGCACCGGCCTCGGCGAGTATTTCATGCGGGTCAACGCCGCCGCCGATGTCTCCGCCCGCATCGCCTATGCGAAACAAAGCCTCGGTGAGGCCGCTGCAGCCGTGATCGAAGACGTGCGCCAGCTTGGCGGCTATGGCGGCTTGATCGCGGTCGACGCGCACGGCAACGTCGCCGCGCCGTTCGCGAGTCAGGGCATGAAGCGCGGCCTCGCCTCTTCGTCCGGCTTGCGCGAAGTGAAGACGTTTCAGTGAGGGAGCACCCATGAAGACCATCGCAGCACTCGCCGCTCTCGCGCTTCTCTCCGCTTGCGCCACCAGCGGCGGCGGCGGCGGTCCGCGCGCCGATTGGAGCTGCGACGGCGGCGCCGCGTTCAGCGCCCGCATCAGCACCGGCGGCGACGGTTCGGCGGAGGTGTTCGCGGGCGGCCAGGTCTATCGCTTGCCGCGCGTGACCGGCGCTTCGGGCCTGCGCTATTCCAACGGCAGCGTTGAATATTGGGAGCGCGGCGGCTCGGCCACGCTCTCCGGCGCGCGCGGCGGGCCGTACAATAATTGCCGGCGGGGTTAGCGCCCTTCATGCAGCCCTGTTTCTGTGCTATGCTGCCGCCATGGCCGACACCACCATCCTAATCGAGAACCCCGAGATCGTGCGGGACATCGAGCGCTTGGCTGCGCGTACGGGCAAGCCCGCTGTCGACGCGGTGGCGGAGGCCGTGCGCGCGCAATTGGGCGGCGCAAGCGCTCAGCGGACGCCGGAGGAAATTGCCGAACGGCGGCGCAAGATCGATGCGTTGCTCGCCGAGATTGACGCACTGCCGCACGTGGGAGAACCGCTGACCGATAACGACCTCTACGATGAGGACGGCATGCCGCGATGATTGTAGTCGATGCGTCGGCGATCTTGGCGATCCATTTGGATGAACCGGAGCGTGAGGCGTTTCGAGAGCGCATCCTCCAGGCAACAGGCATCATGTCGCCCGTGAATTACTGGGAGGCGCTGGTACGCGCCCAAGCCTTCGACGGAGAGGCAGGGCGCGACAAGATCGTGCAACTCATCGATTTTCTCGATATCGAAATCGTTGCCGTCGATGTCGAAACGGCTGAGTTGGCCGCGCACGCGTTCGCCCGCTTCGGAAAACGCGCGCCGGCAAAGCTCAACATGGGCGATTGCTTTGCCTATGCGCTGGCGAAATCGCGCGGCGCGCCGCTGCTCTACAAGGGCGGCGATTTCGCCAAGACAGACATCGAAGCGGCCTGATGCGCGGGTATTTCGGCATTGGCGCTGAAGAGATTTCGAAGCCGATGAATCTCGGCGCGCTGATGCGCACCGCGCATGCTTTCGGGGCCAGCTTCTTCTTCACCATCAACGCCCACCCGAAAGTGCGCGAAGCCTACAACAGCGACACCTCGCGCAGCTTCGATCACGTGCCCTATTATGCGTGGGACAGCGCCGAGGCGCTGCTGTTGCCCAAGGGCTGCGCCTTGGTCGGCGTCGAGCTGACCGACGACGCCGTCGAGCTGCCGCGCTTTCAACACCCGCAAGCCGCAGCCTACGTGCTCGGGCGCGAACGCGGTTCGCTCTCGCCGGCGCTGATCGCGCGCTGCCAGCACGTGGTGAAAATCCCGACCAAGTTCTGCGTCAATGTCGGCCTCGCCGGCGCGCTGGTGATGTACGATCGCCTGCTTGCGCATGGCGGCTACCCCGCGCGCCCGATCATGCCGGGCGGCCCGCCGCCGGAGATGACGGACAAACCGAAGCTGAAATGAGCGATCTCGCCGCCGCCTATGCGCGTCTCTCGGCCAATGTGCGCGGCGCGCTGTGGATGCTCGCCTCGGCGGTGGCGTTTACGCTGATGACGTCGCTGGTGAAATTCCTCGGCGACGAATACTCGCCGGCGCTGCAGACCTTCTATCGCCAAGCCGCCGGCCTCATCGTCCTGGCGCCGCTCATCCTGCGCGACCCTGCGGGCTCGTTCCGCACTACACGCCCCGGCATTCTCCTGTTCCGCTCGCTGGCCGGGACGCTGGGACTGATCCTCGCCTTCTGGGCCTATCATGAACTGCCCTTGGCCGACGCTAACGCGCTCTCGTTCACGCGCACGCTGTGGATCGTGCCGCTCGCCGCTTTCGTGCTGCGTGAGCGCATCGGCGCCTGGCGGCTCGGCGCCACCCTCACCGGTTTCGCCGGCGTGTTGTTGATGCTGCAACCCTCGATCGCAAATTCCGCCGGCTGGCCCGCCGCCGCCGCGCTCGCTTCGGCGGCGCTGTTTGCGATGACGGTCACCGGCATGAAGATGATGACGCGCGACCATTCCGTCACCGTGCTTGTCGTCTGGTCGGCGGCGCTCGGCTTCGTGCTGGCGATCCCGCTCGCCGTATTGGAGTGGCGCTGGCCGGCGCCGCTCGATCTTGCGCTGCTGGCGGCGATGGGCGTGCTCGGCCTGCTCACCCAGACTTGCTACATCAAGGGCATGGCGCTGGGCGACGCCGCCGCCATGGCGCCGATCGACTACACGCGGCTGATCTTCGCCATCCTGTTCGGACTGGCGCTGTTTCACGAAATTCCAAACTGGATCACCATGCTGGGCGCGCTGATCGTCATCGCCTCGACTCTGGTGATCACGCTGCGGGAGCTACGCTCCGAATCGAAGCCAGCCCCCGTGCGCGAGGAATGAGCGGCGTTATTTCTTGAGCGCCGGCCAATCCGAGAACGCGAACCAGATCGTCAGCACCAGAGGCACGATCCAGCCGATCAGCGGAATGATGATCGCCAGATTGAGCAGCGACAAGGCGCCGTTGTGCCCGGCCTTGGCGAAAATCTTCCACCAAAGGAAAATGTAAAACGCAAACAGCGCGATGCCGACAATCGCGAACACCGCCATGAACGGGCCCATGGCCTGCATCATCGCCGCCGGATCGCCGCCATATTGTGAGTAGTCTTGCATGCGAGGTCCCTCCTCCTTGCAGAAGCAGGCGCAAACCTAGGGCCAATACACCGGCTGGCAAGCACGAAGTCATCGCCAACTCGTGACGACGACCTCCAGCGCCTCCGCCGGCGCTTTTGGAGCGCCGCGATTTCCTGCTAGAGTCGCGCGCAACGGAGCATCCCATGGCCGACCACAGCCTCTTCATCTTCGTCCGCGTGCAGGGCGCAACGCCGGAAGCCGTCGGCAATGGCCTGCGCGACGGCAGCGACAAGATCATGGATATCTATTCGATCATGGGCGAATGGGATCTGCTGGTGCGCATCGAGCATCCCGATCTCAACACCATCCAGAAGGTGGTGACCGAAACCATCCGCGCGCATCCGAACGTGGCTCAGACCTACACTATTCTGGGCTATCAGCTCTACGGCTCGAAATGGCCGGGCTTCGACTATCCCGACCAGGAATGAGTCTCGACCTCGAAGCCGAGTACAACAATCGCGCCCGCGTGCCCGAACATGCGGCCATCATCGTCGGCTGGGCGGCGGAGAGCAAAGCCTATCGCAATCTCAATCCGCCGCGCGTGATCGCGTACGGGCCTGGCGAGCGCCACACGCTCGATCTGTTCGATGCGGGCCCGGGTCCGGCGGTGATGTTCATTCATGGCGGCTATTGGCAGGCGCTCGACAAAAGCTTCTTCTCGCACATGGCGCGCGGGCTAAATGCGTTGGGCGTCAGCGTCGCCGTGCCGAGCTACGATCTCTGCCCCGACGTGCGCATCGGCGACATCGTCGAACAGATGCGCGCGTCCTGTTCCATCGTGCATCGCGCCAGCGATGCGCCGGTGATCGTCGCCGGACATTCCGCCGGCGGCCATCTCGCCGCCTGCCTGCTGGCGACCGAGGGGCATGTCCCCGCGGCGTACGCGATCTCGGGTCTGTTCGAGTTGAAGCCGCTGATCGCCACAAGCATCAACGAAAAACTCAAGCTCGATGCGGCGGAAGCGGATGCGTTGAGCCCACTGCTGTGGCCGGCGCCGGAGGGAAAAGTTCTCGACGCCATCGTCGGCGGCGACGAGAGCGGCGAGTATCACCGCCAGAGCAAAGCGATCGTTGAAGCGTGGGGCGAAGCCGGCGTCGAAGCGCGCGGCGAGAGCATCGCCGGCGCCAACCATTTCACCGTGATCGCACCGCTCGCCGATCCGCAGAGCGCCATGTGCGAACGGCTGCGGACGTTGGTTCGCAGGTAATAGAGTGCGATCGACTGATATCCCTCCCCCAGAGGGGGCAGGGGTGGGGGGTGAGTAGCGCCGGCGTTGCAAGGCGGGAGCGCGGCGCCTCCGGCGACGCATGCGCGACCGGAGGTCGCGCGCTCCCACCTTCGCGCGCTCACGGAACTTCACCGCGATTGCGCCAGCCGCCCCGGGCGCCTAAGTGCTGGCGCGATGCCGACCTCCAAACCCCGCCTCGTCAATCTCGACCTTGACCTCATCCGCACCTTCGTCGCGGTGGCGGAGGCCAAGAACTTCACCCGCGCCGGCGCGCGACTGGGGCGCACGCAATCGACCATCAGCCTGCAGGTGCAGCGGCTCGAGGAACAACTCGACGCCGAAGTGTTCAAGCGCGATCCGCGCAGCGTGACATTGACCGCCGAAGGCGAGTCGCTGTTGCCGCAAGCGCGCGCGCTCTTGCGGCTGAACGACGAGATCGTCGGCGGTCTGTATGGCCGCGCGCTCGAAGGCGAGGTGCGGTTCGGCGCGCCCGAGGATTTCGCCACCACGCATTTACCCGGCATCCTCGGCGATTATGCGCGCGCCTATCCGCACGTCAGTTTGTCGGTGACCTGCGATCTCACCATGAAGCTCATGGAAAAAATGGCGCAAGGCGAACTCGATCTGGCGCTGATCAAGCGCGAACCAGTCGGCTCCGATGTCGGCGTGCGGGTGTGGCGGGAGACGCTGGTGTGGGTGGGCGCCGGCGACGATGTGCTGCCCAAAGACGGACCGGTCCCGCTGGTGGTGGCGCCCGCGCCGTGCGTCTACCGCAAGCGCGCCACCGCGGCGCTCGATGCCTTGGGCAGGCCGTGGCGCATCGCCTACACCAGCCATTCGCTTGCAGGGCAACTGGCGGCGTTGCGCGCGGGGCTTGGCGTCAGCGCGTTGCCGCAGGAAATGGCCAGCCCGGAACTGGTGGTGTTCGGCAAGGACGATGGCTTTCCAGCGCTGGCCGAGGCCGAAATCGCCCTGATCCGCGCCGGCAAGACCCTCCCGGTCGCTGCCGAGCGGCTCGCCAATTTCATTCTGAGTTCGCTCGACGCCGCCGCCGGCGGGCGCGGGTAAGATTGCAGTCCCCTATCGCTGACATTGGCGAAATTCATCTTGACCCGCCTTGCGGGCGAAGCGCGCGGCAACCACCTCACGCTCACCAGGCCGGGCCCCTCTGGCGGTTCGCAAGAACCGTGATGTCGGACTGGAGGATTGCGGGTGAAGGGCGCGTCCCGCCTTTCCCCCTCCCCCCGCAGGGAGCCCCTCCGCCCGCAATTCGCACCTCCCAAGTCTGGAGACAGAGCGAATGGCGTTCGAAGACTACCGAAATGTTCCGCAGACAGCGCCGCGCGCGGATGCGCTTGAGTACGACGTCGGCCTGCGCCGGCACATGGTCGGCATTTTCAACCTGATGTTCCTGGGGCTCGGCCTCAGCGCCGCGACCGCATTCTTCCTGGTGCAGACGGGCATGAGCGCGCTGTTCTTCACCGCGCCCGGACAAATGACCCCGCTCGGCTGGGTCGCTGTGTTCGCCCCGCTTGGACTCTTGCTGATTGCCTCGTTCGCCGGTCAGCGCATGTCCACGCCGGCCCTGCACGGAATCTATTGGAGCGTCGCCGCGCTGCAAGGCGTGAGCGTCGCGCTGCTGCTGCAGGTCTATACCGCCGCCAGCGCCGCACAAATCTTCCTGATCACGGCGATCGCCTTCGGCGCGTTGGCGCTCCACGGCTACACCACCAAGCGCTCGCTCTCAGGCATGGGGACGTTCCTGATCATGGGCTTGATCGGCGTCATCATCGCGTTCCTGGTCAATCTGTTCCTACAATCGAGCCTGCTGCACTTCGTTGCGGCGAGCATCGGCGTTCTGGTGTTCGCGGGCCTCACCGCCTACGACACGCAGCGGCTGAAGCACGAATATTTCGCCAGCGCCGCCGGCGGCGACAGCGCGGCGCGCGTGCAGGTCTGGGGCGCGCTCAGCCTCTATCTCAACTTCATCAACATGTTCCAATTGCTGTTGTCGCTGTTCGGTCAGCGCCAGGAATAGCCAGACAGCATCGTTTGCCGGCGGCGCGCCTCTCGGGCGCGCCGTCATTCTCTTTGAAAATACAGGTGCACCCATGGAACTGATGACGTCCGAATTCGCCGGGCAACCGATTTGGCTTTGGCTGGCGTTTCTGAGCGTCATTGGTTTCTTGCTCTGGCTCGACCTCGGCGTCGTCAACCGCAAGGACGCGGTGATCTCGCCGGCCAAGAGCGCCATGATGTGGGCGGGCTTCGCCTCGCTTGCCGTCGCCTTCAGCCTTTATGTCGGCTTCGTCTACGAGCCCGATCCGCGCTACTACAACAGCCCGGAAAACCTGAACCAGCAGGCCGTCATCCAATACTTCACCGGGTACCTGCTGGAGACGGCGCTCGCCTTCGACAACATCTTCGTCATTTCGCTGATTTTCACCTATTTCGCCGTGCCGCGCGAATATCAGCACCGGGTGCTGTTCTGGGGCATTATCGGCGCTATCGTCTTCCGCGCCATTTTCATCTCGTTCGGCGCGGCGGTGGTGAATTCCTGGGCCTGGGTGCTCTACATCTTCGCCGCCTTCTTGATCTGGACCGGCTGGAAGATGCTCACCGGCCACGGCCAGGAGATGAAGCTCGAAGACAACAAGCTGCTCAAGTTCATTCGCGGGCGCATGCGCGTCACCGATCGGATCGAGAGCCACAATTTCTTCGTTCGCCGCCCCGATCCCACGACCGGCAAGCTCGTGCTCTTCGCCACGCCGCTATTCCTGGCGCTGATCATGGTCGAGTTCGCCGATATCATCTTCGCGGTCGACTCGGTGCCGGCGATTTTCGCGGTCACCCGCGATCCGTTCATCGTCTACACCTCCAATATTTTCGCCATCCTCGGCCTGCGTTCGATGTATTTCATGCTGGCGGCGGCGGTCGAGCGCTTCGCCTACCTGAAATATGGCCTGGCGCTGGTGCTGGTGCTGATCGCCTGGCCGGTCACCAAGGTGGTGATCGCGCAGAAGGACACCTCGAGCGCCGACCTCACCATCAAGGTCACCGGCTACCAGTGGAAGTGGGGCTACGACTACCTGAAGGGCGAGGGCGAGGGCATCAGCTTCGTCTCCACGCTCGCCACGCCGCGCGAGCAGATCGAGGGCAACGCGCCCAAGGGCCCGAACTACCTGCTCGAGGTCGACAACGAGCTCGTGGTGCCGGTGGGCAAGAAGGTCCGCATCCTCACCACCGCGGCGGACGTCGTGCACTCCTGGTGGGTGCCCGCGTTCGGCGCCAAGCAGGACGCGATCCCCGGCTTCATCCGCGACCTGTGGTTCAGGGCGGAGCAGACCGGCACCTTCCGCAGCCAGTGCGTCGAGCTCTGCGGCAAGGAGCACGGCTTCATGCCGATCGTGGTGACGGTCGTGTCGCAGGAGGACTACAGCAAGTGGGTCGGCGAGAAGATGAAGCTGATCGCGGCGGCGGCCGACGACCCGAACAAGCAGTTCACGATCGACGAGCTGCGCAGCCGCGGCGAGAAGGTCTACGCCGCCAACTGCGTCGCCTGCCACCAGGCGACCGGCAAGGGCACGCCGCCGGCGTTCCCGCCGCTGGACGGCTCGAAGGTCGTCACGGGGCCGAAGGACAAGCAGGCCGATATCGTCCTGAACGGCAAGCCCAACACGGCGATGGCCGCGTTCGGCAAGCAGCTCTCGGACGTCGAGCTCGCCGCGGTCATCACGTTCACGCGCAACAGCTGGGGCAACAAGGCCGGCGATCTGGTGCAGCCGGCCGAAATCAAGGCAATGCGGAAGTAAGGAGAGGCGAATGAGCGCAGTCATCGACAGCCACGGCCACGCGCACCACGGCGAGCACCACGACCACCACCCCGGCGGCATCCTGCGCTGGATCACGACCACCAACCACAAGGACATCGGCA
>LWDN01000081.1 GCA_002083515.1 Proteobacteria bacterium HN_bin10
CGACGGTGCGCGAAGGAAGGCACGGCGCGGGCGCGGTGCCACCGTGCTGGTGGAACGTTCCAACACACTCGTGGGTCAGGATCGGAGAGATCAATTTTGAAAAAGGAAGGGAGAATTGGCCTGATCAGACAAGGCCGACGAGCGAGCGAGGCCCGCCGGCCCTGTTGAGCGAATCAGTCGATCGCTCGAAAGATCAGGCCGGCCTCGGGATGGTTGGCCTCGAAGTCACGCAGCAGATGGAAGTAGTCGGCGATCCGAGGACCACGTGGATCATCCTCCAACAGGAAGGACACGTGGCTGAACGTGAACAGGGACACGATCATCCCGGCGGCATCGCCCGAGACCGTGGCGTCAAAGAAATTGTCCGCATGCACGAGTGCATAGCGGTCATGACTCGGTGCGAGATAACACCCGCCGTTGCTCAAGTCATAGAAGTGCCAATACCCTCCGGTGTAGGTGGGACACAGCTTGGCGAATTGCGCGTACAGAAAGTTTTCCACGGTGAGCATGTGTTTGCCAAAGTGGCGCGGCAGAAACTCGAGCCGGTCCTCTTCCGGCACCACGGTCGCCACGATCGCTGGTTGTCCGTTGTTGAATGGTTTCATGTCAGTCCCTCCGAGTGGTCCCAGGCGGAATTGCCTGGGTGGAGGGTCTCCAGCACACCGCACGCGCAGCCGTCAGGGCCGTGTGACACACGCTTGCGAGCACGAGGCGCAGCCACGCGCGAAGGCCTTGACGTCGAGACCGGTGTGGTAGCCTCACGACACACAGGCAAGCACGCCCTCTCCCCTCCTGTCTGTCAGCGCTCTTTCTTCCCCACCGATGCGAGGGACGAGACCGGATTGAGGAGGCGTCTTCGCACGGTCCATCTGCACGGCACGGATGGACGGTGCCAATCGAATACCGGTACGGCACGGCGCGTGTGCGGTGCCGTCCATCGGTCTGTGTGATTGGGGTCATGTGTAGGGCGTGAGTCCCGCCGTCTGGCGGGATGAGCGACGCGAACCAGGAGCCGCGCGGTCGCCTGAGGCGAGACGCCAAAACGACCTTAAAGGACTGCGGCAGAAGGGTTCCTCGACGCTGATGCCGCGCAGCATGGTGTGGGGCATGAACGATCACCAAGGATCATGTTGGGTGTTGGATGTCGTCACCCGCACGCACCGTCCGCCAGCGGCCAAGAGCGGAAGTTCGGCGCTGAGATCGCACCGAAAGCGGTCCTTAGCCCTGTCGCTTTAACGCGATCATTCGAGCCGCGTGCGCCCTCGCACGTCGGCTCGAATGATTTGTTGGGCGCATTTCAGAACATAGTGACGCTAAATGGAGTGTTCTGGATGAACTTCGTAAAAACATGCGCACGATCCACGTCGACTCCACAATCTTCAGCGCGCTCTTGAATGTAATCATGAACTTCCTTCTTGGGCGTTTCGCCAGTCGGATAAATTCCAACAACGAAGAAGTTTCGAATCATGATCTTGTTCTCTATTGAATAGGTCTGCGCACAATCGACCTTTTCTACATCCAACAGCATGTTCTCAATGCAACGACGCCAGTCGCCGTTCTGCTTCAGCTCCAAGAAGAGCATTTCAGATTTCGAAAAGCCTTTCAATCGAAAGCCAATGTCAATAGCGATGGTGTCCTTGGCCAAGTTGCGCCTTAAATCAGTAAAGAAAGCTTCCTCCATAACCCAATCCCCAATTCCGTCATGTTCTGCGAGCCACGAGCAGAATTCAACCTGCCACCATTTTTCCCATCCAGTTATACCGACATCGTAGATGAGATCGAGTGCGCGCTTGACGGATCCTCTGTCAAAGAAATCGCTGACGTGATCTCTGACAAATGAGAAATCATCTTCGAATTTCGCAAGATCATTACTCATTCAGTTACTCTTTTTTGCGGCCCAACAATGTTTAGGCCGATCCGCGTAAGAGCCTGATTTGCCATTTCTGTCCGTAGAACACGCCACTACTGTTCGTGAAGAATACGCCATGCTCGACGCTTGTCCAAGGAATTGCAGCAATGGGACCATGCATCACAGGTTCTTATGCGGATCGGCGTAAGCCCCCTCTGATAGCGGTCAGTCATGTACTTCTGCTTTGGGGTCGAACTGAGACAGTCTGCCACACCTACCGAAAGCGTTCACCTTCAAGGTATCTGACACATCTTCCTCTTATACTGGTTCTTGTTATGCTTTTGACATTGGCCACAGCCAGTGTTCTATCGAGCAAACCTGGCTGCTGTCTTATTGCGATCGATGTCCCGCGATTCAAGATTGAAAAAACACCGTGTGATCCACCCGACGGCAACCCATGATGAGTGCGGAACGCGTAGCGGTTCCGTTCCTCCTCCGTACCGTCTTCGCTCGCAGTGACACTGACCTGTGGTGGTCCGGTCACGATCACGGTCGGATGATCCATGAGTCCCACTGCCTGACCAAGTTGCTGGCGGCGAGTCCACCTCGAGGTCAACGACCTATCTGATGAAGCCTACACAGGAGTTGGCCAGGCTCAATCTCCAAACATGACCCGAGCTCACGTGGGGCCTCTGACTCTGTGGACTCGGTGTCGACTCGTGATCGCAGAGGAGGCCGAGTGGATCCATGCCGGCAGATATTGGTTTTCGCTTCAAGTGTGACATGGCTATTCGGAGACGGCTCTAACCTGTAGGTGCATCGTGCAGGAAAAATGTGGCTGGCCTTTGGGAAATGTTGGCTTATCAATATGATTTTCGTTATACGAATGTGGGCTTCGGTCCTTAGGATGCAGTTTTCCGAGTATTCCGGAGATCGTGAGAAAAAGAGTTACTCTTATAAGAGAAGGTTAATAAAGGTAAAAGGATAAGGCGAAAAAACGAGAAGAATGATTTGTAAAAACAATGTGGTGCGAAAACATACTGCACGGTTTACCTAGAAGAAGACCAACTGCTGCATCATGCACCTAGAAGTTTCCTTACCGAGCTGCACAATCCACCTATATGTCGAGAGAACAATTGGATGGTCTACCTATAAGTTTCAGTGGGGTCTGCACAGACCACCTAGATCTTGAGGCATGTGTCAGGCCTGCTCTTCAGGCGAACAGAGAGGCAAAAAGCATGGACTGCGCGGACCACCTAGAACATAGAGTTGCGTCCGCCTATAACGTATTGCACGGTCCGCCAATATGACATGCACGGTAAACCTATAACCTGCCGAAGAGATGTATGAAAAGCGAGCTGCACGAGCCGCCTATACGTAACGAACAATGTGAAATGACAATTGCACCGTGGACCTATAACGCGAGAAATCGCAAAAAGTTTAAGGTCTTATCTAGGTTCACGTGCGATAAAGCCGTGTGAAATAGGATGCCGCACAGTCCACCTATAACTCCCTGCACATTCCGCCTATAAGTTTGACCGTAGGCCAAAAGATAAACTGCACGCTTCACCTATAATGGTTCTCTTTAAATATTCCTCACTTCCTAGTCAGATGTCTGGAGCACTTACAACAAGAGGATAAGCTTCAGGCCGCGACATCTGCACGAAACACCTATAACTGTATCTCATGGAGTAATGAAGGACTTAGAGAACACGCACGATCCACCTAGAACCCTGGATCGAATATGTCGCTTGCTGAAATCTAGGAAGGTTCTTCGGAACGCGAAGTTCCAAAGGATCCTTGAAGTTTACTTATCAACGATGGGTGCCGGCGGGAAATGCCAAGTTCTACATTGTGGGCCGATTGTCGAGCGTTGGCAGTTTTGATTTCTTCCTGGAAGGTGGACGTTGGAAGCATACTATAGACGATCTCGGTGATAGCGTTGCCCCTTTTTCGAACATCCTTCTTGAAGGACAGCAACACACTTTTATCGATGAGCTCATTGAGCGCCGCATCAATCTGTTTGACATGAACCGACTGGCGAGAATGGCGTAGCAATCCACTGTCACGACGGATCGATGAGTACTTAATATGATAGGGATCGGTAATGCTTGCTTGGGTATATTGGTGTGACAATCGTTTATGGAACCATCGAGCCAGTTGGGAGGATAGGCTCATCAACGTTCCATAATTGAATTGTCGATAGCTGAGTTCGTTGACACTTTTGCTGATCAAAGACGGGAGTTTGGCCAACCACATCGCTTTGGGATCCTGAAGATAATGGAGTCGCGTGACGCCCGTTACCTCGGAAAGAATCGGATTGGTGTATACAAGTCGCTTTGCAACGCCGAGTTGCTGTTGACTATCGAATTCTACTGTTAGGACAGCCTTTGAAAGGATTTCTAAAGAGTGTTTGATTTCATCCAAACTGCGTGATTTACCTCTTCGTTTCAACTCTTGTTGAACCATCCCCAGGGTAAACCGGACCCAGCTTTCAGAGCCATTCGCCCTGTGTTGCCCAAAATTCTGATCGGTGAAGAATTTCTTGAGGACTTCCTCGAGTAGTTCTTCGTCGTTTGAAGGGTAATACTGCGTATAGGTGCCGTCCGTGTTCTTAATGCTGGCTGGCTGAATGGTCAGCTTGCAGGTGATTTCCTTCGGCAACCCTCGAACGGTAGGACGATAGAGAAATTCTTGGGTGCTGACAGGCAAATTCCCTTTTTCATCCCGGACCTGGCTCTGTGCCCGTTCGTTGACCGCATATTTCGGGATTGCATCCCAGAGTTCAATTGTATTTGAGAGGTTATTGGGATTTCCAAAAAATGTAGTAAAAAGATCGTATTGTTTAGTTGTAATCGCGACGCTGGTTTCCGTTTGAGGAAGGCTGGGTTTCTTCGTCATGCGTACCTAGTCAATCGTGACCGGAAATCGTGAGAAAGGGTAACCACCTCTGGTCCTTTAACGTGAAGAAAAAGTTTTATCATGCACAGATCATTCTGCAGAGTTGGTTTGTCACAAGATTCGTTTTCTTGAGGAGAACTGAAGATCATGATGGTGGACCAGGATCCTCGACAGGATACGTAAGGCCTAACTTCTCTTCTAAAGCTAGTAATGCGTTCTGGAGGGTCACTCCTTGTACCCAGTTCTTCTGAGTACAGATCCAATTAAACTTGTCGACTTCATGTGGACGCGCTTTGATATTGAGCGGTGTATTTCGGCCGGTTCGATAAATGCGTCGTGGTCGCCGGCTTCTCCCCTCCCCTGGCACAGAGCTCAAGTGCGGGGCCGCCGAGTTAGGTTCGCGACTCTGAAAGCCACTGGCGGCCGCCACTTGCGTCAATTTCGCCACGGAAACGGGAGCGGTGGTAGCGACCGCTTCCGGGCGAAAGGTCTGTGGAGAAACGTTCTCAAAAGTCTTAGTGAAATCCGAAGTCTGAGAAAAATCCTCGTCAAAAGGAATTGCGGCTCTGGATTTACTCATGTCAAGACTCCTTCAAGTTCCTGAGTCGGTCGAGTAGAAGGGGTATGGGGTGAATTAACCATTGAAATGACTTCTCCAGCAAATGCCCGAGCGTTGTTGATTGCATCTTGGAGGTGATAAACGTCCTTAGGATCGAGGTTCTCAAGACAACCGCCATAAGAAAAGAGGGCGCGGTATACCTCACGCTCCATGAGGTGGGTCTTAAAGATTGTGATCTTATTTTGAGTCAGCTGTTGAGAAATATGGGTGAAGGTCTTTGTACGAATTGCAGCCTTCGTTCTCGTGAAGAGAATAGCGTGGGGTATGGTTCGATTGAAGGCTTTCTGTTGCTGTCGGACTAATTGGAGGGCTTTCGCTGCGCCACGGGCATCCAGATCAGAAGGTTGTAACGGGATAATAACGAGATCCGCTCTGCTAATGGCGTACGCGACCAACATATTGGCCGTGCCTTCAAGATCGATGATCACGAAAGGAGATTCTTGTTTGGCTTTATCGATATCATCAAGGATTGTCTGTTCCGTCGGGGATTTCTTGACAGTGAGGCTTGGTGGCTTATCTGGTAGTTTGGCCCAGGTGTCGATATAGGTTTCGGGATCCGCATCGAGGACGGTCACGCCTATTCCCTTTTGGGCTAACTCGGTCGCGAGGAGGAGCGCCGCCGTTGTCTTTCCGCATCCACCCTTCGGACTAGCCAGAGCAATAACGGGCATCCCCTTCCCTCCTTATCAGAAACGAGCAGCAATAGTATGCATTGAACAAATTGTACATTACTTGAGTTGGAAGCTGTTGTCTAGCGAATTAGTTCCAGGTGGCTATCAGATTCCAATAAGCTATATTAAAGACATCGGGAAGCTACCAGATAGCTAAATGTGACCAAAAAGCTAGCCACAGTATATAGACAATGTGTTTTACATAACCGCAATTAGTGCAAATCATGACATCGAATACCAGTCAGCTTTCTGATATCTATAAGCAATCTAATAGATACTAGATGGCTACCAGATATCTATAAGCTACTATGTAGATATCCAAGAACTACCATCTTTAATACCCTATCTATTCCAACGGAGCTCCACGTCTGTAAAGTCTCGAGTGAGGCAGATCCTGGAAAACAGGACGGGTACGGCTCGTACTCCATGGAGAACCGCACCTCTAAAGGCATCGGAATTCATGACGACGAATGCGCTAAGAAAAACCAGGTGGCGACTCCAAGAACAATCGGCCTTCTTTCCCAAATACAGAGGGGGAGAGAGTTCACTTGAAGGGATGCACCCAAAAGCATCAGCAACTGCGTTTTGAATAGACCCAGCTACTCATCCGATGGGGAACCGAACCACTCAGGGTGTTTCAGGAGTAATCTACGCCGATAGGGGTAGGTGGTGAGCAGCCGATAGTTAAGAATCTTCCGCACGAGATCGGGACTAGGAATCATACCATCACCTCGAAAGTTGATCAGAATATCCTGAGCCATTTCGTCTCGCTCTCCCGGAGAGAGGAGGGGAGTCAGGCGCGACAGTTCAGCGAGATCCTCCTGATCGAACTGATCGTAGCGTGTCACGATGTCTCTCAATTCATCTCGCTTCTCTAGCTGCGGCAGCCAGTGTACTAGGTAGGTTGGGGCGATTCGTTGTCTGGCTGGCTGGGTTGTCGTCACAAGTCCGCTGGCCGTCAGGGCCTTGAGTTGCTTTTGCACGGTCATCCAGGCCAGCTTCGTCCCCTTAACTAACCGATCAATCGAGACCGCGACCTCGCGCCCTCCGACGCCATACGTCTTCTTAAGCAAATGGAGATACAACAGCTGTGCAGTCGGCGGCATGGTTAGAAACCGAGCGTCTTCCATCGTCAAATGGACCTTCTCAAGATACTCCAGTCGCCAGTCCACCGAGAGCGTCGCTCGACCCTCGAGGGCGAATTCTGGTGGGAGGAAGTCAGCGACTTCTGCTTCTTCATCAACTGGTTGGGACAGGGGAGGAAGGATGGGATTTTCCATCGTGGATTAGAGGTCTACTCTTAGAGGGATGGTCAGTCAAGGAGAAATCTCCAAAGAATCATCAAGGCATCCGGGATGGACACCTTC
>LWDN01000082.1 GCA_002083515.1 Proteobacteria bacterium HN_bin10
ACGCTGAAAGCGCGGACTTTTCAAAACGCGAATGGGGGGATAGCGGGGGCGCCTATCCACGATTGGCGCTTCAGCTTCAGGGGTGACACACACGCACTCCTATCGCTCGCGCGAACTCGGCGCGGCTTCCTCGATGCGTGTGTGTCACCCGGTAGACACCGGTATGGAGCGCGGCGCCTCCGGCGACGCATGCGCGACCGGAGGTCGCGCGCTCCACTTTGTAGAGATAGCGCCGTGCCGGCGAGAGCGCCGGCGATCCGAGGGGTTCCGAGGGGTGACACACACGCACCCCGATCGCTCGCGCGAACCTGGCGCGGCTTGCGCAGTGCGTGTGTGTCACCCGGCATCGTGTGTCACCCGGTATCGTCCGGTATCTACGACTCACCCATATCCGGCGAGTTTCAAGAAACGCGCGCGCAGTTCGGCGTCGTCCTTGAACGCGCCGGTGAATTGCGTCGTCACCGTCGTTACGTCCTTATGGTGGACGCCGCGCGTCGACATGCATTGATGCTCGGCGTCGATCAGCACGGCGACGCCGCGCGGTTTCAGCGTGTCGTTCATGGCTTCGGCGATCTGCGCGGTCATGGTTTCCTGCGTCTGCAGGCGCTTCGCGAAAATCTCGACGACGCGGGCGATCTTCGAAATGCCGACCACCGACTCGGTCGGCAGATAGGCAACGAAGGCTTTGCCCAGGAACGGCGCCATGTGGTGTTCGCAATGGCTCTCGACGTCGATGTTCTTCAACATGACGATATCGTCATAGCCGCCGACCTCTTCGAACACGCGCGAGAGTTCGTCCGCCGGGTTCTCGTCATAGCCGCCGAACCATTCGCGGTAGGCGTCGACGACGCGCTTGGGGGTGTCTTTGAGGCCCTCGCGTTCGGGATCGTCGCCGGCCCAGGCGATCAGCGTCTTCACCGCTTCCATGGCCGCGTCGCGCGAGGGCCGTTTCGCTTGCGCCTCGGTGGGCGAGCGCCATTTCAGAATTTCACTCATGGGAGGAGATCAAGTCCTTGGTCTGAGGGACGGAGGTCGAGCCGGGAGGGTTCCTTGCCGTATACGCACCAGCTGGACACCCGGACTTAACGCCCGCCCGATTTTCACCTCAGGCGATAGGACCGATACACGCGGCCCCGAACGGATATGGAGTGTAGCACGCCCTGCCGCTAGAACCCAGCGGCAATGAACATTCAGCTGACCAACACGTTGACGCGACGAAAAGAGCCGTTCGAACCCGCCGACCCCGGCCGGGTGACCATGTATGTCTGCGGGCCGACGGTCTACAATTTCGCCCATATCGGCAACGCCCGCCCGCCGGTCGTGTTCGACGTGCTGTTCCGGCTCCTGCGCCATGTCTATGGCGAGAGCGCCGTCATCTATGCGCGCAACTACACCGACATCGACGACAAGATCATCGCCGCCTCGATCGCGCGTGGGGTTGCCATCGACGCGATCACCCGCGATGTCGAACGTCAGTACGATGCCGACATGGCCGCGCTCAACGTGCTCACGCCGACGCGGCGGCCGCGCGCGACCGAGAATGTCCCTGCGATGGTGCGGGTTATCGAGCAGCTGATCGCCAAGGGTGTGGCTTACGTCGTGCCGAGCGGTGTTTATTTCTCCGTCGCCGCCGACGCCGATTACGGCAAACTTTCCGGCCGGGCGCAGGATGAGTTGAAGGCAGGCGCGCGCGTCGAGGGCGAGGACGATAAGCGCCATCCCTCCGATTTCGCGCTCTGGAAGACCGCGAAGCCGGGCGAGCCGTCGTGGGCGGCGCCGTTCGGCGCAGGGCGGCCGGGCTGGCACATCGAATGCTCGGCCATGATCGAGGAAGAACTGGGTTCGCCGATCGACATCCACGGCGGCGGCGTCGATCTCATCTTCCCGCACCACGAAAACGAAATCGCACAAAGCGAAAGCGCCCATGGCCATGCGCTGGCGCGGGTGTGGATGCACAACGGCTTCCTCACCATGGACCGCGAGAAGATGTCGAAGTCCATCGGCAACATCATCACGCCGCGCGAATTGCTGGAACAAGGCTGGCAGGGCGAGACCATACGCTGGGCGCTGCTCTCGGCGCATTATCGCGCGCCGCTCGACTGGAGCGACGATCTGCTGCGGCAGGCGCAGGCGAGCTTGGATCGACTTTATGGCGCGCTGCTGCGTCTGAAGGATACGCCGGCGGCGGAGGCGGCGGCGCCGGCGGCGTTCGTCGCGGCGCTCGCCGACGACCTCAACACGCCGGCGGCGATCGCCGAACTCTCGGCGCTTGCGACCGCCGCCAACATCGCCAAGAAGCCGGCCGAGTTGGCAAGGGCGAAAGCCGAGTTGCTGGCGGCGGCGAAATTGTTCGGCGTGTTGCAGGACGATCCCGAACGCTGGTTCCGGGCGAGCTTCGGCGAAGATGCCGCCGCCATCGACGCGCTGGTCGCCGAACGCGTGGCGGCGCGCGCGGCCAAGGATTACGCCACCTCCGATCGCCTGCGCGACGAGCTGGCGGCGCGTGGCGTCGAGGTGATGGATAGCGCCAGTGGCAGCACCTGGCGGCGGAAGGGGTAGGGCGCCTTGGCTTTGCCGCATCTCTGCGCGCCAATGCGCCCGCGAGGCGCGGGAGTTGAGGCATGCATCGGAGAGCTTTGTTGGCATCGGCGGCGTCGGCCGCCCTGGCGGCGTGCGCCGCGCCCGCGGCGCCCGATGCGCCGCCTGAGCCGGTCCGCCCCGACCCCGTACCGCCGCCCTTGACGCCGCCGCTCCGCAGTTTCGACATCGCGCTTTATCGCGCCGTCGCCGCGCTTGGCGGCAATCAGTTCGTCTCACCCTACAGCATCGCCAGCGCGTTCGCGCTGCTCTATCCGGGCGCGCGCGGCGACACCGCCCGCGAGATCATGATCATTTTCGGCTTTGATCCGGACTTCGCGCGTCAAGCCACGCAAGCCCGCTCAACCGCGCAGACGCTGACCGCCAACACCGGCGGCAGCGAGTTCGCTACAGCCAACGCCGCCTGGGTCGAGCGCAGCATGGGCCTGCGCGCCGAGTATGCGCGCATGGTGCGCGATGAGATGGGCGGCGCGATCGAGACCGTCGACTTCATCGCCAATCAGCGCGAAGCGCTGCGGCGCATCAATGCCTGGGCCGCGCGCGAGACCCGCGAGCGCATCCGCGACATCATTCGCGAACCGAATCCAGATCGCCGCCTGGTGCTGACCAACGCCGTCTATTTCAAAGGCAAATGGGCCGATCAATTCTCCGCCAGCGCAACCCGCGACGGCGATTTCTTCACCGGCGCCGAAACGCGCGTGCCGGCGCGGCTGATGCGGCAAATCACGCATGCGCGCTACGCTGAGGCCGATGGCGTGCAGGCGGCCGAGTTCGATTATGACGGCGGCGCGTTCGCGCTGGCGGTGTTCCTGCCGCGCCAGCGCACGGGCTTAGAAGCCTTCGAGCGCACGCTGGTGAGCGGCGCCGATCTGGATCTTTGGCTACGGCGCCTCGCCGATGCGCAGCGCCAACGGCTCGACGTGACCCTGCCGAAGGTGGAGATGGAAGCCGAATACGAACTCGGGGAAACGCTGCAGGCGCTTGGCTTGCGTCTGGCGTTCACCGGCGCCGCGGATTTCTCCGGCGTCACCGAGGCGGAGCGGCTGGCGATCAGCCAGGTGATCCACAAGACGTTCCTCGCCATCGACGAAGAGGGCACGGAAGCCGCCGCAGTCACCGCCATCGACATGGTCGCCACCGCCGCGCCGATGGGCCCGCCGCCGCCGCCGCCGATCGAATTCAAGGCCGATCACCCGTTCTTCATCGTGCTGCACCATAAGCAGAGCGGCGTGCGCCTGTTCGTGGGCCGTGTGACGACGGTTTAGTAGCGCATCACCCCGCCAGGATGCGGTCGACCGCGCCCGAGACCAGATTGTGATAGCCGGGCCGGGCGCGCGCATAGATGCGCCGCGCCAGGTCGCGGCCCCAGGCGTCCTCGGCCATCAGCGCGCGATAGAGCGGGCGGATGAACTTGCCGCGGCCCTGGCGGGTGAGGAAGCTCTCGAGCGAAGCGACGCCCGGCTCATAGCGATTGGCGACCACCAGTTCGAGCCAGTTAAACAAGACTTCGTTGTTGCCGAGGGCGTTCAAGCCGAACGCGGTTTCGAGCGCATTCATTTGCGCGGGCGTGAGTTCGCGCGGCAGGGTTTGCAGATAACGCTGCCGCTCGTACGTGCCCCAATTCTCCCACGGCGCCGCCGCCGGCGGGCTGCCAGAGAGGAAATCGCGCACGAAGTGATCGACTTGATTGAAGGTTTCGGCGTGCGGCTCTTCGGCGTTCGAGGGTAAGCTAGGCTCGTAGGCCCAGGCGTCGAGCTGCAATTGCGCTTCGAGCGCCGCATCGCCGCGCACGCCGCGCTCGCGGAAGTCGGCCAGGAATTGCTGGGTCGTCATCGGCTGGAAGGCGTAGCGGTCGAAATAGGAACGCAGATAGGCGTCGAAGCGCGCGCGCCCCATGATGCGCTCGATGGTGCGCAGGAAGAGCGCGCCTTTCTCGTAAACGATGGCGGAGTTATTCTCCTCGGCATTGCGTTCGCCGACCAGATGCAGGCGCTGCGCGTCGGCTGGGGCCTCGCGCACGGCCTGCTGGATTTCCGCCCAGGCCAGAACGTTCTGCATGTTGGCGCGCTCGACGCCGTAGAGCGCTTCGGTAATGCGGCCTTCGAAATAGGTGGTGAAGCCCTCGTTCAGCCAGCTATCGGCCCACACCGCGTTGGTGACCAGATTGCCCGACCAGGAATGCGCCAGTTCGTGCGCGATCAGCGACACCAGACTGCGGTCGCCGGCGAGGAAGGTGGGCGTGAGGAAAGTGAGGCGCGGATTTTCCATGCCGCCATAAGGAAACGACGGCGGCAGGATCAGCACATCGTAGCGGCCCCAGCGATAGGGCCCGTAAAGCGCTTCGGCCGCGCGCACCATCGCTTCCATGTCGGCGCATTCGTAGAGCCCGCGTTCAAGCACGCTGGGCTCGGCCCAGACGCCGGTGCGCGGGCCGACGGACCCGAACGCCAGATCGCCGACCGCGAGCGACATCAGATAGATCGGCACCGGGTTGCGCATGCGGAAGCGGAAGGCGCGCCCGCCTTCGGCCGGTTCGCCATCGGGCGTCAGCATCTCGGCGCTCATCACCGCCTTCAAGCCTTCTGGCACGACGAGGCGCACGTCATAGGTCTGGCGAATGCCGGGGCTGTCCTGCGTCGGCGCCCAGGTGCGGGTGAGGATCGCTTGCCCCTGGCTGAACAGGAACGGTTTGCCGCTCGCCGTCTGCTCCGGCGTCAGCCATTGCAGCGCATCGGCGTTGGGGGCGCTCTCATAAGCGATTGCGATTTCGCGGGCGCCGTTGAGCTGGATGGTGAGCGGCGCGCCGAGTTCTTCGGTGTTTTCACCGATGGTGAAGGGAAGCTCGCGACCATTGCCGCTGACCGAACCGATGCTGAGGCCCTTGCTGTCGAGCACGATCTCGCGCGCATCGTCGCGCGCGGCGATGGTGAGGCGGCACACGCCCGAGAGCGCCTTGCGCTCGAAATCGGCGCGGAGATCGAGCGAAACGTGGAGGACGCGCGCTTCCTCCGGCTTGGCGTAGGAATGGGGATCGTGCGGCAAGGGCGGCATCGAAGCGCGGATGTCGCCGCCGGTGGTCGCGCAAGCGGAAAGCGCGGGAAGGGCTGCCCCCGCCGCGAGCAAAGTGCGCCGTTCGATCATGTGTTGGGTCCCCCGATACTTGAAAATTCTAATGCGCCCGCGCTTCCTGGATCAGCGCTTGGAGTTGGTCGCGCGCGACCAATTTGATTCCCGCGCGGCCCATGCTGATCCAGCCTTCGTCGGCCCATTCGTGCAGCTTGCGATTGACCTTTTCGCGGCTGGCGCCGATGCGGCGCGCGATCTCGGTTTGCGTCAGCGTCACGCTGGCGCCGTCGCCGGCTTCTTCGAGCAGACGCTGCGCCAGACGCCCGCCGAGATCGAGCGTGTGCGCGTCCTCAATCGCCGCGTCGGCATGGCGCAAGCGGCGCGAGAGTTCGGCGAGCAGCTTCAACAGCGCCTTCGGCTCGCTTTCGAGCGCGGCGAGCGCATGATCGCGATGGATGCGCAAGAGGCGCGATTTGCGGATGGCGGCGATGTCGGCCGAACGCACGCCGCCGTCGAGCACCGCCATTTCGCCGATCAGCGCGTAGGGTTTCAGTGCGGCGATGCGCACATCCTTGCCGGCCTCGGTCGACGAGCGCACCTCCACCTCGCCTTCGAGCAGCACGTAGAGCGCGTCGCCCTTGTCGCCCTTGGCGAACAGGAGCTTGCCGGTGTCGAGCGTGCAGGGGACGCCCTGCTTGGCCAGCCGCGCGCGCGTGGCGTCGGAAAGCGCGGCCATCAGTTCGGCCTTCGCCAGCGCCGCTTCGACGTTCAGGAGGTCCTGCTTGTCCGCCATGAGCGGAGCATTGGCGGGCAAACCTTGCCTCGTCAACGCTCCGCGCTTGGCAGGCCGATCAATAGAAGATCAGTTCGCCGTTGGGTCCCACGGTCACGTTCCGGAAGCCGCCGTCGCCCGCATAGCCGTTGAGCACCAGTTCGAGACCAATGCGCCCGATGCTGCCGGGTTCCGTGAGGTTGTAGTTCAGCTGATCGATCACGTTGGTCCGAAGCAGACTGGCGCGGTCCGGCAGCGCCAGATCGCAAATGAAGGCCCAGAAATTGTTGATGCAGGGACCGGATTCGCTCATCGCAAAACGAAAATCGGTCGCTGCATCGAAGGTGAAGCGATTTGTGGGCGCATCGAAGCGCGGACGAAGCGTCACCGTCACTACCGCATCTCGCAAATCGAAGCGCGGTTCGCCCATGTGGCAGTTCAGATTGTTGTAGCAATTGGTGATGATTTCGACGCCGGCGTCCTCGAAATTCACCTGCGCGATAATGGCGCCGCGGCGGTCAGTGCTGAGCCGCGTGGCCGTGGTGTTCCAGTCATTGACATAGGTTTTGTACATACGATCCGGACCCAGTTCGAGCACCGGAATGTCGATGGGGAACGGCCCGTGAGTGGTGTCTCCGACTTGGAAGGAGAGGTTCGAATCGTTTGGTCGGAAATAGGCGCGCTCGCCTGAAGGATCGAATTGATTGCGTGTCGGCGTATAGGTGTTGAGCCGAAGATTGATCGCCATCAACCGCCCGATGCCGTCTTCGCGGGAAAGTTCGCGATAGGCGCCGATGGGCGCAATGTTGAAGGTCTGGTGAGCGCCGCACCCTTGCGTGGGCGAGACCTCGGCCGCGCCGCCATTGGCGGCGATGTCGCCCGAAATCTGCAATTGCTTGCCGGTGCGCGCGTCGCGAATGCGATAGGAGCTGCCGCCGCTGATTTGCTCGATGATCCATTGCTGCTCTGCGCCGCGGGTGGCGCGCGTGGTGCCGACCATGCAATTGTTGCGTGCAGCGCAGAGGGGATTGGCCCGCGCCGCCATGGCGTTGGAGGCGTTGCGTAGAAGATAGCGGCCAGGGGAGACGCTTGTGATCAGCCAGCGTTGATTGGGATTGCCGTTGTGATCCCAGCCAATGACAGCGGCGTTTTCTGTGAACGTTCCGCCATTGCTGGCGTCGAGCGATTTGCCGTTGCCCAGGCGGATGGAATAGAGGCCGTCGGCGAGCGTCGCAGGCGTGGCGGCGCAAACCGCGATCGGTCCCCCCGGACGGATGATAGGCGGTTGGGTGACAGGCCCTCGCGGCAATTGCTGCGCGGCGGCGGGTGTTGCGAGGGCGACGAAAAGCGCACCCGCAAGAGCAAATAGGAATCGCATCGATCCCCTCCCTACAGCGTCCCTCGGTGCGCCTGTGTCCGCCCGCCGGCCCTTCGCGTCAAGCATGTCGGATTGCGACGGCCGACGGTTCTCGTGGGTAACGCTAGCGCGGCCTTGCCGGATGAGCGCTCAGGCGCGCACTTAAGCCCCAGGCGACATCGCCATTTGCCGGCGAATTTCGCGGCGGAAGAGGTCGATCGGTTTCGGGCCCTGCTTGGTCTCCAAGCTCCAGAACGTCCAGCCGTTGCAGGCGGGCGCGTCGCAGGCGAGTGCGCCGATGCGGTGAATCGAGCCTGTCGCATCGCCCAAAGCCAGCGAGCCATCCGCGCGCACGCGCGCACGCTTGCCGTTGGGCGCCACCAGCCAGCTGCCTGGATGAATGAAGCCCGCTTCGATGACCTGGCCGAATGGCACGCGCGGCTCTTCCTTCTTGGACTTCGTTACTTCCAGGTCTTCGGGCGAAGCCGGCTTCACCCGCTTCAGCCGCGCGCGCGCGGCTTCGGCGTAATCGGCGTCGCGCTCAATGCCGATGTAATGGCGTCCGAGACGCTTGGCGGCGGCGCCGGTGGTGCCGGTGCCGAAGAACGGATCGAGGATCACTTCGCCGGGCTTGGTGGTGGCCAGGATGACGCGATGCAGCAGCGCCTCCGGCTTCTGCGTCGAATGCAGCTTGCGGCCGTCGCGGTTCTTCAGCCGCTCGGCGCCGGTGCAGATCGGCAACGTCCAATCCGATCGCATTTGCAGATCGTCATTGAGCGTCTTCAGCGCATCGTAGTGGAACGTGTACTTTGTCTCTTTCGAGCGCGCCGCCCAGATCAGGGTTTCGTGCGCATTGGTGAAGCGCGTGCCCTTGAAGTTGGGCATCGGATTGGTCTTGCGCCAGACGATGTCGTTCAGAATCCAGAAGCCCAGATCCTGCATGGCGCTGCCGAGGCGGAAGACGTTGTGGTAGGAGCCGATCACCCAGATGGCGCCGTTGGGCTTCAGCACCCGGCGGGCTTCGGTGAGCCAGGCGCGCGTGAACGCATCGTAGGCGGCGAAGTCCTCGAACTTGTCCCACTCGTCGTCGACGCCATCGACGTTGGATTGATCGGGCCGCGTCAGCGCGCCGCCGAGCTGCATGAAATAGGGGGGATCGGCGAAGACGAGATCGACGCTGCCGTCAGCGAGTTTGCGCATCTCCTCGATGCAATCGCCTTCGACGATCCGGTCCTTGAAGTGGCGCGCCATGTGTCCCCCGAGAGGGAGGAATCCTCGCTTGACGGACTCGGCGAATCAAGAGTCCGGCGCCGTTAACCATGTTTATTTTTCAGGCTGCGGGGGCCGCTCTCAGCCGGCGCCCGAGCGACAGCAAATAGACGACGAAGAAGAGATACATGAAAACCTCTTCCATCTCGCTCGAGCGATAGCCGCCGGTGAACGCCTGCGCCGAGAAGCTGAACAGGTTCAGGTCGTCGATGCGTTCGGGGATGGCGCCGATCTGGGAAAACACCACCGGCCCGAGGCAGACAAGCGTCGGCGCCAGCCACCAGGGATTGTCGAACAGGCCGCGGCCGCGGAAGCGCTTCAGCAGCGGATGCACGATCGTGCCGAGGATCATGCCGAACAGCAGCACGGCCCGCGGCTTTTGATCGAACCACGAACTGGAATTGTGGATGTTGTTCTCGCCCTGATCGTTGAAGATTTCGAAGAGGCCGTGCATCTCCCAGCCGAAATAATGCTGACCCCAGCTGGTCTCCTCGGTGAGCAGATAGAAGACGCCCAAGCAGATGGCGACGAGCCACCAGCGCAGCCACTTCTCGTTCTTGCGCACGACAAGCGCGACGGCGAGGACGAGCGACACCAGCAGAAACAGGACCTGGGTGTTCTCCAATAGCCCGAGTTCGCCGCTGAGCACGCTTGGGTCCGTGAACGCAAACCACATGAACAGCACGTAGAGCGCCGCGCACACGCCCCACACGGCGAGCGCGGAAATGTCGCCGCGCGCGGCTTGATTTGCGTCCCCAGTCATGGCGCGGAACATAGTGCCGCCGCTCCGCATGTAAACGCCGCTTTGCCTACGCGGCGAGGCCGGCGGCGCCGCGCACCGGCTTGAAGCTCAGGCGATGGATCGGGCAGGGGCCGAGTTCGGCCAGCGCTTTCTGGTGCTCGGGCGTGCCGTAGCCCTTGTGCTTGGAGAAGCCGTAGCCCGGATAAAGTTCGCAATATGCAACCATCAAACGGTCGCGCTCGACCTTGGCGATAATCGACGCCGCCGAGATCGAGGCGACGTAAGCGTCGCCATCGATAATTGTCTCGATGGCGCAGGGCAGGTCGGGCGCGGAATTGCCGTCGATCAGCGCCGCGACCGGCCGCTCGGGCAGGCCTTCGAAGGCACGGCGCATCGCCAGATAGGTGGCCTGCAAAATGTTGATCCGGTCGATTTCGTCCGGGCCGGCCATGCCGACGCTCACCGCCGCGCAGGCGCGGATGGCTTGCGCCAGTTCTTCGCGCGCCTCCGGACTCAGCTGCTTGGAATCCGCCAGTCCTCTGGGCCGCTTCTTGGCCGGCAGGATGACGGCGGCCGCCACAACGGGCCCCGCCCAGGGGCCGCGCCCGGCCTCATCGATCCCGCAAATGCCCATGGAACAGGATGATGCGGATTCCTGGGCGGGCGCAAACGCCAGTGAAGCTGGCTTTTTGCTAAGGTCGCTTGACAAGCGCTCGCGTTGTGTCAAGTAAGCTTATCAAACAGACAAGCTCGCTTGAAGGAGGCTCAGATGCACCGGCGCTGGAATTTGGGAGTCCTGGCAGCGATCGCCGTCGCGGTCGCCGTGGCGCTGGCCGCCGGCCCGCCATCGGGCGCGCCGCGGGCGCAAGCGCCCACGGAAGTGACGTTCGCGGTCGAGGCCGACGGGCTCGCGCTCCACGTCACGCGCGGCGACGTCGCCGTGACGCTGAAGCTCTGAGGAGAGAGGCAATGACCGCACACCGCAGCAACGCCAGGGGCCGATACTTGAAGCGCTTCACTGTCAGCATGATCGCCTATGCGGTGCTGCTGATCGGCAGCGTTCTGACGCTGGAGAACATCGAAGGCAGCCAGCTCGCGAACGGGCCTTGGCGCTATGCGTTGGCGCTGGCGCCGTCGCTGCCGATCCTGGCGACGATCTGGTCGATGGGCGCCTACCTTGCCGACGAAGCCGACGAATTCCGGCGCACGATCCTGGCGCAATCGATGCTGTGGGCGCTGGGGCTGACGCTCAGTTTCACCAGCGTCTGGGGCTTCATGGAGGAGTTCGCGCAGGTTCCGCGCTTTCCGCTCTACCTGACCTTCCCGGTATTCTGCTTCGCCATGGCGCTAGCACAAGTCTTCGTCACGCGGCGCTACAAATGAGAAACCGCCTCAAGGTCCTGCGCGCCGAGCGCAATTGGAGTCAGGCCGATCTCGCCGACAAGCTCGACGTGTCGCGCCAGAGCGTCAACGCCATCGAGACCGGCAAGTACGATCCGTCGCTGCCGCTCGCCTTCAAGATTGCAGCCGTCTTCGGACTGGCGATCGAACAAATTTTCAGCGCCGAGGATGTCGCGCAAGCTGCGGAATAGGAGAAACGCATGTCGGTTCTGCCAACTACTCAAAATCAGCGGCGCGCGCTCTATTGGAATTTGATGACCGCAGCGATGGGGCTATTGGTGCTAGCGGTTGTAGCTGGGCGCGTCTTTAGCGTCCCCACCGGCGCGATAGCGTCTGTGATTCTGGTTGGAATTGGCCTGTTGGCCCTTCTGCAATTCAACTCACTCGATGAGGTAGCCAAGCAGGCGCACTACGTCGCTTGGTATTGGGGCAGCTTGCTGGCGATGAGTGTTATCGTCGCCGTCAATGTGTTGTTCGCGTTGACCAAAGAGGCTCCTGAATTGGCGGAAGCGGCGATGATCCGTTGGCTCGGTGAAGCCGACGCAGCAACGGGTTTCTTGACAGGCTTGATGGTCGCGCCGGTGCTGATGGTGCTTGGCTTCAGCGGGTGGTGGGCGGCCTATTGGCTGCGTCGGCGCTGACGAAACGAACAAAGGAGAGAAACGGAAGTGGCTATTCGTGAACATTTTTCGTGGGTCTGGCTGACGGCGCTGGTGCTGACCTACGGCGTCTATTTCACCACCATCGCGGTGCTGCAATCGCGCGGCGAGATTCCGATGATGACGGAATTTGCGCTGCTCTCAGGCGCGGCGCTGGCGCAAGTGATCATGCTCGCGGCCGGCAGCATCTTTGTGCGTATGCGCGATCCCGGCGTGCGCCGCACACTCGACGAGCGCGACCGCGCCATCGAACATCGCGCCACCAACGCGGCCTATTACGTGCTGATGGCGGGCATGATCCTGGTCGGCTGCTTCATGCCTTTCAACAAGCAAGGCTGGGACATCGTGCACGGCGCCATTCTGGCGATCGTCGCCGCCGAGATCGTCCATCACGGCCTCGTGGTCAGAGCCTATCGCATGGGCTGGCAGCCGTGAGCTCCGCCCCGGCTTGATAAGTGCGGCGGCGGCCATTACGCGGGTGCACAATGGCCGCCAAACCGCTTCGCTGCTTCCAGGACGTGATCCTGACGCTCCAGAACTACTGGGCTGAGCAGGGTTGCGCGATTTTGCAGCCTTATGACGAGCAGGTCGGCGCCGGCACGCTGCATCCGGCGACGACGTTGCGGGCATTGGGGCCGAAGCCGTGGCGCGCGGCTTACGTGCAGCCGTCGCGGCGCCCGAAGGACGGACGCTATGGCGAAAACCCGAACCGGCTGCAGCACTATTATCAGTATCAGGTGATCCTGAAGCCGAACCCGCCGGACCTGCAACAACTCTATCTCAACTCGCTGGCGCGCATCGGCATCGATCCGCTGCTGCACGACATCCGCTTCGTCGAGGACGATTGGGAGAATCCGACTGTCGGCGCCTGGGGCTTGGGCTGGGAAGTGTGGTGCGACGGCATGGAGGTGAGCCAGTACACGTACTTCCAGCAAGTCGGCGGCTTGGATGTGCGCCCGGTGTCGGGCGAACTCACCTATGGGCTCGAACGCTTGGCCATGTACGTGTTCGGCGTCGACCGTGTGTTCGATCTGCCGTTCAACGATCCCGATAGCGCCACGCCGCTCAGCTACGGCGATGTGTTCCTCGAAAACGAGAAGCAGCAATCGCGCTTCAATTTCGAACTCTCCGACAACGAGATGGTGCTGCGCTGGTTTGGCGACGCCGAGGGCCAAGCCAAGCGTCTGCTGGAGGCAAACTGTGTGCTGCCGGCGTTCGATTACACGCTGAAGGCCTCGCACCTGTTCAATCTGCTCGACGCGCGCGGCGTGGTCTCGCCCACCGAACGCCAAAGCTTCATCGCCCGCGTGCGCGATCTGGCGAAGGGGTGCGCCAGCGCTTGGGCGGAGAGCCAGCAATGACTCCGAACGACGATACGCGTCCCCCTCTCCCCTGCGGAGAGGGGGCAGGGGGTGAAGGGCGTGAAACAGTCGCGCCGCCCGCAATCAAGCGCGTCGAAAGGCGCGGCCACGGCTGGGCGCCTGAATTTGGCGAAAAACGCCAGAAGGACTTTTCGCGGAGCAACGAGCGGGCGCGAGAGATGCGCCGCGAGCCCACTCCCGCTGAAGAGGCCATGTGGAAGCTCCTGCGCCTGCTCAATCGTGAAGGCGCGCACTTTCGTCGCCAGTTGGCTCTAGCTCACTACGTTTTCGATTTCGGCGATTACCGCGCGCGGTTACTCATCGAGATCGATGGCAGAGCCCACGACGATCCGGAGGTATCCAAGCGCGATGCTTTGAAGGAGGCGCACGCGAGAAAGAACGGATTTCGAGTCTTGCGCTTGACCAACGCAGAGGTGATTGGCCGCGCGTCCTGGGCGATCGAGCAGGTTCGCGACGCCCTCGAGAATTCTAACGCACCCTCCCCCCTTGTGGGGGAGGGTAGGGAGGGGGGGCGCGCAGGAAGATGCGCTTTGCCTTCCTCGCCCCCCACCCCTAGCCCCTCCCCACAAGGGGGAGGGGAATAGATCAGAGCCATGCCCCAACTCCTCATCGAACTCTTCTCCGAAGAAATTCCGGCGCGGATGCAGAAGCGCGCCGAGGAAGATCTGGCGCGTCTATTCGGTGAGAAATTGAAGGCCGCTGGGCTCGGCGAGCGCAAGGTGAAGACCTTCTCCGGCCCGCGCCGCCTGGGCCTCTTCATCGACGATCTGCCGGCGAAGGCCGCGGACGTGAGCGAAGAGAAGAAAGGCCCGCGCGTCGGCGCGCCGGAGCAGGCGATCCAGGGTTTTTTGAAAAGCGCTGGCCTCGCGTCGATCGATCAAGCGCAAGTGGTCGACGACAAGAAAGGCGCGTTCTACGTCGCGCGCATCGAGCGCGCCGGCCGCGCGACGCCCGAGATCGTGCAGGAGATTGCGCCAGAGATCATCCGCGCGTTTCCTTGGCCGAAATCGATGCGCTCCGGCGTGAGCGATCTGCAATGGGTGCGCCCGCTGCACAATATTTGCTGCGTGTTCGACGGCAAGGCGGTGAAGATCGCGGTCGAAGGCGTGGGCTCGGAAGCCGCCACTTGGGGCCATCGCTTCCACGCGCCGGAAAAACTGCCGGTGACCGGCGCCGCCGATCATGCGTCGAAGCTGCGCGGCGCTAAAGTGCTGATCGAGCGCGACGAGCGCAAGCAAATCATTCTCGAACAAGCCAGGAAGCTTTGCGCCGCCAAGAGTCTGGAACTGGTCGAAGACGCAAGTCTGCTCGAAGAAGTATGCGGGCTGGTCGAATGGCCGGTGGTGCTGTTGGGCGACATGGATCCGGCCTTCCTCGATCTGCCCGGCGAAGTCATCCGGCTCTCGATGCGTACGCACCAGAAATATTTCGCCACACTTGACCCCAAGACCCAACGCCTCGCGCCGCATTTCGTCACCGTGGCCAACGTCGACGCCAAGGATGGCGGCAAGGCCATCGCGACGGGCAATGCGCGCGTGCTCTCGGCGCGTTTGAACGATGCGCGCTTCTTCTGGGATGCGGACAGGAAGACGCCGCTCTACACCGACGAGCGCCGCGAGAAACTGAAGAAGATCGTCTTCCACCAGAAGCTCGGCAGCGTCTGGGATAAGGTCGAGCGCGTGCGTGCGCTGGCCGAAGAACTCTGCGCCGTCACTGGCGCCGATCCGAAGCTCGTTCGCGAAGCGGCCAATCTCTGCAAGATGGATTTGGTCACCGAAACCGTGGGCGAATTCCCCGAACTGCAAGGGCAGGTGGGAAGACAGCTTTATGCACTCACTTCTCCCTCCCCCCTTGCGGGGGAGGGCGGGGTGGGGGGTGCGGGCGTCGTCTCATCAAGAAAGAACACCGCCGTTACCCCCACCCCCAACCCCGCCCCGCAAGGGGGCGGGGAGTCGGTAGCGTCGGCCATCGAAGATCACTACCGTCCGCTCGGACCGAACGATCGCGTGCCAAGCGATCCCGTCGCGGTGACGCTCGCGCTTGCGGACAAACTCGATACGCTTGTTGCGTTCTGGGCGATTGATGAGAAGCCGACCGGTTCATCCGATCCGTTTGCGCTACGCCGAGCTGCCCTCGGTTTCGTTCGCGTTGTTCTCGAAAATCGCATTCGCTTCGGAGATCGCCGGAAACGCCAGGGCCTCCTCAACCACATGGATGAGGCATGGGTGGAACTTCACAACCAGTCACCGGAAGCACGAAGCCTTCGCGAAGAAATGTATGAACACCAGGAGTGGGAAGAGCAGCTCCGCAAGAATCCCAAGGTCGCGATGCTTCAAGATTACAAGCGCCACGCGGCGGTTGAAAAATTTCTGTCGATGAATTTGAACGAGGTGCCGCTGAATTTCAAAGTGAGCACCGATCTCCTCGCCTTCCTCGCCGATCGGCTCAAAGTCCAGCTCCGCGACCAAGGCAAGCGGCACGATCTCGTCGACGCGGTGTTTGCGTTGGGCGACGACGATCTCGTTCGCATCGTTGCGCGTGTCGAAGCGCTCGATGTGTTTCTGAAGACCGAAGACGGCGCCAATCTGCTCGCCGGCTACAAGCGCGCGGCGAACATTCTCAGCGCCGAAGAAAAGAAGGGCAAATGGAGCGCCGAGGAGAGCGGCGGTACCGTTGATCCAACCAAACTCGCCGAGCCCGCCGAAAAATCGCTCTACGCGGCGCTGGAAAAAGCGCTGCCTGCCGCGCGCGCCGTGGTGGAGAGGGAAGACTTCGCCGCCGCCATGAAGGCGCTCGCGGGCCTGCGCGCGCCGGTGGACGATTTTTTCGAGAAAGTCCTGGTCAACGCCGACGATCCGATGCTGCGCCGCAACAGACTTCTGCTGCTCTCGCGGCTGCGCGAAGCGCTCTCCCAAGTCGCGGATTTTTCGAAGATCGAGGGCTGAGGCCCAACCGCTGTGGCCCACTTATGTGACAGCGGGGCCACAAAGCGTCGGAAATATCCCCAATGGGCGCCGCCGGCGCTGGTCCTTGCTCAAGCCGTGAATAAAGCTGACCGCGGACAAAGTTAGGCGGGGGAGCCTGCGGACGCGCGAGTTCGCAGGTGCGCACAGGGGCGTAGAGGGGATGGGGCCGCGCCGGACGCCGAGCGCGGCCCCACTATTTTTTGCAGTTGCTCAGCACTTTTCGTTGGTGAGGCGAAAGGAGCGGCAGAAAATCAACGGTCCCCCAAAAAAGCGCGCGCCAAATGCCTGTGTTTGATGGACTCTCAAGGGGCCAGCCGCCTAGATTGCAGGCAACGGCTACGGATAGGGCCCGAGGCGCAACCCAAGGTGTTGCGGCTTGGGGCTTGTACGGGGTCGCGGGCGCGCATTGCGCGGAGGACTGCGTGCGAGCGCAGGGGATCATCTGAGAGGGGTGAAAATGAAATCGCGCATCACCAAAACAGTGGCGCTTGCGGCTTTGATGGCTGGCGCCACGGGCGTGGCGAACGCCACGGAAGGCTGGTACGGCCGCGCCGACGTGGGTTGGTCGTGGGACGCTGAGTCCGAATTCGACGCTAGCTTCGGTCCTGCGGGCAATTTCTCCACCAACATGGAGCACGACTGGACCCAGCATCTCGGCATGGGCTACGCGTTCTCGAACGGGTTCCGTCTCGAAGGCGAACTCGGGCACCGCTTCAATCAGCTCAATGATTTCTCTGGGCCGGGTTCGGGTGGTCTGATCGGCGGGGATACGCACATTTGGTCAGGAATGGCCAACCTGTTCTATGATTTCAATCGCGGCGGCCGGCTTGAGCCGTACATCGGTATTGGCGTCGGCGCCGCGCGCTTGAACACGCAGGTCGATACGGTCGTTCCGGCGATCAAACTTGACGGCGAAGATACCGTTCTCGCCTATCAAGGTTTGGTTGGCTTTGCTGTCGGCCTCGGCGAGCAATGGGACCTCGATGTTGGGTATCGCTACTTTGTCGCTAACGACGCGGAGATTGATCGGATTCCGCCGGGAGCGACGTTCGATCAGGACGTCGAACACCAAGCTTTGACGGTCGGTCTGCGGTATCAGTTCGCGGCGCCTGCGCCGCCACCTCCGCCGCCTCCGCCG
>LWDN01000083.1 GCA_002083515.1 Proteobacteria bacterium HN_bin10
CGCGCTCCTAGGACAGCCCCTATTTTTTTATGCGCGTTGATTTTGTACGCTTTTCGCCTCGAAATATGCCGAATAACGGGGTGCGCTATCCCCGCAATTTGAAACAAAACTCCGTCCTCCGGCCGTAGCGGAGCGAAGAGCCGGGACCCAGTGAAGTTACAAAGCCTTGGTGCGGAACGCTGGGTCCCGGATCGCGCTTCGCGCGTCCGGGATGACGGTGGAGGTTGGGTCATCTAAGGTGGTGTTATGAGCCGCTACGATTTCATCGCGGTCTACATCCTGGCAAGTCGCCGCAACGGCACGCTCTATACCGGCGTCACCAGCGACCTCGTCCCGCGCATCCAATTGCACCGCGAGGGACAAATCGAGGGGTTCACGCAGAAATATGGGTGCAAGACGCTCGTTTGGTACGAGCAGCACGGGCTAATGCACGAAGCCATCAAGCGTGAAAAGCAAATCAAACGTTGGCGAAGGGCGTGGAAGTTGGAACTGATCGAACGCGACAACCCAAACTGGCGCGATCTGTTTCTCGATCTTGTCTAATCACTCCCACCGTCATCCCGGAGCCGCGACTTGTCCGCCGAAGCTCGAAGAGCGAAGGCGGAAGCGGCATCCGGGACCCAGCGGGGTTTTCACATTCCGACATCAGACTCTGGGTCCCGGCTCTACGGCGCTAACGCGCCTCCGGCCGGGATGACGGCGGTGTATGACTCAATCCCCACCAACTTCGCGCACGGCGCGCATGCGCCCCCGGCTCTACGGCGCTAACGCGCCTCCGGCCGGGATGACGGCGGGTATGACTCAATCCCCACCAACTTCGCGCACGGCGCGCATGCGCCCCCGGCTCTACGGCGCTAACGCGCCTCCGGCCGGGATGACGGCGGGTATGACTCAATCCCCACCAACTTCAGCGGCGCGCACGGCGCGCATGCGCCCCCTACCCCCCCTCCAGCCCCTCTTCCTCCAGCTCGCGCTCCACGCGCAGCGCGGTGAGCTGATTGCGCTGGCGGCGCAGCACCTGGAAGCGATAGCCGTGGAAGGCGAAGCGCTGGCCGGGCTCGGGAATGGCTTGCGCTTCGTGGATGACGAGGCCGGCGACGGTGACCGCTTCCTCGTCGGGCAAATCCCAATTCATCACCCGGTTCAGATCGCGGATCGGCACCGAACCGTCGACATTGACGCTGCCGTCGGGCTGCGGCCGCACGCCCTGCACGGCGATGTCGTGCTCGTCTTTGATGTCGCCGACGATCTCTTCCAGGATATCTTCGAGCGTGACCAGGCCCATCAGCGCGCCGTATTCGTCGACCACCAAAGCGAAATGCTCGCGCCGGCGCAAAAATTCGGCCAGCTGATCTTCGGCGCTCGTCTGCATCGGCGTGAACCAGGCCTCGCGCTTGACTTCGTGCACGTCGAAACCGTCGCGGCCGTGCTCGGAAATGGCGCGCAACAGATCGCGCGCGTGCAGGATGCCGACGATATTGTCCGGCTCGTCCTTGTAGAGCGGCAGGCGCGTGTGCGGGCTCGACATCGCCTGGGCGATGATTTCGCGCGGCGGCAGGTCGATATCGAGCGAGCGCAGATTCTTGCGGTGGATCATGACGTCGGCGACGGTGAGCTCGGAGAGATCGAGCGCGCCGATGACGCGGTGGCGGGTCTCGCTCTCGACCGCGCCCTCCTCTGCATGCATCTCGACCGCGCCGATGATTTCGGCGCGGGCGGCGCGCAGCACGTCGATGTTTTCGTCGACGCGCACGCCGAACAGTTTCAGCGTGTTGTTCACGAACCATTGCACGGCGATGACGATCGGCGAAAGGATGCGCACCATCCATTGCACCGGCCCCGCGACGGCGCGCGCGATATTGTCGGCGAAGGTGATGGCCACGGTCTTGGGGCCGACTTCGCCGAAGATGAGCAGCAGCGGCGTCAGCACGATGGTGGTGACCAAGGGCCCCAGATCGCCGTAGAGGCCGACGAAAATGCTGGCGGCGATGGCGGAGGCGCCGATCTGCACGATATTGGCGCCCAGAAGCACGGCGCCGATCATGCGCTCGCGGTCCTCGTTCAACGCATTGACGCGCTTGGCGGCGTGATCGCCCTCGCGCTCCAGCGTCGCCATGCGCGCGCGCGAGGCGCCGGTGAGCGCCGTCTCGGCGGCAGAGAAGAACGCGTTCAACAAAATGAGCGCGGCGATGACGAGCGCGGCGATCAGCAGCGAAGGGGTCATGATCGGGTTTCTTGTTGCAGCAATTCACGCACGGCGTCGGCCGGCGCATCCTTGTCGACAAACGCACGGCCGATGCCGCGCGCCAGGATGAAGGTGAGTCTGCCGGCCTCGGCTTTCTTGTCGCCGGCCATGAGCTGAAGCAGCGCGTCGGGATCGAACGGCGCGCCGGGCAGTTTGCGCAGATCGGTGACGAAGCCCGCCCCGGCCAAATGCGCGCTCACGCGTTCGGCGTCGGCGCGCGGGCAGAGGCCAAGCTCCGCCGAAAGCCGGAAAGCGAGGTGGATGCCGGCGGCGACCGCTTCGCCATGCAGCAATTTGCCATTGTAGCCGGAATGGGCTTCGAGTGCGTGCGCGAACGTGTGGCCGAGATTGAGCAAGGCGCGCTGGCCGCGCTCGTTCTCGTCCGCCTCGACGATGCGCGCCTTGAAGGCGATGGCCGTGGCGATGGCGTGCGCCAGCGCCGCGCCGTCGCGCGCCAGAAGGGCGCCGGCATTGGCCTCGCACCAGGCGAAGAACGCTGCGTCGCCGATCAGCGCCGCCTTGACGATCTCGGCATAGCCGGCGCGCAGCTCGCGAAGAGGCAAGGTCTCAAGCACATCGATGTCGGCCAGTACGAGCTTGGGCTGATGGATGAGGCCAACGAGGTTCTTGCCTTCCGGCGTATCGATGGCGGTCTTGCCGCCGACGGAGGAATCCACCTGCGCCAACAAAGTGGTCGGGATCTGCACAAAGTCGACGCCGCGTTTGGTGAGGCCCGCCGCGAGGCCCGCCAGATCGCCGATGACGCCGCCGCCGAAAGCGATGACCAGATCGTTGCGGCGGATGTCGGCCTGCAGCAATTGGCGGCACAAGCGTTCGAGGCCGCGAAAGCTTTTTGTGCTCTCCCCCGGCGGCAGGATGACGCTGGCGTGCGTCAGGCCGGCGCTGTCGAGCGCGCGCGTCAGCGATGCGCCGTGGAATTTGGCGACGTTCTTGTCGGTGACGACGAAAACGCGCCCGCTCGGCGCCAAAGGCGCGATCAATTCGCCGGCGCCCGCGATGAGGCCGGCGCCGCTGAGCACATCATAACTGCGCGCGCCGAGGGAGATGGGAACTGTGATCACCTCGATCGCCCTTTGAACACAAACGCCCGTGCTCCCCTGTGAGGGGGAGCTGTCATCGCGCGCAAGCGGGATGACTGAGGGGATAACACAACTGTTTGCAACATTCCGCGCCCGCCCCTCCGTCGCGCGTAGCAACGCGCGACACCTCCCCCTGGCGGGGGAGGACGGAAGCCTAGTTGCGGCGTTCGGCTATTCGAAGCTTGGCGGTTTGGATGATTTGATCGAGCACCAAATCGGTGTGCCGCAAGACGTCGTAATTGGTGAAACGGAGCACTTCGTACCCCTGGTCCCTGAGCCAAGCGGATCGCTCTGAGTCCGACGCCATCCCCCATGTCGTCGCGTGCTGACCGCCGTCTACCTCCCCACACCGTTTTGCACGGCGACATTCGAAGTCGACAATGTAGCGGCCCAGCGGCGATTGGCGGCGAAACGCCAACCCATGGACGCGCATCGGTCGCAGCCGAAACCACAGACGCATCTCTGCATCTGTCATTCGCCGGCGGTTCGCGCGCGCCAGAGGGTTCGGCATCTCCGCAAAGTACAACAATTGCGCAGCCCTTCAACGCCCGTGCTCCCCCGTGAGGGGGAGCTGTCGGCCGCGCGAGCGGGCGACTGAGGGGGCGGCGCGCTTGCCTGCCGGACGCGGCGCCCGCCCCTCCGTCATGGGCGACGCCCATGACACCTCCCCCTAGCGGGGGAGGACGAGCGATTGAGCAACGGCTCACGTCATCACCTGCGATCGTTCGCGCAACGCGGAGAGAATGGCGCTGACAGCGCTGTTGTGCGGGCCGCCGCCGGTTTCAATGGTCAAGTCCGCCTCGGCGTAAATCGGATAACGCTCGTCCATCAGCCTTTGCATGACCGCGCGGGGATCGTCCTCTTTCAACAACGGGCGATGATCGCGCTTGGTGACGCGCTTCATCAGCACGTCCAGCGGCGCCTTCAGCCAAATCGAAATCGCGCGGGCCTTCATCAAGGCGCGGGTGCGCGGATCGATGAAGGCGCCGCCGCCGGTGGCGAGCACGTGCGGCGGCTCTTCCAGCAAGCGCGCGATCACCTGCCGTTCGCCGCGCCGGAATTCGCACTCGCCACGCTCGGCGAAAATATCCTCGATGGAACGGCCCGCCGCCGTAACGATGGCCTCGTCGGCGTCCACGAACGGAAGCGCCAGCGCCTGCGCCAGACGGCGGCCGATCGTGGTCTTGCCCGCCCCCATCAGCCCGACCAGGGCGACGGTGCGGTCAAGCGCCAAGCCCTCCGCCAGCCGGCGCAGCTCGGCGGCGGCGCGCTCACCGGCATCGCTGCTTTCCGGGCGGACCACGAATCACCTCAAAAGGTCCGGCAAGGTTAAGCACCGCCGGACTGGAAACTCGCCACATTTTGTCGGCATTCTGGTCCGCTCGCAACGGCAGGGGCCAAACGAGGCGATGTATCGACGCAGACGCAGGCGTTCTTCGTTCGCGCGGCGAATGCCGCCATGGGTGGGCCTCGCCGGCATCGGCGCAGGCGTCGCCGTGTTTATCGGGCTGTTCGTGTTCTTCATCGGCCAGGCCGACCGGCTCGCCCCCGCGCCGCAAGAAATTCGAGTCGAAGTGCAGGACGCCTTCAAGGAATGACGCTCATGGTTAATCGCTCACTCGCGCTTTCGCTGGCAGCTGGCGCGCTGCTGCCGGTTTGCGCGCATGCGCAAAGAGCAACCCCGGCGCCGATCGAGCAGACGCAACTGAGCGAACTCAATGTCTGGACGGTGGGGGCGCTGTCGCGCGCCGACGGCGCGCTGGGCGACGACATCTGGCGCAACTCCGATCCCGCTTTTCTGGCGCTGGCGTTCTCGCGTCTGCCGGCGGTGTACGAATCGCCCGCCATGCAGACCTTGGCGCGGCGCGCCTTGCTCACCGCGGCGCAACCGCCGCGCGGCGACGCGACGGACGCGGCGCGGCGGCGCTTCGAAGCGCTCGGCAAAATGGGCGCTGCCGACGAACTCTCGATCATGGCGGCCGGCGCCGGACCTTCGGCCAGCGATGCGGCCATCGCGCAATATGCGGCGCAGGCTGAACTAGCGCGCGGACGCCGCGCCGAAGCCTGCGCGCGCGGGCGCAACGCCAGCACCGGCGATCAGGTCCCGGCGTTTCTGTTGCGCTTGCGCGCCTATTGCGCGGCGGTGACGGGAGATCGCGCCGCCGCCGATCTGGCGCTCGAACTCGCGCGCACGCAGAACGCGGCGGATGCGTGGTACACCGGCGCGGTTGCCGCGGCAGGCGGCGCGCCAGCCGCGCGGCCGCCGGCGGCGCGCTACGACAATTCGCTGGCGACGCAGCTTTCCATCGCCGGGCAATTGCGGCCCGGACCCAATCCGCTGGCGAACGCGTCAACGCTGGCGCTGGTTGCGCTGGCAAGAGCTGAAAACGCGCCGCAGCCGCAGCGCGCGCAGGCCGCCGCCCTCGCCTTCCGTCGCGGCGTGCTGAGCGCCGCCGAAACCAGAACCATCCTCGCGGCAACGCCTGCCGAAATCACATCGGCGCTGCCGCCGATCGTGCCGGCGCTTCGGCAAGCGAGCGCTGCGCCCGGATCGATGGAAGCGGCAACGGCCATCGCCGCCGTGCTGCGCCAGGCGACAGCCTACGCCGACTTCGCCGCCGCCGCACGCTTCTTCAAGGACGATATCGCACGTCTGCAGGCCGCGCCCGATGCGGCGTCCGCCGTTGCGTTCGCGCGCGCGGCTGTGGCGGCGGGCGACGCGCAATTGGGCCAGCGCCTCATCGCCAGCGCCCGTCAGAACGGCGGCGACGAAGCCGCGCTCGCGCCGCTCGATGCGGCTTTGGCCGCACTCAGCGGCGCGCGGCTCGACATCAGCACCGTGCAACGTCGCATCGACCAGGCGCCGCGTGCGCAAGCCCGCGCCGCTGCGCGCGACGTCGCCATCCTTTCAGCGCTCGGCGCGCCGGTGGACGGTTCGGTGCAGACTTTCTTGTTGGCCAATCCGCCGCAAGGCGGCGCGCGCGCCGACAGCGGCGCGATGCTGGCGCTGGCGTCAGCCGCCGAACGCGGCGCGACGGGCGAAGGCGCGCTGCTTGCCGTCGTCGCCGCCGGCGACGGCGGCCCGGCGCGGCTCGACGCCGAGTCAGTGACGGAAATCATCCGCGCCCTGCGCGCGCTGCGCCTCGACGACGACGCACGGCGCGTGGCGGTGGAGGCGATTTTGGCGGGGGTGGCGGGGTAGCGAGAAGCGGACCCGACTCGGTCGTGCCCTACACTTCGTCATCCCGGACGCGCGGAGCGCGATCCGGGACCCAGGGACACGGGGCGTGCTTGTCACTCCTGGGTCCCGGCTCTTCGCTTCGCTACGGCCGGGATGACGGTGGAGTTTGTTTTGTCGTTCCCGCTCTTGGCCCGGAGCGGTCACTGGCTCGTGACGAAGGTGAACGTAAGTGACGCTTATCAAGGCGGCGAAACCCAACCGAGATGGCTGGATGACGGGGGCTCTGGCGGATGCGCCCGCTTGCCCCCCGTTTCCCGCGTTCACGGACTTTGAGCGGCGTGCACTAGACAGCACCGCGCCGCTTTTTGGAGAGAAGGCGCAGGCGTTGCGTGAACAGGTCGCGTCTGCCGAAGTCGTGGACCGCATCAATACCATTGTGGGCTTTTATACGAGGGTGCGGGTGGACCGCGCCAAATGCTCGCCTGTGCCGTTGAGTCATCAAGGCGCACATTTCGAGGTGGAAGGAGTCGAACATGGCATCGTCCTTTGGGACACTGATGGCGACGGCTATCTCGAAACCATCGAAGGCTGGACCGTCGATGAAAACCCGCTGGAAGGGGTCGATCTCGACAAACTCCAATTCATCCGACTAACGCAACTGGGTTAGGTAGAACGAATGGCAGGCGTTCTCAGGGGCTTCTTGAAATTGCTGGCAGTGGTTATTGCCGGTGCGCCGTTTGCGTTGGCCGGGTTTGTCTATTTGAACGGAACAACGAGCCTTGCCGTCGTCGCCCCAAACGGATTGTGGATGCTCGCGGCAATCTTTATCGTTCCAATTTTGCTTGGCGTCGCCTTATGGCGATTGTCAGCGTTGGTCCGCTAGCGCCGAACACCAGACTCCCGCTGCGTTCCCCGCTAATCTCACCCCGTGTCCGACTCGGCTCTGATCGAAGCCTTCCTGGAAATGCTCTCCGCCGAGCGCGGGGCGCGGGCGAACACGCTCGACGCCTACGCGCGCGATCTCGACGATGCGCGCACGCATATCGGGTCGCAGAAATTCACCCCCACCCCTGCCCCTCCCCTCTCTAGGGGGAGGGGAACTGCCCTTGCGAACGCCTCTGCCGAAGATGTCGAAGCTTACGTGCGCGGATTAAAGGCGCGTGGCCTCTCGCCCGCCACGGCGCGGCGGCGGATTTCGGCGCTCCGGCAATTCTACCGTTTCCTGCTGCAGGATAATGTCCGCGCCGACGATCCGACCTCCCGGCTCGATGCGCCGAGACGCGCGCGCAGCTTGCCGAAGACGCTCTCGCTCGCCGAGATCGAGGCGTTGATCGCCGCCGCCGAGAACGCGCGCGACCGGGCGCTGATCGAGCTTCTCTACGGCGCGGGTCTGCGGGTGAGCGAACTGGTGTCGCTGCCGCTGCGCGCAGCGCCGCGGCCCGGCCAGGATCACATGATCGTCGAAGGCAAAGGCGGCAAGGAGCGGCTGGTGGCGCTCGGCAAGCCGGCGCTCGATGCGCTCGCCGCGCACCTGGGCGCACGCGCGGCGTCGCTGCCGAAAGCCGAAGCGCAGCGCGAGAGGGCCGAACGCTGGCTCTTTCCCTCGGCAAGCGCTGCCGACGGCAAGCTGACGCGCCGGCGAGTCGCGCAAATTCTAGAGACGGCGGCGGCGAAAGCCGGCATCGATCCGGCGCGGGTGTCGCCGCACGTGCTCCGGCATGCCTTCGCCACGCATCTGGTCGAGGGCGGCGCCGATTTGCGCACGGTGCAGACGCTGCTCGGCCACGCCGATATTGCGACGACGCAGATTTACACCCATGTGGCCGAGGGCCGCTTGCGCACCTTGGTCGAAACCAAGCATCCGCTGGCGAAGAAGCCCAAGGGATGAGCGAGGCGAAATGAGCACCACCACACCCTATTCGGCGTCGCAGCCGGGCCGGACGGCGGCGCTCTTGGTGTACGGGCTCTATCTTTTGAGCATTCCGAGCTTCGCGCTGTTTGCGCTCGTCGGCGTGATCGTGGCGCTTGCGGGCCGCGACGGCGCTTCGCCTCTGGCGCGATCGCACTTGGACGAGCAGGTCCGCATCTGGTTCGTGGCGTTCTGGTGGACGGTGGGGCTGGCGCTGCTGGGCTTGGTCGGCTGGCTGACCACAGTGATCCTGATCGGCTTCGTGCTGCTTGGGATCGCGGGGATCGGCGGCTTCATCCTGTTCCTATGGTTTACGGTGAAGAGCCTGCTTGGGCTCCTGGCCCTGCTGGACAATCGGCCGCGCTGATCACACCAGCGTTACAGGCTTGCAACCGAAGCCGAGCTGTTGTGATTAGGGGTGAGGGATCAGGCGGCTGCGGCCGCGCAATACGGCGAGAGAATGATGAAGAGCTACGTTTTGGCTGCGGCGTTATTTGCGGCGGCGGCTGCGCCGGCTTCGGCGTACACGCCGTACCTGAAGCCCGAGCGGTTTTGGGTGACGGATCCGTCGGTGGAAGTGGAAGGCTCGTTCGCGACGGAGTTCTTCACGCCATCCATCGCGCTCGGCGCGAACATCACGATCCTCAACGGCAGCGGCGACCCCATCAGCGCTGACCGCATCGCGGTGACGCCTGCCGGCAGCACGGAGCTGCAAGCCGAGCTTGCCCGAGGCGGCACCTATCGCATCAGCACCGGCGAAGTGCGCGGACAGGTCGGCCGCATCGTCGCGCAGAACGGTTCATGGGTGGCTGTCGCGGACGGCGTTGAACTTCCCGCCGACGCCGAAGTGCGGACCATCCAAACGATCTCCGTGGCCGACACCTATGTCACCCGCGGCACGCCTTCTCGCGACTCCGTCGATCAGACCATCGGCCGCTTGGTCATGCGTCCGATCACACACCCCAACCAAGTGCTGGCGGCGCAAGGGATCGAAGTGGAGTTGCAGTTCGACGGCGCGCCCATGCCGAATGCGGCGATCGTCGTTTACGGCGCCGGCGAAACCGATGCGTACCAGAACCGCGTCGTTCCGACCGACGCCGCCGGCCGCGCCATCATCACCTTCGATGCGCCGGGCCAGTACATCCTGGTCGCCCGCCGGGTCGCCGAGCAACCGGCCGGCAGCGCCGCGCAACTTGCCAGCTACATGACGACGCTGACGCTCGAAGCGCTCGATCAGCTCTACGCCGAAACCCAGATCGGCGAACCCGCCGAAGAAGCTCAGCCGGAACGCCGCCGCGAGCGCACGCCGGCGCGTCGCCGCGTCGGCCGCCCCGACTACTGAGCGCAGCGTGCAGCAATAGGTCTAACGGCCCCGGTGGGAACACTGGGGCCGTTTTCTTTTCAGACGTCCTGGCTCCAGTTCGAGGCGCGCACCGCAGCCAGGTGGCGCTCGAACACCTGCTTCTCCAACTCGTCGCCGTCGCCCGGCAGGAACGCGTGCTTCTGCCAATAGCCGCGGCCGGGCCGGCCGGTGTCTTTGCTGACCACAAGCACGTCGAGCGGCGGCTCGCGGCGGCGGCGGCATTGTTCGGCGATGGCGTCGAGCGCGCCCCACAAGGAATGCTGGTCGAACTCGCCGATGCGAAGATCCTCTGCTTCGGCGGCGGCGCGCAGGGCCGCTTCGGCTTCCTTGTACGTGAACGGCGGCCCGCCCGAGAGCGCACGCTCGATCAGCAGCGCGCGCATCAGATCGACCAGGGCTTCCTTCTGCCCGCCGCCGCGCAAGCGCGCATTGCGGGCCAGGTTCTTCTTGCCGGTCAGCAGCCCGAGGCGCAGCAGCACTTTCTGGATTTCCGGATCGTCCGGCGCGCCCTCCCATTGCGTCAGGTCGGCCGACTGCAGCGCGTCGAAGGGCGGCACCAGCGCGCACGGGTGGATCGTCACCGGCACGAGGATGCCGCGATCGAGCCCGATCCGCGCTTCGCGCATCACCCAATGCGACGACACCGCCGCAAAGCTCCAGCAGACGACGATGGCGCGCGCCTGCTCGATCTGTTCGAGGATGCGCTCCTCCCACTCGACGCCGACCTCGATGCCGGCGTCGAACCAGACCGGCACGTCGAGATCGAGCAGGAGCGCGTAGAGGGTCTCCACCCGCGCCTTGTCCTCGCGCTTGTAGGAAATGAAGACCTCGCTCATGGGCCCCGGCCTTAAGGGCATTCGGCCGCGCCCGGTTAGGCCAAGGGCCGGAATTAACTGAGTTTTCCACAAGCCGGCGGCGCACGGGCGTCCCGGTCTAGGAAAAGCCCGCGAACCCGCCTACCTGTTCGGCCATGACAGGAGCTTGGCCCATGACGTTCCGCCTCGATGACGAAGACGACAAGAACAAGAACCCGGCGGACGGCCGCAACGCCCCGGATGTAATCGAAAAGGCGCTGTTCGACGCCCGCGTCGTCATGCTGACCGGCGAAGTCAACGACATCCAGGCGCGGCGGGTGACCGAACGCTTGTTTGCGCTGGCGTCGCAGAACGCCAACCCGATCACCTTCGTGATCTCCTCGCCCGGCGGACACGTCGAGAGCGGCGACATGATCCATGACGTGATCAAGTTCATCAATGCGCCGGTGCGCATGCTCGGCACCGGCTGGGTGGCGAGCGCGGGCGCGCTGATCTACGCCGCCGCCGAGCGCGAGAACCGCTATTGCCTGCCGAACACACGCTTCCTGCTGCACGAACCGCGCGGCGGCGTCGGCGGCATGGCCAGCGACGTCGAGATTCAGGCGCGCGAAATCCTGCGCATGCGCGAGCGCCTGAATCATATTTTCGCCAACGCGACGGGCCAACCCATCGACAAGATCAAGCGCGACGTCGACCGCGATTATTGGATGCAGGCCGAGGAAGCCAAAGCTTACGGGCTGGTCGGCAAAATCGTGCGGAGCCAAAACGAGATTCGGTGAGCTGGAAGCAATCGGGCTTCTCGTCTAAACTCTGGCAGCGGGGTCTACGGAGGCAAGAATGCGACCGTCGGCAGGAATAGGTCACAATCGGCGGAGGTCGCAGACCGTGTACGCGATAGCATTCGATTTGGACACGTCTCAACTTGAGAAACTCTACCCGAACGCGTCGTGGAGGAATGCCTACACCGACGTCCGCAAGGAGCTCGAGGCGCACGGTTTCGACCATCAGCAAGGATCCGTCTATTTCGGCACTGACCGAGTCGATGCCGTGACTTGCGTCCTTGCGGTCCAGTCGCTTTCCAAGAAATTCGAATGGTTCACGCCTGCGGTTCACGACATTCGGATGTTGCGGATTGAGGAGAACAACGATCTCGGTCCTGCGATCGGACTTTGAGCTACTTTCTGTTCGCGCTGGGCCTCGCGGCGTGCTTCGGCCAGCCGCAGGATGTCGTCATCGAAGGTTATCGCGATCACGCGATGGAGCCGTTCATCGCCCGCGACGGCGAAACCCTGTTCTTCAACAATCGCAACGAGCCGCCGCGCGAGACCGATCTGCACTGGGCCACGCGCGTCAACGATCTGCGCTTCCGCTATCGCGGCCGCATCCCAAACGCCAATAGCGGCGCACTCGACGGCGTCCCCTCTCTGGCGCGCGACGGAACTTTCGCCTTCACCTCGCTGCGCGCCTTCGAAACGCGCGGCGCGACGATCTGGACCGGTCGCTGGGACGGAGATTCGCTCAGCCGTCTCAATCTTGAGATGGCGCTGCGGCCCGGACCGCCGCCGCACTTCAACATGGATGGCGAACTCGCAGCCGGTGGCGACCGGTTCTACGTCTCCGACAATCGATGGGCGCTGATCGGCGGACTGCGCACGTCGGACTTGCGCGTTGCGGTTCGGGAGAACGGCCATTGGCGGCGTGCGCCCGAATTCGATCGATGGTTCGCGGCCATCAACACCGACAGCGCGCTCGAATATGCGCCGGCGACATCAGAGGACGAGCGCGAACTTTATTTCACACGCCTCACGCGCCCGTTCCTGCGTCCGCCGCGTTTCGAGACATTTGTCGCGCAGCGCACAGAAGAAAACGCGCCGTTCGGCGCGCCGGAACGCATCGCGGCGATCAATGGCTACGCCGAAGCGCCAACGGTCGCGCCTGACGGCGCGCTCTATTTTCACGCCATGGCTGACGGACGATTCACCATAAGGCGCGCGCCGCGCGCCTGTTCGTAAGGCCGCTTCGCGCGACCAATCCTGACCGGATCGTAATCGTTTCGCCACGGCGCGGCGCGCGCTTGGCCGCATTTCTGCCGCGCCGCAACATAGAACCCCTGCCAAACACGCGGGCATGACCCGCCAAAAAACATTGGAGTTGGCGGGTCATGACGCGTTGGGTTGGTTTGGCGCGCAAGCGAAGGACGGCGCCGTTCTGCGGACACCGCTTTGCCCGCGAAGGCGTGCGTGCGCTCGGCGCCGCGGGCATGCTGTTCATGGCCGCGGCGATGAACTTCGCCCTCTATCCCGACGCGCTTGCCGCGGTCGTCAGCGGCGAGCGCAGCATCGTCGGTTTCGTGCCCGATGAGCCTTCGAGCCCTTCGATCTCCGAACAAACCATCGCGCTCGATGAAACCGAAGTGCGCTTGCTCGCCGCAACCGCGTGGGGCGAAGCCCGCGGCGAAGGCGAGATCGGCATGCGCGCCGTCGCGCACGTCATGGTCAACCGCATCGGCGACCGCTTCGGCGAAGACCTGGCCGCCGTCATCCTGGCGCCGAAGCAGTTCTCAGTGTGGAACGGCAATGATCCGAACCGGCGCATGGTCGAGAGCCTGGCGCGCGATCCTTCGAGCATCGTCACCGATGACGAATGGGCCGCGGCCGAGCGCATCGCGCGCGAAGTGTTGAGCGGACAATCGGTCGATCCGACCGACGGCGCCCTCTTCTATCATGCGCGGAGCGTGCGCCCGCGCTGGGCCCGCGCCGCGCGGGGCCGGCAAGTCATCGGCCAGCACATCTTCTACGCCGACGTGCCCGGCGGCCGCGCGCGCTGGACCCCGGTCGATATGGCGGCGTTCTTCGGGCAGGTGTTCACTGGAGGAGACGCTGAACTCGCTCCACTTCCGGAGGCGACGCTGGCGGCCGACAACACCCTCACAACGACTCAGCCAACGGCTGCGATCGCGACCGTCAGCACCGCAACAAGCACCGAGTGATCATCGCCAAGTCTCCACGAACTCGGTCAAATTCGGCAGCCAGTCGACGAGACCATGCAGCAGAATAACCAAGAGCAGAGATTGGGTTCGTGCATAGATCAACCCGAATGCCAGCCCGACGGGCGATAGAACCGCAATCGTATGAGCGATGACTTGCAGCGGATCGGCGCTCCAGCCATCGACGCCAGGGCCGCCGCGCATGAACAAGCCGGGCGCATGCGCAAGTCCGAAGAGAACTGAGGTTCCGATCACCCCCGCCCAGGCAGAGCCGAACCAGGCAGTGAGCCGCGTCTGCAACACGCCGCGAAACAGGAATTCCTCGGTCACGCCCGCTTCCAGCGTCATCCAGAGATAGCCGAGCGGCAGCGCCCAGATCATCACGTCGAATGTGGGCGGGATTCCGGATATCTGCTTGAGGCTCGGCGTGACGACGCAGATTATCGCCAGAATAGCGGCGCCCAGCACGATCAGCGTGCGCCAGAATTTGCGCCCAACGAGGCCTAACTGAGTGATGGGGCCGAGCTTTCCGCCAAGCATGACAATCAAGATCGCCGGGGCCGCCACATGCGCGACGAGCTTCAAGCCGAGCACAAGCCCTTCCTGCTCCGGGCCGGGTGCGAATGCCTGGCGCGCCCAGGTCATGCCGAAACCCAGGAAGAGCACGGCGTAGATCGTGGCCAAGTAGAGCAGGATCGCGCCACTCTCGGTACGGGGACGCTTAACTTCAAGGCGGGGCGCCTTGGCGCCGCGGGTCAGGAGCCAGGCGAGGCCGCTCAGGCCAAGCCCGAAGATGGCGGCAATGAAGACTCCGGAGGTCCAGTCGCCGCCGGTCGCCCACAGATAGGCGGTCGAGCCGCCCCACAACATTGCATATGCCATGGCGGCGATGATCGCCGCGCCCTTCCCCGCGCGTTCGCCAGCCATCGACCGAATCTCCTGGTGTCGGTCGATAGATGCAAAGACGGGACGCGCCAGATGCGCGTCCCGCTTTGCAACTTAGATGTTGGCTTCAGCTAGTGGCTCTCGCCGCGCCAGACTTGCTTGTAGGCGAGGTAGAGCAGCGCCGCGAGCGCGGCCAGGAAGGCCAGCACCACCAGCCCCATCCGCTTGCGCTCTTCCATGTGCGGATCGGCCGCCCATTGCAGGAACGTCGTCACGTCGGTGGCGTATTGTTCGACCGTGGTCGGCGAGCCGTCCGCGTACGGCACCGCGCCTTCGGCCAGCGGCGGCGCCATGGCGATCTTCCCGCCCGGGAAATAGCGGTTGTGATAGAGCGTGCCTTCCACTTCGCCCGTATAGCCCATGAGCAGCGAGCGCACGTAATCGGCGCCGCCATGGCGGGCCGAGGTGATCACCGAGAGATCGACCGGATAGGCGCCGCCGTTGGAGGCGCGCGCCGCGATCTCGTTCGGGAACGGACGGCGGAAGCGATCGGAGATGCGCCCCGGACGATCGGTGATTTGACCGGAGTTCGGATCGATGTCGCTGATGGTCACCGCCGACGCGATCGCGCGCACATAAGGATTGTCGGTCACGTCAACGAACGACCCGCCGTGCGCGGGCTTGCCCACATGCGGCTCCATTTCACCGCTCTCGTGGTTGCGCACCATGTAGAGCGCGAACGGGCCGCCCTCTTGGCCGAGATGGCGATACGAGAGATGGCTCATCGCGTGGCAGTTGGAGCAAACCTGCTGATACACCTGGAAGCCGCGTTGAACGGCGGCCATGTCGTAGCCGCCCACCGGGCTCTCAAAGCTGAACGGATAATCTTCCGGATGCTCGGCTTTGCCCGCCGCGAACGCGACGCCCAAACCGGCGACGAGGATGGCCGCAGCCGCGGAGATTGCGCGCAACATTAGGCAGCCCCTTGGGTGACTGGCTTGGCGATGGTGTCAGGCACGCGGTCCGGCCGCTCGCGCAGGCCAAGGATCGGCAGGATCACCAGGAAGAAGGCGAAATAATAGATCGTCAGCAGCAACGAGAAGTTCGTCACCGTGAAGCGCGCCGGCGAATTGCGCTCGATCGAGAAGAACGGCGCGCCGGCGCCGACCTCTTCCTTCACTTCGGTGATGTGCTCTTCAAGCAGGTCGGCGGTGTCGCCTTCGACCGAACGCGACTGCGGACTGCCGCCGACCACGCCGCGCACCACGCCGGTTGTGGCCCCGGTGCGGGTGACGGCCGTCATCGAGGCGCCCTCGGTGCGCAACGCCGCCACCGCGGCGTCGGCGGCCTCGCCCCACTCGGAGGCGCTGGCCGCTTGCACTTGCTGCTCGGCAACCTGGCCGCCCTCAACCCAATTCAACGTGGCTGAGAACGGCGCCACCTTAAACATGATGTTGCCGGGGTTCTGGCCGCCGCACCAGCCGAGCGCGATGCAGACCAGCACGAAGATGATGAAGAACTGCCGCGCAATCGGGCGGTAGCGCATCGAGCGCACGCGCGAGGTGTCGAGCCACGGCAGAATGAACAGAATGCCGATCGAGGCGAACATCGCCAGCACGCCGGCGAGTTTGGAATCGATCGGGCCGATGTTGAAATCGAATGCGCGCAGGATGGCGTAGAACGGCAGCAGGTACCATTCCGGCACGATTTCCGGCGGCGTCTGCAGCGGGTTGGCCGGGATGAAATTGTCCGCGTGCCCCAGTGCATCGGGCATGTAGAACACGAACACCGCGAACAGGATCAGGAACAACGTCGTCGCGAACAGGTCCTTGATCGTAGCGTGCGGCGTGAACGGCACGGTGTCGGCCTTGGACTTCACCTCGACGCCGGCGGGGTTGTTCTGTCCGCTCTCGTGCAGCGCCCAGACGTGCAGCGCGACAACGCCCGCGATCACGAACGGCAACAGATAATGCAGCGAGAAGAAGCGGTTCAGCGTCGGCTGGTCGACCGAGAAACCGCCCATCAGCCAGTTCTTGATGCTTTCGCCGACGAGCGGCAGCGCGCCGATCAGGTTGGTGATGACGGTCGCGGCCCAGAAGCTCATCTGGCCCCAGGGCAGCGAATAGCCGAGGAACGCCGTCGCCACCATCAGCAGATAGATGAGGCAACCCAGAATCCAGAGCAGTTCGCGCGGCGCCTTGTAGGACCCGTAATAGAGTCCGCGGAACATGTGCACGTAGACGGCCAGGAAGAACATCGAAGCGCCGACGGCGTGGATGTTCTGGATCAGCCAACCGTAGGGAACGTCGCGCTCAATCCGCTGCACCGAGGCGAACGCGAGGTCGACGTGGGGCACGTAGTGCATCGCCAGCACCACGCCGGTGACGATCTGCACCACGAGGCAGAGCGACAGCATGGCGCCGAACGTCCACCAATAATTGAGATTGCGCGGCGTCGGGTAGGCGACGAAGCTATCGTGCGCCAGCCGCACGATCGGCAGCCGCTTGTCGAGCCAGCGCGTAAAGGCCGATTTCGGCTCGTAGGTCGAAGGTCCGCTCACTTAAGACGCTCCAAGCTTAGCCGATGCGGATCGCGGTCGGGCCGGTGAAGAGATAGGGCGCAGGCTCTAGATTTTTCGGCGCCGGTCCGCGGCGGATGCGGCCCGAGGTGTCGTAGTCCGAGCCGTGGCAGGGGCAGAACCAGCCGCCGTAGGACGAGCCTTCCACAAAAGTAGGCACGCAGCCCAAGTGAGTGCAGCTTGCTTGAAGAATGAGCCACTCGGGCCGGCCCGGCTGGCCATCTTCCTGAGCCAAGCGCTCGGCGTCGCTTTGCGGATCCTTCAGATTGGCGAAGTCGTCGCGTTGCGCGGCAGCGATTTCATTCGCCGTGCGGTGGCGCACGAACACCGGCTTGCCTTGCCACATCACCTTGATCTGCTGACCCTCGGGGATGGCGCCGAGATCGACCTCGGTGGTCGAGAGCGCGCGCGTATCGGCGGCGGGGTTCATCTGATCGATGAACGGCCACGCCGTGGCCGCCACGCCCACCGCGCCAACCGAGGCGCTTGCTATGTAGATGAAATCTCGCCGGTTGGGGTCTTTGTCGTCGGCCACTCGCCCGCTCCGCTTGGTTCGCCGTTAAAGCTAGGCTAGTCCGGGCTCGCGGGCGCGTGGCGGCTCGCCGCAGGCGCAACACCGATTTCCCCGATTCAACCCCGATTCTCCGGCGACGGAGGCCATAACGTGCGGCTCGCTCTCTATCAACCTGACATCCCTCAAAATCTCGGCGCGGCACTTCGCCTCTCTGCCTGTCTCGGCGTGGCGTTGGACGTGATCGAACCCTGCGGCTTTCCGCTCACCGACGCCGCCATGAAGCGGGCGGCGCTCGATTATGGCGACAAGGCCAGCGTCAGCCGCCACGCCAGCTTCGCCGCCTTCCGCTCGGCCCCGGAACGACAAGGCGGGCGGCTGGTGCTGGTCGAGACCGATGGCGCCGTCAGTTTTCAGGATTTCTCGTTCTCCACAGGCGACACGCTGATCCTCGGCCGCGAGAGCGCCGGCTCGCCGGGGGAGCTCTACGAAGCCGCCCAGGCCAGCGTGCGGGTGCCGATGCGGCGCGGCTTGCGCTCGCTCAATGTCATCGCCGCGGCGGCTGTGGTGTTGACCGAAGCGATGCGGCAAACCGGGGCGTGGGAGAAATTGGATTGAGCGACGATCGCAAGGCGCGGGCAAAGGCGTGGTTCGAATCCCTCCGCGACGAGATTTGCGCGGCGTTCGAGGCGTTGGAGGACGAGGCGCCCGCGGACCTTTACCCCGGCGCGCCGGGGCGCTTCGTCCGCACGCCTTGGCGTCGGGGCGACGGCTCCGCCGATCAGGGCGGCGGCGTCGCCGGGCTGATGCGGGGGCGGTTCTTCGAGAAGGTCGGCGTGCATGTGAGCACGGTGTACGGCGCGTTTTCGCCCGAGTTCGCCAAGAACGTAAAGGGCGCCGCCGACGATCCGCGCTTCTGGGCTTCGGGCATTTCGCTGATCGCGCATCTGCGCAACCCCCACTGCCCCGCGGCTCACATGAACACGCGCCACATCACGACGACTGAATGGTGGTTCGGCGGCGGCGGCGATCTCAATCCGACGCAGACATACCAGCGTGACGAGACGAGCGCGGACGCGCAGGCGTTCCATGCGCCCTACCGCGACGCCTGCGAGAAGCACGAAGCGGGCTTGTATGCGCGCTACAAGAAATGGGCCGACGAATATTTCTGGCTGCCGCATCGGGGCGAGCCGCGCGGAGTCGGCGGCATCTTCTACGATCACCACAATAGCGGCGACTGGGAGGCCGACTTCGCCTTCACTCAGGACGTCGGCCGCGCGTTCCTGACTGGCTATTTGCCGGTGCTGCGCAAGCACATGGCCACGCCCTGGAGCGAAGCGGACCGCGAAGAGCAACTCGTACAGCGAGGCCGCTACGTGGAGTTCAACCTGCTCTACGACCGCGGCACCACCTTCGGCCTGAAGACGGGCGGCAATGTCGAAAGCATTCTCTCCTCGATGCCGCCGGTGGCGAAGTGGCCTTGAGTCAATATGGACCGCCGGCGCCCTCGCCGGCCGGCGCCGTGCATGCCGGCGAGGGCGCCGGCGGTCCATATTGACGCCCGCGACAAAGCCGACTCTTTCGAAGCGACTAGGCCCGGCTCAGATCGCCGAGCCTTCTCACACACCGCCTCACCGCGCCCGCACGTTCTCCCGCAGCCACGCCGCGAACTCGGCGTCATCGATTTCGCCAGCCGCCAGCGACAAACACTGCACAATCACCTCGGCTTCGCTGGCGACGATCTCGACGCCGTTCACATAGAGAAAGGCATACGCGGCCAGAAAGCCTGTACGCTTATTGCCATCGACAAACGGGTGGTTGCGCATGACGCCGGCTGCATAGAGAGCGCCCAAAGCGACGAGGTCACTCTGGCCATAACTCCAGGCGTTGCGCGGGCGGGCGAGCGCCGATTCCAGCAAGCCGAGGTCACGTACGCCAGCCGCCCCGCCGTGCTCGGCGAGTTGCTCTTCGTGCATGACCAGGACCGCCTCGACGCCAAGCCACTTGGGCTCGGTGGTCATTTCGCCAGCTCACGCAGCGCGTTGCGATAGCGCTTCATGGCCCGGCGCGCGGCCTCGATCTGCTCTTGCATCTCGGCTTCATGGCGGCTCAACGCCACGCCGCTCGGCATGTCGCTGACGCTGAGTTCGTCGCCCTCGCCGACGCCGAGCTTGGCCAGCACCTCCTTGGGAAGCACCACGCCCAGGGAATTGCCGACGCGGCGGACCTTCAGAGTCCGGCCAGCCGGCTTTGGCCGCCCCTCGTAAGGGGTCTCGCCGCCATCGCGGACGCCGCCGGGCTTTTTGGGTTCATCGCTCATGAGGGGAATATATGTTATAACTTGTGTTATAACAAGCCCCTCAAGCCAGTCCCTGCGCCACCGCTTTCAGCCGCTCGATGACGCTGAGCTTGTCGTCGGGAAAATCGGCGTCGACCCACCAATCCTCGACCTCGCGCATGACCAGGCCGACCTTGGGGCCAGCCGGCACGCCAGCGGCCATGATCTCATCGCCGGTCAGCGGCAGGCGCGGCGGCTTCCACATCTGCCCGTGCGCGACGAGCGCGCGCCATTGCTGCGCTTTATCGCCGCCCGATGCGGCCCACGCGAGCATGACGCGATCACGGAAAGCTTCGTTGCCGAGCTTGTAAATGGCGCGGCGCATTTCGCGCAGCGACATGTAGGAGGTGATCTTTACATCATCGCCGAGGGCGGCGACGAGACGATCGCGCTCTTCGTTCGAGAGCTTGAGGCGCCGCGCCAGCGCCCGGGCAGCCTCCTGATCGGTGAGCGCCGCCGCCACGCGTGTCATCGCATCGACGGGCAGCATGAGATCGGCTTCGAGCGTGCACAATGTGTCGAGGCGCGGCTCGTTGGAAAGCTCCGGCAACGCGCGCGCGCGCACTTCGATCGCCGTCATCCCCTCCCATGCCGCGCGCGGATCGGGCGCGGCCAGAAGCTTCTTGGTTTCCTTCCAGATGCGCTCGACCGAAAGCGTGTCGAGCCCGGCGGCGAGATCGGCGCAGGCGTCGAGGCCCTGCGGATCGATGGGCGTCTTTGCATACCAGGCGTTGAAGCGGAAGAAGCGCAGGATGCGCAGATAATCTTCCTTGATGCGCGTGCGCGCGTCGCCAATGAAAATGACGCGCCCGGCGCGCGCATCGTCGAGGCCGCCGCCCGTGGGATCGTGAATCTGACCCTGTGCATCGGCATAGAGCGCGTTCATGCGGAAGTCGCGGCGCTCGGCGTCCTCCGCCCAGCTTTCGGTGAACGCGACGGTGGCGCGGCGGCCATCGGTCGATACATCGCGGCGCAGCGTCGTCACCTCGAACGGCTTGTGATCGACGACGACAGTAACGGTGCCGTGCTCGATGCCGGTAGGATGCGCCGCGAAACCGGCCTTGTTCGCGACGGCCATGATCTCAGGCGGCGTCAGCTGGGTGGCGATGTCGATGTCGTCGACTTCCGCCCCCATCAAAGTGTTGCGCACGCAGCCGCCGACGAAGCGCGAGCCGCCGGCGCGCGCGGCCTCCAGCGCCGCGATCAGCTTCTGGGTCTCTGGCGCCTTAAGCCAGGCGGCGTGGGTGATGGAGGCGGTCTTCAACGAACCCTCAAAGATCAACGCAAATCACGAACTTCGGCGCCGCGGCGTTTCGCAGCGTCCAGCAGCACGCCGTCGCGGCTCGCGAGCACCGCGCCCCGTTCCATGGCGACGTGCAGGTAAAGCGCATCGTAGAATCCTAGTTGCTCGCCACGCGCCAACGCAACCACTCGCGCAATAGCACTTGCCGCCGGCGGCGGCTCCAATGAGATCAGATCTTCGAGCGCCGGCAGATCGGCGTCGAGCGCGATGCCGCCAACCAGGCCGCGGCGTTCGAGCTTGATCAGAGCATGACGCATTTCCATGCGAAACGCATCTGGCGCGAAGAGCGTCTCGCGCGCGGCGGCCTCGCGGAACGCCTCCGACGCGGCCGTTGCTTGACTTGGAACAAGCCACGCCAACGCCGCAGAAGCGTCGATGACGAAGGGCACCTTAGCGATCTTCCTCAAGCCAGGACTTCATCTCGTCCCACGGTATGGGCTTGGCGGCGCCGGGATGCGCGCGCGCCCAGGCGTCGCGGCCCGAGGCGATACGCGTAAGCACGGCGGCGCGCTCCTCGCTCGACGCCGCTTTGGCGACGGGGCCGAGCTTCGCCGCCGGGGCGCCGTGACGGGTGATGACGATCTCTTCCCCGGTCTCCTCGATTTCGGAGATCAGGGCCGAGAGGTTGTTCTTGACGTCGTAGAGGGCGATTTCGCGCATGGGAGAAATATAGCCAAACATTGGCCAGAACGCAAACGAGCCCGCTCACCGCCCGCTTGCAGCGGCCCACCGTTCCTGGCAGCGCGGCGATGGATCGATCATGCCGAGACAATCCAGGTTTCCGGTTTCGCGCACCCAGCCGCGCTCGCCATTGGCGCGCACGAGTTCGAGCCACCAGCCGCCGCCGGCGGCAACGTCCGCTTCGTGTTGTTCCGAGGTTCCCCAGGCCCAGCGAATGCCGTCGTTGACGCCGTCCTGCTCGCCGCCGGCAGAGTCCCACCACATGCGCTCGCCGCGGCGCCAGAGTTCGGTGAGGCCTTCGCCGCCGAAATCGGTCGCATAGACGACATCGCCGATTTCGAGGGTGGGCCGGCCATTTTCGGTGTCGCCATCGTTGTCGTAAATGTAGCGCACTTCGCCGACCACAACGCCACGGGCGGGACGATGGCGGTAGAAGTTGTCCCCGGCGCTCACCCATTCGCCAGCCGGCGCCGTGGCGATGACGCGTGCGTCGAGCGCCGGCCGCTCCAGCAATTCGACGGGCCCGGTGGTGTACAAATCGCCCATCGAGCAGCCTTCGAATGGGCAAGAGCCATGCGCATCGTAGAAGCCGTTCACCACGGGCGGGCCGCCATCGGGCAAGAATTCCTGAGATTGCTGCGCTGCCGTTCCACGATGTCGATCGAGCACGCTGCTGACTTGCGCGCAGGCGCTGACCAACAACAGCAACGCCGCCGCTGACGCCGGACGAAATTGCATGTAACCACCCCTAATCCGCACGACTCGGACGCTAGCTATTTCTTGGCCGGCTTTGCGTTGGCGGCAACAGCCGCCTTGATCAGCGCCTTGAAGGCTGGCTCGTTGAGCGTATCGCCTTCGCGAATATCGATGGCGCGGCGCGCGCCGGCGTCGAGGCTGGCGTTGAAGAGGCGCGCGGGGTCCTTCAGCGCAGCGCCCTTGGCAAAGGTGAGCTTCACCTTATCCTTGTAGGTTTCGCCGGTGCAGATGATGCCGCCCTGCGACCAGGTCGGAACGCCCCCGGGATTGGTCGGCTTCTTCCACTTCGCTTCTTCGATCGCACCCGGCGCCGCCTCCGCGATCAGCGCGCGGACGCGGGCCAGCGTTTGAGCGCGCCAGTCGCTTCGCGCGATTTTCGGACTCTTCGCCATGTCTCTTTGGTCCTGCGCGCCTCAGCGATTCAGATATTCCTCGCGCACGGTGGACGAGTAGAGATCCGGCATGGCCAGCAATTGCAGCGCCATGAAGATGACCGCTCTGCGCCCATCGGCGTCCGCGACCGGCGCCATGATCGTGCCGCGGCTTGCGGAATTGCCCTCAAAGTCGATGCGGCCGACAGGCTGACCGTCGCGGCTGATGATGTAGCCTTCGACCACGCGGCGATCCATCATCAGGCCCTCGCGGCCGAACGCCGTCGGCGCCGCCTCGTAGGCTACGCCTTCGAACGACATGCGCGCGCGCAGAATGGCCTGCGCCTCCGGTCCGAAATCGTCATCGCCCGCCGACATCGAAAAGCCGCCAAGGCTGAAGCTCGCTTCACGAAACGCGGGCAACATGACTTCAATGGCGTAGGCGCCCTCCGGCTGATCGCGCGCTTCGCACGCATAGAGCTGCGAGGTGCTCTGATTCCATTGCACGCCGAGCAGCGAACGGCCGCTCGATCGCAGACGGCAGACGCCGCGCAGCAATTCGGCGTTATCCGCGCCGGTGAAGCGATAGTTCAAATTCACGTTGGCGCTGGTGTTGGTGAGGATGCTGGTTTGCCTCATCGAGGTGCGCACGATGACGGCATAGCCGCCGGCCGCGCCGCCGGTCTCGAGCAGACGCGCCCGCGCGCCGCCGATCTCGACGCTCTCAACCGGCACGGCATAGGTCGGCGCGGCTGGCGCGGCGCCCTCAACAGCAGCGGGCGCCGCCGGCGCGGTCTCCTGCGCAAAGGCCGCGAACGGCGCCAGCGCGAACGCGGCGGCCAAGCACAGGTGTTTCATCGAATCGCTCCCCTTCTCCCTGAACGAGCGTAGCGTTCGCTTGTGTGAACCGCGATGCAAGAGTGCGTTCTGCCGCCGTTCAGGCGTTAGCGTAGCGGAAGCCGGCGCGGGGGCGCTCACCCGTGCAACCGCTCCCAGAGCGCGCGCACCATGCCGGCGGTGGCGCCCCAGATGTGATGGCCTTCGTAGGGCATCACGTAATAGCGGCGCAGATGGCCGCGAAATTGCGCTTCGCGGACTTCATGATTGGCCGGGTCCATCAGGAAATCGAGCGGCGCTTCAAACACGCTCGCCACTTCGCGCGGATCGAGTTTCAGCTCGAAGCCGGGTTCGACGAGGCCGACGATCGGCGTGACGCGAAAGCCGGTGATGGTGTCGTAGCGATCCCAGGCGCCGAGCGGCTCGATGAACGAACGCGCAAGCCCGATCTCTTCGAAGGTCTCGCGCAGCGCGGTGTCGAGCGCGTCGGCGTCGCTTTCCTGCACGCGCCCGCCGGGGAAAGAGATTTGGCCCGGATGCGCGGGGGTTTCGACCGAGCGCTCGGTGAACAGCATGGTCCAGCCGCTGGCGCGCTTGACGATCGGCGCGAGCACGGCGGCGGGGCGTTGCGCGGGATGATTGTCGAAGCCGGGGTTCAGATCGTTGTCGCTGCGCGTGCGCGCGGACGCGATGGCGTCGAGCGGATCGAGCTTGGTTCGGAGAAGGTGTTCGAGGCTCACAACTCCCCCTCCCCTTGAGAGGAGGAGGTTGGGGGGTGGGGTGAGGCGCCAGTGTTTGCAGGTTGGAGCGCGCGCCTCCCGGCGCGCATCGTCTCACACCCCGCCCGTTGAAAAGATGCGGGCCGGAGGCCCGCGCTCCAACTTCCGGTCGACGGCGCTTCACCCCAGCCTCTGCCCCCTCCTCTCGCGCTGCGGAGATGCGCGATTTCGTTGGGTGCATCGGCGCGCAGGCGGAGGAGGGAATCTTCTATGCTGGGCAATTCGGGCTCACGTGTAGGCTGTAGAATCCGATCTTGATGGGTTCTGTTTGGAATCAACCACGGCCTTGCGCACCGGGCCACTTACAGCATCATTTGCCATCATGTCAGACGAGATTCTATTTTGGACGCAGGTATCGGCAATCGGTCAAGTTGCCGGTGCGCTGGCCATCGCCGTTGCGGTAATTGTGTCACTCTGGGTGGTGCTTTCAGATCGGACGCCGCGCCTTAAGGCAGTAGCCGGAATAAGGATGCTTGTCGGCGGCGACACGCCTGCGATTGATGTTATGGACCTTCACCCTCACAAACGTGGGTACACGGACGGCAGGAATTGGAGGCGTCGGCTGGCGAATGGGTTGGACGCCGATTGGGCCCAAATGGCTGAAACACTCGCACGCCGTTCAAATACTCGGACCGCCGGTGACGATGCCCGGCTCGGCAGTGCCGCCATTCGAGTTAGCACCTGGTGAGCGTAAGACGATTACGGTTGTGCTCGATTACTATGACGCGCACAAACGCAACGACGGAATGTTCACGCGGAAAATCCCGCTCGTCAAAAATCCTGTGCCCGGCAATGTCCACCTATGGGTTGAGATCGTTGGCGGACGAACAAAGTTCGTCAAAGTCGAAGATTCGTTGGCGAAGTTTCTGGCGACTGGCAAGATCGAGAAGGGTGCGGCTCACTTCAACGCTCTCAAGTCCAAAGCGAAATAGTGGCGCCTGTGGACGGTTTGGCCGCGTCAAGCCGCCCCCAACTCCCACCACACGCCCCCGCTCCAAACCCCAAGCCTCCCCTCGCGCGCCTCGGCCCATTCCACTAGTTCATAGAACGGCGCGCGCAACACCCGCGCTTCGAGGCGGCCGCGCACGTGCACGTAGGGGCGCGGTTCTTCCCCTCTCCGATCGACACGCAGCGGATGATCGGGACCTGCGGTCACCACGTCGCCCACATTGGTGGTGAAGACGATGGTTTGCGCGCGGCCCTCGCCGACGCGATCCGCACGGATGGCGACGAAGGGCGCGTCCTCCACGCGCACCACGATCTTCTCGACCGGGGTGACCAAATAGGTCTGGCCGTCTTCGTCCTTTCTCAGGATCGAGGCGAAAAGCTTGACCAGAGGTTCGCGCGTGATGCGCGTGCCCTCGTGCTTCCAGGTTCCGTCGGCCAGGATTTCCATGCCGATGTCCCCACAGTTCGCGGGGTTCCATTTGTCGACCGGAGGCGGGCCTTTGTCGGGAGAACCCGCTTCGCGCTTGAGCGCGGCGATCAATTGCTCCAGGGACGAGGGGGTTTCAGGTGCGGCCATAATTCAGCCGCCAACTAAGCGAGCTTCGCCCCCATGAGCAATTCCAACGATCCGCAGGCGCTCGTCGCCGAAGCCGAAGCCGCGGGCGAGGCGCTGGCGCGCGTGCGAGCCGAGATCGGCAAAGCCGTGTTCGGCCAGGAGCGCGTGATCGAACTCACGCTGTCGGCGGTGCTGGCCGGCGGCCACGTGCTCTTGGTGGGTGCGCCAGGTCTGGCGAAGACGCGGCTGGTGGAAGCGATGGCGCGGGTGCTGGGGCTGGACTGGGCTCGCGTGCAATTCACGCCGGACCTGATGCCGGCCGACATTCTGGGCTCTGAGGTTCTGGATCAGGACGCGAGCGGGCGGCGGCAGTTCCGCTTCGTCAAAGGGCCGATCTTCACGCAGCTCTTGATGGCGGACGAAATCAACCGCGCCTCACCGCGCACGCAGTCGGCGCTGCTGCAAGCGATGCAGGAGCATCATGTGACGGTGGCGGGCGCGGCCTACGATGTGCCGACGCCGTTCCATGTTCTGGCGACGCAAAACCCGATCGAGCACGAAGGCGCCTATCCGCTCCCCGAGGCGCAATTGGATCGCTTCCTGCTGCAGGTCGACGTGCCCTATCCGGATGCGGAGATCGAACGGAAGATTCTGATCGAGACGACAGGCCTCGCCGATCAGCAACCGCAGGCGGTGCTCAATCCGGATGCGCTGGTGCGTCTGCAACGCTTGGTGCGCGCCATGCCGGTGGGTGAAAAAGTGCTGGCTTCGATTTTGGAGCTGGTGCGCTCGGCGCGGCCGGGTTCGAGCCACGATGCGCGCGTCAATCAGCACGTGGCTTGGGGGCCGGGCCCGCGCGCCGGTCAAGCTTTGATGCTGGCCGTGCGCGCGCGCGCCTTGTTGCGCGGACGCTTGGCGCCGGCGGTGGACGATGTCGCGGCGCTGGCGCGCCCGGCGCTTGTGCATCGCATGCAACTCTCCTTCGGCGCACGCGCGGAGGGCTTGGATATCGACAGCCTCGTCGATGAATTGGCGGAGCGCGCGGCGTGATGGAGCGCTCAACTCAACGCCCTCCCCCCTTGTGGGGGAGGGTTGGGGAGGGGGGTAGCGCGATGATGCACATCATCTCGCGGGACCCCCACCCCCAACCCCTCCCC
>LWDN01000084.1:0-43499 GCA_002083515.1 Proteobacteria bacterium HN_bin10
GCGCATCGGCGCGGCGGACGAAGCCGTCCCAGCGCCAGAGGTCGCCCTCGCGCGAAACGAGACGCGCGCCCGGCGGCAGATGCTTAGCCAATGCCGCGCCTTCCTTCGCATCGACCACGCCAGTCAGCGTGAGGCGGGCGGCGAGTTGCGGCGGCGCCTTGACGAAGCGCGTCAGCGATTGCGCAGAAGGCGGCAGATGCGGCGCAGGGGCTTCGGCGCCGGCCCAGCGCGTCGGGGCCTCGGCATGAGTGGAGGCGTCGATGTCGTCGCCCAAGGCCGCGGCCAGCGCGCGCTCGTAGCCGGGCTCGACGTCGAGCGCGGCAAGAACGGGGGGAAACTTGGCCGCGTCGGGCGGGGCCAGCTTGTCGAGCGCGCGGACCTCGGCATCGAGATCCTGCAGCGCTTTTTCGGCGGCGCGATGCGGCCCCCATGCAGCTTCGTCGGCGGCTTCGGCGCCGGCGCGCTTCAGCGCCGCTTCGGCGTCCACGAGTTCGGCACGGAGCTTGACGCTGGCGGCGTGCGCGGCCTCGGCCGCTGATTTGGCGGATGCCGCGCGCGCGTCAATGTCGCCGCTGGCGGAAAGCGCTGCGATCTGCGCGTCGAGCGCGCGCGTGCGTTCTTCGAGACGCGCCAGCCGTTCGCGCGCGGCTTCGGCGGCGCTGGCGAGCGCCTGCGTGCGGGCGGACGCGGCAGCGGCGGCGGCCGCGAGCGTTTCGAGTTCGGCTTCCGCTTTGGCGCGCTTGGCGACGGCTGCCGCTTCCGCGTCTTGCGCGGCTTTGAGCGCCGCTTGCGAGGCGCCGCAGTCGTCCGGCCCGAGCGCTGCGGCTTCTTCGCCGAGGCGGGCAAGCGCCGCGAGCGCATCCTGCTTCAACGCATCGAGCCGTTCCGCTTCGGCGCGATTGCGTTCGGCGTCGGCATCGCAGCGTTCGATCACGCCTTCGGCGTCGGCCAGGTCGCGCTCGAGCCCGACGCGCACGCCTTCGAGCCGGCGCAGCACCGCGGCGGCGATCATCTCCTGTTCGCGCAATGGCGTGAGCGCTTCGCGCGCATCTTCGGCGGCGCGCGCGGCGGCGCTGGCTTCGCTGGCTGCGGCCGCCACGGCGCGTTCGGCTTCGCGCAGATGCGTCTGCGCTTCCGCCTCGCGTTCGCGCGCCTCCAGCCAGCGGCGATGGAGCAGCAAAACCTCGGTCTCGCGCAATTGCTGCGCCAGCCCGCGATAACGCTCGGCCTGGCGCGCCTGCTTTTTCAGACTCGCGGCCTGGCCTTCGATTTCGGCCAGCACTTCATCGAGGCGGGTAAGATTGGTTTCGGCTGCTTTCAGTTTCAGATCCGCCTCGTGGCGGCGCGCGTGCAGGCCGGCGATGCCGGCGGCGTCTTCGAGAATGCGGCGCCGGTTCTGCGGCTTGGCCGCAATCAGTTCGCTGATCTGACCCTGGCGCACCAGAGCCGGCGAGTTGGCGCCGGTGGCGGCGTCGGCGAACAGGAGCTGCACGTCCTTGGCGCGCACCTCCTTGCCGTTGATGCGATAGGTCGAGCCCAGTTCGCGACGGATGCGGCGGGTGACTTCGAGCACGTCTTCGTTCTGGAACGGCGCCGGTCCGCGGCCGCGCGCATCGGTGAGTAGGAGCGTGACTTCCGCGTGCTCGCGCGGCGGGCGTCCGGCGCTGCCGGAGAAAATCACATCGTCCATGTCCGAGGCGCGCATCGATTTGGCGCTGGTGGCGCCCATTACCCAGCGCACAGCCTCGAGCAGATTGGACTTGCCGCAGCCATTGGGGCCGACGACGCCCGTCAGTCCTTGTTCGATCGGCGCGCGCGCGGGATCGACAAAGCTCTTGAAGCCAAGGAGGCGCAGCTCGGTTATGTTCACGGCGCTGCGCGCCTCTCCTTGCTAGCTGTTGGCGGCGATGGCGGCGTCGAGCTTGGCCGCCAGCGCCTCGTAGGTGGCGAAGTCAGCCGCCTCAAGACGTTCGCCGTTGAGGAAGAAGGTTGGCGTGCCGGTGACGTTGTCGCGGGTCGCGACCTCGCCCAAGCGCTCCATGCGGCGCGCGCCCTCCGGATCGCTGATGCATTGCATCACGGTTTCGCGCGAGAGCCCCGCCGCACCGCCGATCTCGACCAGCTTGGCTTCGATGGCGTCGCGCGAGCCGGCCTGGAACATGGCCGGCTGCTGTTCGAACATGACGCCGAGCCGGCTGAAATATTGCTCCGGGGTCGCGCCGCCGCAGCGGGCGACCTGGTACTCGGCCAGCGCAATGGTGGGGATCACGCGTTGCGGATCGACCGGCGCCAGCACCTCGCGGAAGATAAAGTGAATGCGGCCGGTGTCGATGTAATTGGCCTTGAGCTGATCCCAGGCCATTTCCTCGAACTCGCGGCAATGGCTGCACATGGTGGAGCCGTACTCGATCAGGGTGACCCCGGAGTCCGGGTTGCCCAGCGCCATGTCGTCCGGCGTGAGGCCCGAGCCTTGGCCCGAACCGTTGCAGCCGGCAGCGCCCAAAGCGGCCAGCGCGCCCGCGCCCAGCAGCAAATTCCGTCGTCCAAACACGAGCATGCAAACCTCCAGATCGGCCGGGAGGCATAGAGTTTTTTCTAGGCCTGGGAAAGCGTCCCTAGCTCTGCTTGACCGCGCGCCCTAGCCGCATCAGGGCCGATCTGAGGCCGGGGTCGCCGGCCCGGTCAAGCGTTTGCGCCAGGGCCGCCTCTTCGGCAGGCGAGAGCGGCGTCTGTAATGGGCGTACGTTAGAGGGCTCGGCCGCCGGCCTGGGCGGGGCGCGATGGTCGACGCGGATGGCTTTGACCTTGACCCCGGTGACGCGCAGCCGCTCCAGCAAAAGCGGCGTCTGCTGTTGGAGGAAGGGGGCAAGGGCGCTCGGAACGTGGATGGTGAGCGTGCCGCCGGCCAATTTCGTTGGGGTAGCACGCGAAAACGCCTCGCCGGCGATGTCGCGCCAACGGCGCTTCAACTCCGCCAGGCCGAGGCCTGAATCCTTGAGCAGCGGACGCAGCAGGGCCGCCATGGCTTTGTTGGCGGGTGGTGGGGCGGCTACGGTCATGCGCCCGCGCTTGGCCGAAAGCGCCTGCGAAGCCTCGGCCTCGGAGGGAGCCCTGGGGCCGGCGAGGACGATCTCCTCGGCGGCGCGGAAGCGGTCGCGCAGCGACATGGACCGTTGAGCGAATCGTAAACTCATGAACAAAGGCTAAAGACGACCCATGCCCGCTTCGGCCAGAAATCGACGTCAGCCTGGGGATAAGCCGCATCCGGCTCGGGATAAGTTGCGGAAATCGTTGCTAAAATGGTACGATCGCCACGGTCGCGATCTGCCCTGGCGGCTGCGTTCGGGACGTCCCGATCCGTATCGGGTCTGGCTTTCCGAAATCATGCTGCAGCAGACGACGGTGGCGGCGGTCGCCCCGTATTTCGCGCGATTCCTGGAGCGCTGGCCGAGCTTCGAGGCCCTGGCCGCTGCGCCCCGCGATGAGGTGCTCGCGGCGTGGGCGGGGCTCGGCTATTACGCCCGCGCGCGCAACCTGCACGCGGCGGCCCAGCGGGTGGCGGCGGAGGGCGTGCCGGATGCCGAGGCGGGTTGGCGGGCGTTGCCGGGCGTGGGCGCCTACACCGCGGCGGCGATAACGGCGATCGCGTTCGATCAACCGGCCAATGTCGTCGATGGCAATGTGGAGCGGGTGATGGCCCGGCTCTTCGCCGTCGAAGCGCCCCTGCCGGCGGCTAAGCCTCAGTTGCGGGCGCTCGCAGGCGAACTCGTCACCAGCGACCGGCCCGGCGATTGGGCGCAGGCGCTGATGGATCTGGGCGCGACCATCTGCACGCCGCGGGCGCCGAAGTGCGAAATCTGTCCCTGGTCAGACACGTGCCGCGCTTTCGCCGGCGGCGCCCCGGAAACCTATCCGCGCCGCGCCGCCAAAGCCGAGCGCCCGCGCCGCTACGGGGCGGTGTTTCGCATCGAGCGCGATGGCGCGTTCTGGCTGGTGCGGCGCCCGGACAAGGGTTTGCTGGGCGCCATGGCGGCGCTGCCGTCGACGGAATGGCGCGCGAAGCGATGGCCGCGCGCGGAAGCGCTGCGGCATGCGCCGGCGCCCGGGCCATGGACGAGAATTGGCGCGGTCGAGCACGTTTTCACCCACTTTGCGCTTTCGCTTGATGTATACGCCGCGCACACCGCGCCGCCGAACGACGGCTGGTGGGGCGATGCGAGCACGCTGCCGACCGTGTTCAAGAAGGCGGCGCTTTTTTCCTCCCCCTGAAAGGGGGAGGCTAGGAGGGGGTCGCTTAGCTTGGACGTGACAAGACAAGTATTGATGTACAGAAGTCTGCACCCTGCCAACCGACCCCCACCCAACCTCCCCCTTTCAGGGGGAGGAGAGATAGACTGCTTCCTCCCCCTGAAAGGGGGAGGCTAGGAGGGGGTCAGGTGACACGCTTCTCCAGGACTCAAGAGAAGACAGATCGCGCGCGGCGCCTTCGCCGCGACATGACCAATGCCGAATGGCGGCTATGGGGCGTGCTGCGCGGAAGCCAAAGGGGCGCGAGTTTCCGACGCCAACATCCCATCGGTCCTTATTTCGTCGACTTCTACTGTGCGCCGCTAAAGCTGGCGATCGAGCTCGATGGCGGTCAACACGCAGAGAGGCAAGGCTACGACGATGCGCGAACGACGTTCCTCGCAACGCAAGGGATCAAGGTCGTGCGCTATTGGAATAACGAAGTGATGGAAAACCTTGACGGCGTGTGTGTCGACTTATCCGCCGCAATTCAAGGCCGGAAATTTGAGTTTGCCACGAATGGCGCTGACCCCCTCCCAGCCTCCCCCTTGCAGGGGGAGGAGTGATAGTGCGAGTGCCAATGACTGAATCCTTCGAGGGCGGATGTTCGTGCGGCGCGGTGCGTTTCCGGCTCATCTCGCGGCCGATGTTCACGCATTGCTGCCATTGCCTCGATTGCCAGAAGCAGACCGGCGGCGCCTTCGCCATCAATGCGCTCATCGAAACCGCGCGCATCGAGATGCTGGCGGGCGCGCCGCACAAAGTCGAAATGCCGAGCCCGAGCGGCCGCGGACACGATGTCTATCGTTGCCCCAAGTGCGAAACCGCAGTGTGGAGCGATTATGGACGCCGGCCCTATCTGCGCTTCGTGCGTGTGGCGACACTGGATGCGCCGCACGCCATCGAACCCGATGCGCACATCTTCACCAGGAGCAAGGTTCCGTGGGTGCGCCTGCCGGAGGGCGCGCGCGCGTTTGAAATTTTCTACGACATGAAGGCTGAATGGCCGGCTGAGAGCATGACGCGCCGCGAGGCCGCCTCGGCGCAGGCTAAGCCATGAGCGAGATGACGCGCAGCGAGGCGCTGATCGGTTCGGCGGCGTTCTTCGTGATCGCGCCGGGAACGGTGGCGGGGCTTATTCCGTGGCTCATTACGCATTGGCGTTTCGGCGATGGCGCGACGGCGGGCGTCTCGATCGCGGGCGGGATCGTCATCGCGCTGTCGCTGGCGTTGCTGATCGAGTGCTTCGCACGCTTTGCGCTCAAGGGACGCGGCACCCCGGCGCCGATCGCGCCGGCGCGCGAACTGGTGGTGAGCGGCGCTTACGCGCGCGTGCGCAACCCGATGTACGTGGCGGTGACCGGGATCATTCTAGGCCAAGCGTTGCTGTTCGCGTCGGCGGCTTTGATCGCCTACGGCATCGCCGTATGGTTCGGCTTTCTAATGTTCGTGCTCTATTACGAAGAGCCGCGTCTGCAGCGCGACTTTCCCGAGAGTTACGCCGCTTACTTCGAGAATGTGCCGCGCTGGCGCCCGCGCTTCGTGCCGTGGCGGGGCGGTTAGCGTTCCGGGATTTCCGCGCGGCGGCCTTGCACCGAAGAGATCAGGAATTCGATGAAAAGATAGATGAGTTCGGCCGCCATGAACATCGGCGGCACGATCAGCACGAACACGCTCAGATCGCCCGAGGTGAAGAACTGGAAGAGCTGATAGGCCGACGCGAACATGACGCCGACGAGCCCAAGTTTCAGCACCTGGGTCAAAACGGCCAGCGCATAGGTGTGCGGCGGTTTGCCGAACTCGATGATCAGCGCCCAGACGATGGCGATGACCAGCGCGCAGCTATAACCGGCGATGTGCCACATCAGATAGGGTTCGCTGGCGAGAACGACGGCTTGAAAGCGCTCGTACGCCTCGGTTTGCGGCACGAAATACATCGCCGCCAGATACAAAGGCAAAACGATTAGCGCCCGCAGCATGTCCCGCTCCCTTGGGCACAGTTCCAGAGATCGGGCTCATGCGCAATCTGGCGAGCCTAGTTCTTCCGCCGCGGCCCAGTCCAAACCACGCCGGGAAAACCCTTCAGCGGCTTCAATTTCTCGCCGAGATAGGCCCATTCCTGGAGCTGATCGATGGCCACGTGGTAGCGCGGCTCGCGGCCGACGCCGCTCTCAAACAGCGCCCTTGGGATGTTGAGATTGTTCGGCGCGCGCTTGCGCCGGTAGAGCACGGGCGTGCCGCACTGGCTGCAGAAGCTGCGTTCGGCGCCGCCTTCCGGCTCCACGAAGTGCTTGAGCACATCCTCGCCGCGCAGGAAGCTGAAGCGGCTTTTCCATGTGCCGACATAGGTGGCGTAGGCGGCGCCGTGCGCGCGCCGTGTTGCTTGCGAATGGTCGTGCCAGGCCCATTGCGCCGGCGCGGCGATCTCGAACGCGACCGCGCCGCACAGGCATTGCCCCTTGGCGCTTGGGGGCGCGCGCCGGCGCAACTTTTCTGATGTTTGGTTGTTCATGAGCCTGCCTAGCACGGCGAGCCGCCTTGAACCTGCCTCGCCATGCCGCTAGGCCCCAAGACGGGGAACAAAAGGGACAATCGCATGCGGGTTTTGGCAGTGGCTTTGGTTGCGCTCGTCGGCGCGTGTGCGACGGGCGGAGACGAGCCGGACGCCGGCGCTGGCGCTTCGCCGTTTGCCGCTCAGCGCGGCACGGCGCTGGCGCCGCCGAGTTCGACGGGCTCAGCCGCGCCGCCGGAAGGCGTCGCGTCAGGCGGGATCGATTTCGGCCAATGGCGCCAGGCCGATCCCACGGTCTACGCGCCCGCCTTCCAGGCCCGCATCCGCGCCCGCTATCAGGGCCAGGCCGCGCCCGCCATCCGCGCCGACCTTGAGCGCAACGGCTTTCGCTGCGAAGACGAACGCCGGCTCGATTGCCGCATCGAAATCATGGAGCGCCAATGTGCGTTTGACTGGTATGTTGTGCTCGAACGCAACGCACGTGAGCCCGTCGCCGGGTTCGACCAGATGTGCCTCGGCGCCAATAGGTGAGTGACATGAAACACGCCCGCACCGCCGTCATCGTCTTCGCGCTGCTGCTGGGCGCCTGCGAGACGCTACCCACGAGCGGGCCATCGGTATCGGGCGGGCCGGCGGCCATTCCTTCGACGCCGCTCAGCTTAGGGGATTGGCGCAACGCGTCGGAAGCAGCGACGCTGCAGGCGTTTCAGCAGACTGTGGCGGGTCGGTACGCGGCAGGATTGCAGGTCGCCGCCGTCTCCAGCGATTTGCGCCGCAACGAGTTTACCTGCGGCGCCGCGCCGCCGCGCGCGGAAGGCAATCGCGGCACGCCGCCTGAACAAGTGTGCCGCAGAACCACCACCGCCAATGGCTGCACGCACACCTGGCAAGTGCATCTCTTTGGCGCCGATGGCGCGCTCACCCAGCCGCGCGGCCTCTACGATCGCCGTTGCGGCGGCGACGGCCTATTGGGAGGGCCCGGCTGAACGCGGGCTCGTTTGCGGGATGGCCAAGAAGCGTTCGAGGTCTTCAGGCTCAAGCGTCAGCATCGGCTCCAGCTGATAATTGACGATCAGATATTTGCCGCGCAGGCGCTCGAGCGCCTCGCGCCCGTTCATCACCCGCCGCGGCGCCGCCGGGCCCATGACTGCGTCCGCGCGTGCTAATGAGGTGAAGACAAACGTCGCGCGCGCATTGTTCGGCAACGGCCGCTCAAGCGGCGGCGCATCCGCGGCGTTCGAGGCGACCGCAAGCACGACAGGCGATTCCAGAAATTGCCGGCGGAAGGCGGCGCGCATGTCTTCGTTGCTGAAGGCGGCGAGGAAGGTGCGTTCGAGCGCGTTCTCCGGCACGATCGGTTCGACCAGCCCGCGCGCTTGCGGAACGGTGTTTCTGGTCGCCGGCGCTGGCGATTGGCCGGCTGTTTGCGCCAACGCCAAGGCTGGCGTGGCGGCAACACAGACCCCAGTCAGAAATGTCCGTCTGCGCATCGGTCGCAAGCCTCCGCCCGGTTGCTTGCCCGGCAAGGAAGGCCACATAAGGGCGGCCATGGACGATCTCTACCATCCGCGCATCCTGGAGCTGGCGGGCGACATCCCGCACCTGGGCCGGCTCGAGGCGCCGGACGGGGCCGCCACCAAGGTCAGCCGCGTCTGCGGCTCAGTGGTCACGGTGGAGTTGAAGCTGGCGGACGGCGTGGTGAGCGCCATTGCCGTGCACCCGAAGGCGTGCGCGTTGGGCCAAGCCGCGACCGGCGTGCTCGCCATGCACGCGATCGGCGCGAGCCCGAAGGAAATTCGCGACGCGCGCGACGGCTTGCGCGCCATGCTGAAGGGCGAAGGCCCGCCGCCGGCGGGACGTTTCTGGGAGCTACGTCATCTGGAAGGCGTGCGCGACTATCCAGCCCGGCATGCCTCGACGATGCTGGCGTTCGATGCGGCGGTCGAAGCGCTCGACCAAGCGCAGAAGCAGGCGGCGTGAGGCTCAACCGCTAGGGTCGGAAATAACCGAGAATGCGGAGTTGCTGGGCAGCGTCGTTAGTGTCGCGGCCGACGGCGCGCCGCCTCGTGTAGCGTCCGCTTCGGTAGTTGGTCTCGGAGACAGTGATCGAAGTGCTGGTCACCTCTTCGACGTAAGCGACGTGTCCATATGCCGACTCTCTCATCACCGCGATGCTGCCTCTTTGGGGACGGTTGCTGTTGATAATGTTTCGTTTGTCATCCAGTGAAAACAGGCCACGCGGCAAGCTCCCCACTCGCGAACGCGCATAGTCGACGCACTCGCGAGGATCGGCATATTCCTCAATCGTCGTGACGCCACGCGGTTCCGTCGGAGCATTTGATGTCAAGGGTCGGCTGCTCGGCTGCCGAGAGGGACAATTGACGCGGATCGCGCCGTAGACTGGCGGCGTAGAGTTTGACTGGGTTTCAATAATCGTGCCGTTAGGAAGGCGCCAACACGCAGCAAAGGTTGGAGAAGCAGATAGGAGACCAACGAGAAAGCAGAGCCCAAATAGCGAACGTTGCATGTCGCTCCCCTCTAAACAGAGGCAAGCCAGTTTGCGCGCTCGCACCGTTGTCGGCAACCGGAAATCTCGATTTGGCGACGTGACGTGGACTCGCCACCCACCTTGTTGGAAAGTGCTCCCATGCCCGCACCGGCCGAGTTCTCTAATGTCTTCGCCAAGGCGCTGCGGAAAGCTGCGCTGGCGTATCCCGACACGATCGAAGATTTCCCGTGGGATCATCACGCTTTCAAGGCGCCGAACAAGAAGGTGTTCCTGTTCCTGACCGCGCTTGACGGCGGCGGCTTCAATTGTTCGATGAAGCTGCCGTTTCGTCAGCAGGAGGCGCTGGAGCTCAAGGGCGCGGCGCCCACCGGCTACGGCATGGCCAAGTCCGGCTGGGTCACCATCACCTATGGCGCCAAGGCCAAGCCGCCTCTTGAGAAGTTGACGGATTATCTCGACGAGAGCTGGCGGGCCGTGGCGCCAAAGAAACTGTCGGCGGCATTCGCGCCACCGATGGCGCCGAAGCGCCGGAAGCCCGCCTGATCGGCTTTCCGCGCCGCCGGATTGCGGCTAGGTGTCTCCGCGAGGTTTTGGGAGGACGCTGAGATGAGATGGATTTTGCTTCTGCTGGTGATCGCGGGCGTCGCCGGCTATTTCACCCGTCCCGACGAGGCGGCGATGCGCACCAGCGCCGACGCCATTCTTCAAGACCCGCAAAGCGTCAGCGAAGGCTTCGAGAGCCTCGGCGCGGCGATCGCCGGTGAGCGCGCGTACAGCAATTATTACGTGGCTTCGAAGTACAGCGTCACGCTCGACGGCCAGCCGATCGTGACCTGCTGGGGCGCGTTCACGCAGACGCAGTGCAACCGCGAAGCCGACACGCGCACGGGCGGCTAGCGCCATGCGCCTTCTGCTGTTGTTGATCCTGGTTGGCGCCGCCGCGTACTTCACCGTGCCGGCGCGCGAGGCGCACGAAACCGCGGCGCGCGCGTTCCTGGAAGCGCAGGCGCACGAGCAAGGCGTGCCTGGGGCCAACGCCGAAGCGCCCGCCGACGCCCCGGCGCAAAGCGGCGGCTTTTCGCTCGATAGCGTCGTCGATTTCGTCACCGGCATGATGGCCGGCCAGGGCCGCTACGAGAGCTACTACCTCGCCTCCAAGTTCACCATCGACATGCCGGGCGCGGCCTATCTCGAATGCTGGGGCGCGTTCACTCTGGTGCAGTGCCGGACGGTCGATCGCGGCGCGGGGCAGGCTTGAGCGGACGCCGCGAAGCACGTATAGGTCAATGCATGATCGGCTTTGTCGCCAAGACGACTACCCATTAGAGCCGGCGGCGCGAGATCGGGCGCGCCGCAGCGGCGGCGCTTGGGCCCGATCTTTCAATCACTCACATCGCTGAATCGTTACATGTCGCCGAGCCTTCCTGCGCTGGGCCTTCTAGGCCTTATCCAGCTCTACAAGTGGACGCTCTCGCCCATCATCGGGCGCGGGTGCCGCTATTTTCCGACCTGCTCGACCTACGCCGCCGATTGCATTCGCAGGCATGGCGCGTGGGCCGGCAGCTGGATGGCGGGCGCGCGGCTTTGCCGCTGCGCGCCATGGGGCGGTCATGGCTGGGACCCCGCGCCGGAAACGGCGCCGAAGAATTCCTGGTGGCGGCCTTGGACTTACGGCGATTGGAAGGGCGGCTATCGCGCGGCGCCGGAAACCGAAATCTCCGTCCTCCCCCGCCAGGGGGAGGTGTCGCGTGCGCATGCGCGCGACGGAGGGGGTGGCAGTGACGAGTGCAAAATCGCCCCCTCAGTCACGCTGCCGCGTGACAGCTCCCCCTCTCGGGGGAGCACGGAGCAGAAACGATGAGCATCTCACTCAAATTTCCCGACGGCGCCGAGCGTAGCTACGACGATGGCGTGACGCCGCTGGCGGTCGCAGAAGGCATTTCAAAAGGCCTGGCGAAAAAGGTCGTCGCCGCCAAGATCGACGGCGCCTGGTGGGACCTGACGCGGCCGCTGGAAGGCGGCGGCAAAATCGAACTGGTCACGCGCGACAGCGCCGATGGCCTCGAAGTGCTGCGCCACGATGCGGCGCACGTGCTGGCGCAAGCGGTGCAGGACTTGTTTCCCGGCACGCAGGTGACGTTCGGTCCGGTGACGGAAGACGGTTTCTACTACGATTTCGCCCGCGACGAACCGTTCTCGACCGACGATTTCGAGCGAATCGAAAAGCGCATGCGCGAGATCGTCGACGCCGATCTGCCGATCGTCCGCACGGTTTGGGAGAAGCAAGCGGCGATCGCGCACTTCAAATCGATCGGCGAAATCTACAAGGCTGAGACCATCGACGAAGTGATCAAGCCGGGCGAGCCGATCACGATCTACAGCCATGGTGACAAATGGGGCGATCTCTGCCGTGGGCCGCATCTGCCCTCAACGGGTAGGCTCGGCAAAGCCTTCAAGCTGATGAAGCTTGCCGGCGCCTATTGGCGCGGCGATCAGAATAATCAGCAGCTGCAGCGCATCTACGGCACGGCCTGGGCCGACGAGAAGCAACTCGCGGATTATCTCCATCGCCTCGAAGAGGCGGAGAAGCGCGATCACCGCAAACTCGGGCGGCAAATGGATCTCTTCCACATGCAGGAAGAGGGACGCGGCATGGTGTTCTGGCACGAGAAGGGCCTGACGCTGTGGCGCACGATCGAAGCGTACATGCGGCGGCGCCTCGAAGCGGCTGGCTATGTCGAAGTGCGCACGCCGCAAGTGCTTGACCGCGTCTTCTGGGAGAAGAGCGGCCACTGGGAAAACTATCGCGCCAACATGTTCGTCTGTCAGACAGTCGAAGAAGAGACGCTGTCGCTGAAACCGATGAACTGCCCGGGGCACGTGCAGATTTTCAAGTTCGGCCAGAAGAGCTATCGCGATCTGCCGCTACGCATGGCCGAATTCGGGGCGTGTCACCGCTATGAGCCGTCCGGTTCGCTGCACGGGCTGATGCGCGTGCGCGCCTTTACCCAGGACGATGCGCACATTTTCTGCCGCGAGGATCAGATCGAGGAGGAGGTGGCCGCGTTCATCACGCTCGCCACGTCGATCCACGCCGACTTCGGCTTGGAGCGCAGTCACATCACGCTCGGCACGCGGCCCGATCCGCGCGCCGGGACCGACGCGTTCTGGGACATGGCCGAAGCGCAATTGCTCAATGCGGCGCGCAAGGCCGGCGTCGAGCCGGTGATCGCCGAAGGCGACGGCGCCTTCTATGCGCCGAAGCTCGACTTCCAGCTGAAGGACGCGATCGGCCGCACCTGGACCTGCGGCACGATCCAGAACGATTACGTGCTGCCGGATCGTCTGGGGGCCGAGTTCGTCGCCGAGGACGGCGCCAAGCACAAGCCGGTCATGCTGCACCGCGCGATCCTCGGTTCGCTCGAGCGCTTCATCGGCATTCTAATCGAGAATTGCGCCGGCGCTTTTCCGCTTTGGCTGGCGCCGGTTCAGGTGGTGGTGGCGACGATTACGTCGGAAGCGAACGCTTACGCCGAAGATGTGGCCGCGACGCTGCGGAAGGCCGGCCTGCGCGTCGCGCTCGATCTGCGCAACGAGAAGGTCGGCTACAAGATCCGCGAGCATTCGCTGCAGAAGGTTCCGGTCATCGCCGTGGTCGGCAAGAAAGAGGCTGAGGACCGCAGCGTCGCCATCCGCCGTCTCGGCGGCGAGGCGCAGACGGTCATGTCTCTCGCATCTGCACAAGAAGCGCTTGCAGCGGAAGCCTTGCCGCCCGATCTGAAGCGCAGTTAGTGTTGTCAACTCCGAGTTGCAACGAGCGGTAGTCTTTACGGACGCCCTCCTGCATTCCAGGATAGGCGCGGTATTTGGGGGGCGGAGACTGCGATGGACAAATTGCCGTCACGCGCGCGGTCGACGTCGGCGTCGCTTGCGCGTGTTTCCGCCATCGTCGTGGTCAGCGACGTCCGCCCGAACGCGTCGGGCCAAACGCCGCTCGATCTCTGTCTGCGGAGCGCTTTGGTTGAAGATCTGATCGACGATCTGGTGATCGTCGATCACGGCAATTCGGCGCAGATTTCATCGCTGCTGCGGGCGTTCGAAGCCGACCGTCGCGACGTCAAAGTGATCAAGACCGATGCGAGCGTCAGCCTCGCCGCCGCCGCCAACGCCGGCGCGCGCGAAGCCCTCGGACGCTGGCTTCTGTTTCTCGGCGCCGATGTGGTGCTGCAGCGTGGCGCGGTTTCGCGCATGGTCGCCGCCGCCGGCGATGCGCGCGCACCCCGGATCGTCGGTGGCCGTCTGCTTGATCTCGAAGGACGGGAGCGCGCCGCGGCGCGCGCCGGTGCGCTGAACGCCTTCTCCGCCGTCGCTGTCGCGGTTGATTGGCCCGTGACCCCGCGGCTCAAGGTCCGCCGCGACGAGGCGGCCAAAGTCGCGGCGGTTTCCGGCGCGCTGATGCTGATGTCGCGCCGAGATTTCAACGATCTTCAGGGATTCGACGAGCGGTTCGACGGCGAATTCGCCGATCTCGATCTCTGTCGGCGTGCGGCGCAGGCGGGCGGCAGCGTGCTGCTGCAGCCGGAAGCCGCCGGCGTGCAGTTCGAATTCGCCAAAGCGAGCCGACGCAACGCGGCGCAGGGCTTGGCGCTGTTCGCCGCCAAGAGCGCCAAGACGCCGATGGAGCGCGCGTTCGCATCGATCGCGGAACCGGCGCTCGCGATATTGCTTGGCCTCAGGGCGTTCGTGGCGGGACGTCCGCGGCTTCGCCGCTGACGTTGTCGCGCACGCGGCCGACATAGAGCGCCATCGGCTCGCCACGGCCGATCGCCATGGCGCGCGCCGGCGGTTCGGCCGCCTCAAATCTCAGTCCGTGCGCTTCCAGCGCCGCCTCGGTGTCCGACAGCACGCGGCCTTCGACGATCATGCCGTCGCCGGCGCCCGCCTCTCTCGCAGCGTCGTCGGCCGATGCAAGGCGGATCGAGGTTTTGGTTAGAAAGACGATGCTCGGCTGCTCGTAACCGACGACCCAGAAGTTTCCGTCGTCGCTCGGTTGGATGCGGGTGCGCGCCATCACCGCCGCCGCCTCGCTGCTCGCCCAAAGGCCGCGCGCCTCGGGCAGCAACCGCTCGCGCAAGCTGAAGGAGAAGATTAGCGCACAGCCCACGAGCGCAGCGGCGCGCGCGGCCGGATGGCGAACCAAGAGCAAAACCGCCGTCGCCGCGCTAAGCGTCAACACGCCGATCAAGGCGGTGGCGACGGCGCGCCGAAGCCCCGCGTCGGCAAGCCCGCCCGGCATGAAGGCCGATGCCGTCGCCATGAGCCCGACGATGACCGCGCCGGCGACCAGGAAGACGACGACGCCGGCGGGATGTGTTGTCCGCCAGCGCGCGCGCGCCAGCATCAAGCCTGCGCCGCATAAGAGCGCAATCGCGGGATAGGTCGGCAGCGTGTAGTGAACGAGCTTGGCCGGCATCAACTCGAAGAACGCGAATGCCGGCGCCGCCCAGGCGATCAGGAAACGATAGGGCGCCTGCGCCTCGTTGTTCGCTCCAGCGCGCAGCGCGCCCCAGCCGATGCGCAGCGCCGCGGGCAATGCGTAGGTCGCGGGAAAGATCAAAACCGGCAACAGCAGCAGGTAGTAGCCAGGCATGCCGCCGTGCGCGTGATGGCCGCCCACGATCTTGGGGCCGATCTCCCGCAACAAGAGTTCGGAGAAGAACCGGCCTTCCGTCGCCGCGCCGATGGCGATCAGCCAAGGCGTGACAATCAATGCCGCGACGGCCGGGCCTAGCCAGAAAGCCAAGGGCTGCATCCATGCCGCACGCCGCTCCCAGAGCGCCAACGTCAGAAGCGTCAGCCCGACCACCACCGGCGTCACCGGGCCTTTCACGAGAATGCCGCAAGCGATGGCGCTCCAGAAGATGAGCGCAATCAGCCGCGGCCGCCTTGTTCCCACGCGCAATTGCGCGAGCGCCGCCAGCGCCAGCGCGGTGAAGCCGGTCATCACCGCATCAGTCTTGGCCAACATGCCCTCGATGCCGGCCAAGAGCCCCACGGCGAAAAGCGCCGCGCCGATGAAGCTTGCGCGCGCGCCGAGCAAAATTGTGCCGGCCCAGAGTGTCGCCAGACTCGCGAGCACGAGGCCCAGCACTGAAGGCAAACGGTAAGGCCAGATCGTGTTGAGACGATCCGTAAACGGTTGCATCGCGTTGACGGACGCCGCCTGCAGCCAATGGATGCCGACGGGCTTGCGGTTGCGCTCCATGTCCTGAATGCGGATGCGCACGTAATCGCCGGTCTCGATCATCTGCCGCGTCGCCTGGGCGAAGCGGGCTTCGTCAATATCGGTTACCGGCACGCGCGCGGCGCCCATGAGCCCGGAGACGAGCGCGAGCAGGCCGATCAATACATAAGCGCGCCATCCGCGTGCGAACTGATCGAACAGGCTTGGGGGAGCGGCTGGCGGTGGCATCTTGTTACCGCGCGCTCCTTGAATTTGTCCGGCAAATCGGCATACTAGTAAGACATCCCGCCCCCGGCAGTACGTTCATGGCGTCGTTTATCGAACCGTGAGCCGATCCCGGGGGCATCTTTTTTCTGACCATCATTGGGCTAAGTGCGTGATGCCAACAGCCATCTTTGTCGATGCCGGATACTTCCTGAAGCGCTTTCCGAAACTCTACCCAACCAAACCAGCGAACGATCCTGCGATTGTCGCAAAAACCCTCCATGAGATGGCGCTCGATCACCTGACGCAACGAGGGGATGCCGAGCGCAAGGATCTCTACCGCATCTTCGTCTACGACTGCCCGCCATTGGCAAAGAAAGCGCAGTTCCCTGTTTCGAAACGTCCCATAGATTTCAGCAAAACGGGAACCGCGGTGTTCAGGGCGAGTCTGCATGCCGAACTCAAGTGCTTGCGGAAGATTGCGCTGCGCTTGGGTCGTCTTCAGGACCTCGGAGGTTGGAAGCTCAAGCCTCGCGTGCTGGACGATTTGACAAAGGGTCGCCGCAAATTCGAGGACGTGAGCGACGAGGATTATTCATACGACGTGCGCCAGAAAGGTACGGACATGAAGATCGGGTTGGATATCGCGTCAGTGGCGTACAAGAGACAGGTTGACCAGATCGTATTGATTGCGGGCGATGCCGACTTTGTCCCCGCGGCAAAGTTGGCGAGACGGGAGGGGATCGACTTCATCCTTGACCCAATGTGGAATGCGATCCCGCCGGATTTGCACGAACACATAGACGGGCTTCGATCGACGTCTCCACGCCCGCGGTCGAGTGTTTGAGCGTGGCCGAGAACATCGAATTCAGCGTGGTGGTTCCCGTCATGAACGAGGAGGGCAACGCCGCTGCTTTGGCGCGCGAGATCGCCGCCGCGCTCGACGGGCGCTCCTACGAGATGATTTTCGTCGATGACGCGAGCCGCGACGACACCCGCGCCGAACTGGCGGCGCTGAAGGCCGAGCTTCCGGCGCTGCGTCTGTTGGGACACCGCAACAATTCCGGGCAAAGCCGCGCCGTGCGCAGCGGCGTGCTGGCGGCGCGGGCGCCGGTGGTCGGCACGCTCGATGGCGACGGCCAGAACGATCCCGCCGATCTCCCCAGGTTGTTGGCCAAACTCATGCGGCCGGAAGCGCCGGCGAATCTCGGCATGGTGGCGGGCATCCGCACCAAAAGGCAGGACGGCTGGAGCAAGCGCGCCGCCTCCCGCATCGCCAACAGCATTCGCCAGGCGGCGCTGAAGGATGGCGCGACCGATAGCGGTTCAGGCGTCAAAGTGTTCAAACGAGAGGCTTTTTTGCGCCTGCCTTACTTCGATCACATGCACCGGTTTATGGCTGCTCTGATGTTGCGCGAAGGCTATGCAGTCGAGTTTTTGGACGTTAATCATCGACAGCGGAGCGCCGGTCGCTCGAAATACACGAATCTCGGCAGACTGGCCGCGAACATGACGGACCTCTGGGGCGTCATGTGGCTCAGGAGCCGGGCGCGTTTGCCGGGTGGGACAGACGAGCTATGAGCAGAGATCCGCTGAGCGCGACAGGTTTGGCTGCAGCCGCGAGTAGAAATCGCCGGCCTGCAAATACGGGGGGCCCCATGGGCGCTATTTTCAATGTCTTTCCGCTGATCCTGATCCCGGTCCTGACCTACAATATCTGGGCGTTCGGAGCGACGGCGGCCAACAACGGCGACGGGGCCGCGGTGCGCCAGCATCTGCAGGATCCCTGGATCACCATGCCGATGGCGTCGGGCGCGCAATGGATCATCACGTTCGGCGACGTGATGATGCTGCTGGCGCTGCTGCTGCTGTTCATCGAATTGCTGAAATCGACCTCGACCGGCACCGCCGCGATCTTCAATCACGCGCTGTCGATGCTGGTGTTCATCATCTGCCTGGTCGAGTTCCTGCTGCACCCGGCGTTCGCCACCAGCGTCTTCTTCGTGATCCTGGTGATGGCGCTCTTGGACGTGCTGGCCGGCGTGGTGGTGACGATCATTTCGGCCCGCCGCGACGTCGAGTTCGCGGGACAGAATTAGGCAATCGGAATCCGGCAGTCGGCAGTCGTTTCAGGCGCCTTACGACTGCCTATTGCCGACTGCCGACTGCCGTCAAAGGCACCACATCCCCAGCGTCAGGGCGATGGTGAAGTCGAGCCAGCGGCCGAATCGGGGAATGATGAACGCGGACATGGGGTAAGCGCCGGCTTGCAGGTTTGGCGCCGGGCCTTGTTTGTGCGGTGGTGGTGAATGGCGCTTTTCTTCGATGCCGATTGGTTCGACCGCCGACTGAGTGAGCGCGGGCTCGACCGCGTCGGCCTGGGCGTCGCCGCCGGGATCGAGCGTGGCGAACTGCATCGCATCTTCACCAACGAACGCGCGCCGACGCCCGAGGAGATGGCCGAGTTCGCGCGCGTGCTCGAAACCGATCTCTTGGAAATAACCATACGCTGCGGCGTCGCTGTGCGCCAATCGCCGCCCGATGCCGATCATGGCGATCGCATCGAGAGCATAGAGGCGCGGCTCGACGCCATCGATACCTGGCTGGCTGAATTCGAGGCGTCGAAGAAGAAGGCCGGCTGAAAATTGGGGAGTTGGAACGCGGGCCTCCGGCCCGCATGCGCGCCAGAGGCGCGCGATCCAACCTGCTTATCGTTGAGCTCAGGCCCGCACGTTCACCACGACGCCCGCGCGCAGGCCGGGCATCGCCGGTGCGTAACCATGCGCGATAACCACTTCCGGTTTGGCGATCTGATTGACCAGCGTCGCCGCGAACAGCGGATCGAGCCGCATCCGCGCCGCGCGCCGGTCGCTGGCGCGCCGGTCGGCCCGGCGCTGTTCGCCGATTTCAACGAAATCGGCGTCGATGGCGTGGGCTGAGGCGGCGGCGCTCATGAGCGCGAGCCGTGCATTTCACGTGCCAAACGAAAATTAACCGCTTAACCTTGGCCGCGAGGGACAAGGCGTTTGGGGCGGGGACCGATGCGGGTCTTGGTGCTGATCTTGGTTTTGACCGCCGCTTGTCCGGCGTGGGCCCAAAGCAGCGGACCTTTTCCAGACTCCTATGCCGAACGCGCCCGCGCGCTGATCGCGCAACGGGAGGCGATGCGATGAGCGGGCGCAAACTCCCCCTCCCCGCGCGGGGAGGGGGCAGGGGGTGGGGTGAACCTCCGCACTCTCAGATGTGTGCGCCGGCGCTCCATAGGTCGAGCGAACTCCCGCGCGACTCCGCGTCTTCCCACCCCTTCTCTCCGTCCTCGGCAAAGGGATATCGGAGCGTCCATGGCTGACATCTTCATCTCCTACAAACGCGAAAATCAGGACGCGGTGCAGCGCATCGTGCAGGGTTTGCGCAATGCCGGGCTCTCGGTCTGGTGGGATCAGGACATCGCGCCCGATGCGCCGTGGGAGCAGACGATCGAGAGCGAGCTTGAAAAGGCCAAGGTCGTCATCGTTGCTTGGAGTGAAGCGGCTGTCGCCAGCGAGAACGTCAAGGCCGAAGCGCGGCGCGCGCGCAATCAGGGCAAGCTGATTCAAATCTATGTCGAGCCGTGCGAGCCGCCACTGTTCTTCGGCGAGCGCCAAGGCGTCGATCTCTCGAACTGGAACGGCAATGCCGGCGACAATCGCTTCCAGGCCATCCTCACGGCGGTGCGCGCCATCCTGGCCGGCAAGCGCCCGCCGGAAGGCGTCGGCTATCGTCCGCGCCAGCGCGCGCCGTGGGCGAGCCTCACGGCGGCGTTCGTGCTGGTCTCGGCGGTGCTGGGTTTCATCTCCAATCTGGGCGGCGCCCGCGACGCGGTGTGTTCGCTTGCCGCCCTCAATCAACGCTGCATCGAGTGGAACTTGATCACGCCGCCGGCCCCGCCGCCGCTCGATCCCGCCGTGCTGCAAGAGGCGCTGGTGCGAAGCATCGAGGGCAGGTGGAGCCGCGGCGATCGTCCCGATTGCAGCATAGCCACAGAGTTCGCGGTCGCCCGCGATGAAAACGATGTCTATCGCATCCGCTCGGTTTCGCCGCCGGATTGGGACAGCACGATGCAGGTCGGCGCTATCGATGTGGAGCGCGGCATGGTCACCGCGAGCACGATACGTCCGGGTGAAAGCGGCGTGCGCGAGCAGTGGGAGTTCCATCCCAACGGCGATCTTATGCAAGTCATCGCGCCGAACGGCACGCCGACGCCGCTCGCGCGCTGCGAATGAGGAGGTGTGCGATGAGAGCGGTTTTTCTCGCCATCGCCGTCTTTCTCGCGGCCCCGATCGCCTCGGCGCAGCCCGTCGGGCCCGAGTTGCAGAGTTCCGGATTGACCGTTGCGCAGGAACGGCAATTGCAGGCCGCGGTTCGCCGCGCGGCGCGGCGCGCCCAAGCGTCGGAGGCTGCGCTGATCGCGGTCGCGCAACGCATGCTTGAGCTGCAGCAGAGCGAACGCGGCGCTGTCGACTTGCCGGCGCTGCTCGGCGCGCTCGATCGCCAAGCCTCGCGCGTGCGCGAACTGGAAACGCGTTTGTCCTTGCTCGAAGGCGGCGACCTCGAAACGGCGCGATTGCGCCAGCAGGCCGCCGCGGCGGTGGAAGAGGGCAGGCTGGCGGCCGCGGAAGCGCTGTTGCTGAGCGCCGGCGAGCGCGAGCTTGCCGCCGCGAGCGGGGCGATGGAGCGCGCGGCCTCCGCATTTGCCGCGAGCGCCCAGGCCGCCGAACTGCAATTCGCCTATAGCCGCTCGGCGCCGTTGTGGCGCAGAGCCGCCGAACTTGCGCAGGATCCGGCCCAGCGCTGGCGTTATCGCTTCGCGGAGGCGACCGCGCGCGCGCGGCCGGACGCGCCTTGCGATGACGATATGTGCCAGGCGCAGCTGGAGCCGTCAGGGGTCACCAGCATTTCTTTGGGCGCGGGCTACGACATGTTGCGCCAATCGGTGGAGATGCTGGAGCGCGAAGTGCTGCCGCTCGCCCCGCGCGAGCAGCGGCTTTCGGATTGGGCGGACACGCAGGCGGCGCTGGCCCGGCGCTATGGGCGCCTCTGCGACATGGGCGGCGGCGGCGAACGCACGGCCGAAGAATGCGCGTTGAGCTTGGCCGCTTTCGCCGCTTTGTTTGAGGCCCTGCCGGCTAGCGACGACCGCGTCCGGGACTCGCGCTGGCGCATGCGCAATCTGCTCAGCGTTTTTAGGATATCCGGCGACGCGGCAGTCCGGGATCGGGCGGATCGTGCGCTGGCGAGCGTCATCAATGCAAACGCCAGCGGCGATCGGCTCGTGCTGGGGAAAGCCCATGTGCTGCGCGGCGACCTCGCATTGCTATCGAATGATGACGCGGGCCTAAGCCGCGGCATGGCGGAGCATCGCCGTGGCGCAGCAGTGTTGCGCGCCATTGGCGGCGACGACGCCGATTGGGCTCGCAGCAGCGCCGCCGAAGCACAGAACCGTCTGGGCCGGCATCTGCAAGGCGTCGCGAACCAGCGCGGGGATGTCGCGCTCTGGCGCGAAGCGGCGAGTGCGTTCGAGGCGACATTGGCGCTCAGGCTTCCCGCCGCCGACGAGAACCGCGCGTTTGCCGCCTATCAGCTGGCGACGACGTTTCTGTTCTTGCAAGGGTTCGGCGAGCCGTTTCCGTTCGAACGATCCGTGCAGCTCCTGTCGAGCGCGCTCGAAATCTATCGCCGCGACGTCGACCCCGAACGCTGGGCCGTCATTCAGAACAATCTCGGGCGCTGTTACGAAATTCGCGGCAATGCGCTGCGGGCCCGGGGAGAGGGCGGAGACGCCGCCGCTTTCCAGGCCTCGATCGCGGCGTATGATTCCGCAGCTCAGCATTTTGGCGCCGCGTTGGAGATCTGGACGCCGGGCCATGCCAATTACGCGGTGGCGCAGGCCAACCTGTCTCGGGTGCAGCAGCGCAATTTTTTCCTCGCTCCCGCCTCCCCCGCTCCAGACCGCGCCTTGGAGCCTCCCGAACGCGCCGGTGTTCCTCGTAGGAATTGAACGGCTATTGCGCCGTTGGCGGCGGTTCGCCAACGTTGCGTCGAGAGTTTAAGTCCGCCGGGCTAGGAGATGCCGATGCGCGAGTATGCAAACTATGATGGGCTGGGGTTGGCCGAACTGGTGCGCAAGCGCGACGTGACGCCAGCGGAACTTCTGGACGCCGCGATCGAGCGGATCGAGCGCCACAATCCGAAACTCAACGCTGTCGTCCACAAGGCCTACGACGAAGCGCGCGCTGCTGCGTCGGGGGCGCTGCCGGATGGCCCGTTCAAGGGCGTGCCGTTTCTGATCAAGGATCTGGGCGTGCGGGTGAAGGGCTGGCCGCGCACCAGCGCCAGCCGTTTCGCTAAAATCGACGCCGACGCCGACGACAGCGAATTGACCACGCGCTACCGCGCCTCCGGCGTGGTGCTCGCCGGCAAGACCAACACGCCGGAATTCGGCATCCCTGGCGTCACCACTTCGGCGTTGCTGGGCCCGTGCCGCAATCCGTGGAACACCGATCATATTTCCGGCGGTTCCTCGGGCGGCGCCGCCTCGGCGGTGGCGGCGGGCATGGTTCCGCTCGCGCACGCGAGCGACGGTTTGGGCTCGATCCGCATTCCGGCTGCGTGCTGCGGGCTGGTCGGCCTCAAAGTGACGCGCGACCGCAATCCGAACGGCCTGCACGACACCGATCGCGTCATCGGCTTTTCGGTCGATCACGTCGTCTCGCGCACGGTGCGCGACAGTGCGGCCATGCTCGACGCTACATGCGCGCCGCAAGCGGCTAGCCCGTATGCGCAGCCGCAGCGGAGCGAGTCCTATCTTGCCGAAGCCAGCCGCGCGCCGGGCAAGTTGCGGATCGCGTTTTCGAGCGAGACGCCGTCGGGCAATCCTGTCGATCCGGAGGTGCGGGCCGCGCTCGAACGTACAGCGGAAACGTTGAAAGCGCTCGGCCACGACGTGCGCGAAGAGGGGCTCGGCATCGATTATCGCGCACTCTACAAGGCGCAAGGCATCCTGAGCGCGTCGAACTTCGCCGCCAACATCAAACGCTGGATCGAGATCAAGGGCCGCGAACCGGGCGACGATATCGAAGGCCTGGCGCAGCGCGCCTATGAGGCCGGCAAGCGCATCTCCGGCCAGGACGCGCTGTGGGCGATGCAGGAGTTGCGGTTGCGCACGCGCGAAATCCTGCGCAAGTTCGAGACCTGGGACGTTTGGCTCTCGCCGGTGATGTGCACGCCGCCGCCGCGCGTCGATTTTCTGGACACGCTGATGGAGGACTTGAAGGAGTTCGATCGCCGCCAAGCGATGACGTTCGGTTTCACGCCGCCCTTCAATATGACCGGCCAGCCTTCGATGTCGCTGCCGTTGGCGCAGAGCAGCAGCAATCTGCCGATCGGCATGATGTTCACCGGCCGCTATGGCGATGAAGCGACCTTGTTCCGTCTCGCCGGGCAGTTGGAAAAGGAAATGCCCTGGAAGGATCGCAAGCCGCCGGTGTGGAATTGAATCGCGTGTGACCGCTGGCACGGCGCGCTGGCAAGGCGGTGGCTACGTAGCGGCGCGAAAGGATCGATCATGAATCCGAACAAGGCGCTCTGGGAGAAGGGCGATTTCACCCGCATCGCCGCGGCGATGCGCGAAAGCGGCGATGCGCTGATCGAGAGCATCGGCGTCAGGCCTGGCATGAAGGTGCTCGATCTCGGCTGCGGCGACGGCACCACGGCTTTGCCCGCTGCGCAGCGCGGGGCCGATGTGCTGGGCGTCGATATCGCCGCCAATCTGGTCGCCGCCGGCAATCGCCGCGCGCAGGAGGCGGGACTCAACAATCTCCGCTTTCAGGAAGGCGATGCGTCCAATCTCGAAGGCATCGCCGATAGGCAGTTCGATCTGGTGGTGTCGATCTTCGGGGCCATGTTCGCGCCCAAGCCGTTCGATGTCGCCAAGGAAATGGTGCGCGTGACCAAGCCCGGCGGGCGCATCGTTATGGGCAACTGGATTCCGGGCGATCCAACGCTCGTCGCGCAGATCCTGAAGATCAGCGCCGCCTACACGCCGCCGCCGCCGGAGGGTTTCATCAGCCCGGTGACTTGGGGCGTCGAGGCGAACGTCATCGAGCGCTTCGGCGCCGCGGGCGTCGCGGCCGCGCACATCGTCTGCCGTCCGGAGACCTACACGTTCAACTTCGCCGGCCCGCCAAAGGCGTTTCTGAACGAGTTCCGCAATTTCTACGGCCCGACCATGAATGCGTTCGATGCGGCCGAGAAAAACGGCAAAGCCGATGCGCTACGCGGCGAACTCGAAGCTTTGTTCGAAGCGCAGAACCGGAGCGGCCGCGCCGACCTAACCAGCATTCCCGCGACCTATCTGCGGGTCACGGTGAACAAGGCTTAGCGCTTCGCCATCAGATCGAGCTGCTTTTGCATCGCCGCCATTTGGCGGCGCAGTTCGGCGAGCTGTTCGTCCTTGTCTTCGTCGTCGCTCTTGGGCGTCATGCCGGGCATTCCGGGCATGCCGCTCGCCGCGAACGGCGCCCAAACCTTCATCGCCTGCTGGAACAGCGCCATGTTGCGCTGCGCCTGTTCCTCGAACGCCGCCATCGGCGTGGTGGCGCCGAACGCGCGCGACATGTTCTCGCGCATCTGTTCTTGCGCCTTGGAGAAACTCTCCATGCTCATTTCGAGATACGGCGGCAGGAAGCCCTGCATCTGGTCGCCATAGAAGCGGATGAGGCGGCGCAGGAACTGCACCGGCAGCAGATTCTGGCCGCGGCTTTCTTGTTCGAAAATGATCTGGGTCAGCACCGAGCGGGTGATGTCTTCGCCGGTCTTGGCGTCGAGCACGATGAAGTCCGTGCCTTCGCGCACCATGCTGGAGAGGTCTTCGAGCGTGACGTACTTGCTCTCATCGGTGTTGTAGAGGCGCCGGTTGGCGTATTTCTTGATGACAACCGGCTCGTCTTGCTGGGCTGCTCCGCCGCCGGCGTCGCCCGCCGCTTGGCCCGTCGAATCCGCCACCTGGTGCATCCCTCTGAATTTCTGGCGCCCGCGAAGGCGGGGGCCACGCCTCTAAATCCCGCGTCCTTCGCCGCAATGCAAGACAAAGACGCTGTTTTCGCCAGCCGCAGGCGGTGGAGACGGTTGGAATTCGCGCGCCGCATGTGCGATAGGGCTTGGACCCGAGACTTCCTTCCCAACCAACGCCTTCGGGCGTTCAGGAGCGTGAGTTCCCATGACCGACATCGTCATCGTCGCCGCCGCCCGCACGCCTGTCGGATCGTTTAACGGCGCCTTTGCTGCAGTGCCCGCGCACGAGCTCGGCAAGACCGCGATCACGGCCGCGCTGCAGCGCGCCAAGGTCGACGCCAAGGAGGTGTCGGAAGTCGTGCTGGGCCAAGTGCTCACCGCCAATCAGGGCATGAACCCGGCCCGCCAGGCCAGCCGCGCCGCCGGCGTGCCGGACGACAGCCCGGCCTGGTCGTTGAACCAGGTCTGCGGTTCGGGGCTGCGCGCCGTCGTCGTCGGCTATCAGCAGATCAAGGCGGGCGATGCGAAGATCGTGGTCGCCGGCGGCCAGGAGAACATGAGCCTCAGCCCGCACGTGGCGCATCTGCGCAACGGCCAGAAGATGGGCGATCTCGGGTTTGCCGACTCGATGATCAAGGACGGCCTGACCGACGTCTTCAATCAATATCACATGGGCATCACCGCCGAGAACGTCGCCGAGAAGTGGCAGATCACCCGCGCCGAGCAGGACGAGTTCGCCACCAAGTCGCAGCAGAAGGCGAGCGCGGCGCAGAAGGCGGGCAAGTTCAAGGACGAGATCGTCGCCGTCACCGTGTCCGGCCGCAAGGGCGATGTGGTGGTCGAGAACGACGAGTACATCAAGCACGACGCGACGCTTGAGGGCGCCGCCAAGCTGCGCGCGGCGTTCAAGAAGGACGGCACGGTGACGGCCGCCAACGCATCGGGCATCAATGACGGGGCGGCGGCGCTGGTGCTGATGAGCGCCGACGAAGCCAAGGCGCGCGGGCTGACGCCGCTGGCGCGCATCGCCTCGTGGGCCTCGCGCGGCGTCGACCCGACGGTGATGGGCGTTGGGCCCATTCCATCCTCGAAGGCGGCGCTGGAGAAGGCGGGCTGGAAGGTCTCCGATCTCGATCTGGTCGAAGCCAACGAAGCGTTCGCGGCGCAGGCCTGCGCGGTGAACAAGGACATGGGCTGGGATCCGGCCATCGTGAACGTCAATGGCGGCGCTATCGCCATCGGCCACCCCATCGGCGCTTCGGGCGCGCGTGTGTTGACGACGTTGCTCTACGAAATGCAGCGCGCCAACAAGAAGCGCGGCCTCGCTACGCTCTGCATCGGCGGCGGCATGGGCATCGCGGTGTGCGTGGAGCGGTGAGGAAGGCACACAGAGTGCGATGATCTTTAATCTGATTAAGTCTGCCTTTGACCGGAGCGGGTATTCGAAGGGCGGCGCATATCGTATAACTGTCCGCGCATGGCCTACGTTCGTCCCACTGCGATGCGAACCTGTGCTGGCTGGATGTCGATAGCTCTGCTTGTGCTCGTCGAATTGCTCGCTGCGCTGTTGGTTCTCGCTGGCGGTTGGGGCTTTGTGGTCATGTTCCTCGCGGTTCCAGTCGCCTTAGATTCGAAGCCTCGAGGCTGGCGGTTTCTATTTAACACCGCCCTTGTACTGACCTCAGCCTCCGCAGGCTTGACTGCGGTGTTGCTTGCGCAAAGGCCGCTATGGGCGGACAATTTGATTGATGCCTTGAACTTAGTGGCTCTTCCAGCCCTCTGGCTATTCATTGGTCTGTTCGCATCGCTGGCGCTCTGGAAATACAGCAAGCAACCCGCCAAGTTCGAATGACCTCGATAGCAGACCTGCGCGCCGTTACTTCAGCCTCCACACCGCCGCGCGTTTGATCTCGGCGTCCTCGAGCGCGCGGGTGACGGGGATGTCGTAGGCGGCGATCTGTTCGAGTTTGTCGCGCGGCAGATAGGTGCGGCCGGGATCGCCGATGAGGACGGTTTTGCCGGCGGCTTGCTGTTCGATTAGCCACGCCAACACGCGCGGGGCCAAATCGCGATCGTAGAAGAGATCGCCGACGAGTATGACGTCAGCATCGGTCGGCTGGCCGACAGGATCGGCGTCGCTGGTTTCGATGTTGACGTCGTTGAACTCGGCGTTGAGCCGCGCGGCGTGCGCGGCAAACGCATCGATATCGATGGCGAGCGCAGATGTGGCGCCAGCCTTCATCGCGGCGATGGCGACCAGTCCGGAGCCGGAGGCAACGTCGATGACGGTCTCGCCGCGCACCGTGTCAGGGTGATCGAGCACATAACGCGCTAAGGCTTGGCCGCCCGCCCAAGCGAAGGCCCAGAAGGGCGGCGGCAGGCCGAGTTCGCCAAGTTGTTCTTCCGTCAACTCCCACAAGCTCACGGCGTCATCGGCGAGATAGAGCGTGAGCTCCGGCACGTGGCTCGGCGCCAGAATGCGCGTGTTCTCGCGGATGAAGGCGGGGATATTCGCAATCATCTCCCCCTCCCCGCGAGGGGAGGGGGCAGGGGGTGGGGTGATGCGCCAGTGTCGGCGCGTTCGCAAAGCATTGGCCGCGCTCTACGCGCAGAAGCGTTGAACGTCGAGGTTCACCCCACCCCCTGCCCCCTCCTCTCGAGAGGAGGGGGTTAGGCCGGAGCGAGCTGCTTTGATGATGCTTCACTCAGCACCGCGAAATAGCCGGGCGAAATGTGCATGCGCGACCAATAGCCCTTGTCCATCAGCGCATTGTGCAGACTTTGCAGGCGATAGCAGGGCACGTGCATGAAGACATGGTGTTCGCCGTGGAAGTGCACCCAATAGGGGGCAATGAACAGGCGCTCGAACACATTCGCCAAGGTCGTGCGCGCGTGCGTGAACGGATCCTCGCGCGCCTCGACGCAGGCATGTTCGGCGATGTTGCGCAGCCGCGTGATCAGCGGATACCAGGTCGCCATCGCCACGAGCCAGAGCGCGAAGTACGTCCACCAATAACCCGCGAGCGTCAGGGCGGCGAGCAAGAGCGCATTGAAGATCAGAAAATGCGCTGTGGTGGGATTGACGAGCTGACCTTTTTTCAGAGCGCCGAACAACTGCATGCGGCGCTGCTTGAAGAACGTCTGCCCGGTCAAGTCGCGCACGATCTTGCGGAACAATGAGGCGCGCGTAACCGGGAAGGGCGCCGAGAGCCCGATATCGGGATCCTCCGGCTGTTCGGTGTATTTGTGGTGCTTCAGATGATAGTCTCGATAGGCGTGCAGGCGCACGCCCACCGGCGCCGCGCAGAGCCACTCGCCGACCCAATCGTTGATCTTCTGGCTTGGGTGCAGCGCGCCGTGCGCGGCGTCGTGCATGAGAATGGCGAGCCCCAATTGGCGCGCACCGATCAGCATGACGGCAAGCACGTACGTCAGCGGGTTGGGCCAGACGACGAACATGGCGCCGGCGGCGACGATCAGCCCCCAGGCGCCGGCCACGCAAGCGAGCCCGCGCCAGGAGGAGCGCGCCGAAAACCGCGCCCACTCCTCCGGCGTGAACACCTCTTTAGGATCAATGCGGGCGACCGCTGGCATACGCCATCTTAGCATGGTCCCGTTCGCAGGAGAATTGCCGTGGCAGACAGCCTCGCCGACATCGCCGCCCAGGCTGGAGCGCACCCCATCCACGCTTCGCAGGGACAGGTCATGTTTCGGCCCGAGGACCCTTGCCAAGGGTTTATCACCCTGCGTCGGGGCTCGCTGAGAGTGGCGCTCACCTCGGCTGGAGGGCGCGAGATCGTGCTCTATCGGGTGCGGCCAGGAGAGGTTTGCTTGCAAACGTTCTCGTGCCTGGTCGAGCACAAACACTACGCCGCCGAGGGGGTGGCGGAGGAGGAGGTCGACGCGCTGCTCGTACCGCCGGAGGTCTTCGATCGCCTCATGGCTGAGAACGAGCGCTTCAGGTCGGCGGTGCTGGGATCGGTGGCGGCGCGGTTTTCCGACTTCGAGCGCGTGGTCGAGACGCTGGCCTTTACCGGGTTGGAGGCTCGCGTCGCCGAGGCGCTCCTGCGCCGCGCGGGTGCAAGCGGCGTGGTCAGTGCGACGCATGAGGGGCTTGCCGCCGAGATCGGTTCGGCCCGCGAAGCGGTGAGCCGCCAATTGGGCTTGTTTGCGCGCCAGGGTCTGGTGGAACTCGCGCGCGGGCGCGTGGTTCTGAAACGACGCGGCGCCCTGTCGCGGCTTGCACATCCGGATGTGTGATCTCGTCACCGACGAAGCGCCTCTTACGATGCAAGGTGGGCTTATCGGAGAAGTGGAGACTCACATGAAAACGAATGAAGGCGCCGTGGATAGAGTTCTGCGTGTGGTGGTCGGCGCCGGAATCTTGTCGCTGGCGTTCGTCGGCCCGCAGACGCCTTGGGCCTATCTCGGCGTCATCCCGCTATTGACCGGCCTCGTCGGTTTCTGCCCGCTCTATGCGGTTCTTGGCGTCAACACCTGCGGCGTGCGCAAGACCTAGGCAGGAGGATCTGCAAAGGCGAACACGCGCCGTAACCCCGCTTCGCCCATTTTGGTGAATTCGAGCACGCGGCTGCCGCGCTTCTGTTCAGCCCAGTGGCGTTCGAAAATCTGATCGAGGATTGCAGCGCCCAGCGCGCCGGCGAGGTGGTGGCGGCGTACGCTCCAGTCCAGGCAGGCGCGGCAAAGCGGGCGCGCGCCTTGCTCCAACTCCTCGATGTCGACGCCGAAGGTCTGCACCTTCACGCGCCCGAGCCTAGTGAGCGCAAACGTCTTCTCCGGGCCGGGCGCGATCCATTTGTTCTTCTTGAAGGCGTCGAACAGCGCCACGCCGAGATCGCCAGCGAGGTGATCGTAGCAGACGCGGGCGCGCCGCAACGCCGGTTCCTTCGGGCCGGGGCGTGTGCGCAGCGCCTTGGCCCGCGCGGCGACGCCCATGAGCGTTTCGAGAAGCGCAGCCACGTCGGCGTCGGCCAAACGATAATAGCGGTGCCGCCCTTGTGCTTCGACCGCGACGAGGCCGCCATCGACAAGCTTGTTTAAGTGCGAACTCGCGGTCTGCTTGGTGACGCCGGCTTCCAACGCCAGCTCGCTCGCGGTGAAGGCGTCGCCGTTCAACAGCGCCGTCAGCATGTTGGCGCGGGCGGGATCGCCGACCATGGCGGCGATGGCGGCGATGTTGGGGCCATCTCTCATAGAACGCTCACATGGGGACGGTTCGATCATAATCGAACCGTGACAGCGAGGCAATCCGCTAAGCATAGCCGCCATGGAGGCGGATCATGTTGACATGTTGTATTCGTTACGAAATCGATCCTTTCAAGAAGGCGGAATTCCAGCGCTACGCACGCGTGTGGGGCGAAGCCATTCCCCGCTGCGGCGCCGATCTCATCGGCTATTTCGCGCCGCACGAGGGTTCGGCCACCTTGGCCTATGGGCTGTACGACATCGAGAGCCTTGCAGCCTATGAAGCATATCGGGCGCGATTGGCCGCCGATCCGGCCGGTCGCGATAATTATGAGTTCGCCCGGCGGGAGCGCTTCATAATGCGTGAAGACCGCACCTTCCTGAAGCTCTGTTCGCGATGATCGCGGTCATATTCGAAGTCGAACCCGCCGACCGCGCCGCCTACTTCCGCATCGCTACGGAGTTGCGCCCGCTGCTCGACGAGATCGACGGCTTCATCTCCATCGAACGGTTTCAGAGCTTGAGCGACGACACCCGCGTGCTTTCGCTCTCCTTCTGGCGCGACGAGGAAGCCATCACGCAATGGCGCAATCTTGAGGCGCACCGCGCGGCGCAGAGTGCGGGTAGGGCAAGTGTCTTCCACGACTATCGCTTGCGTGTGGCGCGCGTAGTGCGTGACTACGGCATGAACGAACGAGAAGAAGCGCCAACGGATTCGCGCGACTCCAATCCCCAATTTCGTCATTCCGGGGCAATGCAAAGCATTGAACCCGGACCCCAGGGGCAAACGCTCAGCTCGTGGCCTCTGGGTTCCGGATCGCGCTCCGCGCGTCCGGAATGACGAACTCAAATCTTGCTCTGCTCCGGCGTTTGCGTGTCGAGCAGGCGCCACAGATGCCACGCTGCGGCGCTGCGCCAGGGCGCCCAGCGCGCGCCGTAGGCGCCGAGTTCCTTTGGCGTAAACTCGCGGCGGTAGAGTTTCTCCGCGCCCTTGCGCACGCCGAGGTCATCGATGGGCAATACGTCGGAGCGGCCGAGCGTGAACATGAGATACATCTCGACCGTCCAGCGGCCGACGCCGCGCGCCTGCGTCAGCCGCTCGATAATCTCTTCGTTATCCATGCGCGCGAGGCGCCGTGCTTCGGGTATGATTCCGTCTATGCGCTTCTGCGATACATCCTTGAGAGCGGCGATCTTCTGGCGCGACAGCCCGGCGCCGCGCAGGAGTTCCGGCGGGGCCGCGAGCAAATCATCCGGATCGGGATGATCCTTGCCGGGAAAGAGCGCGAGCATGCGGCCATGGATCGTCCCCGCCGCCTTGCCGGAGAGCTGCTGATAGACCACCGAGCGCACCAGCGCGCGGTAGGGGTCTTTCTTCTTTTCGAACTTGGTTGGATACGGCTCGTGCTTGCCGACCACGCGCGCAAACCGCTTGCACACCGCGCTCAGATGCTGCTCAGCGGGGTTCACTCTGCGTGTGTGCGCTCAGCCTCGCGCCGCGCGAACCAAAGTTCGAGCGAGCGGGCGGCGGCGGCGAGCGGGGCGATGGCGAGCCCGGCAAACCCAAAGATCAATACGGCGACGAGGGACTCACTCACGGTTCAATCCTTGGCCTTGATATAGCCCAGCACTTCGAACGCGGCCAGTAGGCATGCGCCCCAGAAAAGCAGCCCCAACAAGGCGTCGGCGGCGCTTGTTCGCCGGGCGGTATCGAAAAGCGGGCCGACGACACCGGCTATCGCGGCAGCGACGCCGGCGGCGTTGATCGCTCCGGCAATGAGCTTGACCCTCTCGTTGTGTGCGTCGCGATTGGGGCCGATATCGGCAAGATGCTTCGATATCCAACGTCTCATTTCACCCCCCAAGCGCTGGCCGCAGCGTGCGCCAGGCCGGGTCGAGCGTGAACGCCAGCAGCACAGTCAAGCCAATGACGGCGTTGAGCTTGAACGCGTTGAGCGCGGTTTCAGAGCGCCTGTCATCGACGCCGGCGAGCATCGGCCAGATCATCAGCGCGCCGATCAAACTCAGAGGCGCGGCGACCCACAAGCCAGCGCCAGACATGGCGCCTGCCGTGGCCCAGAGCGCGAGCGCCGCAACGTAGAACACGCTGGTCCACGCGCGCCATTTGTCGGCGAATAGCCGCGCGGTCGAGCGCACGCCGACCAGCGCATCGTCTTCGCGGTCCTGCAGCGCGTAGATGGTGTCGTAGCCGACGGTCCACAGGATGCAGCCGGCATAAAGGGCGAATATCTCCTGCGGCACGACGCCTGTTTCGTACGTGCTGGCGGCGCCGCCGACCAGCGCGCCCCAAGAGAAAACGACGCCCAACCAGGCTTGCGGCCACCAGGTGATGCGCTTCATCAACGGATAGACCGCCACCAGCGGCACCGCCAAGAGCGACACGATCTGCGCCAGCTGCGGCAGCATCAGAAGCGCAATCAAGCCAGCGCCGCATTGCGCCAACAGCCATATCCATGCCGCCTTCACCGACACCGAGCCGGAGGGCAGCGGCCGCAGCCGCGTGCGCGCGACCTTCGCGTCGATGTCGCGATCGAGGATGTCATTGTAGGTGCAGCCGGCGCCGCGCATGGCGATGGCGCCCAGTACGAAGGCGAGCGCGTAGCGCGCGTCCTCCCAGTAGAAACCGAAGCCGGTCCGCGCCACAGCCATACCCATCAGGCAGGGCAGCAGCAGCAATTGCCAGCCGATCGGGCGGTCTAGGCGCGACAATTGCGCGAACGGCTTCCACGCACTCGGCAGCCGGTCGGTCCAATGTTGCTTCAGCGCATCGGCGGGTTTCAATTCGTTCACAAGCGCGTAATGCGCGTGCGTTTTTCTTTACGCAAGCCAGAGCAAACGCTATGTCCGCCCTTCCAGGAAAGACGCATGAACGCCCGCCTCAAATAAATACGGCGCCGCGAATGGCCGCCGCCGAGCCTCGAGGGAGCGTTAGCCGCCTCGGCTCCAATCCTGAACCCGGATAGGGTTTCCAGGAAGCCAGTTCGCCGAGCCGTGTTGCGGGTGATTTCGCGCTTCCGCGCTTCGCTTCCAGCACATTGTTCCCATTTCCACTTCATCGCGGCCGCACGCCTGCGAGCATTTTCGGTATTCAAATGAGCGACGTTTACGACGACGAGAGAGAAGACGGCCGCCGCAAGGCAAGCTTTGCGCAAGTGGCCGCGTTCTTGTGGAAGCATTGGTCGAGCCAGCCGGGAAAGCTGGCGATGGTCGGTTTATTGTTTGGCTTGGCCATTGCGGCGGACTTGGCGATGCCGTTCGCCTCGAAGCATCTCGTGGATGCATTGACCATCGGGCCGACTGAAGAAGGCCGGCGCGCCGCCGCCTGGGGCTACGGCGTGGTCGCGCTGTTGGCGTTCGTCTTTTACATGGCGCGCAACACGGGCGTGCGCTTTCACATCCCCTTCGCCTCCAAGAACATGGAGCGGATCGTCACCGACGGCTTCCGCGACGTGCAGCGTTTCTCCGCCGATTGGCACGCCGACAATTTTGCCGGCGCCACGGTGCGGCGGGTGTCGCGGGCGATGAACGCCTACGACACCATCTCGGACACGCTGGTGTGGTTCATGATCCCGGCGGTCGCGGTGCTGATCGGCGTGACGGTGCTCACCTTCATGCAATGGCCGCTGATCGGCGCCTTTACGGCCGCCACTATCCTGGCGTTCGTCGGGGTGGCCTATCTGTCCAGCCGCTATTACGTCGCCGAGCCGCTGAAGCGATATATCAAGGCGGACACCGCGATCGGCGCGGCTTTGGCCGATGCGGTTTCATCGAACGCGACGGTGAAGGCGTTTGGCGCCGAGCAGCGCGAGCAGGCGCGGTTCGAAGGCGTGGTCCAGACCTGGACCAAGGAGGCGAACCACACCTGGACGCTGCTGACCAACGCTTGGGTGATCCAGAACATCCTGCTCTGGATTCTGCAGGCCGGGCTGTTGGGCCTGGTGTTGCTGGAATGGGGCGCGGGGCGCGCGACGGCGGGCGACGCGGTGTTCGCGATCACCTCGTTCATGCTGGTGTCGGGCTATCTGCGTACGCTCGGCGAGAACGTGCAGAACTTGCAGAAAGGCATCGCCGATATCGAAGACGTGGTCGCCTACGCGCTGGAACGCGCTGATGTGACCGACCGTCCGGACGCGCGCGCCTTCGAGCCGGGGGAAGGGCGCATCGCATTCGAGGGCGTGTCGTTCGGCTACAAGAACGCCGCCGAGGCGCTCTACAGCGATTTCTCGCTCGAGATCGCCGCGGGCGAAACGGTGGCGCTGGTTGGCCCCACCGGCTCAGGCAAGTCGACGTTCGTGAAGTTGGTGCAGCGGCTCTACGATGTCGATTCCGGCGCCATCCGCATCGACGGTCAGGATGTTCGAGACGTCACCCAAGCGAGCCTGCGGCGCGCCATCGCGCTGGTGCCGCAGGATCCGGCGTTGTTCCATCGGACGCTCAGGGAAAACATCGCCTACGCCAAGCCGGACGCGCCCATGGACGACATTGTCGCCGCGGCCAAACGGGCGCGCGCTCACGACTTCATCGAGAAGTTGCCCTTCGGCTACGACACCGAGGTCGGCGAGCGTGGCGTCAAGCTCTCGGGCGGCGAGCGCCAGCGCGTCGCCTTGGCGCGCGCTTTCCTGGCCAATGCGCCGATCCTCATTCTCGACGAAGCGACCTCGTCGCTCGATGTGGAAACCGAGCGCGAGGTGCAGGCGGCGATGGCGGAGTTGAAGCAAGGGCGCACCACCATCGTCATCGCCCACCGGCTGTCGACGGTGCGCGAGGCCGACCGCATTCTGGTGTTCGACCGCGGCCGCATCGTCGAGCAAGGCAAGCATGCCGAACTGGTGAGCGCGCGCGGACTCTATGCCAGGCTCAACGCCATGAGTCGCGGCGATCTGCTGGCGGAGGAGGCCGCCTAATTGTCGTTGGCGGCGCGCCGGTCGAGATAGTCGAATAGGGCCGCCCACGTCGCCATCGGCGTGGGCGCGCCCGGTTCGGGAATGTAGATCCAGACGAAGAAGGTCTCGCCGGGATCGCCGCCTTCCGCGAGCGAACTCGAACCGGTGCGGGCCATGATCTCGCGCAGCGTCAGCGACGTATCGGGGAGCGCGGCGAAGAACACCATGTCGTTGCCGGGGCGCCCGACGGTGCCGGCGTAGAACTGCGCCGGAAACCGCGCGAAGCGGATGAATGTCGCGCGCTCGCCCAGCGTGCGCCGCGCGGCGGTCCATTCCTCGGTGTGATCTCCCGGCGCGACCGCCGAAAGGAACTCCGACGCGGGGCGATCGAGCCAGGTTGCGAGTTGTTCGGGCGCCAACCGCCAGGTCCAAACGTTCGCGGTTTCAGTCGGGCAGACGCTCGTGTCGATCGCATCGGCGCAGAAGTTCTGAACGAAGAATTCCTCTTGCTCGGCGTTCTCGTAGCTGCGCGTGGCGCCTTCGCGCGAGACCGAGTAGCCAGTGCCGATGAATTCCTCGGCCTCGATGCCGAACTCGTCCCACAGCAAGTCGCGCGCGCGCGGCGTCTCGAGCAGCGCCTCGCCGGCGCGCAGGTCGGCGAAGAAGCGGTCGGTAACGCTGGCGTCCGCCGCGGTCGCGGGTGGCGGATTTCGCTCGAGCGCCTCCGCGAGGCACGCGGCGCCGTCGCCGCCTTCGGCGCACCCGGCAAGGCTGCGATCGATGGCGCTTTGCCAATGGCGCCAGGCGCGATCCTCGTCATCGATGGCGTTGCTGGCGAACACGTAGCCAAGCGCCAAACCGACGGCGAGGCCGATGACGCCCACAAGCGCGAGGCGCCGCCGTCCGCCATCCCATGTCGAAGCAACCATGGCGAGCACGAGTAGCGAAATGATCAGCAGCCCGACAAGCGGAACGGTGTCCGGCATCTGCGCCTCAGCTGTGAGTTATTGGAGAGGAGCCGGCGCTCATGGTGCTGCGGTGGCAGGAGTGGCCTCCGGCGCGGCCTGCGGGACGGGAGGCGGCGACCATCTGCGCGCCTCGGCGGCTTCGCGCACACGCGCGTCTATGTGCCGATCATTGTGAAGGAACGGATAGAGGTTGCTCCATGTTGCAAGCGTGTAGTCTTGCGCCGAGCCTGGCTCGTAGATCCATATGAACGCGCGATTGTCGGGACCTTCAAATCGAGATTCATCAACGTCGCGGGCGCCAGAGAGACGGAACGCCTCGCGGATGGGCAAATCGATGGCGTCGGCAACACTGGACATGAAAACATAGCGCGCCTCCGGCCGGCCGAGCGTGCCCATGTAGCGATTCTCGGAGAACATCCCGAAACGCACCAGGAGCTGGGTGGGCCGCTCAAGTCCGCCAGGCCTGTTGATGCGTTCGAGCAAACGCTGATAGGCCTCGGTGTCGGCGCCCTCTCTCGGAGATACGCGGCGTGCTGGGTCAGTTAGCAATTGGCGGAGACTCAAGTCTTCGATCGCATTGAGACTGTCGAAACGCCAACCCCAGGCGTTGTCGACTCGCGTGGGGCACACCGCCGGATTGACACGTTGCTCGGCGCAGACGTTGGGAATCCAGTACTCTCGCAAGATCGCTTCGCCATAGCGGTTGCCGCTGTTGCCCTCATCCCGCGGCAGCGATCGACCGACGCCGAGGAAGCGCTCGCTGTCGATGCCGAACATTCGATAGAGCGTGTTTGCGATGGTTGTATCGTCTTCTTCGTCGCCAGTGAGCAGCAATGTGCCGAGCGCGACGTCCTGATGAAGCCAGCCCGATTGTGAGCGCTGAATTGTGCCAGCGGGCGCGTTGCGGACCGCAAGCGCCAGGCAGTCGAGTTGCAGAAGCCAGTTTATGGTGCGCTCCTCGTCACCGGGGCGCACGTGCACGAGCCGCTGTTCGACAATGCTGAGCTTGGTCTCCGCGTCCAGAGTCATGACGCGCGTACGGCAGCGATTATAGTCTGAGGTGATTTCGCGATGGGCGCGGCTCGCATCGCTCAAGGGCTCATACTCGAGCTGCATCGAGCGATAGGCGAAGAACACCGATCCGAACGCGGCGGCGAGAATGACGCCGGTCTTGATGTTGTCGCTGAGGCTGCGCTTCTCGGTGCGCCCGATATCGATGAAGACCTCAAGCAGAAAGAAGAAGAGCGCGGAGAACGCCCCGATGTATGGCCCCTGGCGCCAAACCAAGTCCGCGATCTGTCCGACCGTGCCGCCAATTTCCATGATCGCCCCCAGCCATGCATTCATAGCATAGCGAACGAACACGCCCAGAGGCCCCTCGAATTTGCCGACAACGCGGATTCGCACGTAAGGGGAGCGGAAGGCCGCCTTTTCTTTGCCATGGGATGGGCTAGGGTCGGGGCGGTGGAGGCGTCATGACTCGGCTGTCCAGACGTGCGGCGGTGGCGGGGCTGTCGTTCGGTGCGCTCGGCGGGGCCGCCGCCGCGCAGACGCCCACCGGCGATGCGCTCGACGATTTTGGCCGCTATCTCGACGCCGCCGCCGGGCTGCTGGCCGAGTTCACGCTGGGGCTGCGCAGCGCCAATGCGCGCGAGCTGCGTCGCAACGCAGAGACGCGCGCGGCGCTGGTGTCGCTGAGCGACGCGCTGCTGGCGTTCCATTCTTCCAATGCGCTCTTGGTCGACGATCTCGACGATTACGTACGCCGGGTGAGCGAAGGCGGCGATCCGCCGACCTTGTGGCGCGACGTGCTCGACCAGGTGGGGCGGACGACGGGCGTGATGCAACAAGTGCTCGTCGTCGTCGATCAGACGCCGCAACTGGACGTCGCCTTGACGCCGGAAGCGCGCACGCAACTCGAAGACGCGGTGGCGGAGAAGGGGTCGCTGCTCGACCGTTTGGGCTGGATGCGCGAGCCGCATACGGCTGAGGACCTGGCGCGGGTGCAGGCCGTTTCGGCGCGCTACCGCGGCGTGATGGAGCGGCTGCGCGAGACGCGCATCGTCATCAACCGCATCCTGCGGCGCAGATCGTGAGGAGGGCGCCCATGCCGGTTCGACAGGTAAATCGCCGCATCGTCGTGCTTGCTCTGACCACTGCTTGCATCGCGCCTGCCGCCTCAGCTCAAACGGCGACCGAGCAGGCGCTGCAAGATTTCGGCCGCTATCTCGATGCGGCGGCGTCGCTGTTCGGCCAGTTCGCGCTGGGCATCCGCGAGGCGCGCGCCAGCGGCAGGCTGAACGCTGCCGTGCGCGAGGACTTGCGCGACGTGAACGCCATGTTCCGCATGCTCTATGCGCGCCAGAGCGTGCTGGTCGGCGATCTGGAGGACTACGCGCGTGCCGCACGCGAGGGCGAGAACGTAGCGCCTCTGTGGGCCGGCATCAAAGTTCAGGTGCGCGACACCGCCGGTTTCGTCAGTCGCGTGACTGAAATTGTTGAAAACAGCGACGCCATCGTGCTGGCGCTCGACGCCGAGACGACTGACGTTCTGCAGGAAACGCTCTATGCTCGCCGTTCTTTGCTGGCCCGTTTCTACAGCTTGCCCCCTCCTCGTTCGCCCGCGGAGCTGACTCAGCTCGAGGGTCTGAATGCGCGCTATCGCACTCTGATCCAGACGCTGCGCGAGGTCCGCATCGAGATCGAGGAAATCCTGGAGAGCGGCGAATGAAGAAGGTCTTCGTCAGCTATGCGCACGAAGACCGGCCGTTCGTGGCGCAGCTCGCGCCGGCGTTGGCGCAGTCCGGCTACGAGGTGTGGTGGGATCGCGAACTCGAAGGCGGAGACGCATTCCGCGCCAAAATCGAAGAGAGCCTGAACGCAGCCGACGCCGTCGTCGTGGTCTGGTCCGGGCGCTCGCGCGCCAGCCGCTGGGTGCTCGACGAGGCGGAGAAGGGGCTTCAGCGCAATGTGCTGGTCCCGGTGCGCGTCGACAAGTCGGCGCTGCCGCTTGGCTTTGGCGGTTTGCACACGCTCGATTTCAGCGCCTGGAATGGCGCAGCGGACGCCCGCGTGTTCACGGAACTGGCTGATCGCATCGCCAAGGTCTCCGCCGCGGCGCCTGACGTGCAGCGCCGGCGTGCGTTCTTTTCCTTAGCCTGGGGTTTGTTGCTCGGCGTTGCGGTGGGCCTCGCCTTCGCCGCCGCCGGCGTCGCGCTCGATCTTGGCTTTGGCGGTGTCACAGCGGAGACGATGACAACATCGGCGCTGCTTGGCGTTGGCTCCGCTCTGCCGGTGGCGCTGTGGGCGGCCGTGCGCGCGCGGCGCTTTGCGCAGTCCAACCCCATCGCCGTGCTCACGCGTATGCTGCGCACCTATTCCATCGCCGCGCTGTTCGCGCTGCTGCTGGTGGTCGTTGTTTCGGCGCTCAGCGCTGAGACCATTCAGGCGAAGATGGCCAGCGAGCGCTTCGGTGAGATCGCCGGCGTTGTGCTCGTGGGCACGCTGATCTTCGGGGCCGCGATCGCGATCATCAACGGCCTCATGTACGCGCTCGCCCGCGCGCAACGAGCGGCATAATCGTCAAGCCTCAAGGCGTTGAGCGCCATCCTGTCGGCCTAAGTCTCGGTCGAACGTCATGAGTGGCCCGTGGCCAGCGCGCCGCGCCTGTTCGAGTATGACACAGTCTGAAAACTCAATCCGAGGACTGCCACTGTACAGAGTGAGTGCGGATTCGACCACCTCCGCATCTTGCAAGAGCAAGGCGTCATGCTTGAGCAGAACGCCGATGGTGTCGGCGAGTCTGTCGCGGCTTAGACCGAAACTGCTCTTTAGCACCCAGACCGTTTCAACCAGCGTCACAAGAGACACCCACGCCCCTGTGTTGATCGCCTGAAGTGCGGCTTTGTGCTGGCGCGGGTGGTCGCGCGTTATCAGGCGCACCAGTATGTTGGTGTCAATCGCGCGCATAGCGTTCGCGCATGCGCTTCGCGATCGCTTTCTTTACATCGACGGGCGGCCCTGAAGGCGGTCCGTCCGGAAACGCCGCCTTGTGCAGGTCGTCGAAAGTGCGCCCCGCAGCGCGCCGTACCATGATTTTCCCACCCTCATCGAGCCACTCGAGTGAGGCTCCGGGACCGACCCCGAGCTTCTTGCGAACGTCAGCCGGTACCGAGATCTGGCCTTGGGCCGTGATCTTTGATCTCGCCATGAGGTTAGCTTTGGTGCTCGCCATTGTCGGACATTACCACGGTAATGAAAAGCAATCAATACGCGCACGCCTCGAACGCGCGGCGGACGTCGCCGCCCCATTCGGTGCGGTAGCGCTCGATCAGACGTTCGGCCGGGGTGACGCCGCTGGCGGCGATGTCGTCGAGTTCCATCAGGAAATGGGTTTCGTCCTGACCGGCGCTGTCGGCGCGGGCGCGCGACTTGAGCCCTTGGCGGGCGATCGCCAGCGCCGCTTGCGCGATGTCCTGAGCGCTGTTGCCGCGGATCGGCGCGCGCAAGCCCAGCACCGGCACGGCGCGGCGCAGGCTTTCGCGATCTTCCGCCGTCCAGCTTTTCACCAGCGACCATGCCGCTTCGAGCGCCGCGTCGTCGTAAAGAATGCCGGCCCAGAACGCCGGCAGTGCGCAGAGACGCGACCACGGGCCGGAATCGGCGCCGCGCATTTCGAGAAAGGTTTTCAGCCGCACCTCCGGGAAGGCGGTGGTGAGGTGATCTTCCCAGTCCTTCTCGGTCGGCCGTTCGCCGGGGAGCGCCGGCAATTTGCCGTCCATGAAAGCGCGGAAGCTTTGGCCGGAGGCGTCGATGTATTTGCCGTCGCGATAGACGAAGTACATCGGCACATCGAGCGCGTACTCGGCGTAGCGCTCGAAGCCCATGCCGCTCTCGAACACGAACGGCAGCATGCCGGTGCGGTCGGGATCGGTGTCGGACCAGATGTGGGCGCGGTAGGAGAGGAAGCCGTTCAGTCTGCCCTCGGCAAAGGGCGAGTTGGCGAAGAGAGCGGTGGCGATCGGCTGCAGCGCGATCGAGACGCGAAACTTCTTCACCATGTCGGCTTCGGAGCCGAAATCGAGATTGGTCTGCACCGTACACGAGCGGAACATCATCTGCCGGCCGAGCCGGCCGACCTTGGCCATGTAGTCCCGCATGATCTTGTAGCGGCCCTTGGGCATGATCGGGGTGTCTTCGAGCGACCAGAGCGGCGAGAAGCCGAGCCCGAGGAAGGCGATGCCGAGCTCGCCGGCGACATCGCGCAGTTGCGACAGATGCGAGCCGGTCTCGGCGCAGGTCTGATGCAAGTGCTCCAGCGGTGCGCCGGAGAGTTCGAACTGACCGCCGGGCTCGAGCGTGATCGACGCCTTGTCCTGCTTCAGCGCGATGACGTTGTCGCCCTCATAGATGCGCTCCCAGCCGTAGGTTTCCGCAAGGCCGTTGAGCAGGGCGCCGATGCCGCGTTCGCCCTCATAGGGAACCGGCGTCAGCGTATCCTTAAAGAAGGCGAACTTCTCGTGCTCGGTGCCGATGCGCCATTTGCTGCGATCGGGCTTGGGGCCTTGCTCCAGATGAGCGACGAGGTCCTTGAAGCCCGTGAGCACGGGAGATTTCTCTTGAGCGGCGGCCAAGCAATCCTCCCCGGGCTGGCTATCGTCGGCATGTAAGGGTTCGGCGCCCGACCGCAAGCGGTTACGCCTCGCGCCAGTCGCCCCAGGCCGCCTGAATTACGCTTAACGCGGCGATGACCGCGGTCTCGGCGCGCAGAATGCGCGGGCCGAGCGAGACCGGTATGACGAACGGCAAGCTGCGCAGCATGCGCCGCTCCTCCGGCGTGAAGCCGCCCTCGGGTCCGATGAGCAAAGCGAGCGCACGATCAACTCCCCCTCCCCCTTGTGGGGAGGGGGCAGGGGGTGGGGGGCGGTCAGAATGAACCGCGACGGCGCCACGCGCTCCTTTGCTTGCACGCCCCCCCTCCCTGCCCTCCCCCACCCCCACAAGGGGGGAGGGGCGATGTGCTTGCAGCGCTGCGAGCAGGTCCACATCGTCTCCGCTTTCATCCGCATAGATCAGTGGACGCGCTGCATCCCAGCCATCGAGCGCGCGCGCGAGCGGGCGCGCGTCGAGAATTTCGGGAACATCGAAGCGCTCGGTCTGTTCCGCCGCCTCGCGCGCGATGGCGGTGAGGCGATCGATGCGCACGGTCTCGGCTATGGTGCGCTGGGTGACGACCGGGATGATGCGCCGGACGCCGAGCTCGGCCGCCTTCTCGACAATGAGATCGGTGGCGTGGCGCTTCACCGGTGCAAACAGGAGATCGAGGTCAGGCGTCGCACGCGGCTCGCGCAGCTTTGTCTCCACAACCATGCTCATGCCGCGCTTAGATTTCGCGCCGATGCGCGCCCGCCACTCGCCGTCGCGCGCATTGAAGGGGCGCAAAGCGTCGCCGACCTCTAGGCGCAGCACCGTCCCCACATGGCGCGCCTGCGCCTCGTCCAGCGCGATCTCGGCGCCGGCGCGCAAATCAAACTCCATCAACAGGCGCGGCTCTGGCATGCGTGTCCTTGCTGCCGCGCTCGCGCCTTACAGACAAGAGGCGGTCTTGACCTTGGGCTTCAGCGGGCGCTGGAATTCGGCCTTGAGGGGAGGCCCATGCCCGACAAGCTCTTGATCAATGCCGGCGACGTCATCGAGGTGCAGCTCACCTCGGAGACTGTGGTTATCGAGGGCGCCAACCGCCGCCACGTCGAGCCCGGCCACATCACCAATCGCATGCGCCTGTTCCTGCGCGAGACCGACGGCAAGGAGCGCAAGTACGATTTCGAAGACACCGAGCTTGGCGTACGCGAAACGCAGCGGGTGGTCGTCGTGCGCGCGCAGGGCAAGCGCGATGACGACGCCTACAACATCACGCTGCACAATCTCTCGAGCGGCGAGCGCGGCGAGTTCGAATCCGGCCTTGCCCGCTATCTCGGCCACAAGCCGTTCTTCGGACCGCTCTGGAAAGCCGGCGTGCTCGCGCTCGGCGTGGCGCTGGTGTTCTGGTTCGTGTCGAACTTCATCACGCGCAACGGCTACGGCGGCATGCTCTCCGTGAGCCTGGCGCTGATGTTCGCGTTTCTCACCTATCCGGTGTTCTGGTGGATCTGCCGCACCTGGGACCGCATCACCGAGCGCATGCGCTACAAAGCGGCGCGGAAACGCTTCCTGAATGACATCGATGCGCGGGCGAGGGCCTACGCGCCGCAGGCGAATACGCCAACGCCAGCCCCGCAGCCGGAGGCGCCGCCAGAGGCGAACCCGGCATGACGCCCGCCTGCTGCGCGTTTTGCTTTGCGAGCCTCTCTCGGGCGGGCAAAGGTGCGCGCGCATGAACGTGCTCGACCATCCGCTCTACACGCCGCGGCTGCGCCTCGAACCGGTGACGCCGGAAATGGCGGACGCCGCGCGCGCCGGTCAGCGGGCCTTCGCTCACGCGATCGGCGCCGACGCGCCGCCGGATTGGTGTGCGGCCAGCCTCGGCTTGGTGGCGCGCTCGATTTCACGCGCCGGCCCGGCGCCGGCGCCGACCCGCGCCATCGCCGTGCATCGCCGCGAAGGCGTGGTGATCGGA
>LWDN01000084.1:43616-43897 GCA_002083515.1 Proteobacteria bacterium HN_bin10
TGTTCGAGGACGCCGGCGCCGAAACCATCCTGGCCGGATGCGACGCCGACAATATCGCCTCTGTTCGCACCTTGCGAAGGCTGGGCTTCTGGCTCGACTCCAACCCGGGGCGGACCTTCTGGTGGGTGTTGGCGCCCGACCTCCGTCCGCAGACCCGCGCTTGACGCGAGCGTCAGCGCAAGGCTTGTCTGTCGACCAGTTTAGGGAGGCGGTGCGCGAGGGCGCGCCCCTAGGGGATTGAGTATGACCGATACCACCGCCGGCACCGGCGCGCCTGCCGC
>LWDN01000084.1:43939-69399 GCA_002083515.1 Proteobacteria bacterium HN_bin10
TCACCGAGATGTGGGAACGCTTTTCCTTCTACGGGATGCGGGCGCTCCTGGTGATCTATCTCACCCAGCACTTCCTGTTCTCCGACGACAAGGCGCAGGGGCTTTACGGCGCCTATGCGGCCCTCGTGTACCTGATCCCGGTGATCGGCGGCGTCATCGCAGACCGTTTCCTTGGCTCACGCAAGGCAGTGACGATCGGCGCGGTTTTCCTTGTGCTGGGCCACTTCGGGATGGCGTTCGAGGGCCGTGGTTCGGTGCAGGAGCTGAGCTTCAGCGGTGGCGTGTACGATGTCGTCGCCGACGGCCGGGGCGACAACCGCAACCTCTTCCTGGTCACCGGGGACGCCGAGTTCCCGGTCACATTCACCGCCGAGGGCATGACCATCGAAGGCGCCGGGGATCGTCTGCCGGCGTTCGTCCCAACAGCGGACTATGAATTGAGTGTGCGCCCGGACATGCTCAGCATCGGCGGCTTGAGCATCCCCTACGAGCAAATTCTCTATCTCTCGCTCGCGTTCATCATCATCGGTGTAGGCTTCCTGAAGGCCAACATCTCGACAACTGTCGGCGCACTCTACGCCGAGAACGATCCGCGCCGCGATGGTGGGTTCACCATCTTCTACATGGGCATCAATTTGGGCGCGTTTCTGGCGACGTTAGCCTGCGGCTATCTCGGTCAAACCTATGGCTGGAAGTACGGATTCGGCCTCGCCGGCATCGGCATGACGCTGGGCCTGATCCAATATTTGATGGGGCAGAAATGGCTCAAGGGTAAGGCCGAGCCGCCGAAGCCGATCTCGGCCACATTCGAAGGTCTTTTCTGGATTCTCGGCTTGTTGGCGGTGATCCCGGCCTGGCTGCTGGTGCAGCAAACCGAACTGATGGAGCAGGCGCTGCCGATCCTCGTGCCGGTTTTGTTTGGCATGGTGTTCGCGTTTGCGCTTGTCGGCTTCAAGGGCCTCGAACGAACGCAGATGCTGGCGGCGCTGATCATGGTGTTCTTCAGCGTTATTTTCTGGATGTTGTTCGAGCAGGCGGGTTCGTCGCTCTCGTTGTTTGCGGAACGCACCACCGATCTGACGGTCGTGCCGGGCGTCACCATGACGGCGGCGCAGACGCAGAGCTTCAACGCCGGCTTCATCGTGCTCTTGGCACTGCCGTTCAGCGCTATGTGGGTCGGCCTGGCCAAGGCCAAAATGGAGCCATCCACCCCGGTGAAGTTCGCGCTGGGCTTGATTCAGGTCGGCCTCGGCTTCTTCGTGTTGGTCTTCGGCGCACAGTTCGCTGGTGATGACTTCAAGGTGCCGCTCATCTTCCTGGCGCTGCTCTACCTGCTGCACACCACGGGCGAGCTATTTCTCTCGCCGGTGGGCTTGTCGATGATCACCAAACTCTCGCCGCATCGCGTCGTCGGCTTGATGATGGGCGTGTGGTTCCTGTCGAGCTCACTCGCGCACATCCTCGCCGCGATCATTGCGCAGCAGACTTCATCCGACACCGTGGCGGGTCAGGTTGTGGATCTTGGCGGCCAGCTGCAGACCTATGTCAGCACCTTCACCCAAGTGGGCCTGTGGGGCATCGGCGCGGGCGTGTTGCTGCTGTTGATTTCACCCTTCTTGAAGAAGTGGATGGGCGACGTCCGCTAAGAAAAGTAAACGAAAACAGTCCCTAACCCGCCCTAAAGGCCGGCGGCTAGCGTGTGCGGATAGTTCTGCCCCTAGCGGCGTCAAGCCGTTGCGCCGGGATTATTTTCCAGGTGGAGTAGGCCCAGACGGAGCGGGGACGCCACCGTCCTTGGGCTCTTCACCTATAAGGCGAGCGCCGCCGTAATCCGGCGCCTGTCCGGCCCTGATTGATGTTTACGGTTGATTCACGGGTTGCCACGCGGCCCGCGGAGGAGGTGTTCATGACTAGGCCGCGCACGACCCGCTCCAAGAAGAAGCCTGAGGCTTCGGGGCAGGGATTGCGCCCGGAAGTCATGGATTTGCTGCTTGGCTGGCAGGTGGACGACCGCAAAGACCCGATCGGCTTTGGCGCCCCGCGCGCCGCCGAGGCGGCTGTCGAGGGCCAGACGCCGATCGTCTTCGGCGAGGACCGCCACCTGGTCACCATCGCCCCCACCGGCGCCGGCAAGGGCCGCGGCGTCATCATCCCGAATTTGCTGCGCTTCGAAGGCTCGGTGATCGTCATCGATCCCAAGGGCGAGACCTGGCACGTCACCGCCCGCCGGCGGAAGGAGATGGGCCAGGAGGTGCGGCTGCTCGATCCGTTCGGCGCCGTCTCCAAGCGCACCGATGCGCTCAACCCGTTCGATCTGTTCAACCGCCCCGGCGCGCTGCTCGATGCCGACGCCGAGATGCTGGCTTCGCTGCTCGCGGGCGATGTCGGCTTCCACAAGGAGCCCTTCTGGGACAATTGGGGCCGCTCGCTGATGGCTGGCGTCATCGCCGCCGTGGCTGAAACTTCGCCGAAGGCCGAGCGCCATTTCGGCAAGGTGCGCGAAATCCTGATGAGCGACGACGCGGTCTACAACCTCGCCGCTTTGGTCGAAGGCCACGAAAATCTGAACCGGCTCTCGAAGCAGAACATCTCGTCGTTCCTGCCGATCACCGAACAGACGCGCTCGGGCATTCTCTCCACCGCGCAATCGTATCTGAAGGTGGTCAATTCGGACTCGGCGCTGCGTTCGCTGTCGAAATCGACCATCAGCCTCGATGCCGTGCGCCGCGGCGATCCGATGACGATCTACATCGTCATCCCGCCGGACAAGCTCGAGAGCCACGGCGCGCTGCTGCGCCTCTGGGTCGGCGCGCTGATGCTGACGGTGATGGGCCGCAAGCGCCGTCCGAAGCGCTCGACGCTCTTTCTGTTGGACGAGTGCGCGCAGCTCGGCGAGTTCGGTCCGCTCCGGCAATCGATGACGCTGCTGCGCGGCTATGGATTGCAGGTGTGGCCGTTCTTCCAGGATTTGTCGCAGCTGCAGCGGCTCTATCCGAAGGATTGGCGCACGATTTTCAACAATGCCGGCGTGTTCCAGCTGTTCGGCGTCGCCAATCATCTGATGGCGAAGGAGAGCGCCGAACTGATCGGCGACATCGACTCCGATCGCTTGCGTCACATGACCAAGGAGCAGCAGATCATCGCCGTCTCCAACCAGAAGGCGATGAGCGCGCGGCTGCCGGATTATCTCGTCGATGCGCCGTTCGCCGGTCAGTTCGATCCGAACCCGATGTTCGAAACCGACGACGCGCCGGCCAAGCGCAAGCCCAGGGCGCGGTAGGGCATGATCGTGCGCTGAGAAGCGCGCTCCAGCTCCGACATTGGCAATCGGCGCCCGTGCGGCTAGGTTCGCGCCCAGCAGGGCAGGGCCATGGCGGGCGAGGCGATCTTCATCGGCTATCGGCGCGACGACACCGCCGACGTCGCCGGGCGCATCTACGATGCGATGGCGTTGCGCTTCGGCCGCCAGCGCATCTTCAAGGATGTCGACAATATCGGCCCCGGAGTCGATTTCGGCGACTACATCAAGAGCGTGCTGCCGCGTTGCCGCGTGGCCTTGGTGCTGATCGGCCCGCATTGGCTCGACTCCAAGGATCAGAGCGGGCGCCGCCGCATCGATGACGAGCACGATTGGGTGCGCATCGAGATCGAGACGGCGCTGGCGACGCCCGGCCTCTTGGTGGTGCCGGTCCTGGTCAACGGCGCCGGCATGCCGCGCGGCGAAGCAGTGCCCGAGAGCTTGCGCCCGCTGCTGCGCCGCAACGCAGCCATCATTCGCCGCGACCCGGATTTTCACGACGATGTCGAGCGGTTGGCCACCGCGCTGCGCGCCAGCGTCAACACGGGCGTTCTGGATTTGAGCAAGATCGGCGGCAAGGCGGCGGGACCGGCGCCTGTCCGCGAGCGCAAGAGCAACGCGCCTTTGCTGATCGGCGGCGCGGTGGCGGCGATTGCGTTGGTGGCGATCGGTTTCGGCGTCTCGCGCTATTTTCCTCCCCCGTTCACGGGGGAGGTGGCGAGCGAAACTGGCTCTGAACCCTCTCCACCCAACGGGGGGAGAGGGCAGGGTGAGGGGGGCGAGCCAAGTTCGCCCGCCAACAGCGCCTCCACCCTCACCCCCGGCCCCTCTCCCTCCTCGGGAGGGAGAGGGGAGCAAGAAGCCGCGCCGCAAACCCCGCAGCAAGCGCCGGTGCAACAGCCCACGCAGTCGGGAAACATTATCCGGGATTGTCCGGACATTTGCCCGCAGATGGTGCGCATTCCAGGCCAATCGTTCGCGGCTGGCCGTTACGAGGTGACCTTCGCGCAATGGGATGCGTGCGTCGCTAGCGGCGGCTGCAACGGCTATTCGCCGAGCGACGAAGGCTGGGGACGCGGCAATCGGCCGGTAATCAATGTCAGCTGGAACGACGCGCAAGCCTACGTGCAATGGCTCAGCCAACGCACCGGCCAGCGCTATCGTTTGCTGACTGAAGCCGAGTGGGAACACGCCGCTCGCGCGGGCACGACGACGAATTTTTCTTGGGGCGATCAAGACCCCGTGTGCGATCAGAATGCGCGCAACGGCGCGAACTTCTCTGCGTGCACCGATGATCGCACGCGCCCGATTGGCTCATTCCAGCCCAACAGGTTCGGGCTCAGCGACGTTCACGGCAATGTCTGGGAATGGGTCGAAGATTGTTTCGATTCCGATTGCTCGTTCCGGGTGTACCGTGGCGGCTCTTGGGGCAACGACCCACGGGTCCTCCGATCGGCGATCCGGTACGGGGGCACCCCGACGGACCGGCTTTACGTCGTAGGGATCCGTGTCGCCAAGACGCTTTGAACCATTGATTATTTGCCCACTGAAATACTGAAAATAACTGCAAGGGTTTGATCGTTCTATCAACGTTATCCGCGTGGGGGGCCGGGGCTTCAGCCCCCGGCCGCTATTTGTACGAGACCGAACCTCCGAGGACCGCCGGCTTCCAGCCGGCATTGAGTCAGGTCGAACAAGCGTTGCGTCTTGTCGGGTGCATCGAGCCGTGGAAGTCGGCGGCCGACCGGAAGATTGTAACATTGCCGGCAAGACGCCGGCTGTCCTGGTGAGCGTCGGTCAGCGCAGCTCGATCGTTGTCTCGCCAAAGTCCAACAGCGACTCGACGCTTGGCCAGCGCGCGTCGATCCAAAGACGAAACGGCGCCAGTCTGAGATTGCCACATCGGAGCAGCACGACACGCGCGCCGCCTATGCGCGCCGCGAGGTCGAGATAATCCGCGTCCTTCGTAATGACGATCGCTTCTGTTGAGACCGCCATATCCCAGATGGCGCGATCGTCCGCCTGCGCGTCGATAACGTGTGCTGCGTGCTGGGCGTCGTGCCCCCGCTCAATCAACCAAACAGCAAGCGCTGGCGGGAGATTGGTGTCCACCAGAAAGCGCATGGCGCTTAGGCTGTGACGATCGGGTGATCGAAGTTTTTAGCGGCGTAGGCCAGCGCCGCTTCGATGTCGGCAGCTTCAAGGTAGGGGAAGGCCTCGAGGATGTCGGCTTCCTTCATGCCGGAACCGAGCATCTCCAGCACTTCGGCCACGGTGATGCGCATGCCGCGGATCGTGGGGCGCCCGCCGCGAACATTGGGAAGGACGGTAATGCGTTCCATGTTGGTTATTGTAACATAACGCGCAGCAACGGGGAATGGAGGTCAGACTAAGGCCGCATCCCGAAGCTGCTCGGCCCGGTTTCATTCATCCTCTGCGCCAGGCCGATCCATTCGCACAGCAGCGGCCGCGTATCGCGCGGATCGATGATCTCTTCGGCGTAGAAACTCTCCGCCGTGCGGAAGGGCGAGCGCAGCGCTTCCGCCCAGGCGCGGATTTCGGCCAGGCGCTTCTCAGGTTCGGGGTGCGCTTCGAGTTCGGCTTTGAACGCTGCTTCGATGCCGCCTTCGAGCGGCAGCGAGCCCCAGTCGCCTGAGGGCCAGCAATAACGCAGCTTCGTCCGCGTCGGGTTCATCATCGCCGAGCCCGCCAGCCCGAACGCTTGCCGCACCACGATCGAGCACCACGGCACGCGCGCCTGATACACCGCCGCCATCGCCTGCACGCCAAGCTTCACGGTGGCGGCGCGCTCGTGCTTCACGCCGACGGCGAAGCCCGGGCAATCGACGAAATGCACCACCGGCAGATGAAACGTCTGCGCCAGATCGACATGCTTGATCAGCTTGCGGCAGACGTCCGCCGTCCAGGCGCCGCCCATGAAATGCGGATCGCCGGCGAGCACCGCGACACTATAGCCGTCGACGCGGGCAAAGCCGGTGATCAGCCCGCGGCCCCACAGGCGTCCGGTCTCGAAGAACGTGCCGGCGTCGACGCAAGTTTCGACGATGCGGCGCATCTTGTAGGGCACGCGCCGATCGCGAGGCACAATCTCGATGAGACCTGGATCGCGACGATCTTTCGGATCGGCGGTTTCGACGCGCGCCGGCAGCTCGTGGACTGAGGCGGGCAGGTAAGAGAGAAACTTGCGCGCCGCCGCGAAGGCGTCGGTTTCGCTGGCGACGATATCATCGACGACGCCGTTCTTGCCGTTGATGTCGGCGCCGCCCAGGCTTTCCTTGTCAACATCCTCGCCGATCGCTTTCGCCACTGGCGGTCCGGCGACGAACACTTGAGACAGACCTTGCACCATTACACTGTAATGGCTTGCGGCCACGCGCCCCGCGCCGAGGCCCGCGCAGGGTCCTAGCGCCAGTGCGACGACCGGCACGGTGGCCATGTTCGCCACCACCCATTCCCAACCCGGCGTCTGCGGAATGTAGGTGCGCGGATCCTTCTCCAGCATTTTTACCGAGCCGCCGCCGCCGGTGCCGTCGACCATGCGGACGAGCGGCATGCGATATTCGTTGGCCATTTGCTCGGCGAAGACGAGCTTCTGCCAGATGCCGGCATCCGCCGCGCCGCCGCGCACGGAAAAATCATCAGATTGGACGGCGACAGGCCGGCCATCGACCAGCCCGCGCCCGACCACGAAGGGCGTGGCGCGAAACGCCGCCAGCTGATTGTCGCCGCCGTATTCGGCCTTGCCCGCGATCTTGCCCGTCTCGTGAAACGAGCCCGGATCGAGCAGCGCCTCGACGCGTTCGCGCGCGGTGAGCTTGCCTGAGGCTTTCTGGCGCGCCACGCGCTCAGGCCCGCCCATCGCCTCGGCCAGCGCTTCGCGGCGGCGCAGTTCTTCGATGTCCTTGTCCCAGCTCATGCCACTCTTCCTGGCGTCCGCGCGTCATTGTCGGAAGGGCGCCGCCACGATATCTTTTCGCAATAACAGGTGCGGTCAATGAGTGTTGTGAATCCGCCGGCGACCGTCGTATCTGAACGACATGCTAGCCTAGCGAGAACAGTACTTGGCGTCGTGTCTTTTCTGAGCGCGTGTGCAAGCACTTTGTCCGTTGTTATGCTCGTCCGCCATGGCTTTCAGCTTGGCTTTGCGGCGCCTCTGAAACTTGTACTCGACTATTATGAACAAGGCGTCTCGTTTCTGCTCGGATGGGCGACGCCCTGCCTGTCAGCAGCAGTGGCTATTGTCGAGAAATATGTGTCAATTGACCTCACCTTGCACGATCACTGGAAGCACATCTTCGTACTGATGTGGATCTATTTGCTCGGTGATTTTCGTGCCTATTGGGAAAGGGGGAGATATCTATCTGCTGTATTGATTTTCACTGGCGGGCTGTTGATTGTCTTGGTCAGCAGCGTCGCGGGCGGCGCGGCCGCTTTGAATGATCCCCGCCTTTGGATCGTGGTGTTCCCGGCCTGCGGCTTTGTTTTCTATGAAGCAGCGAAGAGCCCATTGAGCGCGACTTTCTATCGGCGCGAGGGGGACACTTGGTGGCAAACTTGCCGCTACTATCTCGCGACCTTCGCGTTCACTAATGCGATAGCCGGAGGCGCGGGCGTCGTGTTCGGCGGGTGGGCAAGTCGTGTGGGCCTACCGAACCCGGGGCTCCTTGCACTGCTAGTCTTCTTTGTCGTTGTCGTGCTGCGAAACATATCCGTCGGAATTCGCTATGCCGCGCTCAACAAGGGCGTCCTCGGTGGCACTTGGGGCAATCGATTTCTGCGGTCAGCCACTGCTCGCCTTGGCGTCTTGCTGGTGGCGATCCTGGTGGGAGCCAGCTTGTTTATTGCTTTCAATGCGGGATTAAAGCTTGCTGGCCTTTAGGGTTTGGCAGCGAGCCAAACAAAAAGGCCGCGGAGCGAACCCCGCGGCCTCAAGGGAGGTTGATTGATTTCGCCGCTTAGAAGTTGCGGCGCACCGTCAGGCCGACCGTACGCGGCTGATTGGTGTGGAACGCAAGCCGGGCGCGCCCGCCGCGCTCGCGGTCGAAGGCGAGGTTGGCGTTTTCATCGAGCGCGTTGTTGACGAAGAGGGTGAGGCCCCATTCGTCGTTCTGAATGCCGGCGTTCAGGTTCACCACGGTGTAGGGATCGAGTTCGAGATCGAGCACCGTTGCGCCCGCGCCGGTCGCGCCGCCGAACGCCAAGCCGGAGACAAAGCTGCGCACGCTCGGATTTTGATCGCCAGGCTGCGTGAAGCGCGATCCCATGTGCTGAGCCGAGGCGGCGACGAAGGCTTCCATGCCTTCGCCGAAATTGATCGGCCAGTAATAGGCGGCGGTCGCCGCGATCTGATATTCGGGAACCGACGGCAGGCGGTTGCCCTTCTGGATGCCCGCGATGACGGCGCCGCCGGTCGTGAGGACGGATTCGTCGAACTCCGCTTCCACCCAGCTGCCGGCGAGGCTGAACTCGAGGCCGTCCATCGGCGTCACCGCGAATTCGGCTTCGACGCCGGTGGTGTGCGCATCGGCGTTGAAAACCACGCGCGAGGAACATGAGCCCGCATCGGCGGTCACTTGCAGATCGCTGATCTGCGAGTGGTAGGCCGCGGCGTTGAGGGTCATGCTTCTGTTCTGAAATTTGAAGCCGGCTTCGTAGTTCCAGAGCGTTTCATCTTCGAACGTCGGACGGTTGCCGAAGGTCAACGCATCCGGGCCGCCGGCGCCGCCGGCGCAGAGCGGGATGTTCAGAGGATCGTTGACGCCGCCAAGCCGGAAACCTTGCGCCGCCTGCAGGTTGAAGGTGAGGTTGTCGCTCGCCTCGTAACTTAGGATTGCGCGCGGGGTGATGCCGCTTGAGTTGGTGCGGTCGATATTGTCGTCGCCGTTCGAGAACAATCCGCCGGAGGTGAAGCGCCGTTGCTCGTCGAAATCGTAGTAGCGCGCGCCGACAGTCATGGTCAGCCGTTCGGTGAAGTCGTAACTGCCCTCGCCGAAGATGGCGAACTGGTCGATGTCATAGGGCAGGTCGGCATTGTAGGGCGAATCCGGACCGAAGCCGTTGGCGACAGCCGCCGACGTGCCGGCGCCGAAGCGCAAATCGGTGAACACGTCGTAGCCGGGGGTCGGCAGCCGTTGCGCATACTCGCGCTCGATGTCGGTGTAGAAGGCGCCGATCAACCATTGGAACGGCGAGTCCGTGTCTGACGCCAACCGGATCTCTTGGGTGAATTGCTGTAGATCCGTCGTGTCGCGCAAGTTCGACGGGATCAGCAATGCGCCCGGCGCATAGCCGAGATCGATCGAAACGCTGTGGGTCAAGGCGCTGGCGTCGCGGCTGACCAGGATGTTGCGGTTGATGAAGCTAGTGACCGAAGTCAGGTCGACATTGCCGAGGTCCCAATTCACGGTCACGTCGGCGATGAAGGTCTCGTCGCTGAATTCCTCATCGAGCAACAGGAATTGCTCGCGCTCGTTGAAGGTCACCGGCGGGCGGCCGCCTCCGACAGTCGTGAACGGGTTTGCGTAGAGGTTGAACACTTCCTGCCGGTTGAAGCCGTTCACTTCGACGTTCTGATAGACGATGCGCGGCGTGATCAGCAGATTCGGCGTCACTTGCATGCCGAGCGCCGCCCGGAAGCCCGAGCGTTCGCCGTCATTGACGTCTTCGGTCCTGCCGCCGCCTTCGCGCAGCGCGTCGATGAAGCCGCCGTACTCGGTGTGGAAACCGGCGACGCGCAGGGCCAGCACATCCTGGAGCAGCGGGATGTTGACCATGCCCTTGAGGTGGCCGCCTTCGCCGCCGTCAGTCACGGTGTTGATGCTGGCTTCGAGCGAACCTTCGAAGTCGGTCGTATCGGGCTGGTTGGTGATGTAGCGGACGGTGCCGCCGACCGAGCCCGAGCCGAACAGCGTGCCCTGCGGGCCGCGCAGCGTTTCCACGCGATTGAGATCGTAGAGATCGAGATCGGGCGTGAACAGCGAGAGAGAGATCACCGAGTCGTCGAGATAGACGCCGACTTGTTCCTTGACGCCCGGCTGGTCGCGCACGATCTGGCCGGCGGAGACGCCGCGCAGCGACACTTGGCTTTGACCGGGGCCGAGGTTCTGGATCGACATGCCGGCGACGTTGCGAGAGATGTCCTCAAGCGTGGTGGCGCCGGTACGCTCGATATCTTCCTGGGTTTGCGCGTTCACCGAGAACGGCACGTCCTGGATCGATTGCGCGCGGTGCGTCGCGGTGACGACGATCTCTTCCTCTTCCGCGGCTTGATCTTGCGCCCACGCCGCCGTTGGCGCGGACGTCAGTGCAACGGCGATCGCGATCGCGCTGACAGCGGACGCCAAAGTGTGTTTGCGGACCATAATCAAAGCTCCCCTCGAACCCAGCGCGCGCTCCCGCACGCAAGGAAAGCCAAGAATTAACAAGCTTCCGGCGTTCTGCTGTCACAAACGCCCATGGGGGGAAATGGCTGACCTAAGCGAAGCGAAATACGCCTCGCTAGGCGCCTGCTCAAACGGCCATGTTGTCGATCAGGCGCGTCTTGCCGAGCCAAGCGGCAGCCAGGATGCGCGCCGGACGGGAGAGATTGGCGACGATGGCCAGGGTCTCGGCGTCGCGGATGGCGACATAGTCGACGCTGCTGAAACCCGCTGCGATCAAGTGCCGATTTGCCTCGGCTTCGACGGCCGCGATCGCTTCGCCTTGATGGGCGGCTTTGATGGCGTCGTGCAAGACGTGGTTGAGCCGCGCGGCGATGCGGCGTTCGTCCGGCTTCAGATAAGCGTTGCGCGACGACATCGCCAAACCATCGCTTTCACGCACGGTCGCGCAGCCAACGATCTCGGCGGGGATGTCGAGATCGCGCGCCATCCGCTTGATCACCTGCAGCTGCTGATAGTCTTTCTCGCCGAAGAACGCTGCATCGGGGAGCGCCTGTAGCAACAGCTTCGTCACCACTGTGGCGACGCCGCCGAAGAAGTGCGGGCGAAACTCGCCTTCGAGCGGCGTCGACACATCACTGACGATGACATTGGTGGCGAAGCCTTCGGGATACATGACCGAACGGTCGGGCGCGTAGAGCAGGTCGCAACCGGCGCTTGCGAGCAACGCCGCGTCTTGTTCTTCGTTCCGAGGGTAACGATCGAAATCCTCATGCGGCGCGAATTGGCGCGGGTTCACGAAGAGGGTGGCAATGGCGCGGTCGCACTTCTGCTTTGCGGCGCGCACCAGCGAGAGATGACCTTCATGTAAGGCGCCCATCGTGGGAACCAGTCCGATGCTCCGGCCCGCTTTGCGCCAGGCCGAAATCTCGGCGCGCAGCGCTGCGACGTCTCGAACGATGCGGAGCGCGGATGTGGCCATTCGTTTCGCATCCATGGACGCGCCGGCGCCGTCAAGCGCTTAAGCGCCCCTTAACCTCGATCAACGAGGTTTCAACCATGTGTGTCGGCGAGGCGGCTAAATTCAAGAGCGCTGCACCCGCTTGGCCGGGCGTCGCGCGCCCATGAGCCTCGCCCACGCCTTCGAACCCGAACCACAAACGCGGCCAGCACACGTGATCGTGGTGGGCAACCAGAAGGGCGGGGCGGGCAAATCGACGGTGGCGATGCATGTCACCGTGGCGCTGATGCGCATGGGCCGGCGCACCGGCGTGCTCGATCTCGACCTGCGCCAGCGTTCGCTCACCCGCTACATCGAGAACCGGGCTCGGTGGATCGCCTCACGCGGCGCGCAGATGGCCTTGCCGCAAGTGCTGGAATTGCAGGAGAGCCGCGAGCGCTCGCTCGACGTGGCGGAGGCCGAGGAGGATGCGGCATTCCGCGCGGCGCTGAAGCGGCTGTCCGAGACCTGCGACTTCATCGTGATCGACAGCCCCGGCGGGGATTCATTCCTGGCGCGCTTGGCGCATTCCTGGGCGGACACGCTGATTACGCCGCTTAATGACAGCTTCATCGATTTCGATCTCCTGGGCGACGTCGATGAAGCGTGCGCCGACATTGTCCGTCCCTCCATCTACAGCGAGATGGTCTGGGAGAGCCGCAAGAAGAAGGCGTTGGCGGCGCGGACGCCAATCGACTGGGTGGTGCTGCGCAACCGCACGTCAGCGTCGAAAATCGAAGCCAAGAACAAGCAGCGTGTGGGGCAGGCGTTGACGACGCTCTCCAGCCGCATCGGTTTCAGGATTGCGCCGGGGCTATCGGAGCGCGTGATCTACCGGGAATTGTTCCCGCAAGGGCTGACCTTGCTCGACCTCGATAGCGAGGGCGTCCCCGGCGACATGCGCATGGCGCATGTGGCGGCGCGGCAGGAGTTGCGCGACCTGTTCATCACGCTGAAGCTGCCCGGCCTTGAGGGCGAGGCGCTGAAATTCTAGCGCTTCCACTTTTCCTGAAGGGATGACCGCGTTGCTTCCGGCGCTGCTGATCCTGTGCCTGGTGTTCGGCTTTCTGTTCCTGACAAGGGTCGGCGGCGCCTACCGGACAGCGCTGATGCGGCGTTGGCCTGCCGTCCTGTTAGCGGTCGCAGCAATTGTGGCGCTGTTCAGAGGCGCGCTCTGGCCGGCCGTCGCTATGGGCAGCTTGGCGGCGCTTGCCTGGATGGCTTGGCCGCGTGTCGAGGCGTTGCTCCGGCCAAGGCCGCCGTTGCAGCCCCACGACAGTCCGGAGGATTTGGCGGCGCGGACGCTGCTCGGCGTCGGACCGAACGCGACCGCTAGCGACATCCGCCGCGCCTATCGCGCCAAGATGGCGCACGCTCATCCCGACCGCGGTGGGTCCCATAACGAAGCCGCGCGGCTCACGGCCGCGCGGGATCGATTGCTCAAGAAGACGCGCTAAGGCGCGGCTATTCCATTTCCTCGGTGGCGCCCTCGTCGCCCTGGCCGATCGGCTCATCGATCGGCGCGCGCACCGGCGAGAGCGTTTCGATCACCATGCCCTGATAGGTCTGATAGGGCGAGGGCGCTGACGGCCGCGATGCGGCGTTCGCTTGTAGGACGCCGGGGGCCAGCTGGATGTCGAGCCGACGGGTTGGCAGCGAGGCGAACTGGGCCGAGTTCGGATCTTCGCGGCGTGCGTATTCCTGGTAGGCGCCCTCGACCAGATAGGCGACCTGCGCGTCGCGGGCCGCGCCGGTCTCGCCGCCGAGTACGACGACGATGATGCGATGGCCGTTGCGTTCGGCCATGGTGGCGAGGTTGAAGCCGGAGGCGCGGGTGTAGCCGGTCTTGATGCCGTCGACGCCTTCGACTTGCCCCAGCAAGCGATTGTGGTTGCGTCCGGAGGCGCGCCGCCAACGGAAGTCCGGCGTCTGGAAATAGTGATAATACTCGGGAAAATCGCGCCACAGCGCCAGCGACAGCATCGCCATGTCGCGCGCGGTGGTGCGATGGCGGTTGTCGGGCAGGCCGCTGGCGTTGGCGAAGCGGGTGTCGGTCAAGCCCAGTTCGCGGGCGCGGGCCGACATGTTGGCGGCGAAGCGCGCCTCGGTGCCGCCAAGACGCTCGCCCACCATGGTGGCGACGTCATTCGCCGATTGCACCACCAGCGCGCGGATGGCTTGGTCCACCGTAATTGAATCGCAGCCGCGCCTGCGGCTGCAGGCAAGCCCAAGGCGCGAGGGGGGTTGGCGGGCTGCGTTGCGGGATGCCGTGAGGCGCGTATCCATGCTCAGTTCGCCGCGTTCGATCGCTTCGAACAGCATGTAGAGCGTCATCATCTTGGTCAGCGACGCCGGGAACCGCGCCTCGTCGGCCTGGTCTTCCAGCAGCACCTCGTTGGTGCGCGCGTCCATGACGATCGCCGCATAGCGATCCTGGGCGGAGGCCGGGGCGGCGAGCCCCAAAGCAAAAAGCGCCGCAGCGGCGCTCCCAATCAACCGCATTGTCGAAAAACCCGCTGACGTCATTCGGCGTCCAATCCCGCACAAGTACGGACTATTTCAGGCAAATCGCGTGCCGCGCAGCTTACAGTTTCATTAGACCCAGTTAAGCGCCTGTATGCAGCAAAGGGTAAATGTCTCCAGACTGGATGCACTGATTTGCCACTACACCCTGAGGCTGTGGACAACGTGGTTAACGGTCAGTGAACGAAATCCGCCCGCTGTGCAAATGTGCAGGTCAGTTCTGTTTTGTGCAGTGCAACATTTTTAGTTGACTTCGCAGGTGCAGCATAACATATAGCCTCCAGAACTCACCCATGGCGGGTGATTCAGCAACTCAAATCCCTGGGCCGGCAGCGGCCTAAGGGGCTGAACGGAGACCAAAAATGGCCACTGCGAAGACCCCCCGCGCCGCCAAGACGGCCACCGAGGCGTTCGAAACCCTCACCGCCACGTCGACCGAGACGGTCCGTGAAAACATCGACCGCGGCCTCGCCGCCCTGTCGGAAGCCTCGGCTTTCGGCAAGCAGAACATGGAAGCCTGGCTGGCCTCGGCCACCGCGGCTCAGAAGGGCTTTGAAGCGATCTCGGCCCGCACCGTCGCCTTCCAAAAGGCGGCCATCGAGAACCATGTCGCGGCGACCAAGTCGCTGATGACCTCGAAGAGCGTGCAAGAGTTCGTCGAGAAGCAGAACGATTACGCCAAGTCCTCGTTCGAGGCCTATGTCGCGGAACTGACGACGGTTTCTGACCTTGTCGCCGGTTTCACCAAGGAAACGCTGCAGCCGATCAACGAGCGCGTGAACGCCGTCGGCCAGCTGATCCAAGCGGGCGGCCGCTAAGACACCGCTTCGGGCGCGAAACGCTCCCGAGGGGCTGAAAACGGGAGGGGCCTGGCTCTGGCGAGCCGGGCCCGTTTCGCTTTTGTGCGCACCGTCGGCTGCGCGCCGGGCCGAGCGGGGGGCTTCCATCGCGGCCGCTACTCCATAAATTGTTCAGCAAGTGGGCGAACGCTCATGGGTGTATGAGTCGGCACCTGACTCTTCAGCGTGGGCCTAGATGAGCGGCGGCGGTTACTGGGATGACGAAGAGGAGGGCGGCGGGGCCGACGGCCGCGCCGGCGCCCAAACCGTCACCCGCACCAAGAAGCCGTCGCTCTACCGCGTGTTGCTGCTGAACGACGATTACACGCCGATGGAATTCGTCGTTTATGTGCTCGAGCGCTTCTTCCAGAAGACGCGCGAGGAGGCGACCACGATCATGCTGCACGTCCACCAGAATGGCGTTGGGCTGTGCGGGGTATTCACCTACGAAGTGGCCGAGACCAAGGTCGCTCAAGTTTTGGATCTGGCGCGGCGGCACGAACATCCGCTGCAATGCACGATGGAAAAGGAATAGGCCCGGATGGCGACATTCTCCCGCACGCTTGAGCACACGCTGCGCCGGGCGCTTTCGTTGGCGACCGACCACAGCCACGAATACGTAACGCTCGAGCATCTGCTCTTGTCGCTTGTCGACGATGACGACGCCGCCGGCGTCATGCACGCCTGCAAGGTCGACCTCGAAAAGCTGCGTCACAATCTCGACGCCTATCTTGAGAACGAACTCGACGCGCTCCGGGTCAGCAATCGCGGGCATGAAGAACCGCGCCCGACCGCCGGCTTCCAGCGTGTGCTGCAGCGGGCGATGCTGCACGTCGACTCGAGCGGCGGCCGTGAAGTCACCGGCGCCAATGTGCTGGTGGCGCTGTTCAGCGAACGCGAGAGCCACGCCGCTTATTTCCTGCAAGAGCAGGACATGACACGCTACGACGCCGTCAATTTCATCGCTCACGGCATGCCCAAGCGCGCCGGCGCCGCTCAGCCCCGGCCGGTCCGCGGCGCCAATGAAGTTGAAGACGGCGAGCGCGTGGTCAAGCAGGGCAGCGAGGCGCTCGCCGCCTACTGCGTCAACCTCAACAAAAAGGCGAAGGAAGGGAAGATCGATCCCCTGATCGGGCGCGAAGCGGAAGTGTTGCGCGCGATCCAGATTCTCTGCCGTCGCCAGAAGAACAATCCGTTGCTGGTGGGCGATCCCGGCGTCGGCAAAACCGCCATCGCCGAAGGTCTGGCGCGCAAGATCAACGAAAAGCAAGTGCCGGAAGTTCTGGCCGACGCGACCATCTTCTCGCTCGACATGGGGTCGCTCTTGGCCGGCACGCGCTATCGCGGCGATTTCGAAGAGCGCTTGAAGAGCGTGATGAAGGAACTGGAGAACCACCCGAAGGCGATCCTGTTCATCGACGAGATCCACACCGTGATCGGCGCCGGCGCGACGAGCGGCGGGGCCATGGATGCGTCCAACCTGCTGAAGCCGGCGCTGCAATCGGGCCAGCTGCGCTGCATGGGCTCGACCACGTACAAGGAGTATCGCCAGCACTTCGAAAAGGATCGTGCGCTGGCGCGCCGCTTCCAGAAGATCGATGTCAACGAACCGTCGATTCCGGACTCGATCAAGATTCTGATGGGGCTGAAGCCGTATTTCGAAGACTATCACAAAGTGAAGTACACCGACGATGCGATCAAGGCCGCCGTCGAGCTCTCCTCGCGCCACATGGGCGACCGCAAGCTGCCGGACAAAGCCATCGACGTGATCGATGAATCCGGCGCCTCGATGATGCTGCTGGCGCAAAAGGACCGCAAGAACGTCATCGATGTCGCGGAAGTGGAAGAGGTGGTGTCGCGCATGGCGCGGATTCCGCCGAAGTCCGTGTCCAAGAACGACAGCGAAATGCTGGCCTCGCTGCCGGCCGATTTGAAGCGCGTCGTGTTCGGTCAGGACGATGCGATCGACCAACTCGCCGCCGCCATCAAGATGGCGCGCGCGGGTTTGCGCGAACCGCAGAAGCCGATCGGCTGCTATCTGTTCGCGGGCCCGACCGGCGTCGGCAAGACCGAAGTCGCGCGGTCGCTCGCCAACGTGATGGGCATCGAGCTGCTGCGCTTCGACATGTCGGAATACATGGAGCGCCATACCGTCTCGCGTCTTATCGGCGCGCCGCCCGGCTATGTCGGCTACGATCAGGGCGGTCTGCTGACTGACGGCGTCGATCAGCATCCGCATTCGGTGCTGCTGCTCGATGAGATCGAGAAGGCGCACCCCGATCTGTTCAACATTCTGCTGCAGGTGATGGACCATGGCTCGCTCACCGACGCCAACGGCAAGAAGGTCGATTTCAGGAACGTCATCCTGATCATGACCACCAATGCCGGCGCCGCGGATGCGGCGCGGCAAGGCATCGGGTTCGGTCGCGGCAAGAAGGACGAGGAAAACGAAGAGGCGATCAAGCGCCTGTTCACGCCTGAATTCCGCAATCGCCTCGACGCTTCGATCCACTTCAACGGCTTGCCGCCGGAAGTGGTGCGCAATGTCGTGCAGAAGTTCATCATCCAGCTCGAAGGGCAATTGGCCGAGCGCAATGTCCAGATCGAGATCACCGACAAAGCGGCCGATTGGCTGGCGACGCGCGGCTATGACGAGAGCTTCGGCGCGCGTCCGCTGGCGCGGCTCATCCAGGAGCAGGTGAAGAAGCCGATGGCGGATGAACTTTTGTTCGGCAAGCTGAAAGACGGCGGCATCGTCAAGATCGACGTCGACCCGCACGATCCCGACAAGCTCAAGTTCAGCTACACGCAAGAGTCGCGCGGGCTGTTGAGCTTCGGCAAGCGGCCGGAGAAGGCTTGAAGCGTTCGTGATGAGGGTGTCGGCGATCGCCGCCGCGTTGGCGCTTGGCGCCTGCGCGACCGCCTCCGCGCAGATGGCGCCGCTTCCGATGGCGCTCTGCGCCGGCTGGCAAGGCGAACGCACATGCGAGTTGTTGCAGGAGGACGCGCGGATCCGCGTGCTCCGCTGCACGTTTCAGCCGGGCGTCGGTCACGAGATGCACTACCACCCGCCGCACTTCGGCTATGTGCTCGAAGGCGAAAGCACGATGCGCATCACCACGGCGGACGGGGTTGTCGATCGGCCGGTGCGCGCCGGCGGCTCATTCAGCAACGAGCGCGAGATCGTGCACGAGGCGCTCAACATCGGCGATCAGACTATGACGTACTTGATCGTTGAGAAGAAGTACGAGGATACGCGCGCGGCCGAAGCCATCGCAGAGGGTCTTTGCGTCAGCGACTAGCGCACCCCTCTCGCGGTTAAGGAGAGGGTGTCTGCGAAGCAGACGGGTGAGGTTTACCGAGGCCAGCAGAACGAAACGCCGCGCCATCTTCTGGGCGCGCAGCAAACCTCATCCGGCCCTTCGGGCCACCTCAACCAGGAGAAGGGGCGCGCACTCAAAGCGCAGCCGCGATCTCGGCGGCGATCTGCTGCAGTTCGGCGATGTTCGCCTGTTTGCCGTGGTTGTGACCGGCAAGGCGAACGCCCGCGTAGCGTGGGATAATGTGAAAATGCAGATGGAAGATGGTCTGCCCGGCGTCTTCGCCATTGAACTGCGTGACCGTGATCCCATCCGGTTTCAGCGCTTTTTCCGTGGCGATGGCGAGGCGATGCACGCGCTCCATCAGCGGCGCGACGCGGCTGGCGGGCAGTTCGAGAAAATTCCGCGCCCGCACGTTCTTTGGGACGACTAGGACGTGCCCGCGGGCTTGCGGGAAAATGTCCATGAAGGCGAGGACCTCATCGTCTTCAAAGACCTTGACCGCCGGAATCTCGCCGCGTAGAATTTTGGCGAACAGGTTGTTGTCGTCGTAAGTTCCGTGCAGGCTCATGGGCGGCGCTCCTGACGACGAGGTGTAGCGATGGCGAAGGCGGCTGCAAAGACGGCGAAGGCGGTGCTAACCGAACGTCAGCAGAAATGGTTCGCCAGCCTCGAAGCGAGCCTGGAGCGCGACACGGGCAAGACGATTGCCGAGTGGGTGAAAATCGCCAAGAAATGCCCGGAGACGACGCCGGGCAAGCGTGCGCAATGGCTGCGTGAAAAATACAGCCTCGGCGTCAATCGCATCGCGCATATCCTCTCCGTCGCCTTTCCCCAAGGCCCGGGCTGGGACGAGCCCGATGCGCTGTTGGAGCAGCTCTGGAAAGATAAGGAGAGCCGCGCGATCTACGATGCGGTGGCGAAGTTGGTGCGCAAGGAATTTCCCGAGGCCGTCATCGGCCCGCGCAAGACGTTTGTTTCGTTCTCGCGCAAGATCCAGTTCGCGGCGATCATTCCGGTGAAAGGCGGCAAGGCTGAGCTTGGCCTGCCGCTGCCTGTCAGTACGAGCAAACGCCTCTTGCCGATGAAGCGACGTCCGTGGGCAGAGAAGCACACCGGCCTGCTCGTGCTCTCGTCACCGAAAGACGTAGACGCTGAAGCGAAGCGGCTGCTGAAACTTGCCTGGGAGAAGGGTTAAGTCGCCGGCGATTGCAGGTTGCGCACGATCTTGAGCAAGTTCTCGCGCGGCAGGAACTTGCCCACGCCAGCAATGAACTTGTTGTTCATGCCGGTGACGACGACGCGCTTGTTGCGCTTCCAAGCTTCATACCCGGCGCGCGCGACCGGCGCCGAGGCCATCGCGGCGCCGGCGTTCTTGGCGAGATTGGTCTTGCCGGTGCCGGCGCGTTCGCGGAACTTAGAGACAGTCGGGCCGGGGCAGAGGCAGCTGACATGCACGCCCGTGCCGCGCGCTTCCTCCCACAGCGCTTCGGAGAACGAAAGCACGTAGGCTTTCGAGGCGTAGTAGTTCGCCATCAGCGGGCCGGGCTGGAACGCGGCGGTTGAAGCGACGTTCAAGACGCCGCCGCGCTTGTTGGCGAGCATGCGGTCCCAATAGAGATAGGTGAGTTCGACCAAAGCGCGCACGTTCAGGTCGATCATGCCAAGTTGGGTGGCGAGGTCGGACGAGGTGAGCGCGCCGGCGTGGCCGTAGCCGGCATTGTTGACGACGACATCGACGTTCAAGCCCCGCTCGGCGATCTTCGCCGCGACCGCCGAACCGCCGCCATGAGCGCCAAGGTCCTGCGCGATGACATGCGCTTTCACGCCGTGCGCCGAGGCGAGCCGGTTTGCGACTTCGCCGAGCGCACCTTCGCTACGGGCGGTGAGGATGAGATCGTAGCCGTCGCGGGCGAAGCACTCGGCCAGATCGACGCCGATGCCGGCGGAAGCGCCGGTGACCAGAGCCGTCTGACCCAGCCCGAGTTTACGTCGCGCCATCTTGTTTCTCCCGATTTTCGCGCGCGACGATAGGCGCATGCGGTCCCGCTTCCAACCGGAAGCGCCGACCGTGCTAGGAGGGCGCATGAGCGCCAACGAGTTCAAGCTCAATGCCGACGAGAAGCCGTTCGATCTCCCCGAGGGCGCGAGGCCCAAGGCCGCGCGGCCGCGCGACGCCGCCACTTTGATCCTGGTTCGGGGCGGGCGCGAAGTGATGATGGGCCAGCGCTCGAAGGGCCACGTCTTCATGCCCGACAAATGGGTGTTTCCGGGCGGCCGGGTCGATCCGGGCGATGCCCGCGCGAGGGCCGCCACGGAACTGACGGCGGAAACCGAGGCGCTTCTCCGCCTGGGCGGGATCGTGCGCCGACCGCCGCGGGCCTTCGCCCTGGCGGCCGTGCGCGAGACCCTGGAAGAGGCAGGCCTCAGGCTTGGCGGTCCGCAAGGGCCGGAACTCGACAAGCTCAGCTTCGTCGCTCGGGCCATCACCCCCCCGTACCGGCCGCGCCGGTTCGACGCCCGCTTCTTCCTGGCCGATTCCGAGCAGGTGCTGGCCGACGATAAGCCCGCCATAGGCGAAGAATTGCTGCATGTACGGTGGTTTAGCCTCGACGAGGCGGAGGCGCTCGACCTGCCCTCGATTACCCGGTTCGTGCTGAAGGAGGTTCGCGCCCGGCTAGGCGGGGAGGCCGTTCGGCCGCCGTTTCTGCGCTGGAGCCGGGGCGCCCATACCCTGGAGCGGCTTACGAGTTGACTTATGCGGCGCGGTCCCTATTTTCGCGCGCTTCCTTGAACCCGAGTAATCCGAGCCCGACCCATGGCTAAGCCGACTGTCATCAAGATCCGTCTCAATTCGACGGCCGACACGGGCTATTTCTACGTGACCAAGAAGAACCCGCGCACGAAGACCGAAAAGCTCAAGTTCAAGAAGTACGACCCGATCGCGAAAAAGCACGTCGAGTTCGTCGAAGGCAAGATTAAGTAGGCGCCGAGCGCCCCCGCTAGACCTTCTCCACCGCGCCTTTGTACTGCGCCACCAGCTTATCTGATGTCAGCAGGGTGAAGCCCTCGGTGCGCGCTTGCGCCAGCAGCATGCGGTCGAAGGGATCCTTGTGAAGCGCCGGCAGTTCGTTGACCGCCGCCGCGTGCTCGCTGCTGATCGCCAACTCGCTCCAGCCATTGTCCAATAGGGCGCGGCGCAGGCGCCGGGGCTCGACGTCGAAATCGGCGCGGCCAAGGGCGCGTTTGATGGCGGTTTCCCAAATGCTCGCCGCGCTGAACCAGGGCTGGGCCCCGGCGTCGTCCAGCCGCTGGCGCGCCGATTTGGAAAGCTTCTTCGGCACGATGGTGGCCCACAGCAAAAGGTGGGTATCGACCAGATAGTTCATTCCCCGACGCCGAACAGTTGGGCGATCTCCTCCCGGCCCATGCTGTCGAAATCGTCGGGCACGCTGAACTCGCCGGCGAGAAAGCCCAGGCGCTTCTTCGGTTTTGCATCGGCCTCTAGGGCCTCGACCCGCACCATGGGTTTGCCGGCCTTGGCGATAATGAAGCTCTCGCCCTGCGCGGCGCGCTCAACCAGCCGCGACAGGTGGGTCTTCGCCTCATGGATGTTGACGGTTTTCATCGTCCAAACTTAGTCTATAAGACCTAGTTTAGTCAAGCCTTCCCTTAGTATTCACGCACGGTAACGCCGGCTTCTTTCAATTCGACCGGACTGCCAGTGATTTCACGCTTTAACGCCGCTTGCTTCAAGATCGCGTGATCATCGTCCGAGAGCGGCACAAAGCCCAATTCTCTCGATGCGGCGAGGGCGCGGTCGCGAACCGAGGGGTCGTCGCGACTGTCAGTGCGCCAGTTAACGTACCACTTAAGAGTGTTGATTCCCTCAGCACGAAAGCGCCGCTCCAAATACCAAATGACGTCGCTGAGTGCTGGTGATATCACATCTGTAATAACTTCGCCCTTTCGCACGCTAACTTCAATTTCGTCGCTATCTTTGCGTTGAACGATCGCGCCGTGCAGCTGCCAATTGATTTCTAGGATAGCGTGCACAAAGAGTTCGCCGTTGGGTCGCAAAAATACGAGTTCAACACTGCGGATGAGCTTGTCGGCGACTATGGCGCGATCAAGTGTGCTTTCGAGAGCGCTTTTCGAGCCTTCGAATCTCATGCTCAATTGATGAGCGAGATCAGCAAAACGCATGATTATCAGCTTTAGTGCGACCACGCGTTTGACGCGGGCACGAGCGTTCGAGGCGGAGGAGGATGTCATCTCAAGTGCGAGTATGTCGAGCGCTCGGCGAGCAGGGTTTTGCCAATTTCGAGGAAGTGGCGAAGCTTCATAGTCTTAAGCATTTCGTCGGCAATGTTGAGCGCCTCAGTGTGCTCCAGTTCCCGGAGGGCCGGATTGTCTTCGAAGATTCCAAAGATTGCTTCATGGGCGATTTCGTCGAGGAGTCCAAAGCCATGATCGCGGGAAAACTCTCGATCTAGTCGCCCCTGTTCGGAAGTCGTCAAGAAAGGAAATTTGGTTGCAACAATCGCCAGGCGTTCTTGTTCGGAGGGCACCCAATTCCAAATTTGGGCGCGTCCTGACCGCACGAGAGGGGCGTGAAAGCCGCTCATCTCATTGGCGGTCGCTATAATTGGGACGCGAAAGACATTCACTCCAAAGAATTTTCGCGGGTTGTCGCAGAGGCTCATGAGGGTGACGGTCAGGAGTTGGGTGTTCTGCGAATAGCTCGTGTGGTCCTTCCGGCTGAGGATCGAAAGGTCGAGGTCGTCTATTACGATGGCAGCAGGTGACTTCGTGGAGATGTGCCGGGAGGCGCGTTCGTAAACAGCGCTAAGCTCGTCGCTCGCAACACGCTCGTCGCCCGCCAATTTGCCCGCTGAGAGATCGAAGCACTCAACCTTGAGTGCGCTTAAGGCTGCTCGGATTTGAGTTGATTTGCCCACGCCTTTGGGGCCGTGAATGATTAGCATCAACGGCCATCGCCGGTGATGGTACCAATCGTTCATAAAGATGTGTTTGTCGACTTGGCGTTGAAAGCGCGGCGCGACCCAAATGTCATTCATAGGAGCGCGCCTCAAATTCTCCGGGGTGAATGCTGGTCAAACGTTCTTCAAGTTCAATCCAATCGACTTCGCCAGAATCAACGCCATGTGTTTGTTGTGGGGCAGAAGGCATTTTGAATGCCGTGGAAGCATTTGTTGGTCGGCCCCAAATCGAGTCTTGCGTATCGTGCTGTTTGGACGCGCTTCTTTCCGCTTGTGGCAAGTGATCGGCGGTCGGTTCTTCGGGCCCAATGGTTGGCGGCAGCTGCTTCGGCGGTCGGGGCGGTTGAGGGGGCGACACAATGCCAGACGGGTCGACCATCTCTTGATTGCGAAGGTCGAGCGCGGTCTTCGTCGCGCCAACAAAATTGCTATAGATCATCACGAGACCACCAACGATCGCGATGGCGATGGCGATGGCGGAAAGCGCGATCAAGCCCCAACTTGGGTCGTCAACCGGTAGTGTCGGCAATCCTGACAATGTTCGCACCCCGCTCGCAAGATGGCAAAACCGCGTCGGTAATTCAAGGAGGGTTGTCCCGCGCGCATTGGGCGAAATGTACAGACCTTGATGATCCGCGGGTTTTTGCTGCACTCTATGGCGAGGCAAGGGTGCCTTTTCAGGTTGCCTCACTTCGGATAGAGCACCATCTGCGTGCAGCGGAAGAGGGCGATGGTTTTGCCCTGCGTTTCGTTCCGAACCTCCGCGTCCCAGACCTGCGTTGTGCGTCCGCCATGGACGAGGCGGGCTTCGGTGGAGATGAGGTCGCCCAACCGGCCGGTGCCGAGAAAGTTGGTTTTCAACTCGACCGTGGTGAACCCGGTCCCGCCCTCGGGCAGTGAGATGAAGCAGCCATAGCCGCACGCGGAATCGGCAAGCGTCACCACGCTGCCGGCATGCATGAAGCCGTTCGGCGCCATGTGATGTTCGCGCACGGCGAAGCGCCCGCGCACGAAGCCCTTGCGCGCCTCCAGCCATTCCAGGTTCAGATGATCGGGGAGTTTGCCGGCTTGGCGCTGGGTCAAGGGGCCGACATAGTCGATTTCGCTCATTGGGAACCTCGCATCGTGACGCTATCTTGCGCTCATGACGCAACGCCAAGTCAAAGCCGCCGTGCTGCTCATCGGCGACGAGCTCCTCTCCGGTCGCACGCAGGACGTAAACCTGCAGACGATCGCGAAGTTTCTGGCGCCGCTCGGCGTGCAGGTGGCGGAGGCGCGGGTTGTGGCGGATGTTCCCGACGAGATCGTCGCCGCCGTGAACGCGTTGCGCGCGAAGTACGATTACGTCTTCACCACGGGCGGCATCGGCCCAACCCATGACGACAAAACCGCCGATGCGGTCGCTGCTGCATTTGGGGTCGGCATTGGCGTGCGCGACGATGCACGCTCCATTCTCGAAGCGCACTACAAAGGCGCGTCAAATCTGAACGAGGCGCGGCTGCGCATGGCGCGCGTTCCCGATGGCGCTTCGTTGATCGCCAACCCGGTGTCGAAGGCGCCGGGCTTTCAGTTGGGCAACGTGTTTGTGATGGCCGGCGTGCCCTCGATCACGCGCGGCATGCTTGAGGACGTGGCCCGGCGCATCCAAGGCGGCGCCATCGTGCGGTCGCGCACCGTCCGCGGCAAAGGCGTGCGCGAAGGCGATATCGCCGCGGCGCTGGAGCGGCTCGAAGCGGAGGCAGGCGGCGCCGTGAGCTTCGGTTCCTATCCGTGGTTCTCGCCGCCCGACAGTTTCGGCTTGCACCTGGTGGCGCGCTCCGCCGATCCGGCGGCGCTGGACAAGGCGGCGGCTGACCTCGCCGCTCTGATCCGCTCGCGCGGGGCTGATCCTGAAGAAGTCTCTGAAGCCTAGGGCCGCGCGCGCTTGCGCCCCAGGGCCAAAGCCCCTTATCTCGCGGCGCAAGCGAGCGTGGCGAAACTGGTAGACGCAGCGGACTTAAAATCCGTTCGCCCAAAAGGCGGTGCGGGTTCAACTCCCGCCGCTCGCACCATCCTACGCTCGCGAAGCGCGCGTAGG
>LWDN01000085.1 GCA_002083515.1 Proteobacteria bacterium HN_bin10
GATCCAGGAGGTCTATCGCCTGCAGGGCGTGAAGATCAACGACAAGCACATCGAGGTGATCGTTCGCCAGATGCTGCAGAAGGTCGAGATCATGGACGCCGGCGACACTGAATTCCTGAAAGGGGAGGCGGTGGAAGCGCTTGATCTCGAAGACGAGAACAAGCGCGTGCAGGAACTCGGGCTGAAGCCGGCGACGGCGCAACCAATGTTGCTCGGCATCACCAAGGCCAGCCTGCAGACGCGTTCGTTCATCTCGGCGGCGTCGTTCCAGGAGACCACGCGCGTGCTCACCGAGGCCGCGTCCTACGGCAAGTCGGACACGCTCGAGGGCTTGAAGGAAAACGTCATCGTCGGCCGTCTGATCCCGGCCGGCACCGGCGGTCAGCTGCGGCGTTATCAGAAGCTCGCGGTTGAACGCGATGCGCAATTGGCGCTTGAGCGCGCCGAAGACGCGCGCCTGGCGCGGCCCGAGGCGGCCGAGTAAAACACAGGGAAGAAACGTCCAAAACAGAACGGCCCGGGAGCAATCCCGGGCCGTTTTCTCTATTCGTATAGTTTCAGTTGGCGCAAATGCGTTACTCCGGCGCCGGGATCGGCATGATTGGCGCCCATAAGCGCGAAATAGGCGCTGCACGTGGTGCTCTGAGCCGCGACCTCCATGGCCGAGGCGGCTTCTTCTTGGCTGGCCCACACCACCATGTCGACATAGCTCCCGTCGCCGCTGCGCAGCAACCGGCGGCTCACAAATCCTGCTTGGCGATCCAGAAATTCGCGTTGCAGCTGCTGTGAGGCGCGCAGCAACGCCTCTTCGCTCACGCCGGCCTTCAGCTTGAAGGGCGCCCATTCGATGACTTCACTCATGGTCTACTCCTTTCGTGCGGCGACCATATTGGAAAATAAGCCAGAAAATGACATATTAGTGCATGACCAATACAGTGCGGCGCTTGGAAAGGTTGGAGCGTTTGCGGGGCTTGCTGCTTACCGGCGAGCCGACGACCGTCGCCGAGTTGGCCGAGGCGCTGGACGTTAGTGCTCGTACGACCATGCGTGACTTGGATTTGCTGCGCGATAGCGGAGTTCTGATCGAGACTGATCGGGGACGCGGCGGCGGCCTACGCATCGCGTCCGGCCATGGCGGCGGCCGCGTCACGATCAGATTTGACGAAGCGCTCGATCTGTTGATCGCTATGGCGGTGTCGGAAAAGCTCGGAACGCCCGCCGCGCCCGAGAGACTAGGCGCAGTCCGGCAAAAACTCACGGGGCTGTTCGCGCCGGCATACCGCGAGGAAATGCGGATGCTGCGGCGGCGCATATGGGTGGGCGCGGCTGCGTCGCCACGTATTGCCGCCGAGTTCGACCTGACCGCCGCGCGACACAACGCCGTGCTGAGGCAAGCCTTCATCGACCGGCGCTGTCTCCACTTGACCTACAAGGATCGCGCGGAGCGGGAAACGGTGCGCGTGGTCGAGCCGCAGATCCTCTTGCTTAACCCCCCAGCCTGGTATGCTCTGACCTGGGATCGTCTGCGCGAAGCGGTGCGTGCGTTCCGGGTCGACCGTGTCATAACCGCTCAGCCGATGCACGAGCGCTTCAAGCTCCGACAGTTGGCGCCGTTCCTGGCTGCGGTGGAGTCGGGGGTCGAGCGACTGTAGGGGCATTCAATATAAGTCCGACTCAGCCGCAATCGCCCAAGTAAGATTGATGGAAGTGTTCAAAAAACTGAGCCGCCCACCGCCGAACTTGGACCGCTTTTGTTTCGTGTCTACTGCGACCGTGAGATCACGACCGTTGGGTTCCGCTTGGGCGAGATTCGATGTAACAGCCCCCAGCAATGGAGGGGCCTTGCAAGGCCTGCATTGGGAATGAACTGGTGAGCACTCAAGTCTCCAACGCGCTGAAGCGGGTGAAGCCGTCCGCCACCATGGCGATGAGCGCCAAGGCGCGCGCGCTCAAAGCCGAGGGCCGCGATTGCATTGCGCTCTCCCAAGGCGAGCCCGATTTCGACACGCCGGAGAACATCAAGGAAGCAGCCATCCGCGCCATGCGCGAGGGCAAGACCAAGTACACCGATGTCGACGGCATTCCAGAGTTGAAGGACGCCATCGTCGCCAAGTTCAAGCGCGAGAACGGCCTCGACTACACGCGCGCCCAGATCAACGTCTCGCCCGGCGGCAAGCCGGTGATCTTCAACGCCTGGATGGCGACGCTCAATCCCGGCGACGAGGTGATCATCCCGGCGCCCTATTGGGTGAGCTATCCCGACATGGCGATCATGTGCGGCGCCACGCCCGTCTGCATCGACACCACGATCGAGAGCGGCTTCAAAATCGAGCCCGAAGCGCTGGCGAAGGCGATCACGCCGCACACCAAATGGCTCCTGCTCAACTCGCCGTCGAACCCGTCGGGCGCGGCCTACACGCGCGCCGAGTTGAAAGCGCTGGCGGACGTGCTGGTCGATTATCCGCACGTGCTCATCCTCACCGACGACATGTATGAGCACTTGACATATGGCGGCTTCGAGTTCGCCACCATCGCGCAAGTCGAGCCGCGCCTCTATGACCGCACGCTGACCATGAACGGCGTCTCGAAAGCCTATTCGATGACCGGCTGGCGCATCGGCTATGCCGGCGGCCCGCAATGGCTGATCAAGGCGATGGCCAACGTCATGGGCCAGACGACCTCGAACCCGTGTTCGATTTCGCAATGGGCGGCGGTCGAGGCGCTGAATGGGCCTCAGGATTTCATCCCGAAGCACCAGAAGCTCTTCCAAGAGCGGCGCGACCTGGTCGTGTCGATGCTGAACCAGGCGCGCGGTCTCAACTGCCCGACGCCGGAGGGCGCGTTCTATGTCTATCCCTCCTGCGCTGCGCTGATCGGCAAGAAGACGCCCTCAGGCAAGGTGATCGACAGCGACGAAACCTTTGCGCTCGAACTCTTGGAAGCCGAGTGCGTGGCGCTGGTGCATGGCGGCGCCTTCGGGCTCTCGCCCAACTTCCGCATCTCCTACGCAACCTCGAACGCGTGCCTCGAAGAAGCCTGCGCGCGGATCCAGAGGTTCTGCGGAAGCTTGAGCTGAGGTCGGCGTCACTCCCGTTCGAGCACATCGCCGGCGCGGAGATGGCGGCCGCTCATGGCGAACCAATCGTCGCGCAGCCCTTCGAACTCAACCGGCAAACCGCGTGCGCTGTTGAGATCGGGCCCGTCGATCACCTGGAAGTGCAAGTGCGGCTCGGTCGAATTGCCGGAACTCCGCCTTGCATTCGATGGAGTTTGCAGGTATTGTATACAGTATGCACTTGGCCGAGATCGAGCGCGGCAATATCAGCGAGGCGGCGGCCGACGCTGTACGCGCCATGATTGTCGATGGCCGCCTGGCGGCGGGCGATCGCATCAATGAGGTCCATCTCGCCGCGCAGCTTGGCGTCAGCCGTACGCCTTTGCGCGAAGCCTTGAGCGGGCTGGTCGCGGAGGGTGCGCTGATCGCGCGTCCGCGGCTGGGTTATTACGTGCGGCCCTTATCGCTCGAAGAGTTCAGACAAGTTTATGCGATCCGTCCTTTGCTCGATCCCGAAGCGCTACGGCTTGCCGGCATTCCGCCGCCAGCACGCATCGCGCAGCTTGAGAAGCTGAATTCCTCTCTGCGTCAGGCGAAGGGCGTGCGCGCGATCGACATGGACGACCGCTGGCATAGTGTGCTGCTGGCTGCGTGCCCCAACAAGGTGTTGCTCGCTTTGATCCAGAACATGCAGCTGCGGACGCGGCGCTACGAACTGGCGGTGATGCGCGAGAGCAAACAGATATCCGCCGCCGTTGGAGATCATGAGCGCATCATCGCCGCACTGAAAGAGGGCGATCTGCACGCCGCGTGCGAAGCGCTACGGCGCAACATGCAAAACGGTAGCGAGCAGATGGAGGCCTGGCTCAAGCAGCGCGGCGCAAGTGAGAGCGCATAGTCAATCGCAGAAGCAACAAACAGTTCTTACGAGAGTGGTGGGGAGAGCACTATGAATTGGGTGAAGGCTCTGGCGTGCGCGCTTGCGCTCGCGATCGCGCCGGCATCGGCGCAAACGCCAGCCGATGCGCCAGACCTCAATGGCCTCTGGGCGGCGCGCATGCGGTACGGGCCGGATGTGCGCGGACCGTTGCTGGTCGAGCGTCGCGATGGCCGGCTGTTCGCCGAGATCGGCGGCCGCCAGGCGGAGGTGCAGGAAGCGGACGGTGAAGTCCGGTTCGAGTTGCCGAACGAAGCGGGCGCCTTCCGCGGTCGCTTCGCGCGCCGGGGCGCCGCCATTGTCGGGCATTGGGTGCAGCCGCGCACGATGAGCGGCGGCATGGCGCTCGCGTCGCCGGTCACGCTATCGCGCCTGCGCGCAAACGCGTGGCAGGGCCGGGTTGCGCCCCTTGACGATACGATGACCATGTTCCTGCGGGTTGCGACCGATGAGGCGGGGGTCATGCGCGCCTATCTGCGTAACCCTGAACGCAATCTCGGTGCGCTTGCCCAGGTCGATCGGATCGAACGCCGCGGCGATCGCATCGTCATGGTCGGCCGGTTCCGCGGGCGCGGGCAGGAGCAGGTGTTCGCCGCGGCCGAGTACGATCCCAACAACGATCTCATCCCGTTCCACTTCCCGCAATTCGGCGTGACCATGGATTTTGCGCGCGCCTCCCCCGAGGACGAACGCATCTTCTATCCCCGCGCCGCAGCTCCGTCGGCTTATGTCTACGCGCCGCCGCCCGCGCTCGACGATGGTTGGCGCACCGGCGCGCTGGAGGACGTGGGCATCGATCGCGCTGCAATTGGCGCGTTCATCGAGAGGCTTGCGCGCGAGCCGCAGAGCGGGATCGAGACGCCGCAGGTGCATGCCGTGCTCATCGCGCGTCACGGTAGACTGGTGTTGGAAGAGTATTTCCATGGCGTGCACCGCGCGACGACGCACGATACGCGCTCGGCCTCGAAGAGCATGGGCGCGATCCTGGTCGGGGCGGCAATCCGCAACGGCGCGCCGCTGACGCCGCAGAGCCGCGTCGTCGAAAGCGTGGACCCGGCGTTGTTGCCGGCGACGATCGACCCGCGGCTTGCCTCCACACAGGTCGAGCATCTGCTGACCATGAGCCCGGGCTTCAATTGCGACGATAACGACAGCGACTCGCCAGGCAACGAAGACGCCATGCAGGAGCAGCACAATGAGCGCAATTGGTGGCGTTTCGCGCTGGCTGTACCGATGGCGCGCGATCCCGGCGAACGCGCGGTTTATTGCAGCATGAACCCGATGCTGGCGGGGGCCGTGGTTTCGCACACGACTGGCCGCTGGTTGCCCGATGTGTTTGCCGAGCAGGTGGCCGCACCGCTTGGCATCGACCGCTACTATTTGAACCTCACGCCGGCGGGCGATTGGTATTTGGGCGGCGGCGCGCAGTTCGAGCTGCGTGACTTCATGAAGATGGGTCAGCTTGTGCTCGATGGCGGCGTCTGGAACGGTCGCCGCGTGCTCGATCGCGATTACGTGCAGCGCATGACGGCGCCGCTCGTTGAATTACAAGAACGCCGCTACGGCTATTTCTGGTGGTCGCAGGAGATGCCGTATCGGGACCGCCAAGTGCGCGTGGTCTACGCCGCCGGCAATGGCGGGCAGATCGTGATGGCTGTGCCGGAACTCGATCTGGTGATCGGGTTCTATTCCGGCGATTACGGCCACCGCGCCGCGCTGACGGCGCAGCGTGTCTACATTCCGGAATTCATTCTGCCAGCGATCAACTGACCGCCTGGGCGGCGACGAAAGCGGCGAGGTCGGCGGGCGTGATGTTGTGCAGGCGATAGCCGACGACCGCGCCTGCCGGATCGATCACGTAGATGGCGGACGTATGGTTGATGCTGTGGCCGCTCTCGCCGAGATCAGTGCGCGCCGGAACGTGATTGCTGCGCACGCGGAATGCGATCTTGGCTTGGCGTAATTGCGCGCGCGAGCCGGTGAGGAAGGTGATCGTCCGGAACTGCGCCGCCATCTGCGTCAGCGCTTCTTCGGCGCGGGCGTGCCCGCCATGATGCCCGTGCGAGGCGCTCGCTTGCGAGCGCATGCGGATCGGTTCGGGCGCCGCGTCGATATCGACGAACACCGCGCGCGCCGGGAGCCGCCGCGCCTGCAACAGGTCCACCGAGTCCGCCAGCGTCGGGATCGCCGCCGAACAGGATGAGCGGCAGGCGGCGTAACCAAAATAGAGGAGCGTCCAGGCGCCGCGGAGATTGGCCTCGGTGAATACGGCGCCACTCGTGTCGCGGAGCGTGAAGGGGCCGCCGAGGTCGCCGGGCTCGAGCCCGCTATAGCCATGGCTGTCGCTGCCGCCGTGATGATCCTGCGCGGCGGCGGCGCCGGCGAGCGCCAAGGCGGGCGCGGCCCAGAGGAGAGCGCGGCGGTTCATGTGACGACGATGCGAGTGTTGGCGACGCCGCGGCCGTTGTCGTGGATCCGGCGCGTCACCCAATCGAGGAATTCGAAGCGCGCGTTGAACGTGCCTGCCTGGTTGGCGTCGATCAGCAGATCGTAACGCTGCGCCGATGTGAGTTCGAACGCCTCGTTGGCGGGAATGACGAACGGGCGCGACCATGGCGCATCGGGGCGGCCGAGCGCGCGTCCGTCGACACTCACCACAGTTGCGTTCACGCCGAGGCGGGTGCGCAGGATGCTGTAGCTGGCGTTGAGCAGGCGGATCAGGATGCGATCGCCGACGCGGGCGCGCACCACCGCGCGCGGATCGGACATGGTGTTCGGCGCGAACACGCCGGAGACGACAAAGTATTTCGGATTGAAGCGATCGAGGCCGGCGTCTTCGCCGCACAATCCGGCCTGGTGATCGAGGTCACGCCAGCGCGGATCGAGATCGTCGAGCACCCAGGCTTTCTCGACCGTGTAGGTCGGGCCGCCCTGATAGATGCGGCCGGGGCCCTCGGGCGGATCGACGATCAGCAGGCCGTACATGCCCATCTCGAAATGCAGCACCGTGTTCTTGTGGCAGTGATAGAAATAGGTGCCGGGCTCATTGGGCTGAAACTGGTAGGTGTACTGCCCTGAGACTTCGAACGAGGTGTGTCCGACGCCGTCGTTGAATGGCGTTACGTTCAGGCCGTGGTGATGAATGGTGTGGGTGTTGGAGCGCGAGTGGATGGTCGAGTGCACGACCTGGCCTTGGCGCACGCGCAAGGTCGGCGATGGCCAGGCGTTGGTTTGCGGCCGGTCTTCCCAATCGAAACGCCAGACTTCGATCTCGCGCCTGTCGGGCGTCGGCAGGTCGAGGCCGAAGCGCACGCCGAGGTCGAAGCGCACATCGGGCGTGAGCCGATCCGGCGTCGGCGGGTTGGCTTGAAAGACATCGCAGCCGAAAGTGTCGAAGGTCACCTCTTCGGCCGCGGCGGTGCCTTCGAAAATCTCATCGTCGGCCATGCGCTAGCTTTCCGCTGGAAGAGAGGGGCCGAGGAGCTCCCAATCGGTGATCAGGCCCTGAGGGTAGTTGCCGCCGCCCGCGGTCTGGGACATCTCGATGTGGCAGTGCATTGGATATTTGAACGGGAACTTCTCCTGCACTGGCGGGTAAGCAGCGGCCGGAATGTCGTTCGGCCGCACGAACGGCAACAGCACATCCTTGCGGTCGAGCGGCGCCATGATCCAGGTATCGCGCTCGATGATGTTGCTGCGCACGATCTGCGCGCCTTGTGCGTTCACGCCGGAGAGTTCGAACACATGGTTGCCGTGAATGTGCGGCGAGTTTGTCGACAGTCCGGCGTTCAAGACGCGGAAAATCAGCGGTTCGCCGACATATCCTTTCGCGACGGAGGCCGGGTCATGTGCGGCGTCGAAACCGCTCTTGCCGTTCAAGGTGAAATAGCGCGGCGCAAACGCCGCGGCGGCGGCGCGCGGATCGATCGTTTGGCCCGCATCGACGCGGGCGTTGAGAACCGGATCGATCTGCGAGAACAGCCAGATGCGTTCGCGATCGGGCGTCCATGGCCGGCCGGGAAAGCGCTCGGATGTTCCCAGCGCGTCGAACAGCGCTGCGATGGCCGGCGTTTGCGCGGCGCGTGCGAACGGCGTCACCGTTCCGGCGGCGGTGCGTGGGTCGCGCGGCGCCACGACGAACGCGCCGTGCAGGCCGAGTAAACGATTCACCGGCGCCAGCGTGTGATCGATGTAGAGATAGGAACCCCCGCGCGGCGCCGTGAACGTCACACTCCGCGTGGCGCCAGGCGCGATCGAAGCGATCGTCGCCGCCGGGACGCCCGGAATGGCGAAGCCATGCGCGCGCGTATCATTGTTGCGCACCGAGATCGTGACCTGATCGCCTTGGGTGGCGCGCAGCACCGGGCGAGGACCTTCAGGGCCGAAGAACAGCACCTGAAACACGACCACGCCGTCGATCATCTCGACGTCGGCGGGCTCGATGGAAAGCGACGCTTGCACGGTCGCTGCGTGCGCGTCAGGCGCCAACGCCAGCGCGGCGCCGGCGGCGAATCCATAGGTCAGAAATTTTCGACGGTTCATGCCAAGCCCCGCGGGAATAGAGAGGGACCGCGGCAGCCGGAGACGAGAAGATTCGCCTGACGGGAGAGTGACGCTACGCCACCGCCGCGCGCGCGCCGGCGTGCTCCAGATGCGCCAGATATTTCTCCGCTTCGAGCGCGGCCATGCAGCCCATGCCGGCGGCGGTCACGGCTTGGCGATAGGTGTCGTCGGCGACGTCGCCGGCGGCGTAGACGCCGGCAATGTTGGTTTCGGTCGTGCCGGGTTTCACCACGATGTAGCCGTTGTCCTTCATCGCCACCTGGCCCTTGAACAACTCGGTCGCCGGCGCGTGACCGATGGCGACGAAGACGCCGTCGAGCTTGCGCTCCTGGGCGGCGCCGGTCTTGGTGTTCTTAATCCGTAGGCCGGTGACGCCGCGTTCGTCGCCGAGGATTTCATCGACGGCGTGGTCCCACACCACTTCGATCTTGGGATTATGGAACACCCGCTCCTGCAACACCTTTTCGGCGCGGAACGAGTCGCGGCGATGCACCAGCGTCACCTTGCTGGCGATATTGGCGAGATAGAGCGCTTCTTCGACGGCGCTGTTGCCGCCGCCGATCACCGCGACCTCCTTGTTGCGGAAGAAGAAGCCGTCGCACGTGGCGCAGGCCGAGACGCCTTGGCCCGAGAATTTCTTCTCGCTCGGGATGCCCAGCCACTTGGCTTGCGCGCCGGTGGCGATGATGACGGCGTCGGCGAGATAGATCTGGCCGCTGTCGCCGGTGAGCTTGAACGGCCGCTGATCGAGTTCGGCTTTGACGATGATGTCCTCGACGATTTCGGCGCCGACATGGGTGGCTTGGGCGCGCATCTGCTCCATCAGCCACGGCCCCTGGATGGTGTCGGCGTAGCCGGGATAATTCTCCACATCGGTGGTGATGGTGAGCTGGCCGCCCGGTTGCAGACCCGCAATGAGCAAAGGCTTCCGCAGCGCCCGCGCCGCATAGATCGCCGCCGTGTAGCCGGCCGGGCCGGATCCGATAATGGCGATAGGGGCGCGGCGGGGTTCGGTCATGCGGGGCTCATGCAGGGATTCGGACGCCGCCAATATGGCGTTACAGACCCCGGTTCGGAAGCCGGGTCGGGGCCTTGTCACAGCCATATTTCGATGATACTGGAATAATCGAAATGAAGAAAGGACCCGCCCTTGAAGCCCTTGGCGCACTCGCTCATGAGCATCGGCTGGCCGTGTTTCGCCTGCTCGTGCAGGCGGGACCGGAAGGACGGGCCGCCGGAGACATCGCTGAAGCGCTAGCGATGCCGGCGTCGTCGCTCTCCTTTCATCTCGCGCACTTGGCGCGCGCCGGCCTGATCGCGCCGCGCCGCGCCGGTCGTTCGCTCATCTATTCCGCCGATTTCGACGCCATGAACGGCCTCGTTGGCTTTCTCACCGAGAATTGTTGCGGCGGCGCCTCGTGCGCGCCCGAGGCGCGACGGGCCGCCAAGCGGAAGGCAGGCTGATGCGCACACTCTCGAACCGGCTCAATCGCGATTGCCATTGTGTGACGATCGATCGCCCGCTCCTCGCCGCAACGCTCGAGCGCGGCATGGGCGAGGGCGACATCGTCGGGGCATTGGAAACGACCCACCCGCATCTTTTCGCCGCTGCGCCGGTGTTTGCGTCGCGCGGCGACGCGGATGCGATGTTGGAGGTTGTCGGCGCCATTGAGGACGCGGTGCGGTACGCGCCGGTCCGCGACGCTATCTTGGCGCATGCACCCGCAATCGCTCAGCGTGACCATGGCCCCGCCGGGGCGTTTATGGGCTACGATTTTCACCTCTCCGCAGACGGTCCGAAGCTTATCGAGGTCAACACCAATGCGGGTGGCGCCTTTCTCAACGCGCATCTGGCGAACGCGCAGCGTGCTTGCTGCGGATTCGCCGGCGCCTTGGCGTTATCCCCGAGGATGTTCGATGCGTCGGTCGCGGCGATGTTCGCGAACGAGTGGAAGCGACAGCGGAGCTCGGGTCGTCCGGCGCTGATCGCCATCGCCGACGATGCGCCGGAGCGCCAGTTTCTCTACCCCGAATTTCTCGTCGCCCAGCGTGTGCTGAGAGACGAGGGCTTCGACACGATCATTGCCGATGCCGCTGCGTTCAGTTTCGAGCACGATGCGCTTCACTATGAGGGGCGGGCCGTCGATCTGGTGTACAATCGTCTGGTCGATTTCGCGCTCGAGGAGGGCGCCCATCGACCGCTGCGCGACGCTTATGAGGCCGGTGCGGTTGTGCTCACGCCCAATCCTCACAACCACGCGCTCTTCGCCGATAAGCGCAATCTGGCGCTGCTTTCCGACAGCGAACGTTTGGCGCAGTTAGGATTGCCCAGCCGCACCATCAGAGCACTTCGACGTCTGCCGCAAACGCGGGTCGTCGCCGCCGGCGCCGATGCATTGTGGGCCGAGCGCAAGCGCTACTTCTTCAAGCCCTTCGCCGGCTATGGCGGCAAGGCGGTCTATCGCGGCGACAAACTCACCTTAAGCGCATGGGCGCGCATTCGCGAGGGTGGGTATGTTGCGCAAGAGATCGTGCCCCCGAGCGGGAGAAACGTTCGCGTTGGCGAGGAAGACCGCGTCTGCAAGGTCGACGTGCGGGTCTATACCTACGAAGGGCGACCGTTGCTGATGGCTGCGCGTCTCTACCAAGGCCAAACCACCAATTTCCGCACCGAGGGCGGCGGCTTTGCGCCCGTGTTGATCGCGTAGGCGGCAAGCGCCGATCATGAGGAGATGAACATGAGCCCGGGACATCGCCCCTACAACGTACTGTTCCTGTGCACGGGAAATTCCGCCCGCTCGATTATGGCGGAGGCGATCTTGTCGCGTGCGGGCGCGGGAAAATTCAATGCGTTCTCCGCCGGCTCGCAGCCGAAAGGCGAGGTGCATCCGGAGGCGTTGCGATTGCTGCAGCGTTTGAATTTCAAGACCGATGGGTTGCGATCCAAGAGTTGGGATGAGTTTGCGCAGCCTGGGGCCCCGCAGCTCGATTTCGTCTTCACAGTTTGCGACAACGCCGCCGGTGAAGTCTGCCCGATCTGGCCGGGCCAACCGATGACCGCGCATTGGGGCGTTCCCGATCCCGTCGCGGTTGAGGGCTCGGCGATAGATGTGGCGCGCGCGTTCGCCGTTGGCTTCGGCAGGCTCAGCAATCGCATCGAGATCTTTGTCAATTTGCCGTTCAAAAGCCTCGATCGCCTTGCTTTGCAGAAGCGGCTGTCTGAGATCGGCGCGACGCCAGATACGGCGCGCGAGACGTGAGCTACGACTTGAGCCGCCGCGCCGCGGCGGAATGCGCGGGCGCGCTGCTGCTGAGCGCGGTCGTCATCGGTTCGGGCGTGATGGGCGCGAACCTCGCCGACGGCAACGGGGCGCTCGCGCTGCTCGGCAACACGCTCGCGACCGCCGCGATCCTCTACGTGCTGATCACCGCGCTTGCGCCGATTTCCGGCGCTCATTTCAATCCGGCGGTGACGGCGGCGTTGCTCGTCCGCGGAGAGATCGCGGCGCCGGCTGCTGCGCTCTACATGGCGGTCCAGATCGTTGGCTGCGTCGCAGGCGCGCTGCTGGCGCATGCGCTGTTCGAGCTGCCGCTGTTGCAGATCGCGACAACGCCGCGCTCCGGAGCGGCGCAGATGATGGCCGAAGGCGCCGCCACCTTCGCTTTGGTTGCGTGCATCGTGCTGGTGTCGCGGTTCAAGCCCGAAGCGGGTGCGGCCGCTGTGGCGCTCACCATCGCCGCCGGATATTGGTGGACGTCGTCGACATCCTTCGCCAATCCCGCCATCACCATTGCGCGCAGTCTGAGCGACACGTTCGCGGGCGTGCGGCCGCAGGATGTTCCGGGTTTCATCGTAGCGCAGTTCGCCGGCGCGCTGCTCGCCGCCTTTGCGTGTGGCTGGCTTATCGAGCGCGCGCGCGCTCGGCCCAAGCCGTGAGCACGGCGGCGGCGACGCGGTCGGTTTCGAGCAAGGGCGGATAGGACCAGGTCTCGAGCTTGCCGTTGAAGGGCCGCGCGCAGCCGCGCCGCGCCAGGCTCTGGTGAAAGCGGGCGAGTTTGCCTGCGCCGCCGTCGACGGCGAGGATATGTACGGGCTTGGCGGTCGCCGCCGCCTCGGTCGCCATGTTGACGCTGTCGGCGGTGACGAAGATATGGTCGGCGGCGCCGAGAATGGCAGGGTAGGGGTTGGCGCCTTCGTCCTCGTAGAAGACGGCGCAGTGCGGCGCGAGCCAAGTGCGGAATTGCGTGCGCGCGGCGCTGCCCGTGCGCCGCGACAGCGTCACCAAGAGCGAGCCGCCGGTCTTGCGCTGCACCGCTACAAGCGAATGCGAAATCTCCCGCGCGCGCGCGGCGCCGATGTCCTGACGTTTCGATTTGCCGCCGATCAGCACGGCGAAACGCGGCGAAGGCAATTCCATGAGATCGACGGGCGCGTAGTCGCGGACCGCCTTCTGCAAGCGCTCCGGCGTCATGCGGTTGCAGGCGCCGACGATGGGTATGACGTTCTGGCCTTCAAGCTCGTCATGCAAAGGCGGCACGACAAGGTCGAATTCGCGCGGGTTCACGCGCGGGTCCTGCAGCTGCACCACAAGCGTACGGCCGTTCGACCATTCGCGCACGCCGAGCGCGAACGGAATCGATGCGCGCCCGCAGCCGATGAACAGGTCCGGCCACGGCGGGTCGATGGCGTCGGAGCCGATAGTGGTGGCTTGCCGCGGCGCCGGCGCCAGCGCCGGCGGCAGCCAGCGCCAGGGCGAGCGCAGCTGCACCCGTTTCGCGGTGAGGCTCACCGGCGTGCGCCGCGCGATCGCTTCGGCCAGAATATCGGTCCAGTCGAACTCCACGCGAGCCAGCGTCGGATCGTCCTTCGGCCGAATCAGCCGGCCGTCCGTCGCCGACAACCCCATCAACAGCCGCAGCTCGCTTTCGGTGTCGTACAGGGTGCGGAGCGAAGCCTCAACCTGCGCC
>LWDN01000086.1 GCA_002083515.1 Proteobacteria bacterium HN_bin10
CATCCGACGCTCTACGCCAAGAAAATGGCGCAGAAACTGCCGCCGCTCTTCCGCGCCAGTCCGGGCGAGGCCGCGCATTACGCTTATGTCGCCCCGCGTCCTTACATGCTTTGCCAGGAGGACGCGCGCCTCAGCATCGACGCCGGCGCCGGGGCGCTCTACGCGGTCGAGATTCTGGGCGACCGCGGTCCGCCGAGACGCGATACGTCTTGAGTCTAACGGAAGTGGAGCGCCGAGGACCGCCGGCGACGCATGCGCGGCCGGAGGCCGCGCGCTCCAAACTCCAACCATTGCAATGCGGGCTGGAAGCCCGCGCTCCAACCTCCAACCACCCGCACCGCGCGAAGCGAACGCTTCGCCGCGGGCGACGGCGCGCGCCCCCTTGCCTCGCTCCCCGCGTCCGCCGACAATCGACCGATGCCCGCACGTCCCAATTCGCTCGATTCGTTCTGGATGCCGTTCACGCCCAACCGTGCGTTCAAAGCCGACCCACGCATGGTCGTGCGCGCCGAGGGCATGCACTATTACACGCCGGACGGGCGCGCCGTGCTCGACGGCACGGCCGGACTCTGGTGCGTCGCCGCCGGCCACCGACGCAAACGCATCGTCGAAGCCATCCAACGCGCCGCCGCCGAACTCGACTACGCCACCAATTTCAATCTGGGTCACCCCAGCGCCTTCGAGTTCGCCAACCGCCTGGGCGAAATTCTGCCGCAAGGGCTCGACCGCATCTTCTACACCAATAGCGGCAGCGAGAGCGCCGACACGGCGCTGAAGATCGCGCTCGCCTACCAGAAGGCGCGCGGCAAGCCCGGCAAGTTTCGCCTGATCGGCCGCGAGCGCGGCTATCACGGCACCAATTTCGGCGGCATCAGCGTCGGCGGCATTGTCCGCAACCGCATGACCTTCGGGCCGATGATCGCCGGCGTCGATCACCTGCCGCACACGCTCGACATTGCCCGCAACGCCTTTTCGCGCGGCGAGCCTCCGCATGGGATCGAATTCGCCGACGCGCTCGAACGCATCGTGACGCTGCACGATGCGAGCACCATCGCCGCCGTGATCGTCGAGCCGGTGGCGGGCTCAACCGGCGTCATCATGCCGCCCAAGGGCTATCTGAAGCGGCTGCGCGAGCTCTGCACCAAGCACGACATTCTGCTCATCTTCGACGAAGTCATCACCGGCTTCGGCCGCTTGGGCAGCGCCTTCGCGGCGGATTTCTTCGATGTGAAGCCCGACATCCTCACCATGGCCAAGGCGATCACCAACGCCGCCGTACCGATGGGCGCCGTCGCCGCCTCGCGCGACATCTACGACACCATCCTCGCCAACAGCGACACGCCGATCGAACTCTTCCATGGCTACACCACCAGCGGCCATCCGCTTGCCTGCGCCGCCGGCATCGCCACGTTGGACACATTCAAGGAGGAGCGCCTGTTCGAGCGCGCGGCGGAACTGGCCCCCTATTGGGAGGATGCGATGCATTCGCTGCGCGACGCGCCGCACGTGATCGATATCCGCAATCTGGGCCTGATCGGCGGCATCGAACTCGAACCGCGCCCCGGCGCGGCGACGCAGCGCGCGCTGGAAGCATTCCGCATCTGCTTCGACAAAGGCGTGCTGATCCGCGTCACCGGCGACATCATCGCCTTCTCGCCGCCGCTGATCATCGAGAAAAGCCAGATCGACCAGATCGTCGACACGGTGCGCGGGGCGCTCAAACAGATCGCCTGAAGCGTCCCCTCTCCCGCTGCCGCGGGAGAGGGTGTCCGCGAAGCGGACGGGTGAGGGTAGTCCGGTTGGACCGGTAAACCTCATCCGGCGCTTCGCGCCACCTTCTCCTTAACCAGGAGGAGAAGGAACGCGCATATAGAGAGTAAGCATGTTTGACGTCCTCGCCATACTCCTCGCCAACCTCGCCGTCTCGGCGGCTTTCTTCGCCGCGCTCTGGCTGATCAGCATTCCGCTGAAAGACCCAAGTTATGTCGACGCCTGGTGGGGCGCGGGCGTGGTGGTGCTGGCGTGGAGCACGTATGCGCAACTCGACGCGCCGGGGCCGCACGCCGCCGCGCTGTTGCTGCTCGCCAGCGCTTGGGGTTTGCGCTTGGGCGTCTACCTTTTCTGGCGCTGGCGCAGCCACGGCGCCGACCGCCGCTACGCCAAGCTTGCCGAGCGTGCGCAAACAAAGCACGGCCTCAACTTCGCGGCGTTTTCGTTGCTCTGGGTGTTCGGCCCGCAGCTCTTGCTGCAATTCGTCATGGCGCTGCCGGCGCAGCTCGGCCAGATCACCCAGGCTGCGGCGCTCGGCGCCTTCGCGCAGATCGGCTTTGCGCTCGCGATCTTCGGCATTGTCTACGAAGCCATCGCCGACGCGCAGCTCGCGCATTTCCGATCGCTCAGCGACAATGCCGGCAAGGTCATGGATCGCGGCCTTTGGCGCTATTCGCGCCATCCGAACTATTTCGGCGAATTGTGCTGCTGGTGGGGGCTGTGGGCGGTCGCGCTCGACGCCGGCATGGGATGGTGGAGCCTGCCCGGCCCGCTGCTGATCACGTTTCTGCTGACGCGGGTGAGCGGCGCGCCGACCACCGAACCGCATTTGCAGCGCACGCGGCCCGATTACGATGCGTACAAGAAACGCACCAGCGCCTTCGTGCCGCTGCCGCCGAGGGGGTGAAGCGCTTGATTGGAGTGATATCGCGTGATATCATTCCCTTATGTCGGCCATCGTCATCCGCAATCTGCCCGAGCATGTTCACGACGCGCTGCGCACGCTGGCGCGCGCCCGGGGCCAATCGGTGGAGGCGCTCGCCCGCGCGGTCTTGACCAAGGCGGCGAACGACGCGCGCCCCACCGGCATCGATTTCGAACGGCTGGCGCAGGAGCGTCTACGCCTCGGCATTACCGAAGACGGTCCAGAATGGACTGAGGAGATGGACGATCCGGCCTTCTCGCGCCGCGTTCTCGGTCTTGAAGACTGAGCGCGTGCCGCTCATCCTCGATACGCACTATGTCTACGCAATTGTGGGCGCGCCGGGCCGATTGAGTCGAAACGAAACCCGCTTCCTTGCGCAATCGCGCGAGCGCTTCGTCGTCAGCGCGGTATCGATCTGGGAAATCCGCATCAAATGGAACTCGCTGCATCCATCAGGGGCGCGCAAGGGTCCGCAAAGCGCCGACCAGGTGCTGGATTTGCTGACACGGCGGCCGATCGACTTCCTCGATCTCAAGCCGCATCACGCTGCGGTCACGCTCTTGCAACCGCTGGCGCACAGCGATCCGTTCGACGAATTGCTGCTGGCGCAAGCGCAAGCCGAGGGCGTACGCCTGTTAACGCGCGACGCTAAGCTTGCGTCGCATCCGCTGGCGCGCACCATTGCTTGAGTTGAACGGGAAGACGAATATCACGCCGCCTGCCGGTCGCTCTTGCCGTTGAAAAGGAAATCGTTGCCGTCGAAGCTGACGACGACGCGATCGCCGACCTTGATCCGGCCTTCGAGAATCAGCCGCGCGAACGGGTCCTGCACGTCCTTCTGGATCACGCGCTTCAACGGCCGGGCGCCCCAGGCCGGATCGTAGCCGCGCTTGGCCAGTTCGCCCTTGGCGCGGCTGTCCAGTTCGAGGCCGATATTGCGCGCCGCCAACAGCTTTTCGAGACGCTTCAGTTGGATGTCGACGATGGCGGACATCTGTTGGCGCTCCAACCGCTTGAACAGAATGATCTCGTCGATCCGGTTCAGGAATTCCGGCCGGAAGCGGCCACGCACTTCGTTCATCACCGGCCCGCGCACGTCCTCGACATCGGCGCCTTCCGGTTGTTCGGCCAGATACTGCGCACCGGCGTTCGAGGTCATGATCAGGATGGTGTTCTTGAAATCGACGGTGCGGCCCTGGCCGTCGGTGAGGCGGCCGTCGTCGAGCACCTGCAGCAGCACGTTGAACACGTCGGGGTGCGCCTTCTCGATCTCGTCGAACAGGATCACCTGATAGGGCCGCCGCCGCACGGCTTCCGTCAGCGCGCCGCCCTCTTCGTAGCCGACATAGCCCGGCGGGGCGCCGATCAGCCGCGCCACCGAATGCTTCTCCATGTATTCTGACATGTCGACGCGGGTCAGCGCGTGTTCGTCGTCGAACAGGAATTCCGCCAAAGCCTTGGTGAGTTCGGTCTTGCCGACGCCCGTCGGCCCCAAGAACATGAACGAACCGATCGGGCGGTTCGGGTCCTGCAGCCCCGCGCGCGCGCGGCGCACCGCATCGGAGACCGCGCGCAGCGCCTGCTCTTGGCCGATGACACGGCCGCGCAACGCGGTCTCCATCGCCAATAACTTGGCTTTTTCGCCTTCGAGCATCTTCTCGACCGGGACGCCGGTCCAGCGTGAAACGACAGCGGCGATCGCTTCGGCGTCGACCACCTCTTTCACCAGCCCGCCCTCGCCGCCGCCGGCCTTCTCGGCATCGGCGATCTGTTTTTCGAGTTGCGGGATGCGTCCGTACTTGAGCTCGGAGGCGCGCGTGAGATCGCCGCGGCGCACAGCGTTCTCATACTCGGTCTGCAGCCGCTCCAGCTCTTCCTTCGACTTCGAGGTGACCTGCAGCTTTTGCTTCTCCGCCGACCAGCGCGCCGTGAGCTCGCCGCTGCGGGTTTCGAGCTGGGCGATCTCTGCTTCGAGTTTCTGTGTGCGGTCCTTGGAAGCGGGATCCTTCTCTTTCTTCAGCGCTTCCAGCTCGATCTTGAGCTGCAACGCGCGGCGGTCGAGTTCGTCAAGCTCCTCAGGCTTCGAATCGACCTGCATACGCAGCCGCGACGCCGCTTCGTCCATCAGGTCGATGGCTTTGTCGGGCAAGAAGCGGTCGGTGATGTAGCGGTGCGAGAGCTGCGCGGCGGCGACGATGGCGGCGTCGGA
>LWDN01000087.1:0-276 GCA_002083515.1 Proteobacteria bacterium HN_bin10
CCGCTGGCATCCGCCGTGATGAACGGCAGGTTGATCTCGGTTTCCTGCGAGGACGAGAGCTCGATCTTCGCGCGCTCCGCGGCCTCCTTGAGGCGCTGCAGCGCCATGCGGTCTTTGCGCAGGTCGATGCCCTGGTCGCGCTTGAACTCGTCGACCAGCCAGTCGATGATGCGGAGGTCGAAGTCGTCGCCGCCGAGATAGGTGTCGCCGTTCGTGGACTTCACCTCGAACACGCCGTCCCCGATTTCGAGCACGGAGATGTCGAAGGTGCCGCCG
>LWDN01000087.1:339-1296 GCA_002083515.1 Proteobacteria bacterium HN_bin10
CGTTGATGATGCGCAGGACGTTCAGGCCGGCGATCTGGCCCGCGTCCTTGGTGGCCTGCCGCTGGCTGTCGTCGAAGTAGGCCGGCACCGTGACGACGGCTTCCGTGACCTTCTCGCCGAGGTAGTCTTCCGCCGTCTGCCGCATCTTCTGGAGGATCATGGCGGACACTTCCGGGGGGCTGTAGCGCTTGCCGCGGATCTCCACGTGCGCGTCGCTGTTGGAGGCCTCGACGACCTGATAGGGCAGGCGTTTCTTGGCTTCCTGGACTTCCCGGGCGGCGAACTTCCGGCCCATCAGCCGTTTGACCGAGAAAATCGTATTCTCGGGATTCGTGATGGCCTGGCGTTTGGCGATCTGGCCGACCAAGCGCTCGCCCTTCTCCGTGAGGCCGACGACCGACGGCGTCGTGCGGCTGCCCTCGGCATTGGCAATGACGACCGGATCGCCTCCGCTCATGATCGCCACGCATGAATTGGTTGTGCCGAGGTCGATGCCGATGACTTTCCCCATGGGTATGCTCCTTCCTGCTAACGCTGAATCCGTGAATCGTGACTCATGAATTTGAGTGCGTGCCGGGGCGGGGCGCGCTTACGCGCCCTCCACCGCATCCACCGCCCCTCCGCCGGAACCCGGCGCGGCGACGGCGACCATGGCGGCCCGCAGAATCCGTTCGTGCAGCCGATAGCCTTTCTGATATTCCTCCACGACCGTATTTTCCGGCGACGTGGCCGACTCCAATTTGGTGACGGCTTGATGGTAGGCCGGGTCGAAGGGTTCGCCGATGCTGGGCACCGGTGTCACGCCGAACTTCGTGAGCGTTTCTGAAAACTGCTTGAGCGTCAATTCGACGCCTTGGAGGAGGGCGTTCCCCGCCGGATTTTCTTTCGAGGCTCGCACGGCCCGCTCCAAGTTGTCGATGATCGGCAGCAAGTCCTTGAGAATGCGCTCGTTGGCGA
>LWDN01000087.1:1325-3463 GCA_002083515.1 Proteobacteria bacterium HN_bin10
GCCGCTTGTAGTTCTCAAATTCCGCGGCCAGCCTCAGGTACTTCTCCTGAAACCCCTTCGCCTCGTCCGTCTTCGCCGCCAGAGTCTTCTGCAGCTCATCGAGTTGAGCTACCGTCTGGGCCTCCGTACCCGCCTCGGTTCCACCCTCGGCAGACTTCTGCGACGAATCATCTAAGCTGTTGGAATGACTCGCGTTTTCTTTTTCTTTCTTCATGTGACAGCCTTCCAGCCGGCCGAGATATCCACCCAGGGGGGGAAGTCAATGGCTGAATCGACGAAAAACGACAGAATTCTGTGGGCTTGGGATATCCCTTAGCACAAGAAGCCCATGCCTAGGATCGGTACCGCCCATAGAGCAGGGCCAGGCCTTCCAGGGTGAGGTGGGGGCGCTGGTGCTCGATGCTGCGGCAGGCCGGGGCGATGAGCGGACTGAGCCCGCCGGTCCCAATGACCGTGGCGGGAGAGGGCAACTCCCTCTGAATCCGGTCCACCAAGCCGTCGATCAGTCCGGCATATCCGAGCATGATCCCGGATTGCATACTGGCCGCCGTTGTGTGCCCGATGGCGGATTTGGGCAGGTGCAGCTCGACGCGGGGGAGCTGCGCCGTTCGCCCGGTTAAGGCATCGGCGCCGATGCCGAGGCCGGGCGCGATCGCGCCGCCGAGAAATGCTCCGTCCCGGCCGACGACGTCGAAGGTGGTCGCGGTTCCGAGGTCGACTACGATCACGCTCCGTCCATAGCGGGCGTATGCCGCGGAGGCGTTCACGAGCCGATCGGTTCCGATTTCATCCGGGCGGGGGTAGTGATCGAGGCGCAGTCCCAGGTCGAGCGCGGTCGAGACGAGGATCGGCGCGCGATGGGTGGCTGACTCGATGACCCCTTGAAGCCGGGGCGTCAGCAGGGGCACGACGCTGCAGAGAATGCCGCCGGTTACGTGCTCCCAGGACAGCTCCTCGGCCCTGAGCAGGTCGCGCAGGATGGCACGATACTCGTCCTCGGTCTTGGAGGCGTCGCTGGACAGCCGCCAATGGGCGATCAAGACCTGCCCGTCGAAGAGCCCGACGGTGATGGTGGAATTGCCGATGTCGCCGGCGAGCAGCATAGGGCCTAGGTTCCCTCCGGCAAGTTAGGCCGGACGCAGGTGTGTGACGTCGCCGGTGTGGACGAGACGATCCTGGGCAAAGGGGCCCGAGCCTGAATGGAGGCGGAGCGAGCCGTCTGGTTCAATGCCTGTCACGGTGCCCTCCAATTGGCCGCCGCCTCCCACATCGATTCGCACTCGTTGCCCGATCGTACCACAGTGCGTTCGATATTCCTCCGTCAGACCCGCGAGATCGCCTGCACGCCACTGGTCCACCCGTTGTTCGAGCTCGATCAGCAGTCTGGCCAGGAGACGCGCGCGGTCCACCGGGGTCCGCATCTCTGCCGCAAGGCTGGTGGCGATCGGTGTGAGCTCAGGGGGCATCTCCTCCGGCAGCCAGTTCACGTTGAGCCCGATGCCCAGCACGGCGCAGGCATCGCCGGTTCCGATCCCCTGGCTTTCAGAGAGGATGCCGCCGACTTTTCTCGACCTCACGAGCAGATCGTTGGGCCACTTCAGCGAGGGGGAGAGCGGGGTCAGGATTCGGATCGCCGCCGCGGCGGCCGTGCCGGCGAGGAGCGGCAGCCAGCCGAGCCGATCGCCGCCCGGCAGGCGCCGGATGAGGATCGAGACGTACAGATTGCGCGCGGCGGGCGATTCCCAGGCTCGGGCCAGTCGCCCGCGGCCGGCCGTCTGCCGATCCGCCACGATGACCGCGCCGTCCGGCGAGCCCGACTGCGCCGCCGCGAGCGCCAGCTCGTTGGTCGAGGTGACGTCCGGCAACAGCGTGAGCGTCCGACCCAGCCATTGCGTCGTGAGCGCGGCGCGGATGGACTCGACGGTGAACGGAGCGTGAAGGCCGGTCGCCATCGGTCAGCCTGCTCGTCGAGGCCGCCGCCGGCGCAGCGGCTGGATCTCCATGCTCAGGTCCGCCGCAGAGGCCGAATGGGTGAGCGCGCCGACGGAGATGCGGTCGGCGCCGGCCAGGGCCATCTGTCTGACATTCGCCAAGGTGATTCCGCCGGACACTTCGACCAGCGCGCGTCCCCGTATGAG
>LWDN01000088.1 GCA_002083515.1 Proteobacteria bacterium HN_bin10
CCACCAGCAGCACCGCGCCGCCTGTGGCGCGGGTAAGGTCCAGCACCCGCCAGAGCATGCTTTCGTCGACTTGGGCGTCGGCGTCATCGATAAAAAGCCGCCCGCCCGCCTCATGGAAAATAGCGGCCCCGTCCTCAGCGGCGGCCGCAGCTGACACCTGCCGGGCGCCGACCTCCAAAGCCCAGGCCAGGGCCAGGTGCGTTTTCCCCGAGCCGCCGGGTCCGACCAGCGCCAAGGCCCCGCCCGGCCAGGCGCGCCAATCCGTCAAGAGCTTCGCCGCATCCCGGTTCGCCTCGGCGACCACCAGCTTCTCGGGCGAGCGGTCCCCCATCCGGAATTCGAACAGGCGCGGCTGATCCATCTATCGAGCGGTCACCCGCAGCGTGGGTCCCTGCGCCGTGTCGGCCAGCGCCACACCGCGTCGGTTGAGTTCAGCGACAAGTTGCGTGCGGTCACCCACGAACGAGAACGAGACCAGCGCGCCGCTGCGTCCCACCGCCTCGATCCTGATTTCGGAAATCAGCGTCTGCGCCGCGCCTTCCAGTGCGTCCTTGATCCGCTCCCATTGGGCTTGACTGGTATAGAGCGCCGAAGCGGCGATGCGCGCGCGTTGGCCGCCGCCGGTGGCGACGCGCGCTTTCCAATCGTTCTGGATGCGCGTGTTGGCTTGATCGGCGAGCGACGACAGCGCCGCGCGCAGCGAGGCTTCGTCGGCGCCGTTGATGCGGGCGGTGACTTCGCCGCGCTCGCGGCGGGCGTTGGCGTCTACTTCAACCAAAGCTGCGGTGGCGGTTGAGCCCTGTACGCGCAACGTCGCATAGAGCGCCGATGCGGCGGCGGCGGCTTGTGCAAAGGGCTGCGCCGCCGGCCAAGCTGGCTCGCCCTGCAGCGTGTCCGGGGCCACCGTCAGCGGCGCAAGCTCGTCGCCGAACCCACCATTGACCCACACGTCGCGCCAGAGCGCCGCCGTCTCCACCGGCAGGCCGGCGACGACGAGCGGCGCGACCAGAACCGGCGCAGTGCGCGTATCGACAACCGCCAGACCGAACTGACGTAACAGCGTGCGCATTCCCGACGGGTCGAAGCGAACCGTAAGCCGCCCGACATAGCGCGTGCCGGAGCGGCGCTCCTCTTCGACATCGACGCTGAGCACCAGCCGCTCGATCGTTGCGGCTTCGACCTGCGGCACGCCGCGCGCCGTCAGTTCGTCAGGCACGGTGAGGCGGCGAACCAGCCGCTCGAAGCCCGCGCGCTGGGCGGCGGCGAAGCCCGCCTGTTGCGCGGCGGCGGCGTTGGCGGCGGTTTCGTCCACCCTGACCCCGGACACCGCGTAGACATTGTCGCGGGCCTGAGCGCTTGCCGCGCCCGGTGCGAACGCGCACAAGGCGGCCATAATAACAGCGGCGAACGCCGCCAAAGGCGTGACTTTCATACGGTAACCTCGGCGCTCGGAGACCCTACCCGGCGCGGAATCGCCTATCAATGTGGCGGCTTCTGGACTCATGACGTGACCGACACCCCCAAAACAAACGGACTGACCTATCGCGACGCCGGTGTGGATATCGATGAAGGCGAGCGCCTGGTCGATCTGATCAAGCCCGCGGCGAAATCCACAGCCCGCCCCGGCGCCGAGGCGGCTTTGGGCGGATTCGCCGCCGTCTTCGATCCCAAGGCCGCGGGTTTCAAGGACCCGATCTTCCTCGCCACCACAGATGGCGTGGGCACCAAATTGAAGATCGCCATCGAAAGCGGCCGTCACGAGACCGTCGGCATCGATCTGGTGGCGATGTGCGTGAACGATCTCTCGGCCCAAGGCGCCGAGCCGCTGATGTTCCTGGACTATTACGCCACGGGAAAGCTCAACGCCGACGAAGCAGCGATGGTGGTGCACGGCATCGCCGAAGGCTGCCGACAGGCGGGTGCTGCGCTCGCCGGCGGCGAGACAGCTGAAATGCCCGGCATGTACGGCAAGGGCGACTACGATCTCGCCGGCTTCGCCATTGGCGCCGCCGAGCGCGGGACTCTGCTGCCGCGTGTGGATGAGATGCGCGCGGGCGATGTCATCGTCGGCGTCGCCTCCAGCGGTCCGCACTCGAACGGCTATTCGCTCGTGCGCAAGGTGGTCGAACGCTCAGGCCTCGCCTGGGATGCGCCAGCGCCATTCGCGCGAGGCAAATCGCTGGCCGAAGCGCTGCTGACGCCGACGCGCATCTACGCCAAGGCGCTGAAGCCGATATTCGAAGCCAAGCTGGCGAAGGGCGCCGCGCATATCACCGGCGGCGGCTTGGTCGAGAACACGCCACGCGCGCTGCCCGATCATCTGGAAGCCGCGTTCGACTGGAACGCGTGGAAGCGCCCGGCCGTGTTCGAATGGCTGCAATCGACCGGCGGCGTGCCCGAAGCCGACATGCGCCGAACCTTCAATCTTGGAATCGGCATGGTGCTGATCGCCGCGCCTGAAAACGCCGATCGCGTGATCGCCATGCTGAAAGACGGCGGCGAGCAGGCTTTCAAGATTGGCGTGTTGAAGGATGCTTGAAGCACAGCATCCCCCCTCCTCCCTCGCGGAGGAGGGGTCGGGGGAGGAGGGGCGTCCCGACAAGCAGGCGCCTGATCGTTTTCACGCCCCTCACCCCCTAACCCCCTCTCCGGCTCGGGATCGCAAAGCGATCCCGTCGCTTCTGGATTCGCCGGCCGCGAAGCGGCCGGTGGGGAGAGGGTGAATATGAAACGCGTCGCCGTGCTGATCTCCGGCAGAGGCTCAAATCTGCAGGCGCTGCTCGACGCCAAGCAGAACGCTTACGAAATCGTGCTCGTCGTTTCCAATGTACCCGGCGCGGAGGGCCTCATGCGCGCGAAGGCGGCAGGCGTCGAAGCGCTCACGCTCGATCACAAGCCGTACGGAAAGAACCGCGAAGCGTTCGAGCGCGACCTCGACGCGTTGCTGGTTCAACGCAACGTCGAAATCGTCGCGCTGGCCGGTTTCATGCGGGTGCTGACGCCGTTCTTCGTGCGCGCCTGGGCCGGGCGGCTGCTCAACATCCACCCCTCGCTGCTGCCTAAATTCCCCGGTGTGAACACGCACGCGCGCGCGCTTGAAGCCGGCGAGAGTGAGCACGGCTGCACCGTGCATCTGGTGACGGAAGAAGTCGACGCCGGCGAAATTCTGGGCCAGGCTTCCATGCCGATCCGCGCCGACGACACGCCCGAAACGCTCGCCGAACGGGTGCTGGCTCTGGAGCACGAGCTCTATCCGCGCTGCCTCGCTGCGTTTGCACAGAAATTGTAGCGCGTCCGCGCGCGCCTATATCTCCGGCAAGGAGAAACTCATGGCTGAACGCGACTATGTGCTCGGCACCCACGACGACGAAATCTACCGGCTCGGGTTTCAGCACCGCGTCTGGCGTCCCCGCGCGCTGGACGCCTGGACGCGCGCCAGGATCGGCGACGGCGCCACCGTCATCGATTTCGGCGCCGGCCCGGGTTTCGCCACCATGGACTTGGCCGAAATCGTCGGGCCAAACGGCAAGGTCTACGCCCTCGAGCGCTCACGCCGCTTCCTCGATACTTTGGAGGCGCAAGCCAAGGCGCGCGGCATGAACCAGGTCCAGGCCTTCGAGGTCGATTTCGTCACCGATCCCTTGCCCGTCGCCAACGCCGACGCCGCCTGGGTGCGCTGGGTGTTCGCCTTCCTGCCCGATCCCAAGGCCGCGCTTAAAAAACTCGTCGATGCGCTCAAACCTGGCGGCGCGCTCGTAATCCACGAATACATCGACTACCAAACGTGGCGGCTGTCCCCGCGTGCGCCGAATTTCGAGCGTTTTGTCGATGAGGTTGTCGCCAACTGGCGCGGCTCCGGCGGCGAGCCGGACATTGGCCGCGATCTTCCTGCTTGGCTGATTGAGCTTGGCCTCAAGCTCGAAAGCTTCAAGCCGCATATCGATATCGTCTCCAAGGACGACAACGTTTGGCGTTGGCCAATCGGCTTCTTCGACATCCACATCGACCGGCTGCTCGAACTCAACCGCATCACGCCGCAAGCGGCTAGGGACATGCGCGAAGAGTTCGCGCGCGTCAGCGCTCAGCCGGGAACGCTGATGGTGACGCCGCTAGTGCTGGAAATCATCGCGCGGAAGTGAGTTTAGCCGACGATCTCTTGATCGCTGAAGAAGAACTCAATCTCGCGCGCGGCGTTTTCGAGCGAGTCGGAGCCATGCACCGAATTCGCCTCGATCGATTCCGCAAATTGCTTGCGGATGGTGCCTTCGGCGGCGTTGGCGGGATTGGTGGCGCCCATCACATCGCGATACTTGGCCACCGCGTTTTCGCCTTCGAGCACTTGCACGACCACAGGCCCCGAAATCATGAAGCTCACCAGGTCGGCGAAAAACGGCCGCTCCTTGTGCACGGCGTAGA
>LWDN01000089.1:0-14900 GCA_002083515.1 Proteobacteria bacterium HN_bin10
CTGTTCGAGATGGCGCACGCGCGCCTCGAGATAGCGCGCGCGCCATTTCCAGCGATCGGGATCGGGCGCGGCTTCGACAGCCGCCGGCGGTTCCGCGTGAGGCGCAGCCGCCTGCTTCTGCAAGTGCGCCACGCGCCGTTCGAGATAAAACATGCGCCAGCGCAGCAGCTTGTCGGTCTCGGCGTTGGCGGCGAACGGCTCGGCCGGCGCCGGCGGCGGCGCCTGCCGCAGCGCGCGCAATTCTTCCTCCAGAAACGCCGCCCGCGCCGTCGCTTCGCGCGCGGTCCACTCATGCACAGGCGGTTCGGGCGCGGGTTCCGGCTGGGGCATCGCCGCAGCCAGCGGCGCGCGCGCCTGGCTCTCCAGATAGCGCACGCGCTGTTCGAAATAGCGCAGGCGCCAGGTCTGCAGCGCCGCGTTCTCGTCCTCGACCGGCGTCGCTTCCGCGTCGACGGTGCGCGCGCGCTCCGCTTCGAGCGCGCGCAAGCGCGCCAATTCTTCCGCGTCGGGATTGCTCAACGCCCCACGCCGCTGCTGTTCGGCCAACTCGCCAGCCAATTCGTCGCCGCGCGCGCGCGCGGTTTCGAGCGCGCGTTCCAGTTCGGCAATGCGGGCGTCGCGTATGCCCAACAAGCGCTGGCCGGCATCGTCGCTGGGTTCGGGCGCCGGCGCGCCCTCGCCGCTAAAGCGGACCAAATCCTGCAACAGACTTTCGCGCTCGCGCTCCAGCCGCGCTTCCGCGGGCGCGGCGCGCATCGCCGCCCAGGCCCAGCCGGCCATCGCGGCAAAGCCCGCCGTCAGCAGCAACCAGATCGCCAATTGTCCGATCAGGTACATCATCTCTAGCTGCTCACGTAGAATTCGATGCGCCGGTTGGCGGCTTGGCCGGCTTGCGTCGCATTGCTGGCGCGCGGCCTGTCGGGGCCATAGCCGCGTGCGCTCAGCCGCGCCCGCGCCACGCCTTGGCCGGCGAGATAGGCCGCCACCGCGTCGGCGCGGCGGCGCGAGAGCTCCATGTTGAGATCGCGGCTGCCGCTGGTGTCGGTGTGGCCGGCGACCTCGATGGAGAATCGATCGCAGCGCAGCGCCACCGAGGCCAGCGCATTCAAGACGTCGCGGCTTGCCGGCGCGATCGCGGACGACCCTTCGGCGAAGGTGATGACGTTGCGCTCCATCAGCCGATCGAAGGCGCGTTCGCAGGTTTCGGCGTCGCCCTCGCTGAGGTTCAGGCCTTGCAATTCCGGGTGATCGAGATCGAGCCCGTCGACCGTCACCGCTAGGCGCGAGCGGAACGGCGCCGGCGGCGAACCCAACGCCGCGCGCACCGCCTCGACGCCGGCTTGGGACCCGTCGCCGATGACGACGATCTGACTATCGACAATGCGGGCTTCGCCGCTGCCGAGTTGCGCCAAAGCGCGCATCGAGGCGCGCGCCATGTCGGAGAAAAGCGGCGACGCTGCGCCGCCGGCCACGTGCATGTCGTCGATGGCTTGTGCATTAGGAAACGCTTGCGCAGCGACAGCCATCAGATCGACGCGCGCATTCTCGCTGGGCACAGCGCCGCTCAGCACGATGCGCGACGCCTCGCGCTTGATGCTCCAGGCGAAGGGGCGCTCGAACGTGCCGGCGCGCAAGCCGGCGACATTGACGCTGGTGACGCCGCCGGCCCAGGCGCCGCCGCCGCCGGTCGCTTTCAACGCCGCCTCGCGGGCCGCGTCGATGTCGGCCTCGTCTTCAACGATGCCGCGCAGGATCGCGCGCTGGCCGTTCATCTCGACATCGAGGCCGGGAAACCCTTCGGCCGAAAGCGCAGTGGCGACGTGCTCCTTTAGCACGCCAGGCACGCGCCACACCGCGCCGTTGTGCGGCGCGAGCAACCCAAGCAACCCGGAGATGATGACGCCACCAACGCCCGTGATCAGCGTCAACCGGCGCTGGGTGGCGGGATCGGCAGAGCGGATCATGAGCCGCGCGCCCTGCGCACTTGCACTTCGGTCAGCGCCGCGCGGAGTTGTTCATTGTCGCGCTCGGCTGTGCGGCGCCGTTCGGCGGCGCTGCGCGCATAGAGATAGGCGCCCACGGCAAAGCCAAGGATCGCCGCCACGGCGAACAGGATCGCTTCTGAAAGGAACAGACCGATCATTTTTCTCGCGCCGCGCGCATCATCAATTGCCTTAACGCCCTTCTAATGCCCGGCGAACTAGGCGAAAACCGGAAAACCCCACAGAGCGAACCACCGGACAAGCCCGCAGCGGACATGGCTCACAACATTACCAGCGCGTCCAATCCGCTGATCAAGACGCTGAAGAGCCTGCACCTGAAGAAGGCGCGCGCCGAGAGCGGCTTGTTCCTGGCCGAAGGCGCGCGGCTCGCCATCGAGGCTGCCGATCTTGGCGCATGGCCTGAAATCCTGGTGTTCTCGCCCGCCGCGCGCGAGCGCGCGCAGGTTCGCACGCTGATCGACGAAGCCGAGGCGCGGCGCGTGCGCACCGTCGAGACCAGCGAAGGCGTGCTCGCCCAGATCAGCAAGCGCGACAATCCGCAGACCGTGATCGGCGCCTACCGCCAACGCCTCTCGGCGCTCGATGCGATCGCCGGCGAGACCGTGATCGCGCTCGAAGGCGTGCGCGATCCGGGCAATCTCGGGACCATTCTGCGCACCGCCGATTCCACCGGCGCCGGCGGCGTCATCCTGATTGGGGAAAGCTGCGATCCGTTTTCCGTCGAAGCCGTGCGCGCCAGCATGGGCTCGCTGTTCGCGGTCAAGCTCGCGCGCGCTTCGTTCGAGGAGCTGCTGCGCTACAAGCAAACGCGCGGCGCCAGCATGCTGGGGCTTTCGCTCAAGGGCGCCGCGTTCACCGCCGATGAACCCGCGCCGGCGCGCACCATCGTGCTGATGGGCAACGAACAATCGGGGTTGCCGCAGCCCATGGAAGCGGCCTGCGACAGGCTGGTGAAGCTGCCGATGCGCGGACGCGCCGACAGTCTCAATCTTGCCGTCGCCACGGCGGTGATGCTCTACGATCTTTGGCGGAGACGCGGATATGACGGCGCGCGCGCCTGAGCTTTTGATCGCCGACGATTGGCGCGACTATCGCCTGCTGGATTCCGGCAATGGCGGCAAGCTGGAGCAGGTCGGCCCCTATCGTTTCGTGCGCCCGGAGCCGCAGGCGCTGTGGGCGCCGGCGCGCCCGGCGGCCGAATGGGATGGCGCAGACGCCATCTTCGCACCTTCTTCCGGTGACGACGAAGACAGCGGCCGCTGGCGTTTCAATCGCGAACTGCCGCCAAGCTGGACGCTAGCCTGGGACGACATCGGCTTCCTCTCGCGGCCGACGCCGTTTCGTCATCTGGCTTTTTTTCCGGAGCACTCGGTGCATTGGCGGTTTGCGCGCGATTGCCTGAAGGCGCACCAGGGCGCGCAACCTGAAGTGCTGAACCTCTTCGGCTATACGGGCCTTGCTTCGCTCGTCTGCGCCAAGGCGGGCTCGAAGGTTACGCACGTCGATGCGTCGAAGAAGGCCATCGGCTTCGCCAAGGACAATCAGCAGGCAGCCGGTTTGAACGAAGCGCCGATCCGCTGGATTTGCGACGATGCGCTGAGTTTCGTGAAGCGCGAGCTTAGGCGCGGGCGCCGCTACGATGGCATCGTCCTCGATCCGCCGAAATTCGGCCGCGGGCCGGACGGCGAAACCTGGCGGCTCGAAACCGATCTGCCGGAATTGCTCGAAGCCTGCCAAACGCTGCTCCGCACCGACCCCGCCGATCGCGCAAGCGCCAAGGGTTTCATGATCGCCACTGTGTACGCAGTGCGGCTGTCGTACTTGGCGCTGGCGCAAACGGCGCAGCAGATGTTCGTGGGCGGCGTCTGGGAAGCGGGCGAAATGTGCCTGCCGCACGAGGGCCGCAGCGAATTGCTGCCGACGGCGATTTTCGCCCGCTGGCGGGGGTGAACAACGAGCCCTCGCCGTTCGCGAACGCCGGAAAGCGCTGGACATGGGCGCATGTTCGCGATATGTTCTGCCGTCGATTCCACTTCGACAAGGGCGTTCCAGTGTTAGACTGCCTTATGGCTCAACCCCTCGACCGGCTTACGGCGCAATTGCGCGCCCTCAAACCCGAACTTGCCGAGAAGTTCGGCGTCTCCGGGTTTGCTGTGTTCGGCTCCTACGCCCGCAATGAGGCGGGCCCCGACAGCGATCTCGATCTTCTGCTCGATTTCTCACGCACACCCAGCTTGTTCGAGTTGAGCCGTCTCGATCAAATCCTTGAGCAAACGCTTGGCGTTAAGGTCGATACCGTTCCCCGTGACAGCCTCAATCCTCGTTACGCGGCATTCATTCTGCCAGAACTTGTACCGGTCTGATGACGAAGCGCAAAGCGCGACCAATCCTGGAAGACATGCTCGCCTACGCGGAAGAAGCACGCGACATCCTCGCCGGCCGTGACGGCGCTGCGCTCCGCGCCGATCGCATGCGCCTGCTTGCTGTTACGCGAGCGGTCGAGATCGTCGGCGAAGCCGCAAACCAACTGCCGCCAGACATTTCCGCATCGATCACCTTCGACCTCAGTCCGGCTATCGCCATGCGCCACAGGCTCATTCACGGCTATGACAGCGTAAGCGCCGACATCGTCGCCAAGACAGTTCGCGATGATTTCCCTGCCCTCATTCAATCCCTGCGAGCGACACTCTCGCTACAGCTGCCGGACGAAGCCTGATGTTCGCTTACGCCCTGTTCGACACCACCATCGGCCGTTGCGCCATCGCCTGGGGCCAGCGCGGAATCATCGGCGTGCAATTGCCAGAGCGCAGCCCCGACGCCACCCGCGTCCGGCTCATGCGGCTCTGCCCCAACGGCGACGAGGCCGAGCCGCCGAAACAGATCGCCCGCGCAGTCGCCGATATCCAGGCGCTCTTGCGGGGCGAGAAGAAATCGTTGCGCGCCGTGCAACTCGATCTCTCGCGCGTGCCGGCGTTCAACGCCCGTGTTTACGAAACAACGCGCGCCATTCCGCCTGGCGCCACGCGCACTTATGGCGAGATCGCGCGCGCCATCGGCGAACCGGACGGCGCGCGCGCCGTCGGCCAAGCGCTTGGGCGCAATCCGTTTGCGATCGTGGTGCCGTGCCACCGCGTCGTCGGCGCCAACGATAAGCTCGTCGGCTTTTCCGCCAATGGCGGCATCAGAACCAAGCTGAAGATGCTGAAGCTGGAAGGCTGGCGCGAGAATGAGCCGAGCCTGTTCGAGGAGATGGCTTGAACGTAAGGCTTATTTGCCTTACATAGCACGGCATGGGTACGCTCACAATCACCGCGAAGGGCCAAGTCACCCTCAAGCGGGACCTGCTTGAACACCTCGGCGTCAAGCCTGGCCAGAAAGTCGATGTCGATTTGCTGCCGGATGGCAGTTTGAAGGTGCGGGCCGCACCTAGGGGAGAGATTTCCGCCGTGTTCGGATTGCTCGACAACAACGGTGTCAATCTCACCATCGACGAAATGAACGATGTGATTGCGCGCGGCTGGGCTGGCGAACTTGAAGATAGTCGCTGACAGCAACGTGCTTCTGCGCGGAATAGTTCGCGACGACGCGCGCCAATTGGCGATCGCACATGAGACGCTGGGCTCAGCCCAATTGGTCGCCGTCAGCACCGCAAGCTTATGTGAAGTTGTTTGGGTGCTTCGGCGCTACAAGCACGCCCGTTCGACGATTGCCGATACGATCAGAACGCTCATCAACAGCGCCAACGTCGTTTGCGACCGCCCGGCCGTTGACGCCGGTCTCGCGGCTCTCGATGCGGGCGGCGACTTCGCCGATGGGGTGATCGCCCACGAAGGACGAGTGCTTGGCGCCGATACGTTTGTATCGTTCGACAAGCGGGCCGTCGCGCAGATCAGTCAAACCGGCCAAGTCGCACGTTTGCTGGAATAGCTTATCGCCCGCTTGGCAAATCCTTGAACGCGACGCCCTTATCGACGCGCACGTCTTGCGGCAGACCCAGCACGCGTTCGGCGATGATGTTCTTCAAAATCTCATCGGTGCCGCCGGCGATGCGCAAGCCCGGCGCGAACATATAGCTCTGATGGAACGCGCCTTCGAGCGGGGCAAGATCGGGATCGGAGATGATGCCGTAATGATCCTGCGCTTCGATGGCGGTGTTGGCGATGTCCATCATCTGGTTGGCGTTGATCACCTTGCCGATCGAGCTTTCCGGTCCCGGCGTCTGGCCCTTCGACAGCGCCGTCATGGTGCGGAACTTCGCCAGCTTGTAGCCTTCGGCGCGCACGATCCAATCGGCGAGCTTCTGGCGGAAGGCTTCGTCCTTGATCAACGCGCCCTCGCCTGATGGCGAATTGATGCCTTTGGCGAAGTCGAAAATCTCCTTGTAGTCGGGGCCGTAGGAGCCGCCGACAGCGAGGCGTTCGTTCATCAGCGTCACCAGCGCGACGTTCCAGCCCATGCCGGGCTCGCCGAGGCGATTTTTGTCCGGGATGCGCACGTCAGTGAAATAAACTTCGTTGAACTCGCGCCCGCCCGAGGCCTGGTGGATCGGCCGGACCTCAACGCCCTTCTGCTTCATGTCGACGATGAACATCGTCAGACCCTTGTGCTTCTCCACGTCCGGGTTGGTGCGGGTGAGCAGAATGCCGAAGTCGGAAAATTGCGCGCCGGTGGTCCAGACCTTCTGGCCGTTGACGATCCAATCGTCGCCATCGCGCACGGCTTTGGTCTTGCCGGCGGCAACATCGGAGCCCGCGCTCGGTTCGGAGAAAAGCTGGCACCAGATCTCTTCGCCGCGCAGCGCCTTGGCGACGTAGCGCTCCTTGGTGGCTTCGTCGGCGAACGCGATCACGGTCGGCACGCACATGCCGAGCCCGATCGAGAACGGCTGCGACGGCGCGTCGAACTTCGCCTCTTCCTGGTTGAAGATGACCGCGTAGATCGGCGGCAGGCCGCGTCCGCCGTGCTCCTTGGCCCAGGTGATGCCGGCGAACCCGGCCTCGGCCTTGCGCTTCTGGTATTCCTTAGCCGCCTTCAGGAATTCGAGCGGCTTCAGCTTCCGGATCATCCGCTCGGCTTCGGCGCTCTTCGGTTGCACGTTCGCTTCCAGGAACGCGCGCGCTTCGGCGCGGAACTTGGCTTCCTCGGGCGTGTCGTTGAAATCCATCTGCAACTCCGGTGTTCGCCACAAACTAGGCGGGTGAGTGCTGCCCAGCAACGGCGCCGTGACGGCAGGGACCGAATGCCAGGGCCCGACTCAGGCGGCGTCGGGCTTGACTTCGCTGGCGATGCGAGCCCCGAGTTCGCGCTCGGCCAGCGCCAGCTCGTAAGCGGTCTGCAGATTGAGCCAGAAGCGCGGGCTGTTTCCGAAATATCGTCCGAGACGCAGCGCCGTATCGGGCGATACCCCGCGTTTGCCGTTGAGAATGTCGGTGATGCGACCGGACGGCGAGCGCAGCGCAAGAGCGAGCTTGTTCGCCGACAAGTCCCGCGCTTGCAACTCGCGCTTCAGAATGCGACCGGGGTGAACTGGGGTCATTCGAATGCCTCAATGATAGTCAACTATTTCAACGTCCCAGGCGTCGCCGTCCTTGAATCGGAAGCAAATGCGCCACGGGCCGTTCACGGTCATCGCCCACTGACCCTTTCGGTCGCCCTTAAGTTTGTGCAGCCCTACCGATTTCAGTGGACTGAGATCGGAGAGCGATGCGGCGGCGTCGAGAGCGGCCAACAGCTCCTGGGCTGCATCGACATCAAGACCTGAGAATTTGGCCTTGGCGGTCTCCGCGAAACCGCGCGTGGCGCTGTTCGCCCAGGACTTGATCATTGCGGAGCATATACTACGGATAACGTAGTACTACAAGTGGATGCCAGAGGCGATCATGCCGCGTTCCGCTGTTCGAGCCGCTTCACCAGTTTCTCTTTCCACGCCGCCGGCGAACCGGCTTGCACCGCGAGCAATTTGGCGCGGCGGAAGAAGAGGTGACAGTCGACCTCCCAGGTGAAGCCCATGCCGCCATGCGTCTGGATGTTTTCCTTGGCGCAGAAATAGTACGCATCGCTTGCGGCCGCGCGCGAGGCCGCCGCGGCGAACGGAAGCTCCACCGCTTCGGTCGAGAGCGCCCAGGCGCCGTAATAGGCGTTCGAGCGCGCCACTTCGATGTTGACGTACATGTCGGCGAGCTTGTGCTTGATCGCCTGGAACGAACCGATCGGCCGCGAAAACGCGTAGCGGTTCTTGGCGTAGTCGGTCGCCATCTCGAGGCACGCCTGCGAACCGCCGACCTGCTCGAACGCGATCAGCACCGCAGCGCGATCGAGCACGGCTTCGGCCAGCTCCCAGCCTTGGCCCGCTGCGCCCAGGCGCTCGGCCTTGGCGTTCTTGAACTCGAGCTTGGCGTGGCCGCGCGTGGGATCGAGCGTCTTCAGCGTCGTGCGCGTCACACCGGGCTGGTTCAGATCGACGAGCATCAGTGAGACGCCGGCGCCCTCTTTGGCCGCAACGACCGCGTGCGTGGCGCAATCGCCATCGGTCACCGGTATCTTCACGCCGTTCAGGGTCGAGCCATCGAACTTAGCGTTGATTCTCGCCGGCGTCGGCGCGCCTGGACCTTCGCTCACCGCGAAGCAGCCGATGATCTCGCCGCTCGCCACCTTCGGCAGGTGCGCGCTCTTTTGCGCGTCGCGGCCGGCCAGCATCAGCGCTTCGGCGAAGAAATAGACGGTCGACGAAAACGGGATCGGCGCCACGGCGCGACCGATCTCCTCGGCCAGCACGCAGAGTTCCAGCCGCCCTAGGCCCAGGCCGCCGTGCTCTTCCGGGATGGCGGCGCCCAGCCATCCCATCTCGGCGACGCCGCGCCATAGGGCTTCGTCGTACGATTTGGTCTCGTCGTTCAGAACGCCGCGCACGACCTTGATGCTGGATTTGTCGGCTAGGAATTTGCGCGCCTGATCCTTCAGCGCCTTCTGGTCGTCGGAAAAGTCGAAATTCACCCCGCGCCTCCCGGGTTATGGTTGCCGCCATCCTAACGCGGGCCTGGCGATGGCTGAAAGAGTGTCTTGGCGTCAACGTCTGTTCACGAAGGCTCAATCGCACTGCGCTAGCCTTGATCCTTCGGACTTGGGGCAAAGCGCATGGCGAAGGCAGTCTTCCACAAGGGTCAACGCGTCTACGTGAAGCCGGTGGCGACGTGGGCGGTGGTCGAGAACGTCAACCCGCAATGGGTGAAGGGCGTCGAGGAGCCCTTGCGCATTACCTATGACACCGGCCTTGGCCGCGATTTCCAGGCGCACGAACTGGCCGGCGAGGAAAAGGATCAGCACAAGCCGGATCTGATCGAGCTGGAAAACTGGCGCGTGCTGCGCGCCGTGAACCGGCTCTCGGCCGATGCACGCGACCCGCGCCATCCCTATCCGGGCACCTTTCCCGTCGTCGTCACCGACGCCATGGATTGGGGCGGCTGGCGGGTGCCGATGGCCGAATACGACCGCGAGCCCACTCGCGTCGAACAGCAAGCGCGGGTGTTCGCCAATGCCCTGCGGCTGATGCGCGTGGCCCGTGAACTGACCGAGTTCGCCCAGGATTTTCCGCACGAGACGCCGGGTCAATTGCTCGACCTGGCCAGGCAGGCCGAGATGGTGCTGGCCGCCATCTATCACGATCCGCTGCAGCGGACGGACGCGCCCGCCTCGGCAGCGGCGGCCGAGTAGCGCAGCGGACTTGAAATCGGAATCGGTTTTCGGGGCGGGCGCGTTTTCCGATTTCAAGTCCATAAGCTGCGCTAAGCCCTTAGGTTCTACAGCATCTTATGTGCGTCAAATGCGACAAGCGTCGGCCCCCATCCAGTAGGTCGCATTCGACGCACGATGCTGTAGACGCATTGCAATTGCGCGGCGTGCGCCGCATGTGAGGCCTCCGCCCGGAGGACTTCATGCGCGATGCCGAGAACGTCACCGTCCGCTTGGCCGATTACCGGCCGCCGGACTATCTGATCGACGAAATCGCGCTGGTTTTTTCCCTGGAACCCGAAGCGACCCTGGTCGCCGCCAGTTCGCACGTGCGCCGCAGCCCGGTTGCCTCTACTCCGCTCATACTCGACGGCGAACGGCTTGAACTGCAAAGCATCGCCATCGATGGCGAACCGCTGGCCGCTGGCCAGTATCGACTAGAGCCCGGCCGTTTGATCATCGACAATCCGCCGGCGGCTTTCCGTCTCGACATCGTCACCCGCATCGATCCGGCAAACAACACTCACCTCGAAGGCCTCTACATGTCTGGCGGCCGCTTCTGCACCCAGTGCGAAGCGGAGGGCTTCCGCACCATCACCTATGCGCTCGACCGCCCGGACGTGATGGCGCGCTACGCCGTCCGCATCGAAGCCGACAAGGCCGCCTATCCGACGTTGCTCTCCAACGGCAACCTCACCGAGAGCGGCGACATGGAGGATGGGCGCCATTACGCGGTGTGGGTCGATCCGCATCCGAAGCCCTCGTACCTGTTCGCGCTCTGCGCCGGCAAATACGAGTCGATCCACGACCATTTCGTCACCAAGAGCGGACGGAAAGTGGCGCTCGGCATTTACGTCGATCCCGGCGACGCCGCGCGTGCGCACTACGCCATGGATGCGCTCAAGCGGGCGATGACATGGGACGAAGAGGCGTTCGCACGCGAGTACGATCTCGACGTATTCAACATCGTCGCCGTGCGCGATTTCAACTTCGGCGCCATGGAAAACAAAGGACTCAACATCTTCAACTCGTCGCTGATCCTGGCCGACGCAGACACCGCCACCGACGCCGACTTCGAGGCGATCGAGGCGGTCGTCGGCCACGAGTATTTCCACAACTGGACCGGCAACCGCATCACCTGCCGCGACTGGTTCCAGCTCTGTCTGAAGGAAGGACTGACCGTCTATCGCGAGCAGGAATTCTGCGCCGATCAGCGCTCCCGCGCGGTGCAGCGGATCAAGGACGTGAAGCGTCTTCGCGCCCGCCAGTTCGGCGAGGACGCCGGGCCGCTGGCGCATCCGGTGCGGCCTTCGAGTTACCAGAAGATCGACAATTTCTACACCGCCACCGTCTACGAAAAGGGCGGCGAAGTGATCCGCATGCTGAAGCGGATCATCGGCGAAGACGCCTTCAAGCGCGGCATGCAGCTCTATTTCGAACGCCGCGACGGTACGGCCTCAACCGTCGAGGATTTCATCGGCTGCTTCGAAGAAGCCGCCGCCAAGAACCTCTCAAGCTTCATGCGCTGGTACGAGCAGGCCGGAACGCCCACGCTCAGAGTGCGCGGCGCGTATGACGAAGCCGCGCGCACCTACCGCCTCGACATCGCGCAACACCTGAAGCCCACGCCGGGTCAGCCGCACAAAATGCCGGCGCCGATCCCGCTGCAGATCGGCTTTCTCGGCGGCGACGGGGCCGTCATCTCGGCGAAGGCGCCGGGCGATGCGGCTGCGCGCGCCGAACACGCCATCGTGCTCGAGAATGCGCAGGCCTCGCTCACCTTCACCGACGTGAACGGCGCGCCCATCGCTTCGGTGCTGCGCGGTTTTTCGGCGCCGGTGACGCTCGATGACGATCTTTCGACAGACGCACGACTGGCCCAAATGGCGCATGATCCCGATCCATTCACGCGTTGGGAAGCGGGCCAAACCCTCGCCCGCGAGATCATGCTGGGCGGCGGCGCGTCCGCACAGGCGTTGGCGACAGCGCTCGGCCGCGAACTCGACCGCGCACAGGAAGATCCCGCCTTCGCCGCGCTGGCCCTGCGCCTGCCCGATCTCAACGAGTTGATCCTGGCGGCGCCCTCGCCCGATCCTGAGGCGCTCTTTCAATCCCGCGAAAGCTTGCGCCGCACCATCGCCGAGACTTTGCGCGAGCGTCTGGAACCGATTGCCCGCGCCAAGAGCGAGACGCCGTTCTCACCCAGCGCCGACGCGGCAGGCCGCCGGGCGCTGAAGAGCGCGGCGCTCGATCTGCTCGCTGCGCTGGGCCCGACCCAGCTCTTGATCGAAACATTCGCGCAAGCCGGCAACATGACCGAGACCATGGCCGCGCTCGAAGCTTTGGGCGCATCCGAGAGCCCCGCCTTCGACGATGCGCTCGCCGGCTTCCACGCGCGCTGGCGCGGGAATCCTCTGGTGATCGACAAGTGGTTTGCGGTGCAGGCGTCGTCGCCGCGCGCCGATGCGTTGGCGCGGGTGGAGCGGCTGCGCGGTCATGGCGATTTCAACCTGAAGAACCCCAACCGCGTGCGTTCGCTAGCGGCGGCGTTTGCGATGCGCAATCCACGCGCCTTCCACGGCGCGGGCGGCGACGGCTACCGCTTCCTGGCGTCGTTGGTCGAAGACGCCGACGCGCTCAACCCGGCCTTGGCGGCGCGCCTCTTGACACCGTTCGAATCGTGGAAACGATTCGATTCCGGTCGCCAGACGCACGCCCGCGCCGCGCTCACACAGCTGTCTTCATTGCCCAAATTATCGCGAAACACGCGCGAGATGGTCGAACGCACGCTGGCTTAGCACTTAACAATCCACAGTCGCGAGACTTGCACAGCTGGGCGCCGGCTCTTTCCGCGTCGCGCATCGACAGCGCGTTCACCCAACCGTTACAATTCCCTCTTTCAGGATTCCGAACGGCGATTCGGGGCGGCCGGGGAATACTTGTGTCGAACGACAACACTTACGAAGCGCCGCCCGGCGGAGCGGCGGAAAAAAGCAACAGACCGTTCCTGGCGCTGGTGCTGGTGTTCGTCGCCGCCTTCTTCGCGGCGGTGGCGGCGCAAATCAGGGCGCATCATGACGACGCTGCCGACACGATCGTGGCCGCGCAAGCCTCAGCCGCAGGGCTGATCGCCGAGCGCGTCAACGCCAATCTTGCGATCGCGCTGGGCGCCACGGCCGGCGTCGCCGATCTCGCGCGCGCGGGCGGCGCGGCGCCCGCGGCGATCGCCAATGCGGCCGCGTCCGCACGCCCGGCCACGGCCGCTGCGGTTGCGAGTTCCGCCGGCGTCATCGATGCGATTACCGATCCGCGCCAGAACGCCCTCGTCGCCGCCGCACTGCGCGACGCCAACACCGGTGGCGACATCTGGGTGGGCGCGCCGGCGATGGGCGAACTGCCGACAGCACCGGTGATCGTGCGCGACGTGGCCGGCCGCTCGATCGTCACCGTCATCGACGCCGCGCAACTCTTGCCCCAGCTGGACGCCAATGCGCGCGTGCTGATCGCCTCGCGCGAAGGTGTCGTTCTTTACGCATCGCCGGCGCTGCAGGAAGCAGGCGCACGCGCGCAGCAGCAGATTCTCGCCGCCACGCGTCAAGGCGACGCCGGCGCGTTGATCCGCGACGGTGAGGGTGACACCTGGGTTGCGGCGGAGGCCGTCGCCCAAATCGGCGAACTGCGCGTCATGGCATCGGCGCCTTCGCCGGGTGCTGCAGACCTGTGGCTGGCGGCGTTTCTGCGCTTCGCGCTGGTCACCGCCGCACCCTTGGCGGCGCTGGCGGTGCTCTATCTGCTGATGCGCCAGAACGCGCAGCGCGCCCGTCTGTTCGAAGCGGAAGCGCAGCGGGCCGAGACGCACTTCTCCATCGCCGCCGATGGCGCCAAGGTCGGCGTGCTCGAATGGCGCCCGGCGGCGGACGAAGTTCAGCTTTCCGAACGCGCCGCGCGGCTGCTTGGCGCCCCGCGCGACATCCTCGGCCTGCGCGACTTGCTCGATCTCATCGTCGCGGAGGACCGCTTCGGCGTCGAAGAAGAGTTCCGCCGCGCCCGTCAGTCCGGCATGCTCGACGCCCGCTTCCGGGTGACGCGCGGCGGCGGTCTGGGCTGGATCGAGGCGCGCGGCGCGGCTGTCGAAGGCGCGGGCGGTCGCGGCGAGACGCGCGTGTTCGGCACCGTGATCGACGCGACCGAACGCCACGAGGCCGAGGCCCAGGTCTCCCGCCTCGAACAACAATTGCGCGCGGCGATCGACAATTTCTCCGGCCCGTTCGCGCTGTGGGATCCGCGCAAGCGTTTGCTGCTGTGGAACCAGAGTTTCGCCAAGGCCTTCAAACTCGGCCCCGAAATCCTGCGCCAGCGCGCCTCTTACGAGGCGATCGCCGCCGCTTCGACGCCGAGCATTCGCCGAGAAAAGCTCGATCCCTCCAACCCGGATGTGCGCGTCATCGAACTGCAGACCGGCGAGTGGCTGCATATCGTCGAGCGCCGCGCCGCCGACGGCGGCGTCATCACCGTCGGCGTGGACATCACCTCGCTCAAGCGCAAAGAAGAAGAGCTGGCGCGCAACGAACGGCGCTTGTCGGATGCTCTGAGCCGCGCCGAATCGCAGGAATATCGGATCAAGGCGCTGGCGAAAGAAGCGCACGAAGAGCGTCAGAAGGCTGAGGAAGCCAGCCGCGCCAAGTCCACCTTCCTCGCCAATATGAGCCATGAATTGCGGACGCCGCTGAACGCCGTCATCGGCTTCTCCGAGATCATGGCCAAGGAATTGTTCGGGCCGCTGCCGAACCCGCAATACAAGCAATATGCAAACGACATTTTCGACAGCGGCAACCACCTGCTCGATCTGATCAACGACATCCTCGACATGGCCAAGATCGAGGCCAACAAGCTGACGCTGACCCCGCGCCCGCTCGATCCGATGGTGGCGATCGAACAGGCGGTACGGCTCACCAAGCGCAAGGCCGAGGAGAAGGGCCTCTCGATCGTGGTCGACGCCGAAGAATTGCCGGAGATCGAGGCCGATCATCGCGCCATCAAGCAGATCCTGCTCAATCTCCTGTCGAATGCGGTGAAGTTCACCGATCAGGGCGCCATCATGGTGCATGCGCGCAGCGGCCCCGAGACACTGACGCTACGCGTCGTCGACACCGGCTGCGGCATTCCGCC
>LWDN01000089.1:14912-15320 GCA_002083515.1 Proteobacteria bacterium HN_bin10
CGCGCCCGTTCGAGCAGGTCGAAGAAGAACTCACCCGCAACAATCACGGCACCGGGCTTGGGCTGGCGCTGACCAAGTCGCTCGCCGAAATGCACGGCGGCAAGCTCGCCATCCAAAGCGAAGTCGGCCGCGGCACCATCGTCACCGTGACGCTGCCACGCAGCTTCGGCGGACGCCGCGCGCCGGAGGCGACGGCTGCGGAATAACCCTACGGCTGCGGCGATTGCTGTTGCTGACGCAGGCGCTCTTCGCGGCGTTCGCGCCAACGTTCGCGCCGCTCCTGCCGTCGCTCCTGCAAAGTCTGACCTGTTGCCGGCTGCCGCTCAGACGGCGCCGCTTCCCCCTCCGGCGCCAGCGCTTGCCGCGACGCGGGCGCGGCCCGCCGAAGCGCGTCGAGCGCCGCGCGGC
>LWDN01000090.1 GCA_002083515.1 Proteobacteria bacterium HN_bin10
CGCTCCTAGGACAGCCCCTTGATATTTTGAATCGCGTTGATCTTGTACGCTTTTCGCCGCGAAATATGCCGAAGAGCGGGGTGCGCTATCCCCCTATTTTCTTAAAGGACTCCGTCATCCCGGGCCCGCGAAGCGAGACCCGGGACCCAGAGCACACGGTTGGCGCGGACTCAGGCCCTCCCCCTCCAGCCCCTCCTCCGCCAACTCCCGCTCCCCACGGCGCGCAGAAACATTCCGTCGCAAACTGTCAGCCTCGACCCCCTGACAAACCAGCTCAAACCCGCCACACTCCGAAACGATGACGCTCACCGACCTCCTGCCCAAACTCCATTACCCGACCCGCCTGGAAAAGCTGGTGGATGGCTGGGTGCATGGCGTTGCGCTCATGCTGTTCACCTTCGCCGTGGGCGCCGCGTTGGGCTTAGCGATCTGGCAGGGCGGCTTGCCGATGGCGGGCGCCGTTGCCGTCTACGCCGTCTGCGTCATGACCATGATCGGGTGCTCGATGGCCTATAATCTGGCCGAGAACGCCAAGCGCAAATCGTTGCTGCGCCGTTTCGACCATGCCGCCATCTTCCTCATGATCGCCGGCACCTACACGCCCTTCACCACCCTCCGCTTCGACGGCGCCTGGGCCATCTCGATGACGACCATCGTCTGGGCGCTGGCGCTGATCGGCGCGGCGGGCAAACTCTTTTTGCCCAATATCGGCAAGAAGATCTGGATCGGCTTCTACGTGCTGCTCGGCTGGCTGGTTGTCGCAGCCCTCGGCCCGATGCTCGACGGCGTGCCGCTCGCCGGCCTCATTCTCCTGGCCATAGGCGGGGCGCTCTACACCATCGGCATTCCGTTCTACGTCTGGGAGAAGCTCCCCTTCCGCCGCGCCATCTGGCACATCTTCGTCATGGCGGCGGCGGCCGTGCACTACGCGGCGGTTCTCACGGGCGTCGTGTTCGCTTGAGCCGCGGGTGACACACACGCACGGCACGGTCTATGAGTGATCGACGCGCCGCTGCGTGTGCGTGTGTGTCACCCGGATAGCCAATGACCGAACCCACCTGCTTCAAGCTCAGCATCGAGAACAACATCGCCCATATCCAGCTTTCGCGGCCGGAGGCGTTCAACGCCATGCCGCGCGCGTTCTGGAACGAGCTGCCGGCGATCGTGAACGACATCAATGACAATGCTCGCGCCCGCGTCATCGTCATCTCCTCCACCGGCAAGCACTTCACCGCCGGCATGGACATTTCCGTGTTCACCGACGGTGAGGGCGTCGCCGCCAGCGGCGGCGATCAATACACGCGCGCCGAGACCTTCCGGCATTTCGTCAAGGTGCTGCAGGATAGTTTCTCGTGCCTCGACGATGCGCGCATGCCGGTGATCGCCGCGATTCAAGGCGGGTGCATCGGCGCCGGCGTCGACATGACCAGCGCCTGCGACATCCGCTATTGCACGGAGGACGCCTTCTTTCAGATCGCCGAAATCAATATCGGCATGACCGCCGATGTCGGCACCTTCCCGCGGCTCTGCAAACTCATTCCCGAGGGCTGGGTGCGCGAGCTTGCCTATGCCGGCCGGCGCTTGCCCGCGGCGAAAGCTAAGGAGATCGGCCTGGTCAACGACGTGTTCGCGACCCAAGAGGCGATGCTCGCGCACGTGATGGAGCTGGCGCAGGAGATCGCGACCAAAGCGCCGGTTCCGGTTGCGGGATCGAAGCGCATGATCAATTACGCCCGCGACCACTCGATCGCCGACGGTCTCGATTATATCGCCACCTGGCAGGCCGGCATGTTCGCCCCGCCGCATATGGCCGAAGCCTTCGCGGCAAAGGCGCAGAAGCGCGAGCCGGAGTTTCCGGATTTGGCGCCGTTGCGGAAGAAGATGTGACAGACGGGATTGGGGATCCGGGACTGGGGATTGGGGATTTGCATGAGCGCGGTGAGCTATCGCGAATTGGAAGTCTGGGCCAGGGCAATGGATGCGGCGGAAGCGGCCTACGCACTTGTCCGACAATTTCCGAAACAAGAAGAGTACCGCCTAACGGCTCAACTGATCCGAGCCGCCGTCTCAATTCCCGCCAACATAGCAGAAGGCCACGCACGCGGCACACGCAAAGACTACGCTCACTTCATTAGCATTGCTCGCGGATCGGCCGCCGAACTGGAGACTTTGCTGTTGCTCGCTGGCAGAGCTAAATTTGCGTCGGAAGGCGCTATTGCATCGCTGCTTGAAGAGGTTGAACGCGTTTCGAGAATGCTCAACCGGCTGCATACCCGCCTGAAGGAACCTGCGTCCTAATCCCCAATCCCAAATCCCCAATCCCGAGCCCCGCGCATGGATATCCGCTTCGTCTCCCCCGGCCCGAACCCACCGCACGAGGTCAACGCCTTCGTCGAAATTCCGCAGGGCGGGTTGCCGGTGAAGTACGAGCTGGACCAAAAATCCGGCGCCCTCTTCGTCGACCGCTTCCTGCACACGTCGATGCTCTATCCGAGCAATTACGGCTTCATCCCGAATACGCTCGGCGAAGACGGCGATCCGCTCGATATTCTGGTGGTGACGCCGATGCCGGTGGTCGCCGGCTGCCTGATCCGCTCGCGGCCCGTTGGCGTGCTGCTGATGGACGATGAAAAGGGCGTCGACGAAAAAATCTTGGCCGTTCCGGTCGATGCGCTCAATCCGTTCTACAAGGACGTGAAGACGCACGAGGATTTGCCGCCGCTGCTGGTCGCGCAGATCAAGCACTTCTTCATGCACTACAAGGACCTCGAACCCGGCAAGACCGCGAGCGTCGGCGAATGGGCGCCGCTCGAGATCGCGCACGAGCGCATCAATCTGGCGATCAGCCGCAAGAAATGACCGATTCCGCCATCGCCGCGCGCCTTATCAATGCGCTCGAAGCCGGCGCTGACCGCGAAGCCGGCGGACAGACCGCGCTGGTCTCCGTCACCATCGACATGCTGGCGCGCGCCGACGCGGGCGCGATCGAGGCCAAGCTCGTGCGCAAGACGAGGACGCTGGTGTTCATGAGCGCCGAATTCCGCACCGATTCCGGCGAGCGCATCGCAACGGCGAGCAGCGTGCATAAGGTGCGGGTGGCGAATGGCGAGTAGCGAGTGGTGTCCCGCGCCCTATTCGCCACTCCCTATTCGCTACTCGCTTCAAACCCGCGGTGCGATCCAGCGCATCTCGACCAGAGTTGCGTCGTGCAGCAGGTCCGGCTCGATATCCTCGAACGATTCTGCTTCGCTCGCGCCTTCCGGCAAGCGATAGACGCGCCAGAAGCGGCCGTCTTGCGCGCTTGAGCAGGCAAAGCCCGCCGAACCGTCGAATATCTCGTTGCTGCAGAAGCTGACTTGTTCGGGCGGGGCCACCGCGAATTTCGATTGCCCGACAATCTCGCCGGCGGCGCTGCGCGCCTGCGACGAGCGCGTGACGATCGAGTGGATGTGGCGACGATCCGCGGTCGGATTGATGCGGAACACTTCCTCGTTTCCGGCCGAAAGCGTGATTGCCTTGAACGCCTCGCCTTCGATTTGATCGTCCACTTCCGCAACAACGTAGCTCGGCGCCGCCGCTTGCACCGCCGCGACGTCCATAGCGAGCGCCGTGCCGATGCCCGCGGCGCCATCGGGGCCGATGGTTGTGCTCTGATCGGACGCGCCGACAACCGGATACGCTTCGTTCGACTCACGCTGTTGCGCCGACTCTTGCCCGCACGCGGCAAGCGCCAGCGCCGCAACCAAAATCAATCGTTTCACGAAAACACCTCGAACAGGCCCGCGGCGCCCATGCCGCCGCCGATGCACATGGTGACGACCGCGCGCTTGGCCTTGCGGCGCTTGCCCTCCATCAGCACGTGTCCGACAAGGCGCGCGCCGGTCATGCCGAACGGGTGGCCGATGGCGATCGAGCCGCCATTGACGTTGTACTTTTCCGGATCGATGCCGAGCTTGTCGCGGCTGTAGAGGCATTGCGACGCGAACGCCTCGTTGAGTTCCCAGAGATCGATGTCATCGACCTTGAGGCCTTGGCGTTCGAGCAAACGCGGCACCGCGAACACCGGCCCGATTCCCATCTCGTCCGGATGGCAGCCGGCGACGGCGAAGCCCTTGAACATGCCGAGCGGCTCCAGCCCGCGGCGTTCGGCCTCCTTTTCGTCCATCAGCACCAGCGCAGCCGCGCCGTCGGAGAGCTGGCTGGCGTTGCCGGCGGTGACGAAATTGCCCGGGCCGCGCACGGGCTCGAGCTTCGCAAGACCTTCGAGCGTTGTGTCTGGCCTGTTGCAATCGTCGCGATCGACCACAGCATCGACGATGCTCTCCTGCTTCGTCTCCTTGTCGACCTTCTTCATCTTGGTCTTCATCGGCACAATTTCGTCCTTGAAGAGGCCGGCCGCTTGCGCCGCGGCGATGCGCTGCTGCGAACGCAGCGAGTATTCGTCCTGATACTCGCGGCTGATATTGTAACGCTTGGCCACGATGTCGGCGGTCTCGATCATGGTGATCCACATGTAGGGATGCTCCTTCATGAGCTTCTCCTCGAACATGTGATCCTTGTTCATCGCCGACGAGAGCCGCGTCAGCGAAATCGATTCCACACCGCCCGACACCGCGGTCTTGGCGCCTTCATTCATGATGTAATGGGCCGCCTGCGCCGTGGCCTGCAGGCCCGACGAACAGAAGCGATTGACGGTGGTGGCCGAGCATTTGAAGTCGAGCCCCGCCCACACGGCGGCGAGACGGGCGACGTTGTGGCCGGTGGCGCCCTCGGGCGAGCCGCAACCGATGACTACATCCTCGACCGCGTCGTTCTCGACCTTCGCCCGCGCGACCGCGTGCTGAATGGCGTGGCCGGTCATCGCCGCGCCATGGGTGTCGTTGAAGGCGCCCCGGCCGGACTTGGCCAGGCCCGTGCGGGCATAAGAGACGATAACAGCGCGGCCCATGTGGTTTCTCCAAACTTCGGTGCGCACCCTAACGACGGCGACGCGCGCGTCAAAGCGCGTATCGCGGCGTCAGCCGGAGAAATTGCGCTTACGAGATCGCCTGGTTGTTCACGAGACCGCCGCCGGACGCGGCGTCGGAAACCGGCGCCGACGCCGCGACGCCGCCCTGCTGGAACATGCCGCGGCCGCGATCCTGGATCCATTTGGCGATGTCCTCGGACAAGACGCCGGCGACAATGCCGACCAACGACACCGTGAACGGGTTGAGCGCAGCCGACGTGGTGGCCTGCTGCACCGAAGACGCGATCGAGAAGCCGGCAATGGCCGCGTTAGCGAGCACGTATACGGCGAGCGCCGCGCACATGCCGAAAATCAGCCGCACGACGACTTCCGCCATCGTCACCGGCACGGCGCGGTTGAGATACGCTGGGAAGAGATAAAGCAGGGAACCCAGCGCCCCCATGAGCAGCACCAGTACGGTCGATAGCAAGGCCGGATGGCCCTGCGCCAGAAAGGCGCTGATGCCCAGCGGGCTCAGATTGCGCAGCGCATAGGCCTCGCCGCGAATGCGCGTGTAATGCTCGTAATCGGGCACGACGCTTTGCTGGAGCGCGAACACGCGGCGGTTGGCTTCCGCCACTTGGCCGCTCACCAAACGCTGACGCGCCACCAAAGCGGCGCGTTCGGCGCTGCGATCGTCCTGCGCCTCTTCGCGTTCGGCCAATTCCTGCACCTGCACGCGCAGCTGCGCCACGCCTTGCTGATCGGCCGGCGGCAGTCCGGCGCGCGCCGCGAGCGCGTTGATGCGTTGCGAGAGACCTTGCGCTGTCATGTCGGCGGCCGCGCTCTCTGCGGTTTGCACATTGGCGCGGCTTTCGATGTCGGCAATGGCGCCGACCATCGCGGCGCGCGCATCGTTCATCGCCGTCTCGGCGCCCTGCACCTGCGCGTCGAGCGCAGCGATCTGCTGATCGATTTCCAGCAATTCTCCGCGCGGCCCGGCGCTGTCGGTTTCGAGCCGCACGATCTCGCGATCGGCTTCGTCGAGAGCGGCAAAGGAGATGAGCCCATTGGTGGATGGCGAAACCTGCGCCACGCCGAATTGGAAGTCGCGCGAACTGAACACCAAGGCGCTCATCCCCAGCACCGCGATCATCGCCGCCGTCAGCACCACGCCCACCGCAAATTTGTAGAACGTCATCTTCGCCGTCCCCCTTCTGCCCGGGCGGCTTTTGTCCCCGCCGCGCCCCTGGCCACTCTTATTAACCCATCGCGATCTGGCTGGGATGGGTTTTTTGGGCCGCCAACTGTCCTTGCGTCAGATAACAAGTATGTGATGAATAATTTCTCATTCCTTCAATTTTCTCTTGTCAGCCGTCAGCGAAGCGGCCATAACCATCCCAGCGCTCCTCCCCAAGAAGCGTGACCAGTCCAGGAGAGAACCACATGTCCGCCCTTCGTTCGATCGTCGCCGCCGCCGTCCTCAGCGCCACCTTTGTGGCCCCGGCTTTTGCCCGCGACATCTACACCATCCGCCTCGCCACGCCGGTCGCCGAAGCCACCCGCGTCATTGCCCTCAACACCATCTGGGACTGCAACGGCGACACCTGCGTCGCCCGCGCCGACCATGGCGCCAACGTCCGCTCCTGCCGCCAGTTCGTCCGCGAGTCGAACGGCCTGCGCATCGCCTCTTATGGCTCGGATTCCGATCAGCTGAGCGGCGACGAAGTCGCCCGCTGCAACGGCGAGACGCTGCAAGCCGCGACCAGCAGCCAAAGCAGCAACGACTAATCCAAGCCGCCCTGTCCAATTGAGAAACCGCCGGCCTTGAAAGGGCCGGCGGTTTTTTCATGCGCGGCCGCGAATGTCCTGCGTCCAGGGATGATCGCCGCACGGCGTTAGCGTCAGCGCCGTCACCGCCGGATCGTCGGCGAGGCGCAGCCGCGCCGAACCCGTGCGTCCGTCGACGATGCTGTGAGTCATCGGCGCGACGCCGCCGTCCGGCTGCCGCGCCAGCACGACCACGCCGTGCGCCCCGGCGACACGTGCGCCGCCGGCGACGCGAGGCAAGTCATAAACGATGCGCACGCGGAATGTCCGGCCGCTGCTTTCCAGCCGGTAACGCGGCCGCTCAAACAAGACTTGGCGCTCGTCCTGATAGACGACCTCGATCGCCTCGGCGCCGAAGCGCACGCCGACGCCGGCCTCGCACGCAGCGGCGCCCGCGCTCCACAGGCCACCGAGCTCCGCGGGCGGGGGCGCCGACCCGGCGCAAGCCGGGGTCAGGCCGAGCAAGAAGAAGAGCGCAGCCGCACGCCGCATGACCCTACCGCTACGCTCGTATGGTTGATGCTGTCTGAACGTCGCCCTAGCGCAGCGGACTTGAAATCGGAATCAGTTCTGGGGCAGGCGGGTCTTCCGATTTCAAGTCCACAAGCTGCGCTAAAGGCATGGTTTCTACAGCATCTTATGTGCGTCAAATGCGACAAGCGTCCGCCCTAAACCTGTGGGTCGCACTTGACGCACGATGCTTGTAGGGCTGGCCAAACCGCGCCGGGCGCCCCATGTCACCACCACATCTGACATGGATATGCCGGTCCCCGCTCCTCCCGCCGAAGCCGGCCCCACCCCTGATCGCGGCCGGCCCGCATCCGAACTGCTCGACGATCTGATCGAAGCATTCCCGGGCGAGAGCGTCAGCGTCGGCGAATTGATCGATCGGTTGGATTCGCGCGCCCACGGCATGCTGCTGCTGGTGCTGGCGTTGCCGATGTGCGTGCCGAACGTGCCCGGCATTTCAACCATTTTTGGCGTGCTGATGCTCGCACCCGCCATCCAGATGGTGTTCGGCTCGCGCCGGCTCTGGGTGCCGAAGCGCGTGCGCGAATGGCGCGTCAGCTGCGAGGCGCTGCGGCGTACCTTCAATCTGGCGATCCCAACGCTTCGCCGCGTCGAGTATCTGATCAAACCGCGCTGGTCGCGACTGACGCGGTTTCCCGCGACCATATTGGTCGGCCTGCAGACGCTGCTGATGGCGCTGGTGCTGATCCTGCCGATCCCGTTCGCCAACTGGCCGCCTGGCATGACGGTGGCGATGACGTCGCTGGCGCTATTGCAGCGCGACGGCATGCTGATGCTGCTGACGATCCCCGCCGCGGTCGCTTCAGTGGCGTCGGTTTATTTGGGCGCGCGCGTCGGTCTTACAGTGATCGACAACGCCATTCAGTGGATTCAGAATCTCATTTCGTAATGGCGGCGCGCGGCGCATGCGCCCACGCCACCGCGATCAAGCCGGCAAGCAGGAGCACTGAGTACTCCATGCCATTGCGCCCAGCGCCGACGACGAACCAACCCGAGGGATAGTGCACCAGCACTGCGCCAAGCGCGATGATGACGATGTGCCCCAAACACGCCAACGTCACCAAACGGCGTGCGAGAATGAAGAGCGGCGCAATCAATTCATAGATTGTCACCGCCGCGGCCCAGTACAGCCCTTGCGGAAAACCCTTGGAACCGAGCCACTCGCCGAACCCGGTGACGTTGGGGTCCCAATGAATGGCGCGATAGGCGCCGTGAATGAAAATCAGCACCGCGATCGTGATCCGGAGCATCGAGAGCGCAAGTTCGAGGCGATCGGCGTGCGGGCGCGGTCCAAGCATGATTGTTCCCCCTCAAGCTTGAGGAGAACGGCCCCGACGCCGGCAATTTTGCAATCGGATTGCGACGAACGCGCCGATTAGCACGAATTGCGGATCAGCCAGCCCAATTGCGCGCCGCTGCGGTCGGCGACCGGTTCCACGGATCGGCAATTGCGCGCGCTGGGGCGAGCGCCGCCGGGCTGAAACTCAGGTTCGCCTTCGCCGCTGCGGCGATCGTCGTCCGAGAGCGGCTCGTAAACCGAAATCGCGCCATTGGTGACGATGCACTCGTGCCGCGAGCCATTGGCCTGGCGGATGCGCACCAGCACCTCGCCCTCATCGAGATTGGAGGCGAAGGTCACGCGCGCCGGCCGCGACGTCGCCCGTTCCATGCACACGCCGATGCCAGGCATCAGCTCCGGCAGCACCGATGCCCACGTCGCGCGCTCGCCTTCAGCCACGCCGCGTCGGGCGCAGCCCTGATAGGGTACGCCTTCGAACAAGACGTGCGCCGTGTAAGGAAGTTCGACGCCGCTCGCTTGGCACGGCTGGTGCGAAATGGTGATGGTCAGCGAACCGGCCACCACGCGCATGCCGCGCTCACGGAAATCGCGCTGAGCAGTGGGGCCGCCATCTTCGCCGAGGCCGGGGCGGTCGAACTGCGCATAGTCCTCGAGCAGGGTCAGCTCCCAGGCGCCTTCGGCGCTGCCGAGGCTGTCGATGCCGCCCGACGCCTGGAACTCGCCTTCGTAAAGCGCCCGCTGCTCGGCGTTCGCGGGGCCGCCAAGCGCCGCCAGCGTTTCGGCGGCGATCTCCGCCTCACGCTCGGCGTTGGTGGGATTCTGGGTCGTTTCGTCGCTCGTGGGCGCCTGGCGCTGGCACGCCGACAGCGCCGCCGCACCCAGAACGAGCCCCACCAAAGCACCGCGGATCGAGGTCCGCATCGGCTTCCCCCCAGTCTGGTCCTGCCATCCAGAGGGATGTCAGCACCCTCGCGGGCGCTAGTATAGCCCCATGCAGCGTGATTCCGGCGCCCCAGTCTGGGAGTTTTTCGCAGGCGGCGGCCTGGCCCGCCTCGGGCTAGAGCCGGATTTCACCTGTATTTTCGCCAACGACATCGATCCGGCCAAGGCCAGCGCCTACCGTCAGGCGTTTCCGCCGGGGGCTGAGATGTACGAAGGCGACATCTGGAAGCTCTCGCCCCACCAACTCCCGGGACAGGCGGCCTTGGCCTGGGCCTCCTTCCCCTGCCAAGACCTTTCGCTCGCCGGTGCGCGGCGCGGGCTCGCCGCGCCCCGCTCGGGCGCGTTCTGGGGCTTTCACCGGCTGATCGAAAAACTCAGCGATGAAGGGCGCGCGCCGGAAGTGCTGGCGCTGGAGAATGTCACCGGGCTACTGAGCTCGCACGGCGGCGCCGATTGCGCCGCTCTGATCCACGCGCTTGACGATCTTGGCTATCGCGTCGGTGCACTGGAGATCGACGCGGCGCTGTTCACGCCGCAATCGCGGCCGAGACTCTTTGTGGTCGCGGCGCGTCAGGCGCCGGCGCATCTCACTTCAGCCGGTCCGAGCGCGCCGTTTCATTCGCAAGCCATCCGCAATGTCGTCGCGCGGCTGCCGGACGGCTTGCGCAAGCGCTTCGTCTGGTGGCGCCTCGACGCGCCGCCTAAGCGCAACACCGACTTGATCGATCTGCTCGACGACCACAGCGAACATTGGAACAGCGACGAACAAACAGCAAAGCTGGTTTCGCAGATGAGCGCTTTGCAGCGCGCGCGGCTTGAGGCCCTGCAAGAGAGTGGCCGCCGCGCGGTCGGCGCGGTGTTTCGGCGCATCCGCGTCGAGCATGGCGAACGCGTGCAGCGCGCCGAGGCGCGCTTCGACGGGCTCGCGGGATGCCTGCGCACGCCTGCCGGCGGATCGAGCCGTCAGCTGCTCTTGTTTGTCGAAGGCCAGGAGATTCGCTCCCGCCTGCTTTCGCCGCGCGAGGCGGCGCGGCTCATGGGCGTGCCTGAGCACTATCCTCTGCCAACCGGCCAAACCGCCGCATTGCATCTTGTTGGCGATGCTGTCTGCGTGCCCGTCGTGCGCTGGCTTTCGCAGCACTTGCTTGCGCCGTTGGCGGGGGCGGCCAAGGCGCGCTTGAGCGCGTGAACGCCATGCGCGCCGACGTCTTCGACGCCGCCAAACGCTCCGCAATCATGCGCGCGGTCAAGTCGCGCGACACCGCACCCGAACTGGCGGTGCGCGCGAGCGTGCGCGCATTGGGCTACGCGCGCCGCTATCGGCTGAACGGCGCAAAACTCCCCGGCAAGCCCGACCTGGTTTTCGGCGGTTTGCGCAAAGCCGTGTTCGTACATGGCTGCTTCTGGCACGGCCACCGCTGCAAACGCGGCGCGCGCCAACCGAAAGACAATGCCGTCTATTGGCGCGCCAAAATCGCCCGCAACACGGCGCACGACCGCGCCTCGCTCAAGGCTTTGAAGGACGCTGGCTGGTCGGCGCTCGTCATCTGGGAGTGCGAGACGCGCGACCCGACGGCAATGTCGGCCAAGTTGGCGAGATTTCTTCGAAACTAAGCAGCAGAACTCGCGCGCTGGGCCGGCGCCATCGCATCCAGCGTAAACGAAAACACCGAGCCTTCGCCGAGTTCGCTGCGCGCGGTCAACGAACCGCCCATGAGCCTCGCCAGACGCAGCGATATCGCAAGACCAAGCCCCGGCCCCTCGCCGTCAGCACACAAACGCTCACGCCCGAAGATCAGCGCAAGCCGCGCGCGCGACATGCCCGCGCCGGTATCGGCGACCTGGAACGTGAGGCGCGTCTTGCCGGCTTCCGCCGGCTGCGCCGTGAGCCGCACGCGCACGCCGCCGTGCGTCGTGTAGCGCACGGCGTTGGCCAGCAGGTTGAACAGAACCTGGCGCACCCGCGCTGCATCCATCTCCACCAGAGGCGGCGTTGCCGGATCGACATCGACGAACAATTCGAGGTGCTTGTCTTGCGCGGCGGCGCGAAAGGCGCTGACCACGCCCCGCAACACCTGGCGCGGATCGGCTGGCTTGGTCTCGATCGGCAGGCGGCCGTTTTCGAGCCGGTCGAGATCGGACAGATCATCCAGCACCAGTTTCAGCACTTCGCCGGCCTGCGCCAACGTGGCGATGTGGGCGCGCGCTTGCGGCGTCTGCGCGGCGCGGCGCAGATGCTCGGCGGCGCCGATCAAGGCCGCCATCGGCGTGCGCATCTCATCGTTCATACGCTGGATCATGCTGGTCTTCGCCGCGGCGGCCGCAGCTGCGGCTTGCCGCTCGCGCAGCACCGCCGCTTCCGCTTCGAGTTGGGCCGCATCCGAAGCCAGCAAGCTGCGCCACAGGTTGACGCCGAATGCGAGCAGCAACAGCCCGCCCATCAGCGGCATCAAGTCGAGCGGGTTGCGCGCGCCGTTGAGCAGATATTCAGCCAACGGCAAACCGAGCAAGAAGACAATGGTGGGGCTGGCGACGGCAATGAAAAACGTCGGCGCCGAGCGCAAAGTCGCCGCGGCATTGGCGAGGCCGCCCAAAATATAGATCACCGCCAGCGTTTCGCCGGGCACGTATGTCGAAAACCAAAGCATGGCGGCGAGCGCGTTGAGATAGGTGCTTTGTACGCAGAGCAAGGCAGTGAGCCAGGGCATCCGCTCGGGGGCCGCACCAGCCGCGCAATCCCGCGAAAGACGTTGAAACGCCCAACGCTCGGCCAGGATCATGGGCGCGAGCCCGACAAACCAAAGCAGGGGCATGAGCGTGCCGACCACCGAGGTCGCTACCGCCGCCACCACCGCACAGGAGGCAAGCCGCAGCCAAGCGTTGGCGATCCGTGCGCGGCTGACGGCGGCCAGTGCGCGGGTCCGCTTGGCGCGGTCGCTGAACGGCGAGGACGACGTGTCGGTCAAAGCGGGATCGGATAGTGCCGTCAGCATCCTGAACTTTGGTTAACCGCAGACTTGCGAGAGCTTCCAAAGCCTTGTTCAAGGAAGTCCAATCTGGAGGCGCCCATGCGCTCGATCGCGGCTGCATTCGTACTTCTTGCGTTGGCGACGCCGGCTTCGGCGGCGGTCGCCAGCAGCTCTCCTTCCGGCTTTGTGATCGAGGCGGAGGCCGAGCTTGCGGCGGCGCCCGAAACCGTCTGGCGCGACTTGCGGCGGATCGAGCGCTGGTGGAACTCGGCCCATACCTATTCCGGCGATGCGTCCCGGCTGCGGCTCGACGCACGCGCCGGCGGCTGCTGGTGCGAACGTTGGGGCGACGGCCAGTCGGTCGAGCATGGACGGGTGGTGCTGGTGATGGAGCAGGAGGGCGTGCGCACGCTGCGCGTCATCGGCGCTTTTGGGCCGCTCCAGGAGATGGGCGCCACCGGGGTGCTGACCTTCACCGTCGCCGCCCACGCCTCCGGAGCGAAACTAGCGATGAGCTATCGTGTTTCGGGCGACGCGGCGCTGGGATTCGACCGGATTGCCCCGCTTGTGGATAGCGTTCTGATGGAACAGTTCGGTCGCCTCAGCCGTTATAGTGTCGCAGGATCGACCGACTGAACTCGGCGTTCAGCGACAACTCAGGCCAAAGGCGCCATGGTCTCGACCGGATTGGGCGCCAAAGCGCCGCCCATGTGAATTTCGGAGAGGGAACCATGATCCGCAAAGCTTCCGCCGCCCTGGCCGCGCTCATGCTCGCAGCCGGCTGCACCACCATCGATCCCGTCACCGGCGAACGCGAACCTAACCGCGCCGCCAACGGCGCCATCATCGGCGCCATCGTCGGCGCCGCAGCCGGCACGCTCGCCGGCGGCGACGATCGCCGCAACGCCATGATCGGCGCCGGCGTCGGCGCGCTCGCCGGCTACGGCATCGGCGCCTACATGGACCGCGTCCACCAGAATTTGCGCGAACGTCTCGCCGGCACCGGCGTGGGCGTCGAGCGCGTCAGCCAATCGCAGATCCGCTTGATCTTCCCAGCTGACCTCACCTTCGACTTCAACCGCGACAGCGTGAAGAGCCAATTCGTCGGCACTTTGCGCGACACCGGCAACGTGCTGCGCGATTACGAGCAGACCACGGTCGACGTCATCGGTCACGCCGATGCGATCGGGCCCGACGACTACAATCTCGACCTGTCGGCGCGCCGCGCCCGCAATGTCGCCGCCGTGTTGCAGAGCGGCGGCGTCGCCAGCTATCGCCTGCTCGAAGAAGGCCGCGGCGAGCGTCAACCCATCGCCAGCAACGCGACGGATGACGGGCGCGCCCGCAACCGCCGTGTGGAAGTGTTCATCAGCGCCTTCCAGGGCTGACCGCTCTCGACGACTTGACGATAACGCCGCCACGCCCAAGCGTGGCGGCGTTTGCCTTTAGAGGAACGCTGCGCGCCGCGGTTACGGCGTATCGATGCGCTGGTTCATGATCTCGGCCGGAGTCACGCCTTCGCAGCATGGGCCGCCGATCGGCTTGGCCGGCACGCCGGCCACGGTGCAGCGCGGCGCGACATTCTCCAGCACCACCGAGCCGGCGGCGATGCGGGCGTCCTCGCCCACCTCGATGTTGCCCAGCACTTTCGCGCCGGCGCCGATCATCACCCCGCGGCGGATTTTCGGGTGGCGGTCGCCGCCCTCCTTGCCGGTGCCGCCGAGCGTGACGGAGTGCAGCATCGAGACGTCGTCCTCCACCACAGCGGTCTCGCCAATGACGATGCCGTGCGCATGATCGATGAAGACGCCAGCGCCGATCTTCGCCGCCGGATGGATGTCGACGGCGAACAATTCCGAGACGCGGCTCTGCATGTGATAAGCGAGGATCTCGCGCTCTTGCCGCCAGAGCCAATTGGCGATGCGATAGGCTTGCAGGCCGCCATAGCCTTTGAAGAAGAGGAAAGGCTGCAAATAAGTGCGGCAGGCCGGGTCGCGCTCGCGCACCACACGCATGTCTCGCGTCGCTTGCGCCGCAAGTTGCGGGTCCGAAGCATAGGCTTCGCGGATGACTTCGCGCACTTGCAGCGCCGGCAGATCGCCGTGCCCGAGCTTCTGCGCCAGATGATAGGAGAGCGCATCCTCGATGCGGTCGTGATGCAGGATCGACGCGTGCAGATAGGAGGCGAGCAGCGGTTCCTCGGCCGCGGCCTGCACCGCTTCGACCCGCAATTGCGCCCAGACGCCGCCGGAGGCTTCGAACACGCGGGGCTCAGCCATGCACTACTCTCCCTGCCGCAGCATCGCCGCCGCCAAGGCGGCCGGCATTTGCCCCGTCACCGCCATGTGGTGGGCGCGCAGCACCGCGGCAACCGTCAGACTATCGCGAATGCGCCCATCGGCGACGCGCGCCAGCACCTCCAGGAACGGCGCGCGCTTGTGCCGAAGGACTTCCGTGCCCTCCGGCGCGGCCGTTCCGGGGATCAAGTCGGTGGCCAGAAAGATCACTGCGCGCTCGTCGGTCATCGAATTGGAGAGGTCCATTTCGAGGATTGTGCGCAAAGACCCCGCGCTCAGTCCGGTCTCCTCGGCAAGTTCACGCCGCGCGCACGTAGCCGCGTCCTCGCCCGGTTCGGCGCCCCCTTCGGGCATTTCCCAGGAATAGCGCCCGAGCGGAAACCGCCACTGACCAACAATATGCACATAGCCCTCCGCATCGATCGGCAGCACGCCGACTGCCAAACGCCGCACGCGGATGACGTCGTACGCTCCGGGCTTGCCGTCCGGGCGGATCACGTCGTGCGCATCGATCCCGAACCAGTCGTTCTGGAAGACACGCGCCACGCTCTTGACGACCCAAGGGTCTCCGTCTTCTTCCCAATCGATCATACGCGCTCTCTTGTGGCGCCAGGAGCACCGATGCCACTCTCCGCTGCCGCTGTACCGCCCGCTCCCGCCGAGGGCGAGCCCTGCAATGCGATCTTCGAAAGCGCCGAGACGCTGGCGCTGATGGCGCGACGACGTTCGACCAAGGTCGTGCATTTCGCGGCGCCCGGACCGAGCGGCGCCGATCTCGATGCGATCCTGCGCTTGGCGGCGCGTGCGCCCGATCACGGCAAGCTCGGCCCGTGGCGTTTCGTGGTAATCGAAAACGATGGCCGCGCCCGCGCCGGCGAGGCGCTCGCCGGCGTCAGCGCCGATGCACAGAGCGCCGAGATCGCGCGCGCCACGTTCCTGCGGGCGCCGGTGTGCGTCATGGTGGTGTCAGCGGCGGCGCCGCACGCCAAGATTCCGGAATGGGAACAGCAGCTTTCGGCCGGCGCCGTGTGCTACGGGCTTCTTATCGCCGCGCACGCCATGGGCTATGGCGGCTGCTGGCTGACCGGTTGGGCTTGCTATGACGCGCGCGCACGCGCGGCGCTGGGCTTGGCCGAGCACGAACGCATTGCCGGCTTCATCCATCTCGGCACGCCGACCGAAACGCCAACCGAGCGCGTACGCGCCGAGGCAGGCGCGCGCACTTCGCGCTTCTAGGCGGGCTCAGCGATACGCGAAGGCGCTGCGGATGCCTGCGCAACAACCGGCCGCGCATCCATCCAGCACTGCGCCGCCTCGCTCCAGCGCCGCTCTTCGCCGATCGGCAGCACATATTGCCCGGGCCGCGCGCCCACGGCGCGTTCGAACACGTCAAGCATCAAATCGGTGACCCGCACATCGGCGGCGGCGTCAGCCTTGTCGGCGGGCGCGATCGGCGCGCCCCAGTCCATGACGATGCGTCCGTCCGCTTCAACATAGGTGACGCAAGTGACGATCGGGCGCTGACTGATGCGCGCCAGCCGCGCCGTACCCAGTGCGACGTTGCGCTTGGCGTGACCGGCAAAGGCGCGCTCGTAGCCGCTGGCTTTGTCGCGCTGCCAGGCGCCGTCGGCGGCGATGATCACGACATGGCCCGGCGCGCGCAGATTGCGCACCAGCTGAGCGATGACGCTGAGCGCGCCAATTTCGGCGACCTCGATATCGCCGCGAATACGTTTGATGGCGTCAACCATGCCGCCCATCAGCAGGCGCAAGCGCAGCGCGCGGGCGTTGCGGCTTGTGCGATCGATCGGCGCGATCACAGTGGTGAGTTTCTGCGGAACGACGCTCGGCAGATAGAGTCCGCTCATCGACTGACGCGAAAAATGCCCGGTGGCGATGATCGCCGATGCGATTGGATCGCGCAGCAGGTCCGGAAAGTTGCGGTGCTCGATTTGCCATTGCGATGGCCGCTCGCGCCCCGACTTAATCTGCGTGGCGACCACGTAGTCGCGAAATGGCCCCCGCAACCATTCGAGCGCCAAGGCGCCAGCGTCGCGGTCGGGAAATGCCGAGCGCATCGAACGGCGCACGCGCGCGCCAATCGGGGTGACGTGGAAGGCCCGGCCCGCCAGATCGGCCAGCGCCAATGCCCAGCGCCGCGGCAGATAGATCGCGGCCGGCCGCAGCAGCGCCAACATCGCGACCCGGACCAGGTCGCCGGTTTGCTTAACCGCGCCGCGGTAACGCCGGAGGACGCTCCCGCCCGCCGCTCGCCAACCGCCCCGCTTGTCCGCTTCCAAGCGCATGGCCCGAAACAAGCAACAACCGCGCCATCTTCGCGCGGCTATTAACTCTTGCCCGGGCGGGCGTTACGGCAGAGCCTTTGCATGCGTAGCCGCTGGGCGCGGCGCGCGCCCAAAACTGGAGTTCGGCAGTGGCGCTCAAGAGGATCGCATTCGGCGTCGCGACCCTTTCTGCCGCGCGTGTGTTCCAGCTGGTTTCGAGCTTCGTCGCCATACCGTTCCTGGCGCGCATGCTCACGCCCGCCGATTTCGGCTTGGCGGCGCTGGCGCTCTCGATGGCGATGTTCTTTTCGCTGATCGCCGACGCCGGCCTTGGCCGCTCGCTGGTGCGCGTCGACGCCAGCGATTCCGACGCCTGGTCGAGCGCCTTCTGGGCCTCGGTCCTGTTAACCCTGGTGTTTGCGCTGGCGATCTTCCTGTTGTCATGGCCGGCCGGCGCCTTCTTCGAAGAAGAGCGGCTCGTCCCCATCATGATGACGATGGCGCTCGCGCCGCTGCTCATGGGGCTGGCCGAGATTCCGGCCGCGTCGCTGCTGCAGAAGGAGAAATTCCAATGGCTGGCCGGCGCCGAGTTCGCAGCCGGCGTCGCCGGCATTGTTGTGGCGCTCGTGATCGCGTTCAACGGCGGCGGCGCTTGGGCGCTGGTCTGGCAGCACCTCGCGCAACGCGTGGTCAAAGGCGCGATTGTCTTCTTGGCGAGCGGCTTTCGTCCACGCCTCGTATTCAAGCCCTCGCGGCTTGCCGAGCATTTGGGCTTCATGCGCGACACCGCCGCCTGGTCGATGACCATGTTCGTGAGCCGTCAGGCCGACACCTTGATCGTGGGCAAGTTCCTGGGCGCGGCGACGCTCGGCCTCTACAACATCGCCGTGCGCATCATGCAGCTGCCGGTGAACATCCTCGGCGGTTCGCTGCATAGCGCCATCTATCCCCGCTTCGTCGCGGTGCGCGACGACAACGCCGCGTTGCGCCAGTTGGTTCTCTTCACCACGCTCGCGCAGGCGATCTTCGTATTCCCGCCGATCGCCGCCATCGCCGGCGCCAGCGATGCATTCTTCACTTTGCTATTGTCGGAGCGCTGGCGCGCCTCGGGTGAAATCTTCACGCTGCTCGCGGGCACGGCGGCGCTGCAGACCATCGTCGCCATCAATGGCTCGCTGCTGCAGGCGGTTGGACGCACCGGCGCCAGGCTGCAACTCACCGTGGAGTACGCCATACTCTGGGCTTTATCGGCGCTCATAACTGCGCCCTATGGCGTTCACGCGGTCGCCATTGGCTGCACGGTGACGACCGTGCTCTACATGCCGCGATTGCTGCATCTCTATCTCGGACCGATCGAACTGCCGGTGATGGATTTCATCCGCGCGCTGGCTGGGCCCGCAATCGTGGCGCTCGCGATCTTCGCGGCGCATCGCACCTTGATCACCCCGCGCGACATCGGACCGTGGCTGGAGATCGCCGTAGCGATCGTCGAGACGCTGGTGGGTTACGCATTGCTGGTCGGCTTCGGCTATCGCGATTTGCTGGGGCGCTTGCAGCATGTGCGCACGATCCTGTCGCCGCCGGCGGCGATAGCAGCAAAGTAATCAGCCGCGCGAGCGATAGGTCGCGACGCCTTGATCGGGCAGCCACAAGCCTTCAGGCGGCGCGCCCGTCTGCCAGAACACATCGATCGGCATGCCGCCGCGCGGATTCCAATAGCCGCCGATACGCAGCCAATTGGGAGCGATCGCGTCGATCACGCGCTTGGCCACCGCCAACGTGCAGTCTTCGTGGAACGCGCCGTGATTGCGGAAACTCTGGAGGAAGAGCTTCAAGCTCTTCGACTCCACGATCCAATCCTTCGGCGCATAGTCGATCACCAGAGTGCCGAAGTCGGGCTGACCGGTTACCGGGCAGATCGATGTGAACTCCGGCGCGGTGAAGCGAACGAGATAGAGCGTCGCCGGGTGCGGGTTCGGCGCGCGCTCAAGCGTCGCCTGATCGGGATTCTCCGGGATCGGCGTCGCCTGGCCGAGTTGGGTCAGCTTGGTCATGTTGCACTTAACCTAATTCTTTTCTATAAGACAAGAATGGAGGTCTCCGAAATCAAAGGCAGGCTCCGCGCCGCCGGCCGTACGCAGGCCGACTTGGCGCGCGCCCTTGGAGTGACGGAGAGCCACGTCTCCAACCTACTGAAAAGCAAGAAGCGCATGGCGCTGGACACCTTCCGAAAAATCGAGGCCTTCCTCGTTGAGGCGGAAACGGCCGGGTCCAGCCGCGGGGTGGCCGAGACAAGCTCCTTATTCGAGCGCGCACCGGTGAAGTTTGTCACCCTCGAAGAGGCCCGCAAAGTCGGGCGAACGCCACGCATGAGCCCGGCCGAACGCGAGCGTTGGTTCCGCGAGTTGCGGGAACTTGGCGAAGCAGGCAAACGTCTGCCGCGCATAACCGACATGACCGACGACGAAATCCTTGGTTATGACGAGATGAAATGATCGTCATCGACTCGTCGGCCATAGTCGCTATCCTGTTCAGTGAAGTCGAAGCACAGCGATTTGCCGAACTCATCGAAGCTGACGGCGAAGCGCGGTTATCGGCGGCGAACTTCCTTGAGATCTCAAACGTCGTGGAGAGCCGCCATGGCCTCTCTGGGCGCCTAATACTCGACGGGGCCATTGCTCACTTTCGCGCGGCGGGACTGCTGGTTGTCGCCTTCGACGAAATCCAAGCCGAACTCGCGCGTGAAGGCTTTCGCCGTTACGGCAAGGGACGCCATCCCGCTGGATTGAATTTCGGCGATTGCTTTGCCTATGCGCTGGCGAAAGCGCTCGATGCGCCCCTGCTCTACAAGGGAACCGACTTCGGCAAGACCGACATCAGAATCGGTTGATCACGCGCCCGGCAACGCCTGCGGATTGACCAGCAGGTACGAATACAGCGCGTAGGCGCCGAGAAAGCCCAGACCCAGCAAGCGCCCGAAGCGGCCAAAGGCTTGCGCCACAAACACCAGGATCAGCGCGGATGCGCCCATCGTCAGCCAGTCACGCCAGATCATGTCATCGGGAATAGCGATGGGTTGAATGGCGGCGGTGAGCCCCAGGATGCCCAAAATATTGTAGATATTGGAGCCGACGATGTTGCCCACCGCGACATCGGAACGTCCCTTAAGAGCCGCCGCCAGCGACGCCACCAGTTCGGGCAGCGAAGTGCCGACCGCGACGATGGTCAGACCGATCACCGTCTGCGAGAGACCCGCCAACGCGGCCAGCGTGATCGCGCCTTTCACCAAGAGGTCGGCCCCGAAGATCAGCAGCGCCAAGCCGCCGAGCGCAAACAGAAGCGACACCGGCAAGCTTGGTTGCCCCGGTTGCCGAACGACAGACTCAGCCACATGCAATTCCGCCGACGTGTTGGCCTCGGTGGTGTGGCGGCGCTCCATCATCCAGGTGAACACGATGTAGCCGACGAGGCCAGCAACAAAGGCGAGGCCAACGATGCGAGAAAGTTCGCCGGCCAGCGTCGCGATCGCGATCAGAATGGCGCTCACCGCCAGCATCACGTAGCCGTCGCGCCGGATCGAGGCCGGCGACACCGTCACCGGCTTCACCAGCATGACAATCGCGAAGATCAGCAGAATGTTGGAGATATTCGAGCCGACGACATTGCCGACGGCGATGCCGGGCGAGCCGGCAAGCGCGGCGTTGACGCTGGTCAGCAATTCCGGCGTCGAGGTGCCGAAGCCGACGAGCGTCAGGCCGATCATCAGCTCCGATACGCCGAGCTTCCGCGCCACCCCCACCGCACCGCGCACGACGGCCTCGCCGCCCGCCGCCAGCAACAACAGGCCGCCGATAATCTGCAGCGCGGTTTCCATGCATGCCCCCGTGTAGGGCCTGCATGAGCGAGCCGCGCCCCGCTGACAAGGCTGTCACCGGCCACCCGTCTGCCGCTTTCGTAGCGGAAGCCGCCGCCGCAATCGCGGCTCCCAAGCCACAGTGCTGAAACTTGCAGCGTCAGGGACTCCACCTGCCCAAGGATGTGGCGCAAAGTCGAATTGCGTGGCGCTGCTGCAACGACCGCGCTTTTTCATGGGTTCGACTCGAGTACTTGTTAGGTCGCTTAACCAATCGTTCACGTTAACAAGCAAGCCTCGCCCCACGTAGCGCGGCGAGACCCGCGAGGTAAACAAGGATGCGCAATATGAAGAAGATCATTGGCCTCGCCGTTCTGGCGACGGCGGCCGGAGTTGGCGCCGCGAACGCCGAAGGCACGGTGTCGGCGAACATCGCGCTCACCAGCGATTACGTGTTCCGCGGCGTCTCGCTGTCGGACAACGGCCCGGCGATCCAAGGCGGCTTCGACTATGAAGCCGAGATGTTCTACGCGGGCGTCTGGGCATCGAGCCTCACCGAGGACATGGAGATCGACCTCTATGCCGGCCTGACGCCGTCGACCGGCCCAGTCGACTGGGATATCGGCATCATCGGCTACTTCTATCCGGGCGCGGACGATGACGGCGCCGAGTTCGACTATGGCGAGTTCAAACTCGGCGCGAGCCACGATCTCTCGGAGCAATTCAACATCGGCGGCGCGGTCTATTTCGCCTCCGAGAATTATGGCGACACCGGCGAAGCGCTCTATCTGGAAATCAACGGCGCCTATCAGGTCAATGACGCCTTCGCGATCAACGCCGCCTACGGCAATCAGAACATCGAAGAGCCGGCCGGCCCCGGCACCGAGGACGACTACAACACCTGGAACATCGGCGCGACGTGGGCCATGCACGGGTTTGAGATCGACCTGCGCTACCACGACACCGACATCGAGCCGGGCACCAACATCGAGGCCTACACGTATGGCGAGTCGAGCTATGACTCGAACTTCGTGATCACGATCGGCCGCTCGCTCTAATCCGCGAACGGAAACGCAAACTGCAACGGCCGCTCTACGGAGCGGCCGTTTTGTTTAGCGCGACGCCTTTGAGGCGCGTGGCTTTACGGCCATTTCGGCGCGCGACTGACCATGCCTGGCGTCGCGCGCCCGAGCACCCCGCCGATGAATTTCGCCGCTTCGATGGCGCGGTCGAGATCGACGCCGGTGTCGAAGCCCATGCGCGTGAACATGTAGAGCAGATCTTCCGTAGGCACATTGCCGGCGGCGCCCGGCGCGAACGGGCAGCCGCCGATGCCGGCGAGCGAACCGTCGAGCACGCGCACGCCCTCTTCCACCGCCGCCACGGCGTTAGCGAGCGCGGTGTTGCGGGTGTTGTGGAAGTGGGCCCGAAGTTGAACGTTCGCAGGGATCGCCGCCTTCACCGCGCGAAAGCGCTCGTGCACGTCGCGCGGCGCGCCGACGCCGATCGTGTCTGCGATGGCGAGCTCGAAAATGTCCTGCGCCACACAGCGTTCGGCGACATCGACGACGCGGCGCACCGGCACCTCGCCGTCGAACGGGCAACCGAACGCGGTCGAAATGGTGGCGGACAAACGCGCGCCGCCCTGCTTTGCAGCCGCCGCGACCTCCGGCCAGACACGAAACGTCTCCTCGACCGTGCCGCCATTGTTGCGGATCGAAAATCCATCGGAGGCGCAGAAGACGTAATTGATCTCGCGCGCGCCCGCCGCCAAAGCTCGTTCGACGCCGCGCAAATTGAGCGCCAGCGCGATGAACGTCGCGTCGTCGCGCCTCGGCAAGTCGGCGAACACGGCGTCGCCATCAGCCATCTGCGGCACTTTTTTGGGGTTGACGAAACTCCCCGCTTCGAGACGGCGGAAACCCGCCGCCAGAATCCGATCGATCAGCGCAAGTTTGTTTGCCGTCGAGACGATATCCGGCTCGTTCTGCAACCCGTCGCGCGGGCTGACCTCGACCAGTTCAAGCTTTTCCTTGGCCACGTCTCTCTCCGAACGCCGGCAGCGCCCAGCCATAATGTATGGCGCCGGCGCGCAATCCAAAACCCGCCAGCGCGCCGGCGACACCAGCCCAGAACGGCGGAACGCCCGCAAACATCAGCGCTATGAAACCAGCCGCCGACAAAAGCGCCGCCGACACCGTGATCTCGCGCTTCAATAGCGCCGATGGCTGGCCAGCCAGCACGTCGCGAATGACGCCGCCGAAACAGGCGGTGAGCACGCCCATGGCGATGGCGATGAACGGGCCCACGCCCAGCGACACCGCCTTGGCGGCCCCGATCACGGCGTAGACGGCCAAACCCACCGCATCGAGCCAGATCAGCGTCTTGGCGCGTTCGAGATGCGGCGCAGCGAACCACACCGCCAGCGCCGCGGCCAGGCCGATGCCCAGATAGGTCGCGTCGCCGATCCAAAACACCGGCGCGCCGATCAAGAGATCGCGCAATGTGCCGCCGCCAATGCCGGTTACGACCGCAAAGAACCAGAAGGTGATGATGTCGTGCCGGTCACGCGCCGCCGCCAACGCGCCGGTCAGCGCAAACACGGTGACGCCCGCATAGTCAAGGATCGGCGGCAGAACGAGAAGCGAGTCGGCTGGCACGCGCTTGGTTTAGTCGCTCACGCGCGCAATTGCATCTCGGTGGTCTCTGGCGGGCGCTTGCCAAGCCGAGACCGCGCCGCCGATAGTGGCGCTCATGAAAGCCCAAGCCATGACCGCGTTCGGCGCGCCGCTCACGCCGATGGAATTGGACCTCCCGAAGGCTGGCCCGGGCGAGGCCATCGTGCGCGTCACCAGCGCCGGCCTCTGCCATTCCGACCTCCACCTGCATGACGGCTACTTCGATTTCGGCGATGCGCGCCAGCCGGTGGCGATCGAAATGCCCGCCGTGCTCGGCCACGAAATCGAAGGCGAAGTCATGGAGTTGGGCGAAGGCGCGAGCGGCCCGCCCGTCGGCGCGCGCGTGGCGGTCTATCCGTGGCTCGGCTGCAATGCGTGCGACACCTGCCGCGCCGGCGATCAGCAGATGTGCATCGTCCCGCCTAGGCGCGCGCTCGGCGTCGCCAAATGGGGCGGCATGGCCGAGTATGTGCATGTGCCGTTCGCCGACGCGCTCATTCCGATCGGCGATCTGGCGCCGGGCCTGGGCGCGCTCGCGATGTGCTCGGGGCTCACCGCTTTCTCCGCCCTAAAGAAGATCGGCGCGCCGCCGCCCGAGCAACCCGTCTTGCTATTGGGCATGGGCGGCGTCGGCCTGATGGCGATGACGCTGGCGAAGAGCGTCTCGCCCAATCCGATCGTCGCCGCCGACATCGATCCGGCCAAGCGCGAAGCGGCGCTGCGCTATGGCGCGGTCGCGGCCATCGAGCCGACGATGGACGCCTGGAAGAAAGTCGCGGCGCAACGCGGTCCGGCTGCGGCGGCGATCGATTTCGTCGGCGCGCCGGCGACGTTCGGCTTCGGCACGGGCGCACTCAAGCGCGGCGGCAAATACATCATTGTCGGCCTGTTCGGCGGCAAAGCTTCGCTGCCGCTCGCCTCGCTGCCGCTCAAGCCCTACTCGATCATAGGCTCCTATGTCGGACGCCTCGACGAAGCGTGCGAACTGATCGCGCTGATGCGCGCCGGCGCCGTGCCCGCGCCGCCCATAAACGAACGGCCGCTGGCGGAGGCAAACAGCGCCATCGACGACCTGCGCGCGGGCAAGGTGGTGGGGCGCGTGGTGCTGAAGCCGTGAGGGCGTGAGCGGACGGCGTAAGCCATCCGAAGCTGCGCTAAGGCCGGCGCCAGTCCTCCTTCGCTTCGCTGTGAGGCGTAAGCCATCCGAAGCTCGCGCATGGAACACGCAGC
>LWDN01000091.1 GCA_002083515.1 Proteobacteria bacterium HN_bin10
GCTGCCGCGCGCTCCGTCGACAGCGCCGCAACCGGACTCGCGCGAAGTGAAGCGCCGCCAGATCAGGCCAGCGCATATCCGCTTGGCGTTGCGGCTCGCTGCGGTGGCGCACGCCATGGCTCATCCCACGCTCTACGCCAAGAAAATGGCGCAGAAACTGCCGCCGCTCTTCCGCGCCGAGCCGGGCGAGGCCGCGCATTACGCTTATGTCGGCCCGCGCCCGTACATGCTCTGCCAGGAGGATGCGCGGCTCAGCATCGACGCCGGCGCCGGCGCGCTCTATGCGGTCGAAATTCTGGGCGACCGCGGTCCGCCGAGACGCGACACGTCTTGAGTCTATCGGGGTTGGACCGCGGGCGTCCTCGCCCGCATGCGCGGCAGGGGCCGCGCGCTCCAAATTTCAAGCACCGTATGCCGGCTGGAAGCCGGCGGTCCTCAGAGCCGCGCGCCGCGCGAAGCGAACGCTTCGCCGCGGGCGCCGGCGCGCGCATCAGGCCGCCGGCAGCGTCATGCGGAAAGTCGAGCCCGCGGCGCCGGTGCGGGTGAGCTCCAACTCTCCGCCCATGGCGCGAGTGAGTTCGCGCGCGATAGCGAGGCCGAGCCCGGCGCCGCCGGCTTCCGGCGCCGCCGACACGAACGGCTCGAACAGCCGCGCGCGCAAGTTTTCACGCACGCCCGGACCATGATCGATCACCTCGATCTCGCAACGTCCTTCGATGCGCAGGCCGCGCACGATAAGCACCTTGTCGCGACGCTCGTGTCCGGCCATAGCCTGAGCGGCGTTGCGCAGCAGATTGCTCAACGCGCGGTGCATGTGATCGGGATCGGCCATGCATGCGAGCTTCGGCTCGATGTCGGCCTTGAATTCGATGCCGGCGAAGCCGATCAACGATTCCGCCGCCGCCTCCTCCACCGTCTCGGCGACGTCGGTTTTTTGCAACACCGGAGGATCTTCGTTGGCGCGACCGTACTTCAAGGTCGAGGTGGCGAGCCCGGCGGCGCGATCGATGGTGCGCTCCAGCCGCGGCGCCAGCTGGCGCACGGCGGGATCTTCCGATTGCGACATGCGGTCGGCGACCAATTGCGCGGTCGCCAGCATATTGCGCAGGTCGTGGCCGATGCGCGCCACCGCGGCGCCGAGCGCGGCCAGCCGCTCATTTTGCCGCAACGAATTGCGCACCTGTTCGGCCATGTCGGCGGCGGCGCGCTGGGCGCGGCCGATCTCATCGCTCCGTTGGCTGCGCGGGAAGGCGATCGACACATCCTCCGGCTTGTCGCGGAAGCGCTCGATGGCTTCGGTCAAGTCGCGCATCGGGCGTACGAAAGCCGCGCTCAGCGTGAAATAAATGAGCGCGCCGGCCGCCATCAAAATCAAAGTCGACACGCGTGCGAAGCGCTCGGCGAAGCGGTGCACGGCCCGGCGCAACGGCGCTTCGTCGAGCACGATCTCGATGAACTCGCCGCTCTCAAAGCGCGGACGCGCCAACACCCGCAACGTCCGTCCCGGCGGCGCGAAGAAGGTCTCGACCGCCCAGCCGAAGCGTTGCCAAGAGCTGGCGCGCGAATAATCGTAGAGCACCAGAGTTTCGTCGTTGGGCGCATCGGGCGCTTCGAGCAACAGGATGCGTTCGCCCTCGCGCTGGATGGCGACGCGCTGGACGCCGGCGTTCTCAAGCAGGTCGTATTCCAGCGTCTCGGTAATGCTGAGATCGGGAGAGACTTCGAGCGCAATGGCGGCGATCTGCGCCAGATTGATGCGCTCGCGCAGCCAGTTTTCGTGAAAGCCGGCCAATGCGGGGGCGAAGACGAAAATCTCACCGGCCAGAACCGCCAGCGCCGTCAGTCCCAGCAGCCGCCCGGCCAGGCTATCGGCGAACTCGCGCACCCGCCGCCAGGGGCCGCTCCTGCGGCGCACGGGATCGTCGGCGGCGTTCATACCCTCCAGCCCTAGCCCAGACCGGAGGATTTTGTCAGGCGGTTCGCCCATCGTTTCCAGTCACGGGAGTTACGGGCTAAGGATGCAAAGGTGAACTTCGAAATCATTGGCCCGATCGAGAACGCCGAGACGTTCGCGACCGGCCGGCAAATTCGAGAATTGAAGCGCCTGCGTCGGGTGTACGGCGCGGCGCGCTGGCGCAAGCGCAAGGGCATCGCCCGAGTGAAGCTAGCGGATGGCGGCATTCGGCGCTTTGAGCTACACGAGGGCAGCGGCTTCGGCCGCGTCGAATTCAAGATAAAGCACTACCTGGATTGACATGGCAGGCAGCAAATCATTCGTCGTGTGCGTCAACAACGAGGGCTACGAGGTCTCGCTGGAATTGCGCAAAATCTATCAGGCTGTGCCGGACCCGGTCGCGGCCAAGCTTCGCCAAGTGCGGGTGATCGACGAATCCGGCGAGGATTATCCAGCCGCCTATTTCGCGCCGATCGAATTGGCCCCTTCGGTGAAGAGGGCGGTTCTAGCGGCCACATAGGCCACCTTGACGCTGGCGGGGGCCTGGGCTAATCCCCGCCCCTTCGTTTCAGGGCCCAGCGGGCCCCATAAGCATTTGAGGCATCGCCCGTGAGCACCAAGCGGACCTATCAGCCGAGCCGGCTCGTACGGAAGCGCCGCCATGGCTTCCGCGCCCGCATGGCCACCAAGGGCGGCCAGAAGGTGCTGTCGCGCCGCCGCGCCAAGGGCCGCAAGAAGCTTTCTGCCTAATTGAGGCAGTTGGCATTAGGCAGTAGGCCTGCTGCGGTCGTTTCACTGACTACTTGCCCATTGCCCACCGCCCAGCCCATCCAACGCCTCACCAAGCGCGCGCAATTCCTCTTTGTGCGTGCGGGTCTCCGCGCCTCAAGGCCAACCGTGATGGTCGAGGCGAGGCGACGCGAGCCAAGCGGCCTGATCGGCCTCGGGATCACCGCCACCAAGAAAATAGGCGGGGCGGTCATTCGCAACAGGGCGCGGCGGAGGTTACGTGAGGCGGCCAGAAAACTGCTGCCGGAGCTGGGGGTGGCTGGGGTCGATTACGTCTTGGTTGCGCGGCAACAGACCCCATCTGCGCCCTGGCCCGCCTTGCTTGACGATCTTGGAAGCGCGCTGATAAGGCTCCGCGCCGATCTGGAGGCCCCGAAGGGGCCGGCGAAACGCGCCAAAGCCTCAACAAAATCAACCGAAAGCGACTGAACAGAGATGCAGAACCGCGGCGGCCTCGGCCCAGGCGAAACGCGCAACATGATCCTGGCGATCGCGCTTTCGCTGGCGATCATGATGGGGTTCGAATTCTTCTATAACGGCCCCCAGCGCGAGCGGCTGATGGCCGAGCGCGCCCAGGCGGAAGAACAGCTGCGCCAAGAGCAACCCGCGCAGAGCGAGTCCGGCGAAAGCGCCGAGAGCCCCGCGCCCGCCTCCGGCCCGGCCACCCGCGCCGATGCGCTTGGCGAAACCACACGCATCGTCATCGACACACCGGAAGTCGACGGCTCGATCTCGCTCTTGGGCGCGCGCATCGACGATCTCAATCTGCGCCACTACCGCGAGACCATCGATCCCACGAGCCCGGAAGTGACCGTGCTGTCGCCGATCAACACCCAGTTCGGCCACGATGCTTTCTTCGGCTGGGAAGTGCAGCAGAACGAGGCGACATCGACGCTATCGGATTCGCGCAGCCAGTGGACGGCCCTCGACGGCGCGCAGCTGACGCCGTCGACGCCGGTAACGCTCAACTTCGACGCTGGCGACGGGCGCAGCATCGAGCGCACCATCTCCATCGACGAACACTTCATGTTCACGATCACGGATCGCGTGCGCAATACGGGCGCCGCATCCGTGCAGGTGCGTCCGTTCGGCACGGTGCGACGCGACGGCCTGCCGGACCATTTCCGCAATAACGCCATCGTGCACCAAGGTCTGATCGGCGCATTCGGCCCGAACAACAATCTGCATCAAGTCCGGTTCCAGGACGCCGATAAGCACGCGCGCGATCGCGTGCGCGGACGCGTTGGCGAGGACGAGCGCATCGAGGATCGCCAGGGCACGGGCGGCTGGTTCGGCATCACCGAACATTACTGGCTCGCCGCCATCATCCCCGACCAGAACGAACGCGTCTCAGCGTATTTCGACAGCCGTCAGGAAGACGGCGGCGCCAACGATTATCGCGCCGCCTATCGCGGCCAATGGCGCGAAGTCCCGGCCGGCGGCGAGATCACCTACACGCAGCGTTTCTTCGCCGGCGCCAAGCGCTACGAATTGCTGCGTGCCTATCAGCGCGGCGACGCCGAGCGCAACCAGGCGGCGATCCCACGCTTCGATGACGCCATCGACTGGGGCAATTTCTGGTTTCTGACCCGCCCGTTTTTCGCCATGCTGCACTGGTTCGGTCAGTTCTTCGCCGGCTGGGGCGTCGCCTTCAATTTCGGCTTGGCGATTCTGGCGTCGACCGTCGTCATCAAGCTCTTGATGTTTCCGCTCGTCTATCAATCGTTCAAGGCGATGGCGCGGATGCGCGGGCTACAGCCCAAGATGAAGGAAATTCAAGAGCGCTACGCCGCCGACAAGCAGCGTCAGCAGCAAGAAATTTTGAAACTCTACCAGACCGAGAAGATCAATCCGGTCGCCGGATGCGTGCCGATCCTGCTGCAAATTCCGGTGTTCTATGCGCTCTACAAGACGCTGACCGTCACCATCGAAATGCGCCACGAGCCGTTCGTGGGCTGGATCCACGACCTCTCGGCGCCGGACCCGACTTCGCTCTTCAATCTCTTCGGCCTGCTGCCCTTCAGCGTGCCGGCCTTCCTGATGATCGGCCTATGGCCAATCTTCTACGGCGTTTCGATGTGGGCGTTGCAAGCGCTGTCGCCGCCGCCGACCGATCCGATCCAGGCACAGATTTTCCGCTTCCTGCCGATCCTGTTCACGGTGATGTTCGCCACGTTCCCCGCCGGGCTCGTGATCTACTGGACTTGGTCGAACACGCTCTCGATCCTGCAGCAATACGTGATCATGCGCAGGCAAGGCGTTGAAACGCAGTTGGATAAGTTTTTGGCGAAGAGGCTGAAAACGAGTGCTGCGGAATAGTCTCCGTCATCCCGGACACGCGGAACGCGTGATCCGGGACCCAGGGGATCGTAGAGTGATGCATTGGCCCCTGGGTCCCGGGTCTCGCTGCGCTCGCCCGGGATGACGGATTGATATGATCCCGCAAGAACACGAAAACTGGATCGAAGCCGGCCGCCTGCTCTTCGCGGGACCGATCGAATTCGAGCGCGGCGTGCCAAGTATGGAGTTTCTGCCAGACGCAAACGTGCCGGAAGTGGCCTTCGCCGGGCGCTCCAATGTCGGCAAGTCGTCGCTGATCAACGCGCTCACCGGGCGCAGCAAGTTGGCGCGCGCCTCGACCGAACCGGGGCGCACGCGCGAACTCAACTTCTTCCGCATGGGCGACCGGCTGCGGCTCGTCGACCTCCCCGGCTATGGCTACGCCAAGGCGCCGAAAGCCGAGATCGGACGTTGGACCGCGCTTACGCGCGATTATCTGCGCGGACGCCCGACGCTGAAGCGCGTCATCCTGCTGATCGATGGCCGCCATGGCCTGAAGCCGGATGACAAGGATGTCATGGACGCGCTCGACAAGGCCGCGGTGACCTATCAACTGGTGCTGACCAAGGCCGACAAGGTGAAGCCCACCGAGATTGCAGCAACCGCCGACGCAACGCGCAAGGCCGTCGCCACGCGCCCAGCCGCGCATCCCGAGATCATCGCCACCTCCAGCGAAACCGGCCTGGGGATTGAGCTTTTGCGGGCTGAGATCGCGGCCTTGGCGTGAGCCGTGTTACCGCCTACAGCATCGTGCGTCGCATGCGACCTGCGGGCTGGGGCGGATACTTGTCGCATTCGACGCACATAAGATGCTGTAGAACTGGGAGTTTAGCGCAGCTCATGGACTTGAAATCGGAAACAAAGCCTGCCCCCAAGAACCGATTCCGATTTCAAGTCCGCTGCGCTAGGAACCGCGCGTGAGCAAGCTTCCCCCGAAGGACCGCCTGGCGGCGCTGGAAGAAGGCCTGGTCAAGGCGAAGACGCTCGCCGAGGCCCTGCCCTTCATTCAAATCTACGACCGCGAAACGGTGGTGGTGAAATATGGCGGCCACGCCATGGGCGACACTGAAACCGCCCGCAAATTCGCCGCAGACATCGTGCTGTTGAAGCTGGTGGGCATCAATCCGGTCGTGGTGCACGGCGGCGGCCCGCAGATCAGCCGCATGCTCGACCGGGCGGGCGTGAAATCGCAATTCGTGGACGGTTTGCGCGTGACCGACGCCGAGACCATGGAAGTGGCGGAAATGGTGCTCTCGGGCAGCGTCAACAAGGAACTCGCGCACCTGATTACCGCGGCGGGGCGCGAAGCCGACGTGCGCGGCGTCGGCCTCTCCGGCAAGGATGCGCGGCTCATCACCTGCTCGAAAGCGGTGCGCACGCGCAAGGATCCCGACAGCATGATCGAACAGGTCGTCGATCTTGGTTTTGTCGGCGAGCCCGATGACGTCGATCCGACCTTGATCCAGGCTCTGATCAATGCGCCTGAGGACTACATTCCGGTCGTCGCTCCGATCGGCGTCGCCGAGGACGGCCGCACCTATAATATCAACGCCGACACCGCCGCCGGCGCCATCGCCAAGGCGCTGTCGGCCAAACGCTTCCTGTTGCTCTCAGACATCCCAGGCGTGCTCGATCAGAACGGCGAGCTGATCCGCGAGATGTCAATCGCCGACGCGCGCAAGCTGATCGAAAGCGGCGTCGCCAGCGGCGGCATGATTCCGAAGCTTGAAACCTGCATTGCCGCGCTCGACAACGGCGTCGAAGCGGCTGTCATTCTCGACGGGCGCACACCGCACGTCCTGCTCATGGAATTGTTCACCGAACATGGCGCTGGCACGCTTATTCACTAGTCGCGGCGCGCTCATCGCGCTTGCGGCCGCCGCGGTGTCGGCGACGGCGCTCGCCTTTGCGGGGGCCGCCATGGCGCAGCAGCAACAGCCGCGCGCCAATGGCTGGCAGATTTGCAACGAGACCACTTTCGTCATCGAGGCGGCGACCGGGCGTCCCGACGGCCGTTCGATCCAGGTGCAAGGTTGGACCAGGCTGCGCCCGGGCGAATGCCGCGTAGCGGTCGGTGCGCCGCTCGCGCGCGGGACGCACTATCTCTACGCGCGCACATCTTCCGCCCATCGCGGCGGACGCCGGCAATGGGCGGGCGACGCGCGCCTTTGCGTCGATCCCGGCGCCTCGTTCCAAATTGTGAATCCGCCGCGCTGCACCGACGACTATGAGGAGCGTCGCTTCCGTCGCGTGCAGATCAACAAGCGCGACAGCTGGCGCACGTCCTTCTCCGAGGCGACGCCGCTGTCGCAATCGCGCGCGCGCCAGCTCGGATTGCAGCGTCTGCTGGAGGACGCCGGCTACGAATTGCGCGAAGGCCGCCGCGGCGTCGATCCGCGGCGCATCGCCCAAGCCATCGCGCAATTCCGCTCGAGCGCGCGGCTAGCGCCCTCTGCTTCGGAAGACCAGCTCATTGACGCGCTTGAAACGGCCGCGCGCCGGCGCGCCGGCCAGGTCGGTCTCACACTCTGCAATCGCACCCGCGGACGCGTCTGGACTGCGGTCGCGCGCCGCCGCGGCGAAGGCTGGGAGAGCCGCGGCTGGTGGGCGCTCGCCCCCGGCGGCTGCGTGCGCACCATCGACGAAGTGCTGCTGCAAGAGGTCTATTACGTGCACGCTTCGCTCGACACCGAGCAAGGCCCGCGCTTTCTCGCCGCCGGCGGCGAACCGTTCTGTACGAGCCCCGCGCGCTTTGCGATTCTAGGCCGCGAGAATTGCGCTGCGCGCTACTATCAGACCACATTGTTCACCCGCATCGGCGCGCGCGATCGGGACGGCCTGGTCGTGGATTTCGAGGAACGCGACTTCCTCGAAGCCGGCGTCGCGCCACGTCAGCTGACGCCGGCGGCCGGCGACAGCGGCGAGTCGCCCGCCGTCACGCAGCGGCGCGGCTTCGATCCGCCCAGCGCCCCGACGCAGAGCCGCGAAGAATGAGCTTCGCGGACATCCGCACCTGGGTGTTCGATCTCGACAACACGCTTTATCCCGCCCGTGCGCTCTATGACGAGATCGGCGAGCGGATGACCGCCTTCATTGCACGCGCGTTGAACATCGACGCCGAAGAAGCGCTGCACTTACGCGAGCACTATTTTCATCACTATGGCGCCACAGTCGTCGGTCTGGTCGAGCGTCATGGCATCGACGCGCGCGAATTCTTGCGCGACGTGCACGAGGCCGATCATGGCGTGCTCGAGCCGGACGCCGAATTGCGCGGACTGATCGCAGGCTTGCCCGGCCGTCGCATCATTTTTACCAATGGCGGCGGCGGCCACGCCCAGCGCGTGCTGGAAAGCTTGCAACTCGGCGATCTGTTCGAGACGGTGTTCGACATCGAGGACGCGCAGCTGACGCCGAAGCCACAGCCGGAATGCTATGAGCGCCTGCTCTCTGCGTGCGGGTTCGAGGCCAACGGCGCGCTGCTCATCGAGGATACGCTGCGCAATCTGGAGCCGGCGCATGCGCTGGGCTTCCGCACGGCTCTGGTCGGCGCCGTGCACCCCTCGCCGCGGCCGCCTTACGTCGACCATTGGGCGCATGATGTGAAGGCATTGCTGAGGGGATTTGGCGCTTAGTCATCTCTTGCGTCCCTCCCCGAAGGGGAGGGTGTCGCGAAGCTCGCTTCGCGACGGGAGGGGCGACAGCGAGAGACTGGAGTTTTCCGCCCCACCCGTCATCGACTGTCGTCGATGACACCCTCCCCTTCGGGGAGGGACGCAAGGGCGAGTGCCTAGCGCCGTTTGCACCCAACATCGCCACCCGCTAACTCTCTCTCCCATGTCCCACACTGATCTTGCCGCCCAAATCGAGTCCGCCTGGGAACGACGCGACCAACTTTCGCCCCAAAGCAAAGGCGCCGATGTCGACGCCATCGAAGCCGCGCTCAACCTGCTCGACAGCGGCCAAGCGCGTGTGGCGACACGCGGGAGCGACGGCCGCTGGGAGACGCACCAATGGCTAAAGAAGGCGGTGCTGCTCTCCTTCCGCGCTAGCGCCAATGCCCTGATCGGCGCCGTCCACGGCAATGGCGATCCCTCGCCGGGTCCCTATTGGGATAAGGTGCCCTCCAAATTCCTAGGCTGGAGTGACGCATCGTTCGAAAAGGCTGGCTTTCGCGCCGTGCCGGGCGCGGTGGCGCGTCGCGGCAGCTTCATCGCCAAGAACGTGGTGCTCATGCCGTCGTTCGTGAACATCGGCGCCTATGTCGATGAAGGCACGATGGTCGACACCTGGGCGACCGTCGGCTCCTGCGCGCAGATCGGCAAAAACGTGCACATCTCCGGCGGCGCCGGAATTGGCGGCGTGCTCGAGCCGCTGCAGGCAAACCCCACAATTATTGAAGACGGCTGCTTCATCGGCGCGCGCTCGGAAGTGGCCGAAGGCGTGATCGTGCGCGAAGGCGCGGTGCTGGCGATGGGCACGTTCATCAGCCAATCGACCAAGATTGTCGACCGCGCCAGCGGCGAAGTGTTTCGCGGCGAGGTGCCGCCTTACTCGGTGGTGGTGCCGGGATCGTTGCCCGATCCCAAGGGCGGGCCCAGCCTCGCGTGCGTCGTCATCGTCAAGCGTGTCGATGCGCAGACGCGCGCGAAGACTGGGGTGAATGAGTTGTTGCGGGACTAGCGTCCGGCCTGCAGCGTCACCGTGATCTGCGATCCATCTGTGGCGACTTGGGTCCAGCTGTCGCCAACGCTCTTGCCCGCAACGTACTGCGTGCACGCGCGCTCGCCACCCGCGGGGGTCAGGCAGATCTGGTCACCGGCAATTTCGTACGATCCCGTAACCTGTGCGCCATCCGGCGCAATCAGCGTGAACGTCTGGTCGGCATTGAAGTGATACCGCGCACTCGCTCCGCTCGGATAGGTGATGACGATGGTATTGCCGTAGGCATTCTCCATCGTGTCCGCCACCGCCGGGCTCGCGAACATCGAAACGCCCAGCACCAAGGCGGCAATCGTCTTCTTCATGCATTCCTCCCAATTCGTTTTCTACGCCGCAGCGGCTTTGCCCATCCGCACCGGTTTGGCATAGCTCAACCGGCGCCAAATCCATTCGAGCGGCCCCATCTCGAAACGCGCCAGCCAGAGCGGCGACCAGATCAATTGCAGCGCCCAGACGCCGAGCACAATGGCCCAGAGCGTCGGCCGGTCAACCTCGCCCCACAGCCCGAGCCCGCGTCCGCCGCCCCAGAAAATCGTAGTCATGATCAAGGACTGCAGGATGTAATTGGTGAACGCCATCCGACCGACCGCGGCGAGCGGTTCGGTCAGCAGTTGCGCGCCGGCTTTCACCAACAAGATCAGCAGGCTGGCATAGCCCAGCGACACGAAGATCGAGAGCCCGGCATTGGCGGCAATGCCGGCCCCCAGCATGTGGAGCGTGTCGAAGCGCAAATTCCAGTTGATCAGCGCCTGATAGCCAATCAACGCGAGAGCCAGCGCGCCTGCGAGCAGCATCGTGGCATAAAGCCAAGCCGGCGCGCGCCCGCTCAAGAATCCCACCTTGAACAGCGCCATGCCGATCAGCATCACCGAAATCGTGCGCGGCATCAGACCGAACACGCTGTTGCCCAGGACCTGGAGCCACGTGTCGATATTTTGCTGGATGCCGGAGACCAAGCCGCCCTGGTACGCAGCCTGCATGCGCTCAAAGTCCGCTGGCGACACCGCGAAGACGCCCTCGACCTCTTCCAGGATCGGTCCGAGCTGATCCTGCGGGACCAGCGACATGAGCGGGCCGCTCATGGTCTGCATGCCGAACGCCAGCACGTAGAGAATGCCGCCGACGATGAAGAGCGTCGCCGGTTTCCACGATCGCGCAAACAGCACCAGAAAGCCCGCCAGCGCATAGTGCAGCAGGATGTCGCCGTACCATATCAGGAGGCCATGGATGAGGCCGAAGATCATCAGCCAAAACAGCCGCCGCCGCAGCACCGCGCCGCGCGATTTGTCGCTGCGTTCGCCGCCGACGAGATAGATGCTGGCGCCGAACAACATCGAGAACAGCGTGATGCATTTGAACTCGAAGAACACATGCATCACGAACCATGACCACATCGTCTGGCCGTCGATGGCCAGCGGTTCGATCAGCGGGTTGAAGGCGCCCTGCCAGGGCCCCGCGAAATAGGCGGCGTTGACCGCCAGGATGCCCAGCAGAGCGAAGCCGCGCAGCACGTCGAGGCTCTTGATCCGGCTCTCTGCGGTGACCGGTGCGACGTCGCTCATGGTTCTCCCCTCGCCTTGGCGCGCGCGCGCCGCTAGACCGGTAGCGCATGGACGCCCGCACTCTTACCGATCCGATCCCGCTCGCCCAAGCCCTGATGCGACGGCCTTCCGTTACGCCCGACGAAGTGGGGGTCATGGATCTGACGCAAAGCAAGCTCGAGGCGCTCGGATTCCGGGTGAAGCGATACAAGTTCGGCTTGGTGGACAACCTCTATGCGCGGCTTGGCGAGGCGCGCCCGAATTTCTGCTTCGCCGGCCACCTGGACGTGGTGCCGCCGGGCGAAGGCTGGGCGAGCGATCCGTTCGCCGCGGAAATCCGAGACGGCCTGCTCTATGGCCGCGGCGCAACGGACATGAAGACCGCCATCGCCGCCATGATCGCCGCGACGGAGAATTTTCTGCACCACGGCGCGCCGAGAGGCTCGATCTCGTTTCTACTCACGTGCGATGAGGAAGGCCCGGCCGTCGATGGCACCAAGCGCGTGCTCGAAGCGCTCGCCAGCGAGGGCGAGGCCATCGATCATTGCCTGATTGGCGAGCCGACGAGCGAGGCGCGCGTCGGCGACGTAATCAAGAACGGCCGCCGCGGCAGTCTCAATGTCGTGCTGACCATGGAGGGCAAGCAGGGCCACGTCGCCTACCCGCACCGCGCACGCAATCCGGTGACCCCGCTGGTCGAAACGCTGGCGTCGTTGAAGGCGCGGCGGCTGGACGATGGCGCGCCCGGCTTCGATCCCTCGAACCTCGAAGTCACCAGCGTCGATGTCGGGAACCCGGCGCACAACGTCATTCCGCGAAAAGCGATGGCGAAGCTGAACATCCGCTTCAACACCAACCACACGGCGGAAACCCTGCTCGCCTGGATCGACGAGACCGCCAATGCCGCCGCGACGCGTGCAGGCGCGGCCTATTCGCGGACCATCAGCTCGCAGAGTCTCTGTTTTTACACCGAACCCGGCGCCTTCACCGACCTGTTGCGCGCGGCGGTGCAAGACACGTTCGGCATCACGCCTGAACTCGCCACCACCGGCGGCACTTCGGATGCGCGCTTCTTCCGGCTCTATTGCCCAGTGGCGGAACTCGGCTTGCGCAACGAAACCGCGCACATGGTCGATGAGCATTGCGCCGTCGAAGACGTGCGAACCTTGGCCCGCTGCTACGAGACGGTGCTTAGGCGCTATTTCGCGTAGTCGACCCGCGTCAGATAGAGCCCGTCCGGCGGCGCGACCGGACCGCAGCGGGCGCGGTCCTTGGCCGCGAGCGCGTCGGCGACATCGTCGGCGCTCATCTTGCCAAGCCCCACTTCAACCAACGTGCCGACCATCGAGCGCACCTGCCGGTGCAGGAAACTTGGGGCGACAAATCTACACTCGATCTCGGCGGCGCGCCGTTCGACCCTCGCTTCGTCGAGCGTCTTAACCGGGCTCTTGGCTTGGCAGTTTGCGTCTCGAAACGTGGTGAAATCATGCTTGCCGATGAGGCTCGCCGCGGCTCGATTCATCGCCTCGGCGTCAAGCTCCGGGCCAACCCGCCAGGCGAAGCCGCGTTGCACCGTCAGCGGCGCGCGGCGGTTGACAATCAAATAGCGGTAGGAACGCCGCACGGCGTCGAACCGCGCATGGAAGCTCGGCGGCGCTTCGGCCGCTTCGAGCACCGCTATTGGGTGGGGCCGAAGATGCGCGTTCAGCGCTTCCGCCAGTTTCCACGCTTCGATCGGTTTCTCGATGTCGACATGCGCCACCTGCCCAGTCGCATGCACGCCCGCATCGGTGCGCCCTGCGCCTGTCACATCGCTACGCACGCCGGTCAGCTTTTCAACGGCATCCTCCAGCGCGCCCTGCACGCTCGGCGCTTGCGGCAGACGCTGCCAGCCCTGAAACGGGCCGCCATCGTATTCGATCGTGAGCCTGTAGCGCATCGCGCCCCGCTTCAGGAGCGTCGATACTCAAGCATCTGGCACGCGCGTGAATCGCCCGCGCCCGGCGCGCCGCCGGTGATGCCCAGGATTTTCATCGCGCCATCGCCTGGCGCAGATGGCTCCCAGACCACCACGTGCGTCGGCGCGCCGCCGCCCGCGCAAAGCCCTGGAGCGCCAGCCGCGGCGCTGACGCGATAGACCAGCACTTGCGGCTCCTCGACCGGTATTGCCAACAATGCACGCAGGGTCTGGCCGCCGACTTGTGTCGCCGGCGAGATCGCGCCCGTGACCGCAGCGCTGACGTCAAGACCGTTGCCGCCGCGCAGCGAAAGCCGCTCCTGGATGTCCGCATCGGCAGCGTCGGGCAATTCCTGCGTCACCGATACTGTGAGTTCAGCGGAAACCGCGCGCGCCGCGTCGTTCGCCGCCGCGTAGACGCGCGACGGTTCGCTATCGGGCGCCGGCGCATCAAGCTGCGGCGCATCGCTGGCGGCGTCCTGCGTGGCGGATTGTTGATTGCAAGCGGCCAAGCCCAGAGCCAGCACAACCAGGGCGATGCGTAAAGTCATGGCGATCCTCTGCGCTCGGTCTTAGCGACCTCTGCCGGTCCGCTCAAGCAAGCCGCGCGCCCGCGCGGACCGGCTGGCCGCGCAAAAAAACTTCTGCGGCCATGGCGCCACGACCCTCCCGCTGCACTGTGAGTAAACGCACCGCGCCATCGCCGCACGCGACCAGGAGATTGTCGTCGAGGACTTCCCCCGGCGCGCCTTGCCCTTGTGCAAGACGAGAATTCAGCGCCTTCATGCGCACGCCCTCCAGTTCGAACCAGGCACCGGGTGTTGGCGAAAGCCCGCGGATCATGCAGTCGATCTCGAGCGCCGGGCGCGCCCAGTCGATGCGGGTCTCGGCCGGCGTAATCTTGTGCGCGTAGGTGACGCCCTCGGCGGCTTGAGGCGTCTCCTTCACCTCTCCGCGCTCCAATTTCGCCAGCGTGTCGACCATGAGGCGAGCGCCGATCGCCGCCAGACGATCGTGCAAGCTGGCTGTGGTGTCGTCGAATTCGATCGGCGTTTCAGCGCTGGCGAGCACAGGCCCTGTGTCCAGGCCTTCCTCCATCCGCATCACCTGCACACCGGTGACGCGATCCCCCGCCATGATAGCGCGCTGAATGGGTGCGGCGCCGCGCCAGCGCGGCAGCAGCGAGCCGTGCAGGTTGAGCGCGCCGCGTTTCGGCGCCTCCAGCACCGGTTTGGGCAGAATGAGGCCGTAGGCGACGACGATCGCGACATCGAGATTGAGCGCGGCGAACGCCGCCTGTTCGTCAGACTTCTTCAGGCTCTTCGGCGTGCGCACGTCGATGCCGCGCTGTGCGGCGAACGCGTGCACGGGCGTCGGCCGCTCTTGCTTGCCGCGCCCAGCCGGACGCGGCGGCTGCGAATAGGCGCAGGCGATCTCATGGCCCGCCGCGATCAACGCCTCCAGAGTCGGCAGCGCAAATGCGGGCGAACCCATGAAGGCGAGACGAAGGGGCAATTGCTCTACTGCCTTATTGCCCGATCGCTTTCCTTCAGCACGCCATCCCGGTTTCGCGCTGCATGCCTGTCAGGAACGTGCGCAGCGCCTCAGCCAACTCGCACGCCGCCGCATGCGCCTCGGCGCGCTGATCGGCAGGCAATTCGTCGAGCAGCTCGCGGCAAACTTCCGAGTGCTCGACGTCGGCATATTCGTGCACTTCGAAGAATTTCAGCGTGCTCGGCGCGGTGACGTCATAGCGCTCGACCAGGCCTTGGATTTTGGTCTTGGCGATGGCCGGCAGCTGGCTTTCGTAAGCGTAGAGTGCGCCTAGCCCGGAAGCATAAGACTGGCGCGAAAGCCGGCGGAACGCATCGATCAAGTTCTGCGTCTCCGCATTGACGCGCACCGCGCGCACTTCGGCTTCATCGGCGCCCATGCCGGCGGCGAAATCGAGCCACAACGCGGCGTGATCGTCCTTGCCTTCGCCAATGCCTTCTTCTTCAGCGAGATTCTCAGCCAACAGACGCCGCCCAAGCGCGCTCGGGCAGTTGGCGTGCACCGCGCTGACTGCGCGCGGAAACGCCTCGACATGATGGAAGTACTGGCGCGCATAGGCGCGCAACGCGTCCTTGGTGAGCGCGCCCTCTTCCCAGGCCTGATAGAACGGATGCGAAAGCATCGAACGCTCGGCAATGGCCGCGTCGATCGCCGCCGATGTGCAGACATAACCGCCAAACGCTTCAGTCATGGAGACCCCCGGATGAGGCGCTCGCAAGCGCCTGTCGAAAACCGGGGGCGAGAATAGAGGTTTTGCCGCGCCGCGAAAGACCCGGCGGCGAAAAACCGCGCTAGAGCCTGTGTTCCTTGTTGTCTTCGGCCGCCTTGCGCGCCTTCTTGAGCTTCGACAGCGCCTTTTCCTTCTTGAGCCGCGACAGGTGGTCGATGAACAATACGCCTTCGAGATGATCCATTTCGTGCTGGATGCAGACCGCATAGAGCCCGTCGGCGTCCTCCTCGATCGTCTCGCCGGCATAATTTATGTAGCGCAGTTTGACCCGCGCCGGGCGCTCGACATCGTCATAAATGTCCGGAACCGAAAGGCAGCCTTCCTCGTAGGGGGCGGTTTCCTCGGATTTCCAGAGGATTTCGGGGTTCACGAAAAACCGCGGCGCCTTGGGTTCGTCGTCACGGGCCAGATCCATGACGATGATCCGCACCGGCTCTCCGACCTGGATCGCCGCCAGGCCAATGCCCGGCGCCTCGTACATGGTCTCCAGCATGTCATCCATCAGCCGGCGATGCGCGTCCGTCACCGGACCTTCGACAGGCTTGGATTTCTCTTTCAGGCGCGGATCGGGCGCGATCAGGATGGGGCGTATTGCCATGGTCGCCCTGAGGTATGGAGCGTGGCGCGAGCCGTCAAGCAAACGCGCCCGAGCACCCGCGCGCGATGCGGGGTGTTTTCCCATTTTCCGCAAGGGGTTGCGCCACCCCACCGAGCGCCCGATAGCACCCGCCCATGAACGCCGCTCAGCTGTTTCGACTTTCCGGCGCCGCCGCCATTGCCGGGGGCTTGCTTCGGGCGCTCTCGGCTGCCTCGCCGCCGTGGGACCAGGTCGCGCTCGAGGCGCTGTGGACCGCCATCGACATCCTGCTCACCCTCGGCCTGATGGGCATCTACCTCGTCCGGGCCGACAAGCTCGGGTTCTTGGGGCTAGCGAGCTTTGCCGTGGCGATCGCCTCGTTCTCCTTCATCGGCGGGCCCGACGCGGACGTGTTCGGCTTCTCGACCTACGAACAAGGCGCGGCCGCCGTGGCGATCTCGATGATCGGCCTTTCGATCGCGTGGCTGCGCGCCGGCCTCCGCCCGCTGGCGCCGCCGCTGCTGTGGTTCGCCAGCGTCATCTGCGCCGGCGTTCTCAACCTCGTCCCCGGCGTGCCCGAGACCTTGGGTTTTCAAGCCGCCGGGGCGCTGTTCGGCCTCGGCTTCGCGGCGGCCGGCTGGGACCTTATGCGCCGCTAACAGCCCCTTGCCGTTTGGCCCCCGCCCCGCGATATGGAGCGCGCAGGCAGGCGGCGGACGGCCGCCCCGCCAACCCGGTCAGGTCCGGAAGGAAGCAGCCGTAACGGGTTGCGTACGGGTCGCCGTCCTGTCTGCACACGTTGCGCGCCGCCTCTGCCACAAAGCTGCGCACTCTGTTCGCGCAGCGCAAGCGCCGGCATCAGCCTCCAGAGCATGTTGCGTGACATTTGCCGCTACCCGAATGAGGCGTGGCGCAGAAGTGCGCTGGTATCGGCAAGTTCGCCGACAAAGGCTTGGATCAGCGACGCCGTTTCGACGGGCCGCTCCCAGTGCGGCGTGTGACCCACGCCCTGCATGGAAAAAATCCGCACCGACGGCAGCAGATCACGGAGCTTGAGCTGATCTTCGATCGGCACGAACGCATCCTTTGCGCCATGAATCAGCAAGGCTGGCGCCTGGCAGCGTAGCGCAGCATCTGCGATCGGGGCGTTGATCTGACCCTGCAGCGCTGCGCGCCAGACGAACGTCGGGCAACGCAGACTTTCGCCGATCACCGTGTCGAGGAAACGTTGCGGGATCGGCTCGGCGAAAGTGCTCTCTTGGAACGCCAGCACGAACTCGGGATCGACATGCTCCTGGAACCCGGAGACTGCGGCCTCCAGTTCGGCCACAGCTGGGTTGTCGGAGAAGCTGGCGAAGGCGCTGATGAGCACAAGGCCGGCGACGCGGCGGGGATGATCCGAAGCGATCTGCAGCGCCTGGGCCGCGCCCATGGAGTGACCGACCAGGAGGGCGCGGACGATGCCGAGTGCGTCCAGCACTAACGGAATATCGCCTGCGATGTCAGCCATCGCGTAGCCGCCTTCAGGCTTGTCTGACTGGCCATGACCGCGCGCGCTGACCGCGATCACGCGCCAACCTTCCGGCAGATGTGGCCGCAACAGATCGAACGAGCGGTGCGAGTCGGTGTAGCCGTGCAGCATCACCACCGCTGGGCCATCGCGGGCGCCCTGCTCCGCGTAGGCGATGCGCAAACCGTTCGACAGGCGTACGAAAGAACAATCCGATCTACTCATCGGAGCAACTCCAACATCAGAAGGGCTGAACCGGCGGCCGCGGTTGGGGGGCAGAGAGACGGCCGCCGGTTCGGGGTCAAGCCGCGCGCTTCGCGCTCAGCTCGCGGGCCTGACGGGACAGACGCCCGGCCCAAGGACTTTGCGGCTTATGAGCTAGACGCTCCGCGGCGAATGCCTCCGCAGACGCAGCCATCCCGCCGCGCAATGCAGCGTGCAGCGCCGTCAGCGTGAGGATGTCGCGCTGCGCGTGACTGCCGCCGAAGCGCTGGGCAATGCCGCGAACGGCCGCAATCTTCTCGACGCATTCGTTGTAGCGGCCCGCTTCGAAAGCCATGAAAGCCTCGGCCAGCGGCAGCCCGACCTTGCGCGTCATGTAGCCATTGTCGCCGCCGTCGGCCGCCGCCGCGCGCATGGCGCGGAGCGTGCGCTCGGCATCGACGCCGTGGCCAGCGCCGAGGAAGGCCATGATCGCATGCAGGTCGTTGAACGCATAAAACGCATCCTCGCTTGCCCGCCGCCAGCACGCCGCCAATTTCTCGAAACGATCGCCGACATCGACGCCTTCCAAGTGCAGGCGCCACAACAACGCCGACGCGTCGATCCATTCCAACACAACCTGCGCATCGGCGTTTGGCCGCACCTTCTCGTCGTAAAACTTGAGCACCTGAGCCACGTCGCCTCGATCGAGATGGAGCAACGCCAAGTGCCACCAATTGTGATAGGCGAAGCCGCTGTCCGGCGCCCAGTACTGCGCGTTGTCCGCGAGCCAGGGAATGCCGACGTCAAGATCGCCGCGCATTTCGTTGACGTGCGCCACTGCGTGCACCGCCCAGCCATCGCGCGGATCGGCCTCAACGGCTTGACGGCCATAAAGGTCGGCGCGGGCATAATCGCCGCACTCTTCCAGACCGAAGGCGGCCATGCCCTGAATGTAGCTGTAGCCGTCCTCCCCGGGCTTGAAGGCCCGGAGCGCCTGCAAGGGCCAGTCGCGCAACTCGCTCTGCAGGCCCAGGAAGAAGCAGCCGACATGCGCGTATTGCACCGCAAGCGCGTCACGCGGATTCTCCTGGGCGATGCGCGCAAGCCGCGCCGTGCCGTCCAGGTAACGACCCTCCGCCCAATCTTGCGCCGCCTGCAGGTGCTTGGCTTCGCGCTCGTTCAGGTTCGACGCAGCGCCAGCGCGAAGGCTTTTTGCCGTTTCTTCGGCGTAAGCCTTGTCAGTCTGCTGGACAAGCAGACCCGCGCGCGCGGCCCAAGCGCCGCCGAAGTCAGGGTCTTCGGTCAGGGCGGCGTCGAGCGCAGCGATGGGATCGCCGCGATAGAGACGGATAAGATCGAGCGCCTCGTTGTAGCGATCCATCGCCGCTTGCGATTGGGTGGAGGCGAGATTGCCGTAGCGATCTTTCAACATAGGGGAACTCCGGGGAGGAAGGCTTGTAGAATTGAAGGGACGGGTCAGAGCCAAGGCACGCGGGCGACCGTGAGCGAGGTCGCCGCCGACGCCGCGTGCCAAAACACGATGACGGACACCAAGAAGGCGAGGCCGCGAGACATGACGATTTTCTTCCACTCAACTGGCCAAGCACCGCGCCCGGCCACATGAGAAGACCTAGTTCGCCGCCACGGCCGGCGATAGAAAACTCATGGTGCAGTGCGCGCGATTTCTGGTTTCCCCAGCAAAATTATGATATTACCCGCGTCACATCGCGGTTTCGCCGCATTCCGGTAGTGACGAAGGCGTGAGAACTGGACTTCGAGTACAGTACCTGCGGTACGGTTTTTGAGATGAGCGTGAAGGTTCTGAGCAAGGGCGAGGCGACGCGGGAGCGCCTGCTGGACTTGGCGGAAGAAGCCGTCCTCCAGAAGGGCTTTGGCGCAACCACAATCGAGGAGTTGATCGCGCAAGCCGGCATCACCAAGTCTGGCTTCTTCTACCACTTCCGCGATAAGAACGACTTGGCGCAAGCATTGCTGCGCCGCTACATCGGCCGTCACAACGACTTGTTCGACGACATGTTCAAACGCTCGAATGAATTGACGGACGACCCGCTGCAGAGTTTCCTTATCGGGCTGAAGTTTTTCGCCGACATGCTGGGCGAGTTGCCGAAGACGCATCCTGGCTGCATCGTGGCGGCGTTCTGCTATCAGGATCAGCAATTCTCGCGCGATGTTCGCGCGCTAAATGCCGACGGCATACGCGGCTGGCGGACGCGCGTGCGGGTGCAGTTGGATAAGATCGCGGACAAGTACCCGCCGCGCCCGGGCGTCGATCTAGACGTGCTCGCGGACATGGTCACAGCCATCGTCGAAGGCGGCATCATCTTGAGTAGGACGTTCGACGACAATCGGATGCTGTCGCGACAAGTAATGGCGTACCGGAACTACGTGAAACTGGCTTTCGAGCCGGAGATTACAAGATGAGCGTGCAAGTCCTCAGCAAAGGCGAACAAACCCGCGAGCGCATCATGGACATCGCCCAGGACGCGGTCCTGCACAAAGGTTTCGCCTCAACCTCAATCGACGAAATCATTTGCGAAGCCGGCATCACCAAGAGCGGGTTCTTCTACCATTTCCGCGACAAGAACGATCTCGCGAAAGCATTGCTGCAGCGCTACACCGACGAAGAGTGGAAGGTGTTCGATCAACCCTTCAAGCAAGCCGATGAACTGAGCGACGATCCGCTGCACGGCTTCCTGATATTCCTCAAATTGTTCGCGGATCTCATGAGCGATCTGCCGAACGGACACCCGGGGTGCTTAGTCGCCTCGTACGTCTATCAGGATTTCCTGTTCAGCAAGGAAGTGCGGGACATGACCACGCAGGGTCATCGCATTTGGCGCGAGCGGTTTCGCAAGCGCCTCGATCGCATCGCGGAGCGCTATCCGCCGCGGATAGAGGTGAATCTGGACGACTTGGCCGATATGCTCTCGGCGGTTGCCGACGGCGGCATCATCCTCTCGAAGAGCCTACACGATCCGAGCATACTGCCGCGCCAGATCATGCAATATCGCGCCTATCTGAAGCTGGTTTTCCTAGGCAACTAGGCCGCCCTCACCGGCGCCGCAACCGCGACATCCAGCGGCAAATAGAGCGTGAATACTGAGCCCTTACCGAGTTCGCTCTTCGCCACGACGTCGCCGCCCATGGCGCGCGCCAGTCGCCGGGTGATCACCAAGCCCAAACCCGCACCATCGTGCGCGCGCGTCTTGGTGGCGTCGACCTGCACGAACGGCTGGAACAGGCGGGCCAGGTCGCTGTCGCTAATGCCGGCGCCGGTGTCGCGCACCGCAATCGCCGCGCCCGGCGCGCCGCCGATGCGGCACGGGCGCAGTTCAACTGAAACAGCGCCAGCTTGCGTGAACTTCACCGCATTCGAGAGCAGATTGAGCACGCACTGGCGCACCCGCGTTTCGTCGGCGTTGATGCATCCAATATGGCCCGCAATCGCGAGCCGCAGCTCCGTGCCATTCTTGCTGGCGATGGGCTTCACCACATCGATAGCGCCACGCAGCAATGCGGGGAGATCGAATGGCGCCGGCTTGATCTCGATCTTGCCGGCCTCGATGCGCGAAAGATCGAGCACTTCATTGATCAACGTGAGCAGATGATGGGCTGAATTCTTGATCTTGGCGAGGTCGGCGGCGCTGCCGCGGGTGTCGCCGCTTTCCAGGTCCTCGGCCACCAATTCGGAATAGCCGATCACGGCATTGAGCGGCGTCCGCAATTCGTGACTCATATTGGCCAGGAATACGGACTTGGCTTTGTTCGCTGCCTGCGCACGCTGCGTGGCGATGGCGAGCTGCGCCGTACGCTCTTCAACGCGACGCTCCAGTGTTTCCGCCGCTTCTTCCGCCTTGAGCCTGGCTGCGATCAGATCGCCGAAACTGCGAGCGCCGCCACGCGCGGCCACAATGGCGTTGAGCCCGACAAGCGCGCCAGCCGCCGCCAACAAGTATGCATTCAAGCCATCGGCGAGCGCGAAGGCGTTGAGAACGACGCCCAGGAGAATGGTGGGAATTGTGTAGAAGATCATCGTCCGCGTCATCACGTGCAACGTCGCGCACACGATTGCGCCTCCCGCGCAGTAGATCAGCCCGAGCACTGGCCCTGGCTGAGGCGCGAACGCCAACGCCGCGTAAGGCAGCACGTATGACCCGGTAATCACTGCGATTGAGATGATGCGTCCTCGAACCGCGGTTCGCAGCGCCTCCTCGGAGAGCGCATCAGCCTGCTGGTAGAGGCGGGCGAAGGATGTCTGTCCGCGCAGATCGATGATCACGCCGATCACGGCGCCGGCGGAACACCAAGCCCACCACCAGCCAGGGACAAGCAGCGCGACAAGGATGGGAGTAAGCGCCACCGAGAGGTACCGGGTCGGTCCGTGTCGGGTCCAGGCGACCTCGGCGAAACGGCGAATGGTCATCACCCAGGCGCGCTTGGATGGGTTTGGCGTGTCCATAACCTTTTCGCGCTCCCAAGGTCTCGAAAGTAACCACGCGGGTGGTAAACGGGTGACGAACGGCGGCCGCTGGGGGGTCGTATTTGGCGCTGGAGGCCCTAGGTTCCTGACGTGAGCGAATCCCTCCCCCCCGGCCTGTTTGGCGACGACGCCCCCGGCGGCGGCTATGTCGTTTTGGCTCGGAAATATCGTCCGAGAACCTTCGAGGATTTGATCGGCCAGGAAGCGATGGTGCGGACCATCGCCCATTCGTTCGCGCTGGGCCGCATCCCGCACGCGACCATGCTTACCGGCGTCCGCGGCGTCGGCAAAACGACCACGGCGCGATTGCTGGCGCGGGCCCTCAACTACAAACGCGGCGAGATTGACCACCCAAGCGTCGACCTCGATCCGCCGGGCGAGCACTGCCAAGCGATCATGGAAAGCCGCCATCCCGACGTGTTCGAGATGGACGCCGCCTCCCGCACCGGCATCAACGACATCCGCGAAATCCTGGACAGCGTCCGCTACGCGCCGGTGATGGCGCGCTACAAGATCTACATCATCGACGAAGTCCACATGCTCTCGACGCAGGCCTTCAACGGCCTGCTGAAGACGCTGGAAGAGCCGCCGCCGCACGTGAAGTTCATGTTCGCGACCACGGAAATCCGCAAAGTGCCGGTGACGGTGCTGTCGCGCTGCCAGCGCTTCGATCTGAAGCGCATCGACAGCGAGCGTTTGGCCGAGCACCTGGGCGCCATCTGCGCCAAGGAAGGCGTGAAGGTCGATGCCGACGGCCTCACCTTGATCGCGCGCGCAGCGGAGGGCTCGGCACGCGATGGGCTGTCGCTCTTGGATCAGGCTCTCGTGCAAAAGCCGGGCGCCAGCGTGAGCGCCGCCGATGTGCGCGACATGCTCGGCCTCGCCGATCGCGGCCGGGTGCTCGATCTGTTCGAGGCGATATCCAAGGGCGACGTAAAAACCGCGCTCACCGAAGCCCGCAGTCAGTATGACAGCGGCGCCGATCCGGCGCTGATCCTGCGCGATCTGCTCGACATCGGCCACGAAGCGGCGCGCGCACAAGCTTTGGGCGCGGAAGCACGCATCGTCGGCGGCGCCGATTGGGTGACGCGTGTGCGCGGCTTGGCGGCGAGCCTCTCCCCCGCGCAGCTCTCGCGGCTGTGGCAAATGCTGCTGAAGGCGTTCGAAGAAGCCGGCAAAGCGCCCGATCCGATTGCCGCTGTCGAGATGGCGGTTGTGCGCCTCTGTGCAGCGCAGAGCTTGCCGCCGCCGGAGGATGCGGCGCGAATGCTGCGCGATGGCGTTTCCTCCGGACCGCCGGCTTCCAGCCGGCAAGATATGGGCCGGCAAGGCGATCCAAGCGCACCGTTGAACGCGACGCCCCCGGCGACAGCGCCTGCCGGCGAGGGCGCCGGCGATCCATACTTTCGTTCGTTCGCTGACGTGATGGGGCGGATCAAGTCCGAGAAAGATGTCGAACTCGAAGTAGCGCTGGATCGTCTCAAGGTCGTGCGCTTCGCGCCGCAGGGCGAGCTTGTGTTTGTCGCCAGTCCCGAGCATCCGCGCGATCTGGTGCGGCGCCTGAAAGCGTTCCTCGAAGAGCACACGCCGTTCGAATGGAGCATTCGTTCAACCTCAGAGGCGCCGGCGCCGGTGGAAAGCCTGGCGGAGAAGCGCAAGCGCGAGCACGAGCGCCAACTCGAAGACCTGAAGAAGCACCCCTTCGTCGCCGAAGCGCTGAAGCATTTCCCCGACGCCAAAATCTCCAAAGTGACAAGCCCCGCCGATACAAGCGCGGCGAGCGGCGATGTGGTGCCGATGCCGGCGCCGAACGCGCCCGCCTCGCCCGCGCGCAAGAAGGAAGCGGATCGATGAAAGACATTTCGCAGATCATGCGTCAGGCCCAGCAGATGCAGGCCAAGATCAACGAGGCGCAGAAGAAGCTGGAGGCGATGGAGGTCGAGGGCTCGTCCGGCGGCGGCATGGTGCGCTTACGCATCACCGGTAAGAACGCGCTGCTCTCGATCAGCATCGATCCGTCCTTGATGGCCGCCGACGAACGCGAGATTCTCGAAGACCTGATCAAGGCCGCCCACGACGACGCCCGCCGCAAACTTGAAGACGCGCAGAATGAAGAGATGAAGGGCTTGAGCGGCGGATTGGGCATCCTGCCCGGCTTCAAGATGCCATTCTAGCTGATCGGCGTGTATCGGCTCAGCACAGCGCTTGCAGACATTTCCGGATAGTTCGTGTTCTCAGCCGTCCAGAACCACATCAACTTCCCCGCCTGCGGAAACACGCCGACGGTGCCGCCATTGACGCAGTGTGGGCCGTAGGTGATGTGCTCACGGAAAAACGAAACGCCGCCGCGTCGTCCCTCCGAACGCAATTCTCCGCCACACTGAAGGGAGGGATAATCTATGAGGGCGGAGCCATCGGGCCTAAAGGTAACGACCACGTCCCAGGTTTGGGTTGGTTCGTTCTGCAATCCAAGTCCTGACCAACGGCCCGACATTGATTGCTGCGCATGCGCTGGCGCAACCGACAACAATCCTAGCATGAATAGCGCCGCCACAATCCGTTTCATGGTCTCCTCCCGGCCCTGTTAGCCAGCATAACAATGCGGCAGAATCCCAGCTAAGGTGACCCGATGCGCACTAAATCCATCACCGCCGCGCCTGAGATCGAGGCGCTTATTTCGCTGCTGGCGAAAGTGCCGGGGCTTGGGCCGCGGTCGGCGCGGCGTGCGGCTTTGCAGCTTCTGAAGAAGAAGGATCAGCTCATGACGCCGCTCGCAGCGGCGTTAGCGCTTGCGGCGGAAAAAGTGCGTGCGTGTTCGAATTGCGGCGCGCTCGACACGCAAGACCCGTGCGCATTGTGCTCGGCGCACGATCGCGATGACGGCCTCATCTGCGTTGTCGCCGAGGTCGGCGATGTGTGGGCGCTCGAGCGCGCCGGCGCCTTCAAGGGCCGCTACCATGTGCTTGGCGGCGTGCTCTCGGCGCTCGATGGCGTGCGGCCTGACGATCTCCGCATCGCCAAGCTCCTAGAGCGCGCTAGCGCGCCGGGCGTGCGCGAAGTGATCCTGGCGCTCTCGGCCACTGTCGATGGGCAAACCACCGCCCACTATCTGGCCGAACGCTTGGCGCCGCTCAATCTCACCGTCAGCCGGCTCTCGCACGGCGTGCCGGTGGGCGGCGAACTCGACCTCCTCGACGATGGCACCTTGTTCGCGGCGCTGCAGAGTCGCCGGCCGTCCTGAAATATTCCCTCTGGAAGTCAGATTATTTCTGGCCATAACTCCCGTTCGGGAGGATCACACATGGGCTTTCTTGACCGCTTCTCGGCGCCGCTCTTGAGCGTGCTTCGCATCGTCAGCGCGTTGCTGTTCATCGCGCACGGCACCGCCAAACTGTTTCAATTTCCGGCCACCGAGATGTTCGCACAAGCGCCGCCAGTCGGCGATCTGATGTGGATCGCAGGGGTGCTGGAAGCCGGCGGCGGCGCGCTGTTGCTGCTTGGCCTCTTCACCCGCCCCGTGGCGTTCGTGCTCTCGGGCATGATGGCCGTGGCCTATTGGATGGCGCACTTCCCGCAATCGCCCTATCCGATCCAAAACGGCGGCGATGCGGCGATCCTGTTCTGCTTCGTCTTCCTCTACATCGCCGCGGCCGGCGGCGGCGCGTGGAGCGCGGACAAGCTGCTGTTCAAGTCCAAGACCTGAACTACTCGGAGCGGTGCTCCAGGCACCAGGTGCGCGCGCGCGTGACCCGTGGGTCCATCAGGCCTTCGCTGCGCATGCGGTCGAGAGCGGCCTGATATTCCTCGTAGGTGAGCGAGCGTGTGATCCGCTCCCACGTGCAGACGCACTCCGGATTTTCCGGCGGACAGGAGCGCTCGAAATTCGCGCGCGCTTCCTGCGGATAGGGATTAGGCGCGGGTTCTCCGCACGCCGCCAAAACAGTGAGGCCCACAAGGGCCGCGAAAGCCCAGCGCATCGCTCAATCTCCCGGCTCGGCAAAGTTTGCCGCGCAACGCAACCAGTATGCGCACAACAGCGTTAAGATTGAACAGCGCGAACGTCGTTAAAGCGGGCGCCTCAGGGCTCGGGAACCGCCGCATCCGCGCCGGGTTCGACTTGCGGCGCCAGACCGGCGTTGCACGCCTCGACGTAGCCGGCGATCTGCGCGGTAAGCGGATGCGCGTCGCGCTGCGGCCCGGGCAGGCGCTCGAGCGCGGTGAAGTCGCCGGGCGGAATTTCCGTTTCGATGCGGTCCCAGACGCAGGTGCACAAGGCGCCGGCTGAGCCCTGCGCTTCGCACGCCGTCACGAAATTGCGCTCCACATCGGGCGCATAGGTCGCCGGCTGCGGCGTGCAAGCGACAAGTGCGAAGGCGGCGAAGACAAACCCAAGACGCATGACGACTCCCGTTCGCGATAATCTGCTTAGCGTTAGTTGACGCCCTCTTCCAGCAATCTCCGCCCGATCACCATCGCCTGAATTTCACCCGCGCCTTCGAAGATGTTGAGAATGCGCGCATCGGCCAGCACCCGGCTGATCGGATATTCGATCGCGAAGCCATTGCCGCCATGAATCTGTAATGCGTTATCCGCCGCCGCCCAGGCCACGCGCGCGGCCAAGAGCTTCGCCATGCCAGCTTCGAGATCGCAGCGTTTGCCGCTGTCTTTGCGGCGCGCGGCGAAATAGGTGATCTGGCGCGCCGCCATCACCTCGGCCGCGATCATCACCAGCTTGTTGGACACACGCGGGAAGTGGAAAATTTCCTGACCGAACTGCTTGCGCTCGATCGCATACTTCAATCCCAACTCTAGCGCGCTCTGCGCCACCCCGACTGCGCGCGCCGCCGTCTGGATGCGCGCGCTCTCGAACGTCGCCATCAGCTGCTTGAAGCCCTGGCCTTCGACGCCGCCCAAGAGATTGGCCGCCGGCACTTTGAAGCCGTCGAACCCGATCTCGTACTCCTTCATGCCGCGATAGCCGATCACCTCGATCTCGCCCCCGCTCATGCCGGGCGTCGGAAACGGATCGGCGTCGTCGCCGCGCTGCTTCGGCGCGAGCAGCATGGAGAGCCCGTCGAAGCCGGTGGTGTTGGGATCGGTGCGCACCAGCAGCGTCATCACGTCGGCGCGCGCCGCGTGGGTGATCCAGGTCTTGGCGCCAGTGACGACATAATGATCGCCATCCTTTACCGCCCGCGTGCGTAGCGAGCCAAGATCGCTGCCGGTATTGGGCTCCGTGAACACCGCAGTCGGCAGAACTTCGGCGCTGGCAATTTTCGGCAACCATTCGGCCTTTTGCGCCGCCGTGCCGCCGATGAGGATCAACTCCGCCGCGATCTCGCTGCGCGTGCCCAGAGAACCGGTGCCGATCCACGCGCGCGACAATTCTTCCGACACCACGCACATCGAAGTCTTGCCGAGGCCTGAACCGCCATACTCTTCCGGGATGGTCAGCCCGAAGACGCCGAGCGCACCCATCTCCTCGACGATGTTCATCGGGATGAATTCGTCTCGGCAGTGCCAGCCGTGCGCATGCGGCACGATTTTGTCGTCGGCGAACTTGCGGAACTGATCGCGGATCAGCTCGAAGTCCGCATCCAGGTTGGTGTTCTCGAAGGTCGCGCGCCCTTGCGCATCGTGCAGCAACGCCGCGAGACGCGTTTTCTCCGCTTGCGTGACGCGCAAAGCCACGACCGGCGCTTCGATGCCAAAATCTGACGGACGGATGGTCTCGACCTGCGTCATCGGCACGCCGCCGGCCAGTTGCGCCGAATACTCGGCGGTGAGAAGTCGCGCCAACAGCCGCTCGGTCTCGCCGAATTTGCCGGCCTCGCTCAGCGCGCGGGCCCAATCGCGCACTTCGCGTAGCGTCTCCGCGTAGGTCGCAACCCAGGCGAGGCCGTGCACCACGTGCTGCTCGCGATCGAGCGCCTTGCGGTCGAGCTTGCCGTCGCGGCTGACCAGCGGCCGCACCGCGGCGCGCGCCGCATCGGCATAGGCGCCGGCCACAGCCGCAGCGTTCTCAAGATCACGGATCAGTTCGGCGCTCATTCGTCCCTCGTTCGAGTCGCGCCACTAAAGCCCGCTTCTCGCAGTTGCGAAAGGGGCGACGCTACGCGAAGCGGCTAGACGACGGCGCCAAACAGGGCCCCAGCCGCCGCCGTGATCGCCATCGCCACCGCCCCCCAAAAGACGACACGAGCCGTCGGCTTCCACGGCTCTGCGCCGGACATCCGCGCGCTCCAGACGCCCAGCAGCGCCAGGAAGGCGAGCGAAGCGGCCGGCGAGGCCCAGCCCAGCCACGCCAGCGGTGCGGCGGCGGCGACACCGAGCGGCAGCGCGGCTCCCGCCGCGAACGACGCCGCCGAGGCGGCGGCCGCCTGGATCGGGCGGGCGCGCGCGGTGTGCGAAATGCCTAGCTCGTCGCGCGCATGCGCGGCGAGCGCATCCTTGGCGGTCATTTGCATCGCGACTTGGCGCGCCAAGGCCGGCTCGACGCCGCGCCCCACATAAATGTTGGTCAACTCCTCCAATTCGAACTCGGGCGTCTCGGCGAGTTCGCGCTTCTCGCGGGCGAGATCGGATCGCTCGCTATCCGATTGCGAACTCACCGACACATATTCCCCAGCCGCCATCGACATGGCGCCGGCGACGAGCCCCGCGACACCCGCCAGCAGAATCTCGCTGCGACCCGCCGAAGCGGCGGCGACGCCTGCGATCAGACTCGCGGTCGAGACGATGCCGTCATTGGCGCCGAGCACGGCCGCCCGCAGCCAGCCAATGCGATCGACGACGTGGCGTTCAAAGTGGGGCATTGGGGCCCTTTGTGGCTCTAACGAAATCTTGGGTTAACTCATCCACCGCAACACCGTCGGCTCGATGGGATTGACGAAGGCGCGTTTCTCTTCGCGGCTCTTGGTCCATTCCCGCTTGAGCTTCAGGTACCATTTCGCCTGCACGTCGATGTCGTCGATCCACAGCATGGATGAGGTGTATTTGAGCCCGCTGTTCTGCAGATCGACCATGCGGCCGTCCTGATCGAGAAACTCGCGCCCGGCCGGGATAAGGATCGGCTTGATCAGATCGAGCAGCGGCGCATTGCGCCAATAGGTGAGCTGGGTGATGCGGGTGGAGGTCTCGTTCTCGGGCGTGAGGCAGGTGAGCGTGAACAGGCGCGCAGAGGCGTTCTCGACCACTTCCCAGCGATAGCCCGGCAACATGAAACAGATCTCTGTCGTCACGTCGCCGCCGAACAGGATGCGATAGGGAAGCGAATTGCCGCTCGGCGCGTGCCGCTCGATCGCCCAGCCGCGCTCGCGGGGTACAAAGCGCTTCTGCTTCAGCTTTTTCCCCGTGCTCGGCGGGCGCCACCACCATTGATTGTGCACGTACGGCACGTGCGCCGGGTCCATCAGCCCGACGACGGCATTGTCCATGGTGGCGGCGAAGATACGATGGATGACGAATTTCGGCTCGCGGAAATCGCCGAGATCGAACGCGGGCGGCGGCGGGGTCTCTTCATCAGCCCTCGCATCGGCCGCGACGAAAATAAAAACGATCCCGTTGGCCTCATGCGTCGGGAAGTGACGCACGCGAATGCGGTTGGCCTCGTAGGGCTGGCCTTCGACCAAAGACGGAATCTGCTTGCAGACGCCATCGGCCGCGCCGAACCGCCAGCCGTGATACGGACACTCGACCGTTTGCACGCCATTGGTATCGGTAATTCGCCCGGCCGAGAGCGGCACGGCGCGGTGCGGGCAGATATCGCGCAACGCAAACGCGCGCCCCTCTTCGTCGCGCCCCAGCACCACCGGCTCGCCCAGAATTTCGCGGCGGAACATCTGTCCGCGCTTCAGCTCGCGCGCCGTCGCGGCGAAGTACCAAATATCCCGAAGCAGCTCGCTCATCGTTGCGCCAGATACAGGATCATCGGTACGCCGACAAAGCCCACCGCCGCCGATGCGACGATGCCGCACACGCAGAGCGCCGCAAGCACCCAGCGGCGGCGACGCATTTCGGGCGGACGCGCCTTGTTCATCGCCCCGCCGGCGAAAAACAGGAAACCCAGCGACCCGGCCACGATGCCGGCCACCGCCAGCATGTAGAGCAAGGTCTGGGCGAGCAATATCACCGGGACCGCGCGTCTTCAGACGCGCATGCGGACCTGAAGGTCCGCGGTCCGGGCGCCAACTTCATTGCGCGACGATGGTGACGCGGAAGGTTTCGACCGGCGGCTCGCTGCTCTCCCAGGGCCGGCGCTGTTCCATGACGATCTCGCCCGTGCCCGGCCCGGTGGCGGCGAACATGGTCACTTCCCAATGGTTGCCGCCGGCGAAGCCAGGCTGGCTCTGGGCCTCGCTGGTATTTCCGGAGGCCTCGCCGGCGCGGGTGATGAACGCAGGGACCTGCGCCGGGGTCCAGAGATAGCCCGCCGTCGGCACGCCGACCAGTTCGATGGCGAAGCGCTGGTTGACAGCGACATTCACCGTCTGCCCGTTCTGCGCGGCGTTGATGCGGACCGCGACATCGTCCGGCGTCGGCGCCGGCACGGCATTGTCAGCCACGGGCGCCTCCTCCTTGGCTTCCTGCGCGGGCGTGCACGCCGCTAGCGCCAGCGCGCAGACGAACAATACGGACCGGATCATTGCATCGCTCCTGCTTCCATGAGGCCGATATAGAAACGAATGGTGCGTTCGAGATTGTCGAACCCCAGATGCTCGTCATTGCCGTGAATGCCGGCGAGATCGTCTTCGGCAAACAGCATCGGCTGGAACCGATACACGTTTTCCGCCACGTCGGAATAGTGGCGGGAGTCGGTGCCTGCCAGCACGAGCCCGGGCGCCACCGGCGCATCGGGGATGAGCTCGCGCGACAACGCCGCCAACAGCGCGTAGCTGCTGCTTGTGGTGCTCGACATGCCGGTCGCGTCGCGCGGCGGCTCGGCCCAGTCGACGTCGACGCCTTCCATATCCGCCACCTCCGCGCGCGCGCGTTCCAGAATGTCGGCGGCGGTGTCGCGCGGGTGGAAGCGATAATTGATCAGCGCCGTCGCCTCCGCTGGCAACACGTTGGCGCGGTCGCCGCCGCCGATCACGGTCGGCGCCACGGTCGTTCCCAGAAGCGCCCGCGCCGTGCGGTTTTCCGCCATCCGCGCCCGCAGCAGCGGCGCAAACAGCCATTCGTTCGAAACCGCCATGCGGTTGGTGAAGGACAGTTCCGGCGACAAAGCTCGCATCATCTCGATCGCAGGGCCGCCCTCGAGCCGCTGCTCGATCGGCATGTCATGGATGCGGACCACCGCTTCCGACACCAACGAGATCGCCGTCTCCGGCGGCGGCATCGAGGAATGGCCCGGTTCGCCGATGGCATGAACCCTGAGCGTGCCGAAGCCGCGCTCGGCGATGCCGATCATCGAGGCGGGCCCGCCGGTCAGCGGATGTTCGGCGATCGCGGCCATGCCTTCGTCGAGCGCGAACCAGGCGCGTACGCCGCGCTGCTCAAGCAACGCCGCCACCTGCACCGCGCCGTCATCGCCGCCAATTTCTTCGTCGTGGCCGAAGGCGAAGATGATGGTGCGCACCGGGCGCCTGCCCTGCTTGGCCAGGTACTCAGCCGCTTCGAGCAGAGCCACCAGCGAGGCTTTGTCATCGATGGCGCCGCGCCCGAAAATGGTCTCGTCCCGGATCACGCCCGCGAACGGATCGACGCTCCAGACTTCGCGCGTATCGTCTGGAACCGGCACCACGTCCTGGTGCGCCAGCAGCAGCATCGGCGGCTGACCCGGATCGCTGCCCTCCCAGGTGTAGACCAACGTGAGATCGCTCACCGTCTCGCGCTTCGCGGCGGCATGGAACGCCGGATAGGTCTCGGCCATCCAGGCGTGGAACTGCATGAACGGCGTACGATCCTCGTCCGCATCCACAAGCGACACAGTGCGGAAGCGGATGGCTTGCGCCAGACGCTCCGCCGCCGCGTTCACATCGATCTCGTATGCTGAGGCATCGGGCGCCGCGACATCGGCCGGCGGCGGCGGCGGCGTGAACGACATGGTCCTGTAGCCGACGAAACCCGCCAGCGCCGCCAACAGCAAAGCCAATCCCGCCAAAATCAGCCGCACCATCCCGTTTCCCCTCGAAGCGCCGTCCGCGCCTTTGGCCGGATTGGAGCGCCAGCAGGCGTGGAGGTCAATTGCCTACGCCGGCGACTTCTTCTTGGCCGCCCGCGGCGCAGGCGCTTTTCGCGCCGGCGCACGCGCCTTTCGCTCGGCGAGTTCGGCGTCGATGAGCGGCATCAGGCGCTCCGCTTCGGCGCGCTGCAACGCCGTGCCGGCCTGCGCCAGCCGCCGCACATTGTCGTGCAGCGACGCCAGTTCCTTGTCGGAATAGCCCGCTATGCGCTCATCGATCGGCATCACACCACTCCTAGACCGCCTTCAGATTGGCGGCGGATTCGCGACCCTGGCGGTCCTTCTCGAGATCGAACGAAAGCTTCTGTCCATCGGCAAGGCCGCGCATGCCCGCGCGTTCGACGGCGGAGATGTGGACGAACACGTCCTTGCCGCCGCCTTCCGGCGAGATGAAACCAAAACCCTTGGTCGCGTTGAAAAACTTAACTGTGCCTGTGGCCATCGACCGTCTCCTTGAGTGGTCTCGCTGCCCGCGGGACCATCCCAGCGGACTCGAACTCGAAGGAAAACGACAGAAAATCCGGCGCGACAGCGGGGGACCAGTGCGTGACGCGACGATGTACGAGCCCTTGTTCTAGAAGATTCAGGCTGGAATAGCTAGTGGCGGCAGCGGTTGTGCTAACTACCGCCACGCCAAACCGGCATGGGCGCCTGCCCAATCGCCACCGCCACCGCCGCGCGCGCCAGCAAGCGTGTCGAGTCAAGCGTCGGCAGCGGCGAATTCTCCGGCGTCACCATCAGCGGGATTTCGGTGCAGGAGAGCGCCACGGCGTCGCAGCCCTCGCCCTTCAGCGTTTCGATCACGCGCAGGAATTCCCGCCGCGCCGGTTCTTCAAAACGGCCAAGACAAAGTTCGTCGAAGATAATCCGATTGAGCACCTCGCGATCGGCGGCGCTCGGCGTGCGCATCTCTAGGCCATGACGCGCAAAGGCGGCGCGATAGGCAGGACCCTCCATCGTGTACTTGGTGCCGAGCAGGGCGATGCGCTTGCGCCCCTCCCCCTTGGCGCGCGCCGCGACAACATCGCAGATGTGGAGACCGGGCAGCGGGTAAGGCTCAGCTGCAGCGTCGAGCGCTATGTGCGCCGTGTTATCCGGGCAAACGAAAAAATCGCAGCCGGCGGCGGCGAGGCGCTCCGCCGTAGCACGCAGATGCGCGTTGATCTTGGCAAGATCGAGCGCATCCCACCACGGGATCGTCGGCCCCATCGGCAGCAGCGACATTGTGATTTCGGGATGCTGGTGATCACCCAACAGACGCGCGCCCTCGCGCACGCATTCGAGATAACACAGCGCCGACCCGTCCGCGGAATGGCCAAGAACACCGATGTGGAGCATGCGGAGCAGTATGGACCGACGGCGCCTCGGCGGGCAACGCGGCCTTCGCACCGCCAGCCAAATTGTGGTATGATGCCTCCATGACCGAGCAACGACAACGCGAGCTGCTCGCCCGGATTGGCGTCGAGCCTGGAAAAATGGGCGGCAAGCCCGTGATCCGGGGACGGCGCATCACGCCCGGCATGGTGCTAAAAATGCTCGCCGCAGGCGCGACGCGGGACCAGGTGCTGGAGGCTTATCCTGTGTTGAAGACCGCCGACATCGATGCCTGCCTGCTCTACGCCGCGCGACTCACTGACAACACCGAACTCGCCGCTGTTCCGGCGGAATAGTGCGCCTCTTCGCGGACACGAACATAACGGCGCCCGCCGTCCGGGCGCTCCGTGCGGCGGGGCACGACGTGATCTATGCCGCTGAGCGAGCCTCGACCCCGGAGACGCGGCGCTTCTCGCGGAGGCGCACGTCGCTGCCCGCGTCTTCATCGCCAAGGATCACGATTTCGGCGCGGTCGTGTTTCGCGACGGCGTCGAGCATTCCGGGGTCTTGCTCATCGACGATCTTGGCAACAGCAGCGCCGAAGCGGTCATGCTCGTGGAGGTGTTGGCGGCTCACGGCGCCCGCCTGATCGGAGGCGCGTTCTTGCGCGCTGGGCCGGGTTGGGTGCGCGCGGCGGATTGAGAGCTTCCTTGCTTTGGGCGGCGCTGCTAGATTTTTGCCGTTCGGGGTAGGCACATGACAGACCGGCTTTTCATCAGCCATGCCAGCGAGGACGAAGCGGTCGCGAACAAGATCGTCGCTTATCTCGAAGCACGCGGCGTGGCGTGCTGGATTTCCTCGCGCGATATCCCGCCGCGCGCGATCTATGCGGACGCCATCGTTGAAGGCATGCAGAGCTGTACCGCGTGTGCGGTGCTGGTTAGCGCGGCGTCGAATGCGTCCAAGGCCGTGAAGCGCGAAGTTGAACTCGCGAGTCACGAAGACAAGGCCTTCATCCCGATTGGGACCGTCGCGCGACTGACGACCTCAGGGCAATTGCTGCCTACATCAATGAGCAGAGCCCCAGGTCGGCGCGCAAGGTCGTCTCATACATACAGGATCGTGCGCAATTGCTCGAAACTTCACCTGAGCTGGGTCGAGCCATCGATGACGGAACGCGTGAGCTGATCCTAACGCGCTATCCCTATGTGCTGGTTTACGACTTTGCGGGAAACGACATTCGCATCCTCGCCATCTTTCATCACGCACAGAAACGCCGCTAACCCCTTCCCCCACTTCCCTCCAGCACATCCTCGTACGTCCGCAAGCCCGAACGCTGCGCGTTGACCAGCACAGCCATGTTCCCCGGCGCGTGTTTGTTATCGAGCATCTTCTCGTGCGCGTCGGGGATTTTGTCCCAGGGCAGCACTTCCGACATCGCCGGATCGATGCGGCGGTCGATGACCAGCTGGTTGGCTTGGCTCGCATGATAGAGGTGCGCGAAGTGTGAGCCCTGCACGCGCTTCTGGCGCATCCAGAGGAAGCGCGCGTCCATGGTGAGATTGTAGCCCGTTGTGCCGGCGCAGAGCACCACCATGCCGCCGCGCTTGCACACCAGCACGGATACCGGGAACGTCGCCTCGCCGGGATGTTCGAAAACGATGTCGACATCCTTGCCGCCGGTATGCTCCCAGATGGCTTTGCCGAACTTGCGGCTCTCTTTCATGTAGTTCGCAAACTCAGGCCCGTTCACTTTCGGCAACTGACCCCAGCAATTGAAGTCGTTGCGGTTGAGCACGGCCTTGGCGCCCATCGAGAGCACGTAATCCTTCTTGTCTTCGCTCGATACGACTCCGATCGCATGCGCGCCGCTCACCGCGCAAAGCTGTGTCGCGAACACGCCCAGGCCGCCGCTCGCGCCCCACACCAGCACGTTCTGCCCGGGCCGCAACACGTTCGGCCGCCAGCCGAACAACATGCGATACGCCGTCGCCAGCGTCAGCGTGTAGCACGCGCTCTCTTCCCAGGTGAGGTGCTTCGGGCGATGCATGAGCTGGCGCGCCTGCACTTTGCAGAATTGCGCGAAACTGCCGTCGCTCGTCTCGTAGCCCCAGATTTTTTGGCTCGGCGAAAACATCGGATCGCCGCCATTGCATTCTTCGTCGTCGCCATCGTCCTGATTGCAGTGGATGACGACTTCGTCGCCGGGCTTCCAGCGCTTCACCTTGGAACCGACGGCCCAGACGATACCGGACGCATCGGAGCCGGCGACGTGATAGGGCTGCTTGTGACCGTCGAGCGGCGAGATCGGCTCGCCAAGCGCGGCCCAGACACCGTTATAGTTCACGCCCGCCGCCATCACGAGCACCAGCGCCTCGTCCTCGCCGACCTGCGGCGTCGGCACTTGCTCCAGCTGCATCGCTTTGAGCGGCCGGCCATGGCGCTCCTTGCGGATGGCCCACGCCCACATCTTCTCGGGCACATGAAACTGCGGAGGAATTTCGCCGATGGCGTAGATGTCCTTGGTGGGTTGCGACATGGCGGGGCCCCGTTTTTTGCTGCGCCGCACAATGAAGTGCGTTTCGCGCCGCCGTCAAGCGTAGGAAAACGATCCCAGCGTGGTCATTTGACCAACTTAGCCAGTCTCGCCGCACCGTCGGCGCTGAACGGGTTGAGCACGGTCACATCGCGCCAAACGAACCGATCCTGCATGTCCTCGCTCAACACCAGCGCACACGCGCCGGCGTGGGCGACCGCAAGCACCAGCGCATCCCAGATTTGCAGCCCATGCGCTTCCGTGATCGCGAGCGCATCGCGCATCGCCGCCTCGGTGCTCGGCAGTGCCTCAAATGCATTCGCCCAGCGCAACGCCGCGAGCGCGGCTTGCGCGGGCGTGCGCCCGCCCTTGCGCACCAGGAGCCGATGCACTTCTCCCAGCACCTGCACCGGAATCGCGACGCCGCTGGCGGTTAACAATTCTATCACTTCCAGCGCACGATCGCGCCGCACCTCGTCATTAAGACCTTCGGCGTAGATCAACACGTTGGTGTCGAGCGCGACCCTCACGGCTCGTAGGCGTCGTCACGGCTGATCCGCCCGAGATTGAGCACAGGCTGAGCCTTCAGCAGAGCGAGTAGCGCCGCCCGCGCGGCTTCCGTGTTCGATCGCTCATCGGGAGGCGAAAGGCGCGCCATCGCCTTGCCATGCCGCGTGATGACAAACTCCTCGCCCGTCGCCGCACGGTTCAGCAGTTCGGAAAGTTTCTGCTTGGCGTCAAAAGCCGCAATGACCGTGCTCATTCTTGTATAATCCAGACTTCATCCAGATTATATTGTGTCGCCGAAGGATTTCAAGCATTTTCTTGCGGTGCAACAGAGGTTGGGCTTCCCTTTGACTCGCATGCCGCCCTTCCAGCACGCCCCCGACCCGCCCTGGATTTTCCGGACCTATTCCGGGCATTCGACACCGGCTGAATCCAACAAGCTCTACAAGACCAATCTGGCCAAGGGCCAAACCGGCCTCTCCGTCGCCTTCGATCTGCCGACGCAAACCGGCTACGACAGCGACCACATCCTCGCGCGCGGCGAGGTCGGCAAGGTCGGCGTGCCGATCGGACATCTGGGCGACATGCGCACGCTCTTCGACGGCATCCCGCTCGAGCGCATGAACACGTCGATGACCATCAACGCGCCGGCAGCGTGGCTGCTCGCGCTTTATGTGTCGCTGGCGGAAGAGCAAGGCGCCGATCCGAAAAAGCTCACCGGCACGACGCAAAACGACATCCTGAAAGAGTACCTCTCGCGCGGCACCTACATTTTCCCGCCGGCGCCGAGCCTGAAGCTCACCGCTGACACCATCGCCTGGAGCCTTGACGCGATTCCCAAATGGAATCCGATGAACGTCTGCTCCTACCACTTGCAGGAAGCGGGCGCGACGCCGGAGCAGGAGCTGGCGTTTGCTTTGGCGGCCGCGATCGCGGTGCTGGATGAGGTGAAAAAACGCCCCTCCTCCCTTGTGGAGGAGGGGTCGGGGGAGGAGGGACGTTCCAACGCGCAGGCGCCTGATCAATGGCGCGCCCCTCACCACCTAGCCCCCTCTCCACAAGGGAGAGGGGAAATCGCATTCGATGAAGTCTTCTCCCGCATCTCGTTCTTCGTGAATGCGGGCATGCGGTTCGTGACCGAGCTCTGCAAGATGCGCGCGTTCGTGGCGCTGTGGGACGAGATCGGGCGCGAGCGCTATGGCGTCACCGACGAAAAGGCGCGCCGCTTCCGCTATGGCGTGCAGGTCAACTCGCTCGGCCTCACCGAGCAGCAAGCGGAAAACAACGTCTATCGCATTTTGCTTGAGACGCTTGCCGTCACCCTCTCCAAGAACGCCCGCGCCCGCGCCGTGCAGTTGCCGGCCTGGAACGAAGCGCTGGGGCTGCCGCGGCCGTGGGATCAGCAATGGTCGCTCAGGATGCAGCAAGTGCTGGCCTACGAGACTGACCTGCTTGAATTCGAGGACATTTTCGACGGCTCAAAGGTGATCGAAGCAAAGGTGGCGCAGCTGATCGAAGGCGCGCGCGCCGAACTGGCGAAGATCGAGGCTAACGGCGGCGCTGTCGCGAGCGTCGACTACATGAAGAGCGCCCTGGTCGAGTCCAATCGACGCCGCATCGAACAGATCGAGACGGGCCAACAGAAGGTGATCGGCGTCAACGCCTTCACCGAGGGCGAGCCCTCGCCGCTCGAAGCCGGCGAGAAGAACATCCAGACGGTCGACCTTGCGGCGGAAATCGAGCAGATCGCGCGCCTGAAGGCCTGGCGCGTCGCGCGCGACGGCGCCACTGTCGACGCCGCGTTGGCGGAACTGCGCGCAGCTGCGCAGGAAGACCGCAACATCATGCCCGCCTCGATCGCCGCCGCGAAAGCCGGCGTCACCACCGGCGAATGGGCGGAGACCTTGCGCCGAGTCTACGGCGAATATCGCGGGCCCACCGGCGTCGCCGTCATTATCGATTCAAGCGGCGAAGACATCGAGAGCGTGAAGCGCGATGTCACTGCTTTGAGCGAAAAGCTTGGCAGAACGCTGACCTTCCTGGTCGGCAAACCCGGCCTCGATGGCCATTCCAATGGCGCCGAGCAAATCGCCGCGCGCGCCCGCGCCGTCGGCATGGACGCGATCTATGAAGGCATCCGCCTCACGCCGGCCGAGATCGTCAACGCCGCGAAGGAAAAGAAGGCGCACGCGGTCGGCCTTTCCATTCTTTCCGGCTCGCACCTCGATCTGGTGCAAGAAGTGGTGCGGTTGATGCGCGCCGAAGGTTTAGATCATGTGCCGCTCGTTGTTGGCGGCATCATTCCACCCGCCGACGCTTTAGCGCTGCGTCAGATGGGCGTGGCGGGCGTATACACGCCGAAGGACTTCAAGATCACCGCGATCATGAGCGACGTGGTGAAGCTGGTGGCGGCGCGTACGTGAACGCGCGCGACATCGACCTCGCCACCATCCGCATGTGGCCGGCGGCGATCGCGGAGCAACACCACGGCTGGTTCTATCTCGCGTCGGGCGGGGTCACCGGCCGCGTCAACGCGGTGTGGCCGCTCGAATGGACGGGCCGCGATGTGAACGCCGCCATCGATCATGCCGAGGCCTGGTATGCTGCACGCAGACTGCCGCCGCGGTTCAAACTCACTGACTCGGCTTTCGCTCCCGCCGATTTGCCCGATCGCCTGGCGCGGCGCGGCTACGCGAGCGTGATGCCAACTTTGGTGATGACCGCGCCGGTGCGCGCGACGAACGCCACAGCAGACGTCATCCTTCATGACACCCTCCCCGCCGCGTTCGGCGCCGCGATCCGCGAAACCTCTAAGGACGATGCCGAATACGACGAGCGCCTCAACATCGCTTTGCGCGCGCCGCAGCCCGCCGCGTTCGCGCTGATCGAACAAGACGGCCGCGCGGTCGCGATTGGCATGTGCGCCGCCGCCGGCGATCTTGCCGGTGTCTTCCTAATGCGCACCGCGCCGGAAGCGCGCCGTCAAGGGCTGGCGCGCCAGATTTTCCGCGCGCTGATGGCGAAGTGCGGCGAATGGGAGACGACCACCGCCTTCCTGCAAGTCGATGCGGACAACGCCGCCGCCATTGCGCTCTACGAAAGCGAGGGCTTCTCGCCGCTCGCGACCTATCGCTTCTGGCGCAAATAGATCAGCGCAGCGATTGCACCAGCCGCGTCATGGCGCTCGCGCCGACGAGCGGCGCCAGAAAGGGCACCAACGAGCACGCCAAGCCAACGAAAAAGACGTCAAGCCCATGCCGTCTACGCAGCGCCACGGCGTCCTTGTAGCTCATGTGGCGCGCGGCGGTGATGGTGGCGTATTCGCGGCCCATCAGAAATCCGTTGAGGCCATAGAAAACGAGCGCGTTGATCACTGGAATGAAATAGAGCGGAATGACGATCAGGTTCAGCGCCAACGCCGGCAGCGCGATGAGCGCGCCATTGCGTATGCCCTCTTGGATCGGCACGACGCGCGCCTTCGGCGCGCCGATCTTTTTCTCCACGCGTTCGGCGGCGAGATCGAAGATGACGCCGCCCACGATCATCGAAATCGCGGGCGACAGCGCCAACGCCAGCACCACCACGACAACACCCGCCACGAAAGAACCGGCCATCGACGCATAGCCCAGCCAGCCTTCGAGATCGGGAATAAGCGGCAACACATAACCGAGCGCGGCGCGGGCGGCGAAAACCGTGATCGTGCCGGCGACGATCAGATTGGCGATAGCGAAGAGCGTCAGTCGCCCGAAGATGACGTCCTTGAGGCCGCCCAGGATCGCCGTCACAGCTCGCATCGCACGCCTTCCGCAGCAGCTAGTCGCTTGACGGCAGTTAGGCGGCTTCCCACGGTGGCGCTAGAGGGAGTCTTTATGTTCCAACTACACGGCCGCTGGCTCGACGAAGCCAAGGAATGGGCCAGGACCATCGTCGGCGCCTTTCTGGTCTACATGGCGTTCACCACCGTGGCGTTCGCGCAGTATCGCATCCCCTCGGAAAGCATGGTTCCGCACATCGAAGTCGGCGACCGCGTAACCGTGTCCAAGTTCGCCTATGGCTACAGCCGGTTTTCACTGCCGTTCGACTTGGGCTTCGCCCTGCCGCGCGGCGAGCGGCGCTTATTCCAACACATGCCGCGGCGCGGCGATGTCGTCGTGTTCATTCATCCAATCTCGAACGAGACCATGATCAAGCGCCTCGTCGGCCTGCCCGGCGATGTCATCGAGGTGCATGACGGCGCGCTGCTCATCAACGGCAGCGCGGTGTCGACCACGGAACCGCACTTGTTGTTGCGCGCCGTGTATCCGGAAGGGCGCGAGTGGGCAGAGCGTTACGACGAGACGCTGCCGGGCGGCGTCACGCACGCCGTGCACAATCTGACCGACGCCGCTCCGCTCGACAATTTCGGCCCCTTCACCGTGCCCGAGGGCCAGCTCTTCTTTATGGGCGACAATCGCGACAATTCGCTCGACAGCCGCTGGGACGGCATGGGCACTGCGCCCATGGAAAATCTGATCGGGCGCGCCGAGATCGTCTACGCCACCGCGCTTTCGTCATGCGGCCGCGATCATACCGTCTCGTGTCCGATGGAGCGATGGATGCGGCCGCTGCATCGCTAACGGCTCTATTGCCGGTAACGCTGCACGGCAAAGATGCCGGCCAGGATCAGCGCAGCGCCCGCCAACGCCAACGCGCCCAAGGCTTCGCCGAAAATCCACCATGCGAGCCCGGCCGCCACCAGCGGCTGCATCCAGAGCAGCACCGTTGAGGCGACGATCGGCAAACGACCAACGCCGTAGGCAATGAGTCCTTGCCCCGCGATTTGAACGATCAAACCCAGACTTGCGAGAACGAGCCAGCCGCGCAGCGTCTGCGGCATCAACTGTTCGCGAAAAATCAGCGCGAGTGCGAGGCAGACGAAAGCAGCGCTCAGTGTCGCCCAGAACATCACCGCGCCGACGGACACGTTCTTGCCCAGCATGCGCAAGATGAGGAAGTAGCCCGCATAGCCAATGGCGGCGCTCAGCCCCAATGCATCGCCGATCCATCCCGCGTTTGGATCCGGGCCAACGTCGGACTGAGCCCGCGCCAGCGCCAACAGCACCGCGCCGGCAAGCGCGGCCGCGACGCCTGCCAGCACCGGCGCACGCAGCCGCTCCCTGAACGCAAACCAGCCGAACACGGCGGCAAACACCGGCGTGAAATTGGCGAGCAAGGTCGCGTTGGTGACCGTGGTCAGCCCCAGTGCCGCGCCCCAGAGCGAAACCTCGATGCCGAAGAGGAGGCCGGCGAGAAGGAGCCAGCCGGTCTGGCGAGTCGTGGGCCTAGCGGAGGAAGCCGCGGCCCAGACCCCCAGAATCGGCAACGCGATCAGGAATCGCCACAGATTCGAGGCGTGCGGCCCAAGCTCCGAGAGGCGCATGGCGATCGGCGAGAGGCCCAAGAGGGCGGCGCCCGTTAACGCGGCAACCACCGCTCTTGCCTGCCCCGATCGACCCGCCATGGGCCTGAAAAACGCCGGATTTCGTTGAGGCGCAAGCTGTTCTTGGCGGCAACATATGCCCGTCACTTGCGTTAACAATTAGAGCCGCTCTGGTCCGCGTGTTCACAGATTCGAGAGAGAAATTCGGGCCCGATTAGCCTTTCCCATTGACCCTGAATTAACCGATGGCATCACTATATATAGCGGTACGGTTCGGCCATCCACCACAAGGTCCTGTGGTTTTGGCCAGCACCGAGTCGGATTAACACAGAGCTAAATCGGGGGCGGAGAACATGCAGGCACGAGCGGAAAAAGCGGGGGTCCACCGCATGGGCGAGCTCCATCGCGGCAAACCCAAGCCCCTGCGTCCGCTCAAGGTCGTCGAGAAGGTCGTTACGGATCCGAGCCGCGATGCGTTGCTGACCGAGTTCGGCAAGACAACGCTCACTGATCGCTATCTGCTTCCGGGCGAAAGCTATCAGGACATGTTCGCGCGCGTCGCCACCGCGTTCGCCGACGACATCGGCCATGCGCAACGCATCTACGATTATATCTCGAAGCTGTGGTTCATGCCGGCGACGCCGGTGTTGTCGAATGGCGGTGCCGAACGCGGCCTGCCGATCTCGTGCTTCCTGAATGCGGTCGGCGATTCGCTCGACGGCATCATGGACACGTGGAACGAGAACGTCTGGCTCGCGTCCAACGGCGGCGGCATCGGCACCTATTGGGGCGGCGTTCGTTCCATCGGCGAAAAGGTCGGCCAAAACGGTCAGACAAGCGGGATCATTCCGTTCATTCGCGTCATGGACTCGCTGACGCTTGCGATCAGCCAAGGTTCCCTGCGCCGCGGCTCAGCGGCGGTCTATCTCGACATCCACCATCCCGAGATCGAGGAATTCCTCGAAATCCGTAAACCCGCCGGCGATTTCAACCGCAAGAGCTTGAACCTGCATCACGGGCTCAATCTCACCGACGAATTCATGATCGCCGTGCGCGACGATCTGCCGTTCGCATTGCGCTCGCCCAAGAATGGCGAGCCGCTGAAGCACGTCAACGCGCGCAAGCTCTGGCAGAAGATCCTGGAACTCCGCCTACAGACGGGCGAGCCCTACATCATCTTCTCCGACACCGTGAACAAGCAGATGCCGAGCCACCAGAAGAAGCTTGGCCTCAAGGTGCGGCAGTCGAATCTATGCAGTGAAATCATGCTGCACACCGGCCTCGACCATAACGGCAAGGAGCGCACGGCCGTGTGCTGTCTCTCCTCGCTCAACGCCGAAACCTACTTGGAGTGGGAGAACGAGCCCAAGTTCATGGAGGACGTATTCCGCTTCCTCGACAACGTGCTCGAGGACTTCATTCAGCGCGCGCCACCGGAAATGGAGCGCGCCGTCTACGCCGCCTATCGCGAGCGCTCAGTGGGTTTGGGCCTGATGGGCTTCCACTCCTTCCTGCAGAAACAAGGCGTGTCGATGGAATCGGCGATGGCCAAGGTGTGGAACAACCGCATCTTCCGTCACATCCGCCGCGGCGCCGACGCCGCTTCGGTGAAGCTCGCGCAAGAGCGCGGCGCCTGCCCGGATGCGGCCGAGAACAACGTCATGGCCCGCTTCTCACACAAGCTGGCGATCGCGCCGACCGCCTCGATCTCAATCATCTGCGGCGGCACGTCAGCCGGTGTCGAACCGATCCCCGCCAACATCTATACCCACAAGACGCTTTCGGGCTCGTTCGCGGTGAAAAACCCCTATCTTGAGCAATTGCTCGAAGCGAAGGGTAAGAACACCGAAAGCGTGTGGTCGTCGATCCTGAAGAACGAAGGTTCGGTGCAACATCTCGATTTCCTCAGCGACGACGAGAAGAGCGTGTTCAAGACCGCGTTCGAGATCGATCAACGCTGGATCATCGAACTCGCCGCCGATCGCACGCCGCTCATCTGCCAGAGCCAGTCGCTCAACATCTTCCTGCCGGGCGATGTCGATAAGTGGGACCTGCACATGCTGCACTGGATGGCCTGGGAACGCGGCGTGAAGAGCTTGTACTATTGCCGCTCGAAGAGCGTGCAGCGCGCCGGCTTCGCCGGCGACGAGGGCAAGGCGGACGCGCCCGACGCGCCGGCGGCCATGTCAACGCCGAAGACGGATTATGAGGAATGCCTAGCGTGTCAGTAGCGCGCTAAGTGTTGGACGAGATGGCCAGTACAGAGGTGAGGCGGTAGGTCCGCCTGAGGCCGCTATTCTTTCGGTTCTCCGGGCGGCGTTTCGTCTTCCGCCGGGATCGCATATTTGCCCGAGAACCAGCGGTTGAGGTCGACATCGGCGCAGCGCTTCGAGCAGAACGGCTTGTAGCGCTCGTCCTGCGGCTTGCCGCAGATCACGCACTTACGCTCATGCACCGGCTTGTTCATAGCGCCCTCGCATCGATCCGGTCGCGCGGACCAGGCGCGGCATCGATTGTCCAGCGCATGCCGATACGATTGGAGAGTTGCGCGCGCCAATCGATTTCTGCCGCATCGAGCCACGCCTTCACTTCAGGCGCCAACGTGCACGCGATCTGGCGCCCTGTCTGGGCGCGGCCCTCGCGCTCGATCGCCCGCAGCGCCATCAAAGCTACGGTCTCGACGCTCAAGCGCCCCTCGCCGTCTCGCAATTGCTCATGGAGCGGCGTCCGCAATTGCGCCCGCGCCAGTTCGTAGACGCCGAACTTCGACAAGCCGCCGAACTGCACGCTCCAGGGATCGCCCGAAAACGCCGTCCGCACCGCATCGTCCAATTGCTTCAGGTGCGCCCTCGCCCGCACCGAAACGAAGTCGATGGCGATGACGCCGCCCAGATTGCGCAGGCGAATCTGCCGCGCCGCTTCCCGCGCGGCGGCGATGTTGAGATCGAGCGCGAAGCGCTCGGAATCGCCGCTGCCGGGGCGGCCGCCGGCGTCGACATCGATGGCCGTCAGCGCCGTCACCGCATCGATGGTAAGCACGCCGCCGCCGGGGATCGGCGTTGCACGCGCCAACGCATCCTCGATGGCCGCATCAAGCTTGGCGCGCACAGCTGGATCGGGCGCTGGCTTGGCAAGCACGAGTTCATCATCGCACGTGTGCCGGGCGATGCGCTCAGGCTTCGCGCCGTCATGGCCAAGCTCGGCGAGTTCGACGACTGGATTTTTTCCTCGCGCCGCTTCGCGCGTCACCGCAACGACAACGCCTTGCCCCTCCCGCAACGCCACGCGTTCGCGGCGCATGCGCGCGCGGCCGTCGTCCCCCAGCGGCAAGAAACCGTGTTGCTCGCTCAAACCTAGATCGAGAAAGGCCCCGCGGCGGCGGCGGTCGAGTTCGCCAACGCGCGCGACGTAGGTTTCACCCCAGCGCGCGCGGCGGCCTTCGTCGCTCGCGCGCGCGATCCGAAGCGCGAACGGCTTGTCATCGCGCACCAGCGCCTCGCGCGTTTCGCCGATGGCGGCGTCGATCCAGGTTTCGATCGCTTCGCTCACGTGCGCGCGCTTTCGAGCAGGTTCGCCGTTTCGTAAAGCGGCAGACCGACGACATTCGAATACGAGCCGATAATGGAAACCACGAACCGCGCCGCGAGCCCCTGCACGGCGTAGCCGCCAGCCTTGCCCTGCCATTCGCCGCTGGCGATGTAGGCGTCCAACTCCTGTGGCGACAGCAGCTTGAACGCTACGCGAGTCTCGACCAGACGCTCGCGCAGCGCGCCGCGCGGCGTCCGCACAGCGACGCCGGTGTAAACCCGATGCGAGCGGCCCGAGAGCAGGCGCAAGCACTCCCGCGCCTGCGCTTCGGTTTCCGCTTTCGGCAGCACGCGCCGGCCAACGGCGACCACGGTGTCGGCGGCTAGGACGACAGCGTCGGCTGCATCCACCGCTTCGGCCTTGCGCCGCGCCAAGCGCAGCGCGAGCTGGCGTGGGGTCTCTTTCGGCAGCGGCGTCTCGTCTATGTCCGCCGCGATCACCTCGTCCGGCGTCACGCCGATCTGCGTCAGCAACGCAAGCCTGCGCGGCGAGGCGCTGGCGAGAACCAGGCGCGTCATGGCCGCTGCGGAAAGCCCAGGCGCTTGGCGATGATCTTGTCCACTGTGCGTTGATCCATCAGCCGCGGCAGCGTCCGGTCCATGAACGGCTTGCGCAGGATGTGATAACGAACCTTGGGCTTCGGATGAGTCAGGCACGTCCAGATCAGATCGCCCACGTCGGAGGCGGGCAGTCCTTCCTTGCCCTGCTTCAGCATGTAATCGGCGACTCGTTCAACCATCGGCGCATACGGCGTGTTGGCATAGCGCTTGAGGTCGTTTTGTTCGGCCTTGTCCCAGATCGGGGTGGCTATGGCGCCGGGACCGATAACGATAACGTCGATGCCGTAGAGCATGAGCTCGCGGCGCAGCGATTGCGAATAGCCTTCCATGGCAAACTTCGAGGCCGCATAGGGGCCGACGAACGGCGCGCCATTCTGCCCGCCGACCGATGAGATCATGACGATGCGCCCGGGTTTGCCGGTACGCTGCTCATCGGCGCCGAGCAGATCGGCGAAGGCGCGGGTGACGTTGTGCACGCCGAAGAAATTGATCTCGAACTGCCGACGCAATTCGTCGGTGTCGAGATGGAGCAATGGCCCGGGCACGGCGATGCCGGCATTGTTGACGAGCCCGAACAGTTTGCGGCTCCCGAGCGCCTGCGCCACTTGCGCCGCGCCGGCGCGCACCGCCACTTCGTCGGCGACATCGAAGATCAGCGGCGTCACCGCCTCACCGAACTCGGCCGTGAGGCTATCGGCGTCGGCCTGCTTGCGGACGCTGGGAAAAACGTGGGCGCCTTCGCGCACGGCCTTGGCGACGGCGGCGCGGCCGATGCCGGTGGAGGCGCCTGTTATGACGACGGCGCGGTCGAGAGATGATCTGGTCATTACTTGAACCGGTACGTGACGCGCCCCTTGGTCAGATCATAGGGCGACATCTCGACCAGCACTTTATCGCCGGCCAGGACGCGGATGCGGTTCTTGCGCATCTTGCCCGCGGTGTGGCCGATGATCTGGTGTCCGTTCTCCAGTTCGATCCGGAAGGTGGCGTTGGGCAAAAGCTCCATCACCGTTCCGGCGAATTCCAATAATTCTTCCTTGGCCATCAAATCTCCTGAACCGACCTGACTCGACGCGGCTGGCGGGGCCTTATAGGCGGGCCGGCTTACCCCGTCGATGGGCGGGGAAAGCGTGCGGCGATGCGCCGGGCCAGCCCGTCCCGGACCGCGCGATACTCCATAATCACTTGTTCGCGCGAGCCTTCCGCCAGGGAGGGGTCGAAGGTCGGCCAGTACTCGGCCGCCGCCGCCAGCTTGGGGACCAGCGACAGGGCCGTGTGGTGGGCCTCGGGGCTGAGCGAGACGATCAGATCGAATGGCCCGCCCTCGTAATAGTCACTCTCGAAAAAATCGAAGCCGCGGGGCCTCCAGCTGGAAATGTCGCCGCCAGCCTCATCAATGACCGCCGCCGCCAGATACGAGACTTCCTCGCCCGGCCTCAGGCCCGCGCTATCAACCCGCACCAGTGACCCGAATTGGAGGCGCATGAGTTCCGCCGCCATCGGCGACCGGATGACATTGTGGGTGCACGCGAACAGCACCGACGCCGGCAGCGCGTCAGCCGCGGACATGCAGCGCACAGACCAATGTGAACAGGCGCCGTGCGGTCTCGGTATCGATAGCGAAATGGCCTGCGAGAATTTCTTGCAGCACTTCGGCCGCTTCGTTGTGCAAACCGCGCCGGCCCATATCGAGCGCCTCGATGCGGCTCGGAGGCGCGTCGCGGATGGCGGCGTTGTAACTCTCGCAAATGAGCGCGTAGTCCTTCACCAGCTTGCGCAAGCCGCCCAGCGGCGCATGATGAAGAACGATGCGAGCGCCCGTTTCGTCGCTCACATCCAAGACCAGCCGTCCTTCGCACATGCCGAGCAGAAGTACGTATGGCCCGCGATCTTCACCGGCAACGGCGAAAGCGTTGGCCTCCTTCAGATCGAACAACGCAATGCGGCGATCATGTTCGACGTTCGGCGAGGCCGGCGCCAGCGAGGTCTCGTCAAGGAGAATTTCGATCAGCCGGTCGCGCTCGTTCATGGCGCATCCATCAGCTCTGCTCGTGATCGGGGCGGCGCGGCGTCGGCCAGACCGGCCCGATATCGACAAGCGTTGCGTCGAGGCATTCGACGTCGATGGCGATTTCGCCGCCGCCCGCAAGCAACAGCCGCACCGTCCCGCCCGGCGGCTCCTCATCGCCCAAGAAGCTCAGCGACAGCAGCGAGGCCAGCGCATCGGCATTGTCGTGGCGAACGCGGCGGCTCTTCACGCCGAGCACGCTCTCGAACGAAAGCGCCGAACGCACCCGCTCGTAAGGACCTCTCTCGCCGGCGGTTTCCCAGCGGAAGCGGTTCAACATCACCGTGAAGCGGCGCGCCTTCTTGTCGAAGCTGATCTCGCCCACGCGCACCAACGCGTCCTGGACGGCGGCCCCGAGGATCTCGAGATCGGCCGCATCCTCCGCCATCAACCTGAGCAGGTTGCCGGTCATGCCGCCTGTTCTTCTCTGCGCCGCGCAACTTGGGCGCCGCATGCCTGCAGCTTGCTTTCGAGTTTTTCGAAGCCGCGATCGAGGTGATAGACGCGATTGACGGTGGTCTCGCCCTCGGCCGCCAAACCGGCCACCACAAGGCTCACCGAAGCACGCAGATCCGTCGCCATCACCGGCGCGCCGATCAGTTTTGGCACGCCCGTCACCACCGCTTCGTTGCCATGCACCTCGATCTTGGCGCCCAGGCGCGCGAGCTCGGGCGCGTGCATGAAGCGGTTCTCGAAAATGGTTTCCTTGATGCGCGAGACGCCGTCGGCGAGGCACATGAGCGCCATCGCCTGCGCCTGCAGATCGGTGGGGAAACCCGGGAACGGCTCGGTCTCGAAGTCCACGGCCTGCATGCGCTCGTCCGGCTTGCGCTGCACTCTGAGGCCGCGCCCTTCGGCTTCGACGGTCACGCCGGCGGCGCGGAGGAATTTCATCATCGCGCCGAGATGCTCGAAACGCGCGCCGGCAAGCTGCACGTTGCCGCCGGCGGCGGCGACCGCCATGGCGTAGGTGCCTGCCTCGATCCGGTCGGCGACCACGGCGTGCTTGGCGCCGCCCAACTGTGCGACACCCTTGATGCGGATTTCGTTGCTCCCGGCGCCTTCGATCCGCGCGCCCATGGCGTTCAAGCAGTCGGCGAGGTCAGCGATCTCAGGTTCGCGCGCGACGTTCCTCAGCACCGTGTCGCCGCGCGCCAGCACGGCGGCGAGCATGGCGTGCTCGGTGGCGCCAACGGAGACGAACGGGAACTCGATCTCGGCGCCCTTCAAGCCGCGCAGCGCCGCCGCCTTCACATAGCCCTGCTCGATGACGATGTCGGCGCCCATGGCCTCGAACGCCTTCAAGTGCAGATCGACGGGCCTGGCGCCAATGGCGCAACCTCCGGGCAGCGAGACGGTGGCATGCCCAACGCGCGCCAAGAGCGGCCCCAGCACGTTGAACGAAGCGCGCATCTTGCGCACCTGATCGTAGGGCGCGATGGTCGACACGATCTCGGCTGCGTGCATGCGCAGTGTCTGGGTTTCCTTGATCCAGGTGATGTCGACGCCGAGCGATTTCAGCAATTGCGACATGAAGCGGGTGTCGGCGAGGTCCGGCATGTTTTCGAGCATCAGCGGCTCGGCCGACAGCAGGGCCGCCGCCTGCAATTTCAGCGCCGAATTCTTAGCCCCATAAATCGGGATCGTGCCGCTGAGCGGCGTCCCGCCGGTGATAACGATGCGGTCCATGTCTGTCTTTCGCCGGCTGCCTCCGGCGGGCGGTTTATGGGATGCGGCGGCGGCGTAAGCAAGGCGGCCGCCATGCGCCTGCGCATGGCCGGACGCTAGTTTTGGGGCTGTCCTAGGAAACGC
>LWDN01000092.1 GCA_002083515.1 Proteobacteria bacterium HN_bin10
CCGCACGTCTGCGGCGGGATGACGATGCCGCCGGAGATCATTGTGTCCGAGATCAAGACCGCGCTGGGCATGAAGGCCGTGTCCTTGGCCGGTCGTGGAAGCTGAGAAGAACAAAGCTGGCAGCGAACAGCTAGTAGCGAGGAGCTGCTAGCCTTGGAGGAGGCACCATGAGCAAAGAGCGGATACAAATTGCGCCGGAACTGTACGACATCATGCCGTCGGACTATCAGGACTTGGTGAAGAGCGCGACCTACGGCAAAGAAGACCGCGGCTGGAAGGACATCGGCACCTCCAAGGAGCTGATCGAGCAGCACTCGCTCTGCGCGGGTTGTCCGGAATCGATGGCCTTCCGTTACATCCTGGCCTCGTTGCCGGCGCCGGAGGACACGGTCATGGTCGGCTCCACCGGATGCACCAGCCTGGTGTTCCCGATGGTCGCCGTCCATAACATCCACTCGCTATTCGGCAACCAGAACGCCATTGCGTCGGGCCTCAAGCGGGCCCTGTCAGTGCGGTTCCCCGGACGTGTGAAGGACGTCGTGGTGCTCGCTGGCGACGGCGCCACCGTCGACATCGGGCTGGACATGACGCTGCAGGCCTGGTTCCGCCAGGAAAAGTTCACGACCATCTGCTTCGACAACGAGCTCTACGCCAACACGGGCGGCCAGGAGAGCGGATTGATGCAGAAGGGGTTCGTGGCGAAGATGGCGCCGGTCGGCAAGCTGTTCGACAAGGTGCGCCTGCCGGAGATTGCCCGCGAGTCCGGCTGTCACTACGTGGTGAACTGCACGGTGAGCAAGCCGTCCCTGGTCGAGAAGGTCGTCCGCAACGCGGTCATGATCGCCCGCGAGATCGGTCCGACCTATCTGCAGATGTATACCCCCTGTATCCTCGAGATCGGCAAGAACAGCATGGAAGGGTTGCAGGAAATGCGCGACTCCGAGAAACCGACCGAGCGGTTCGCCTACAAAGAGTACATCAGCGAACCGGCCAAACAGTTGTTGGCGGAGATGGCGGCGAAGGACAAGGAAAAGAAGGCGGCGGCCAAGCAACTCGCCGGCCAGCAGGCGTAAGCGAAACCACTCACTCGGGTGAGGGAGTCACGATATGATTAAGAAACGGCTGAACATTCGCATGTCGGGCCTCGGCGGACAGGGCGCGGTGACCGCGGCCCACGTCATGGCCATGGCCGCCAATCGAGACGGGCGGTTCTCCATTTCCAATCCGTTCTTCGGCGCGGAGAAGCGGATGGCCCCGGCGGAGAGTTACTGCCGCATCGGGCTGGAGCGGATCTACGACCGTGGCGAGCTGGTCTTCCCGGACGTGATCGAGGTCTTCCATCCCCAGGTCATCACGATGGGCAAGAGCTACACCATGCCCTTCTACTCGGGGATTAAAGAGAACGGGGTCGTGATCATCAATTCGGCGATCCCGCTGCTCTCGGAAGAGGACGTGGAGCGCCTGAAGGATCTCAACGTGGCGGTGTTCTACATTCCCGGCACGGAGATCGCCCTGGAAGTCGCTGGCACGGAGTTATCGACCAACATGACGATGATCGGCTCGGTGGCGGGTATTACCAAGTGCGTCTCGATGGAGGCGCTGGACGGCGCGCTCCAAGAGCGATTCGGCAAGAAGTTCGTCGCGTCTGGCGGCACCGCGTCATTGGACGAGGCGATCAAGAAGAAATTCGCCAAGAAGGAAATGTTGTTACAGAAAAATCTGGCCACCGTGAAGCGGGCCTATGAAATAGCTGCCGAGTGGGCGGACAAGAATAAGGTCGAACTGAAGGTGGGGAATCCGGCCGTTGCAGCCTGATCGGAAGGACATCGAATCGCATGTATAACGTAGCGCAAGTCATCGAAGAAAAGTGCGTGGCCAAGAAGGGCTGCCGGCTCTGCATCATGTATTGCCCGGAGGCCAACTGCCTGGACCTCAACAGCGCGAAGATGGTCGCCGAGGTCAATATCGACCGGTGCAAGGGCTGCGAGCTCTGCGTGGTCGTCTGCAACGCCGCCAAGCACCAGGCGATCGTGATGCAAGCGGTCAGCGCGAGCGGCAAACTCATGTCGGAGAAGGGCGAATCGGCCGCCTTGGGACAAGCCTACCAAGGCTGACGATCCATTCCATCGCACCTGAGAAACCCCATGGCGCCCGAGGCTATGGGGTTTTTCGTTTAAGGACGCACCATGATCGAGCACGAAGACAACACCATCTCCGAACTGCTGGCGAATATCGCCGGCCTCATCAGCGACTATCCGAAGGCCCTGGAACGACGGGCGGCGGTGATCCAAGCGACCGGCAAGGACCCCGAGCTGGTCGTCAAGCTCGTCAAGGCCGCTGACACCATGCGTGACAGCGGCAACCTCTACATCACCTGGGCCAAGCACTTTGCCGCCCTGGCCGAGGGCAATTCCGACGC
>LWDN01000093.1:0-847 GCA_002083515.1 Proteobacteria bacterium HN_bin10
GCGCCTTGTCGATCGCGTCGAAGTCCGTCACCTGGGTGTTGGTGCCCGCGTCGGCGAGGACCTTCGTGATCGCCGCTGTGAGCGTCGTCTTGCCGTGGTCGATGTGGCCGATGGTGCCGACGTTGACGTGCGGCTTGGTGCGCTCGAACTTCTGCTTTGCCATCTGCTCCTATCCTCCGAGCTCGTCTTCCTGGGTTTACGCTGGCTTCTCGCCGCCCATGATCGACTCGGCGATCGAGGCGGGAACTTCTTCGTAACGGTCGAATTGCATCGAGAACGTCGCGCGGCCCTGGCTCATCGAGCGCAGGTCGGTCGCGTAGCCGAACATCTCGGACAGCGGGACGCTCGCCTTCACCGACTGTGACCCGCCGATCGGCTCGAGGTGCTCGACCCGACCGCGACGACCGTTCAGGTTACCGATGACGTCGCCGAGGTACTCGTCCGGCGTCACGACCTCGACGGACATGACCGGTTCGAGGAGCTTCGGCCTCGCCCGGCGCATGCCCTCCTTGAAGGCCATGGAACCGGCGATCTTGAACGACCGCTCGCTCGAGTCGACGTCGTGGTACGAGCCGTCGATCAGCTCGATCTTCACGTCGACGACGGGGTAGCCCGCGATGATGCCCGAGCTCATCGCTTCACGGATGCCCTGATCGACTGCGGGGATGTACTCCTTGGGGACGCGGCCGCCGACGACCTTGTCGACGAACTCGTACCCCTCGCCCGGGTTCGGATGGAGGTTGATCAGCACGTCGCCGTACTGGCCCGAGCCGCCGGTCTGGCGGACGAACTTGCCCTGGATCTTCTCAGCCGGGCTCGTGATCGTCTCGCGATAGGCGACCTGCGG
>LWDN01000093.1:983-2920 GCA_002083515.1 Proteobacteria bacterium HN_bin10
TCGGCGAGCCGCTGGAGCGCCGTCGCGAGCTTGTCCTGGTCGGCCTTCGTGCGCGGCTCGATCGCGACCGAGATGACCGGATCGGGGAACGACATCGACTCGAGCACGATCGGCGCCGAGTCGACGGCGATCGTGTCGCCGGTCGTCGTGAACTTGAGCCCGACGGCAGCGGCGATCTCGCCGGCGCCGATCTCGTCGCGCTCCTCGCGGTGGTTCGCGTGCATCTGGAGGATGCGTCCGATGCGCTCGGTCTTGCCGTTCGTCGTGTTGAGCACGCGGTCGCCGGCCTTGACCTGGCCCGAGTACACGCGGAAGTACGTGAGCTTCCCGACGTACGGGTCGCTCATCACCTTGAACGCGAGCGCGGAGAACGGCGCGTCGTAGTCGGCAGGCCGCGTCTCCTCTGCCTCGGACTTCGGGTCGATCCCCTGGACGGGCGGCACGTCCAGCGGGCTCGGCAGGTAGTCGACGATTGCGTCGAGCAGTGCCTGCACGCCCTTGTTCTTGAAGGCGGAGCCCGCGAGCACCGGCGTGATCGCGCCGTCGAGCGTGCCCTTGCGAAGGGCGCGGCGGATCATCTCCGGCGTCACCGAGGACTCGTCCTCCAGGTACGTCTCCATGAGCTCGTCGTCGAACTCGGCCACGAGGTCGATGAGGTCGTGGTGCCCTGCGTGCGCGGCGTCCGCGAGCTCGGCCGGGATCTCCTCCACGGACATCTCCGTGCCGAGCGTGTTCGCGTACGTGATCGCCTTCATCTCGACGAGGTCGACGATCCCGCTGAAGTTCTCCTCGCTCCCGATCGGGAGGTGGACCGGCACGGGGCGGGCGCCGAGCCGGTCGCGCATCGACTGCACTGCGGCGTCGAAGTCGGCGCCGGTGCGGTCCATCTTGTTGATGAACGCGATGCGCGGGACGCCGTAGCGGTCGGCCTGGCGCCAGACGGTCTCGGACTGCGGCTGGACGCCTGCGACGGAGTCGAAGACGGCGACCGCGCCGTCGAGGACGCGCAGGCTGCGCTCGACCTCGACGGTAAAGTCCACGTGCCCGGGCGTATCGATGATGTTGATCCGATGGTCGCGCCACTCCGCCGTCGTCGCCGCCGACGTGATGGTGATGCCGCGCTCCTGCTCCTGCGCCATCCAGTCCATCGTCGCGGCGCCCTCGTGCACCTCGCCCATCTTGTGGGTGCGGCCGGTGTAGTAGAGGATCCGCTCGGTCGTCGTCGTCTTGCCCGCGTCGATGTGGGCCATGATCCCGATGTTGCGGACGCGGTCGAGCCCGACCGGTGTGGCGACGGCACTCATCTCGGTTACCAGCGGTAGTGCGCGAAGGCCTTGTTGGCCTGCGCCATCCGGTAGATGTCGTCCTTCTTCTTGTACGCCCCGCCCTGCTGCGAGAGCGCGTCCATGAGCTCGCCGGCGAGCTTCGCCGCCATGCCCTTCTCGCGGCGGTCGCGCGAGGCCTGCACGATCCACCGCAGCGCGAGCGTGCGCGCCCGGCGCTGGGGAACCTCGACAGGCACCTGGTAGTTCGCGCCGCCGACACGGCGGGAGCGGACTTCGAGCACGGGCGTGACGCTCTTCACCGCCTGCTCGAGCACCTCGAGCTGGGGCTTTCCCGTCTTCTCGGCGGAGATCGCGAGCGCGTCGTAGACGGTCTTCTCGGCGATCGACTTCTTGCCGTCGAGCATGAGACGGTTGACGAGCTGCGACACGAGCACCGAGCCGTGAACGGCGTCGGGCTCGATGGTGCGAGGCTGGATCTCTGCGCGGCGGGGCATGGCTACGGCTTCTTCGCTCCGTACTTCGAGCGCGCCTGGCGGCGCTCACTGACGCCCGCGGAGTCGAGACCGCCGCGGATGACCTTGTACCGGAAGCCCGGGAGGTCCTTCACGCGGCCACCGCGCACGAGCACGACCGAGTGCTCCTGCAGGTTGT
>LWDN01000094.1 GCA_002083515.1 Proteobacteria bacterium HN_bin10
ATCTTGGCCTTGGACTGGCCGACCCTCATGAATCCCCCTTGCGTCTGCCCCAGCCGTTGAAAGATAAAGAGCCAAATGCCGAAGAACACCACGACGGGCAGCACCCAGGAAAGGACGTCCCGTGCGAATGTGCTCTCAACGACCCCCGTAAACTTCACACCGTGTCGGTTGAGCTCCTGCACAAGCTCCGGGTCCTCCACGCGGATGGTGTTGAACAGCTTCGGACGCTGATCGGGCGCCTCAGGTTTGAGCTGCCCGCTGATCGTCTGCTGGCTGATCGTCACCTCCGCCACCTTGTCGGCCTGCACCAGCGACTTGAACTCACTGTAGGGCAGTTCCGCCACCTTCTGCAGCGCATGGATGAAGTCGTGGATCATAAAGATCGCCCAGACCGCCAGCAGCACATACCAGATCGAGAAGTGGAGTTTTCTATTCATCGCACGCCCTCTATCGGAACTGTCTTCGAAACCGCCACATGCCGAAACCGAACAGCGATCCACCAAGTGCCACCATCGCTAGAGCCGGCTTCCACAAGATTTCGAGCCCGACGCCTTTGAGCAAGATGCCGTAACTGATATCGATGAAGTAGTGCAGCGGCGAGAGCAACATCAGATAGCGTACCCACTCAGGCATGGCCTCGGGAGGCGTCCAGGTTCCAGACAAGAGCAACATGGGAGCGACCACGAGAATCGTCATCAACCCTACCTGCGCTTGGTTTGTGGTGAACGTGGAAATGAACAGACCAAGTCCGGAAGTCGTGAACACGTACAGTGCCGTCATACTGAAGAACAGCGCCAGGTTCCCTTTGACCGGAAGGTGAAACACGCCCTGCACGATCGCAAAGAGACTCACGGCCGTTCCCATCAGAATCGTGAGCGTCATCGCTGCGACCTTCGGGAACATGATCTGAAACGGGGTCAAGGGCGACACCAGCAACTGCTCGATGGTGCCACGTTCTTTTTCCCGAACCATGGCTGCGGCAGACAACAAAATCGCAAAGACGGTGATCATGTTGAGCAGCTCGACCACGGACTGGAACCACGCCTCTGTCTGGTTGGGGTTGTACCAGGCACGATGTTCGCTCCTGATAACCGGAAGACCATCCTCTGCCTCGCCGGCAAACCCCAAGCGCTGCGCGGCCACTTCCAATCCGAACTCCCCGACAATCCGTGCGGCATAGCCAGCGGCTGACAGTCCCTGCGGCGAATTCGTCGTGTCCACTTGCAGCTGGACCGCGATCTGCTCTCCCTCGGCTAAGGCTTCCTGGAAACGAGGAGGAATATCCAAGACCAGCATCGCCCGACCCTCATCAAGAAGGCGGAGCCCTACATCGGGCCGCGCAATTTCGCCGTCGAATCGAAAGAAGGGGGCGTGGAAGCGATGAATCAACTCCCTGGACGCCATGCTGTGATCCGCATCATGGACGACAAGCCTGGCATTCGTCAGCTGAAGTTTCATGTCGTTAGCGGATAAAAAGACGTTCGCATTGAACGACCAGATAAAAAAGAACACCAGCGCCCCGTCGCGAGACACTTGCAACAATTCCTTGATCGTCATGACGCCAAGCCGTCGCCACCAGAGGCAGGAACAGAGATACCAATTGGAGAATGCCCCGCTCATGTTCGTGGCCTCTTGGTGAGCAGATGGAATGCGATCATGCGAAGGACCGCGGCATAGGCCGCCAGGATCAGGGCGTCTTTCCACAGCACGTCAAAACCGACTCCCTTCAGGAATGACCCTCGGACAATGTTCGTATAGTATCGGCCCGGAAACAGGTAGCTGGCGACTTCTGCCCCTCCTGTCAGAGACGACACAGGGGAAAACATGCCCGAATAGTTGATCGTCGGAATCAGGCTGATCAGGAGCGTAATGATCAGTGCCGCCTGCTGCGTCTTGACGAACATCGACACGACGAGCCCGATCCCCGTCGTACAGAGCACGAACACGACGGAGGCGGCAAAGAAGAACAGAGGATCCCCTTTAAACGGCGCGCCGAACAGAAACACAGCCATACTCCAGAGGACGAAGATGTTGACGACCGAAATCAGTGTGTAGGGTAGCAATTTGCCCAGCAGGAATTCATGCCGCGTGACGGTCGAGCTATAGATGTTGTAAATGGAGCCACGTTCCTTCTCGCGCACGATCCCCAGCGCGGTAAGCAGCGGCGGGCAGAAAGACAGGACCATCATCACCAAGGACGGCGCCATGGTCCAAGCACTCTTCACGGCCTGATTGTAGAGGTAGCGCACGTCCAACCGTACCGGCTCCATGAGCGCCTGCGCCTCCTCCAGCGGGAGGCGCCTGACCCGAGCCACATATTGGGCGACCATCTCACGGCTGAATGCCGCATTGATGGCAATGATATAGCCCTTGGTGATGTCGCCCCTTAACGGAAGGATTCCGTCCACCAGCGTTTGGACGCTCACGAAACGCCCTTCAGCCAAGCGCTCCTGGAATTTCTCAGGCACCACGATCACCGCACGAACCGACCCTCCGGCTAATAAGCCCTCGATCTCCCGCTCATCCTGCACAGACCCGCGGAAATCGAAGTAGCGGGATTGCTGAAAGCGGTGGAGGTAGTCCCGGCTCAAGGCCGTGCGATCGTAGTCCAGCACGGCATAGGGAATGTTCTCCACATCCAGGACCATCCCATACCCAAACACCAGCATCCACACGAACGGGATCAGGAACGCCAAGGTGAGAAACATCCGGTCACGGGTGATCTCCCGCCATTCCTTGGAGGCGACGGCGACAATGCGGCGAAGATTCATGGGGTCATCCGTTCTTGCGCTTCCAAGGCCATCACCTTGTACACGAATACGTCTTCCAGGCTCAGCGGTCGCATGGTTGCCGATTTGATCTTCACGCCGCTGGACTCCAACGCCCGGCAGGCACATGCTTGATCGCGCACGGGATCCCGGCAAAAGAGGTGGATGCGTGTCCCATAGAGCGCGGCACCGGAAAAGCCCGCTTGCCGTAGGGCCAGCACAGCCTTGCCCGGCTGATCGGCGATGACTTCGATGAGGTGGCCCGCTTCCTTCTCCACCTGCTGTTTCAGGTCTTCCGGCGTACCGTCCGCCACCACTCGTCCGGCATACATCAACGCAAGCTGGTCGCAATGGTCCGCTTCGCTCATATAATGGGTGGTGATGAGAATCGCGACCCCTTCTTCCCGCGCCAGCCTTGACAAGATGTCCCAAAACTTCCGCCGGCCGATCGGATCGACTCCGGAGGTCGGTTCATCGAGAAACAGCACGCGAGGCTGGTGGACAAGCGCGCAGCCGAGCGCCAATCGCTGGCGGACCCCCATCGGCAAGCGGCTGGTTGAACTCGACTCATATCCCGAGAGTCCGGCCATCGCGACAATCCATGCGAGCCGTTCTGTCGTGGTGCGCCGATCCAATCCATAGATCCCAGCGAAGAGCCGGATGTTTTCCAGCACCGTAAGGTCCAGATATAATGAGAAGGCTTGGGACATGTAGCCAATCCGCTCCTTGATGGCTCCACCCGCAGTCTTCATATCCGCCCCCGCCACCCAACCGTTACCAGCCGTCGGCGGCATGATGCCGTTGAGCATCTTAATGACCGTCGTCTTGCCCGCACCATTGGCGCCGAGCAGCCCGAAAATTTCCCCCTGTTTCACCTGAAAGCTGACCTGATCGACCGCCCTGAATGGCCCGAAGTCACGGATGAGTCCTTTCGCTTCAATGGCCAGACCATCGTTCGGGAGAAGTCTAGATGAAGGCGCCGACGGGCCAGCAGTCTCCTTGCTTATCCCCTGCCGAAGCAGGAGCGCAACAAACACATCCTCCAGTTCAGGATCATCGATCCGGACCTGCTCTGCCTGTATGTCACCAAGGCTCGTTTGAACTCGTTGGGACGCGGCTACATGGTCTTGCTCTTCGG
>LWDN01000095.1:0-2026 GCA_002083515.1 Proteobacteria bacterium HN_bin10
CTAACTCGGTGTCTTTGAAACCAGCAGCAGGCCAGATCTACACGCTGAAGAAGAACTTCAACATCGACGCTTCGGGTCATGTGCCAAGGGATGTGCGGACGCTGACTCTCGCAGACTATGAACTATTCATTGCCTTGGACAAGAAGGCCGCGAAGGTCCTCGACGAGCTCGGCGCGCCCACATCGAAGGTTAAACTCTGGAAGATCCATGACCCGTTTGGATCTGACCTTTCTGAGTACGATCGTGCGAGCGTTCAAATCAAGAAGAAGCTCACTAAGCTCAGATCGTCTGACAGTCGGAGGTACGAAGCCTAGAGGAAAAAATGGAGTCGGGAGTCGTTTCCAGAGAACCCTTCGGCCGTCCCGCGGGCGCCGTGTCGCATCGAGGCCGCCGCGTCGACACAAACAAGAGAACCATTGCTCCACCCGGAGCGGCCGCGCCCCGCGCCGCTGAGCTAGAGTGTCTTCAATCCCGTCATCCTATCGGGAAAACGGGACCAGCGCCCGGGGCGGCCAACGCGCGTGACTCGGTGTCCGTGAAATTGGGGGCAGCGCAGTGCCTGTACTGGTTGAAGGTTCGATGTGGGGGGCGTGACGTCTCTCAGGCTACGGCTCGAACCCGTACCTTGAGACGGACCTCGGCACCCAAACGGGCGAGGAGATCGATCAGTGCGTCTGTGCTGAAGAGATCGATCCGTCCGCGAAGGAGATCGCTCACGCGGGGCTGTGTCACGCCGAGAATCTTTGCCGCGGCCTTCTGCTTGAGCCGGCGGGCGGTGAGGAGCTTCTGCACCTGAATCATCAGGTCTGTGCGGACCAGCAGATGCCCCGCTTCCTGGCGAGGAAACCCGATGTCCCGGAAGACATTGCCGCTGGACTTTTTCATCTTGAGCTTCATCGCGCCTCTCCCCCTACGACGCTCCCTGGCTCAACGGTGAGCCAAGAGGGCTTGATAGCGTTGCCTCGCGAGGCTGCCATCATGCTGCGACGTTTTCCTGGTCCGTTTTTGGAACGCATGGAGCACATAGACGGCTTCGGCAAACTTCACCACGTAACAGACGCGGTGTTCGACGGCAGTATGCACCCTGATCTCATAGACGCCCGAGCCAATCGACGGCATCGGCTTGAAGTCGACCGGGGCCAAACCTTGTTGAACCTGCCTGAGCTGAAAACCGGCTAACCGCCTGGCATCCTCTGGGAATGCCTGAAGGTCACTGCGCGACGATCCGAGCCATACCAGCGGCTTGTGGCTCACGGCGCCTAATATGCGAGTTTTAGTATATAGGTGTCAAGGGTCACAAACGAAGGAGGGCTCTGCTGGCGGCGTGCAGGCTGGGAGACAGGGATGTTCGCTGTGGCTACCGGGTATGAAGAACGGTGTTTGGAACTATTGTGGTGACACAGACAAAGGTCGGGAGGCGCCTCCATAGACCCTGGGGTTGCCCTGTGGGGGCGTGGATTTGAGGCCGCAGCGCCGACACAAACGAGAGACCCACAGCTCCACCCGGAGCGGCCGCGCCCCGTGCCGCTGAGCTGATGCGCCTCCAAGTCTACCTTCGTCTCCGGCCGATCTACCCGAACGACCCAATTGTGGGGTGGGGGAACTCCAGAACAGTCGCGATCGGTTGAGGGCGAGCCCGTTCCTCCGTGGTGACGCCGCAAGCGCCTGAAAATTCAAGGCCTTCGATCATGATTGTGCCGGACATGGCGGCATTGTGGAGGGAGACTTGGAGCCCTGTCAAGGAGAGGCGGATCAGGCTGGAACCCTGCCTTGACTTCATTTCTGGGCGATCCCTATAATCCCGCTGCCGTGTAAGAGCTGAGCCATCCGCTGGAAAAATGGCTGATTTTACCCATTTCAACGAATCCGGGCGGGCTCGCATGGTCGATGTGACTGCGAAGCCCGCCACGGAGCGTGTGGCCACGGCGCAAGCCAAGGTCTTCCTCAAGCCTGAAACCCTCGAACAGATTCAACGCGGCAAGATCGCCAAGGGGGACGTGTTGGCGGTGGCGCAAGTGGCCGGGGT
>LWDN01000095.1:2075-5785 GCA_002083515.1 Proteobacteria bacterium HN_bin10
TGAGCAGCGTGGACATCGGCTTCAAAGAGGAGCCCCAACCGGATCGGGACGGGCTCTGCTCGATTCTGGTCACGGCCACCGTGAAGACGACCGGGCCGACCGGCGTCGAGATGGAGGCCATGACCGCCGTCTCAGTCGCCGCGCTCACCATCTATGACATGTGCAAAGCGGTCGACAAGGCCATCAGCGTCGGCGACGTGTATCTGCTGTCGAAATCCGGCGGTAAATCAGGAACCTATGTCCGCGGCCGCTAGGCCGGTTTAGGAATTGGAACTGGACCATGGTGACGGTGCGACTCTTCGGGATGACCAAATCACTGGCGGGCAATCGTTCGGAGTTGGCCATCGCCCTGAACGGCGGCCGGCAGGTCAAAGACTTGGTGGCGGCCCTCGACGCGTCGCATCCGGAGATTGCGGAACTCATCCATAAGAAAAAAGTGCTGGTTTCGATCAATCAAGACATTGCCCAGGAAGACAGCATCGTGAGCGACCAGGACGACATCGCCTTGCTGCCTCCCTTTGCCGGTGGAGCCCGACCATGAGCGCCAACCTGTCGACCATCGATGAAACCATGCTCGTCCGCGTGCAGCGGGAAAACTTCTCGATCGATCAGGAGATCGACCGCGTGCGTGCGCGTTCGAAGCGGATCGGCGGGATTGCCACCTTCCTCGGCACGGCCCGGGATCGGTCCCGCGGCCGCGACGTGAGCGGGATCACGTTCGAGCATTACGAAGGGATGGCGCAGAAGCGGTTGCGCGAGATTCGCGAGCGGGCCTTGAAGGACTTCGACGTCATCGAGGTCTTGATTCTGCACCGGTACGGCGAGATTCAGATCGGCGAGAACATCGTGCTGATCGTGGTGGGCGCCGAGCACCGTGCCGAGGCCTTTCGCGCCTGCAAGTGGTGTATCGACGAGCTGAAACAGATCACCCCCATCTGGAAGCAGGAGCATACGCCGGAGGGGGATCATTGGGTCGAGGAACATCCCTAGGCAGGATGTTGAAATGGCCTCCAGCCGGGAAACGCTGAAGTATGAACGATGAGTGATGAAGGGAAAAATCCTTTCTGCCGCTCAGCGTTCCTCGTTTATCGTTCAGCGTTCACATGCTCGCTCGCTGCGGCCTTACTGGATGGCCATTTTGAACATCCTGTAAACTAGAAAACGGCATGACGTCTCCACTTCCCACAGTCGGTGACAGTTTTGGGCGTCCGCTGAAGAGTCTGCGGCTTTCGGTGACCGATCGCTGCAATCTCCGCTGCAACTATTGCATGCCGGAGGAGGACTACGCCTGGCTGCCGCGCGACACCATTCTCTCCTTCGAAGAGGTCGCCGCCCTCACGCGGATGTTTACGGAAGTCGGCGTCGACAAGGTGCGGCTGACCGGCGGGGAGCCGCTGCTGCGGCGGGATCTTCCGACCCTCATCGGGATGTTGCGGCGGAACCCTGCGATTCAGGAGCTGGCGCTCACGACCAACGGCATGCTGCTGCCCGAGCAGGCGCCGGCGCTCAAGGCGGCCGGGCTGCACCGTGTGACGGTGAGTCTGGATACCCTCCGTCCCGATCGGTTCAAAGCGCTCACGCGTCGGGAGGGGCACGAGAACGTGTTGGAGGGGATTGCGTCCGTGCGGGCGGCAGGGTTCACCGGCTTGAAGCTCGATACGGTGGCGATCCGAGGGTTCAACGACGACGAGCTGATCGATCTCCTTGAGTATGGCAAGCGCGTCGAGGCGGAAGTCCGCTTCATCGAGTATATGGATGTCGGCGGGGCGACCGGCTGGTCGATGGCCAAGGTCATCTCGCGGGACGGCATGCTGGACATGATCGGGCGTTGGTACGGGGGCGTGGAACCCGTTCAGGAGCCGAGTTCGGCCCCGGCCCAACGGTACCGGCTGCCGGACGGCACAACCTTCGGCATTATTGCGTCGACCACCGCTCCCTTCTGCAATACCTGCGATCGGAGCCGACTGACGGCCGACGGCCTCTGGTATCTCTGCCTCTATGGCAAGGAAGGCATCGATCTCCGGGAGCCGCTGCGCCGCGGCCTATCAGACGCGGAAATCAAGTCGCTGATTCGCATCGGCTGGCAGCGACGACGCGATCGGGGAGCGGAGGAGCGCAAGGCGCTCGAACGCCTCGGGCTTCGCGAGGAACGGCTCATCGAGATCGGCCAGCTTCGCCAGGACCCGCACCTCGAAATGCACGCGCGCGGCGGCTGAGTCCCGCGCGGCGGGCTTCCTCCTCCGGGCGATCCGCCTGTTCAGTCCGACTCGGCGCCCCCATGACCGACCTCCACTTCGCCACAACCCTCAGCCTGGGATTTCTGCTCGGGGCTCGCCATGCGCTCGATGCCGACCACTTGGCCGCTGTCTCGACGATCGTCGCGCGGCAACGGGACCTCAAGACCTCCGGACTGATCGGCGCCTGCTGGGGCCTCGGCCATACCGCCACGCTCCTGGCGATCGGCCTCGCGGCCATCGCGTTGGGCGTTCGCCTTCCGCCCTCCTTTGCGAGGGCCTGCGAAACCGCGGTCGGCCTCATGCTCGTGCTGCTGGGCGGATCACTGGCCTGGACGCTCTGGCGGGATCGCTGGCATGTGCATGCCCACGCGCATGACGGCGCCGCGCACGTGCACTTGCATACGCACCGGATGGAGACGGAGCATGCCCATGCGCACGACGGCTCCCCGCTGGTCAGACCGATGGTCGTCGGACTGGTGCACGGGTTGGCGGGCTCGGCGGCGTTGCTGCTGGTGGTGGTGGCGACGGTCCGCACCCTCTGGGAGGGGCTGGCCTACATCCTTGCGTTTGGATTGGGCTCGATCCTGGCGATGGGCGGGATCGGCGCCTTGATGAGCCTGCCGGTCTTGTGGTCGACGGGGCGGGGGCGGCATGCGCTGGCCGCCGTGCAAGCCCTGGCTTGTCTGAGCAGCGTGGCCTTAGGACTGGCGACGGTTGCCGCCCAACTGCTGCAGCCCTAGCCGGCTCGAACTAGGCTGATCGCTTCCGCACGGCGTGCCCGCCGAAGGCGTTCCGCATCGCCGCCAGCAGCTTTTCCGCGAAGGACTCATCCTGCCGAGAGCGGAATCGGGTAAACAGCGCGGCCGTGAGCGTGGGCACGGGCACATCCTTGTCGATGGCGTCCAAGATCGTCCATCGCCCTTCGCCGGAGTCCTGCACGTAGCCCTTGATCCCCTCGAGCTTCGGGTCCTCCTTGAGCGCGCCCGCGGTCAGTTCGAGGAGCCAGGAGCGGACGACGCTCCCGTGCATCCAGAGATCCGCGATCTTGGCCAGGTCGAGCCGGTACTCGCTCTTCGACATCAGCTCGAAGCCTTCCGCATAGCCCTGCATCATGCTGTACTCGATGCCGTTGTGCACCATCTTCACGTAGTGGCCGGCGCCGTGGCCGCCCATGTAGGCCCAGCCGTTCTCAGGGGCCAGCGTCGTGAAGATCGGCTCGTGGCGGTCGACCACGGATTTCTCGCCGCCGACCATCATGCAGTAGCCGAGCTTCAAGCCCCAGATGCCGCCGCTGGTGCCGACGTCCATATAATGGAGGTCGCGCTTCTTCAACTCGGCCGCGCGGCGGGGATCGTCGTGAAAGTTGCTGTTGCCGCCGTCGATGATCACGTCGCCGGCGCTCAGCAGACCGGCCACCTGGTTGATCGTCTCTTCCGTCGGCGCGCCGGAGGGCACCATGATCCACACGCTGCG
>LWDN01000096.1 GCA_002083515.1 Proteobacteria bacterium HN_bin10
ACCCTCTCCCGGTGGGAGAGGGAGAAATGCGGAGTAACCGTTCCACACTCATGATTACAATCTGCGAATTGCATAGATGCACCCTCTCCCTCCGGGAGAGGGCAGGGTGAGGGGCGGCGGTGTGTGTCTCATTCGAATGTCAATTCGGCTGAGGCTTGGCGGTCGTAATCGCGTGGGCGACACGCTCGACGCCTTCCTTCGTTGCTAGTTCGGACGTGCTGGTGAGCACTGCGAACTTGTTCGCAAGCGACATCGAGAAGGCGTCGACTTCGCTCCGAGTCACATCGACCCAAACGGGCACAATAATCTTACGCTTTTCCGAGACTTCCCGGGAGAAAATCGCATCAAATTCGACTTTGGCCCAAGTCTCGTTTGACAGCAGTTCTTTGGTGACAAGCAGTACACACTGTCGACATTTGCGAAGACCGTCTTCAATCGTCTGTCGAAGGTTGTCGCCCGGTCTTAGATTGAAGTCATCGAACCATACCGACTCGCCAACCTCCGAAAGTCGTGCGGCTAGGGGACGCGCAATTTCTTCACGGTTGCGCGCATCGTAGCTCACAAAGAATGCGGGCGTTTCACCCTTGGTCATTTCGCCCAAATAGAGCTCGCCCAGGAAAACCAATTCAAAACCCAGGCTCCGGATCGCATCGGTGGCCGCTTCCAGTTCGGAGCCCAATTCGTTGCAATCACAGAAAACGAAGACGAATTGTGAAAGCGCAAAGTCTCGGCACGTTATCGTCCTCTTCTCTTTCAGCCAGGGAGCTCTTTCTATGAGTTCAACCACATCGCCATTGTAGATTTGAACTCCTGCACCAAGAGGAACGTCTGGCGAAACGGCGATGATCAGATTTCGGTCACCAATTTCGAGATTCGCGAACTGTGCAAATTGGGGAGCGAGAAGTTGCACGACCGTCGCGACCTCAGTCGCGGTGGCCCCTGGCACATGAATAGCCAGTCCTCGGGTGTAGTTCTGTCGATTAATTCGAACATCAACAGAGAATGGGATTTTCCGTCCGCCGATCGTTGCTTCTCCACCTGACCTTGCAGTGAAGCAGTTCGATGGCGTTCGCACAAAGAAGTCGGTCGAGGTAGCGCTCCTCATCTAAGGCCCCTTGCGTCGCCGTCCACGATAGGGCGGTTTCTTTGCGCGCACGGTTGCGCCCGTCACCGTCGCGCGGTCGTCTTTGCCGGCGAGGCGCCGGCGGTCCACATTGACTGCGGTGTCTGCGGCGTGGCTCACATCGCTCTGCCTTGCCAGCGGATCGTCGGCGATGAGGAGTTCGGTTTCTTGGAGGCGTTTGATTTCGTCGCGCAGGCGCGCGGCGGTTTCGAATTCGAGATCGGCGGCGGCGTCTTTCATCTGCCGTTCGAGATCGGCGATGTAACTCTTGATGTTGTGGCCGATGAAGGGCGTTTCGTCCTCGCCGACGCCTCTCTTGCCGGCAGGATGCCGGCGGTCCGCTTTCCAGCTCATCGGATCGCGCGGATCGATGGTCAGCGAGTCCTTCTCGTAGACCGAATCCAAAATGTCCTTGATCGAGGAGCGGATCGATTGCGGCGTGATGCCGTGTTCGACATTGTATTTTTCCTGCTTCTCGCGCCGGCGCGCGGTTTCGGCCATGGCGCGCTCCATCGAGCCGGTGACCTTGTCGGCGTAGAGAATGACTTTGCCGTCGACGTTGCGGGCGGCGCGGCCGATGGTTTGCACGAGTGAGGTCTCAGAGCGCAGGAAGCCTTCCTTGTCGGCGTCGAGAATGGCGACGAGGCCGCATTCGGGAATGTCGAGGCCCTCGCGCAGCAAATTGATGCCGACCAGCACGTCGAAGGCGCCGAGGCGAAGATCGCGGATGATCTCGATGCGCTCGACCGTGTCGATGTCGCTATGCATGTAGCGCACGCGCACGCCTTGCTCGTGCATGTATTCGGTGAGGTCCTCGGCCATACGCTTGGTTAGCACGGTGACGAGGGAGCGCAGATTGCGCTTCGCCGCGTCCTTCACTTCGGCGATGACGTCGTCGACCTGGGAATGCCCATGCGCTTGCACCGGCCGCACTTCGACCGGCGGATCGATGAGGCCGGTGGGGCGGATGACCTGTTCGGCGAAGACGCCGCCGGTGCGCTCCAGTTCCCATGGGCCCGGCGTGGCGGAGACGTGGATGGTCTCCGGGCGCATGCGGTCCCATTCCTCGAATTTGAGCGGGCGGTTGTCCATGCACGAGGGCAGGCGGAAGCCGTATTCGCTGAGCGTGTGCTTGCGATTGAAGTCGCCGCGATACATGCCGCCGATCTGCGGAATGGTGACATGGCTTTCGTCGGTGAAGACGATAGCGTTGTCGGGCAGATACTCGAACATGGTCGGCGGCGGCTCGCCGGCTTTGCGCCCGGTAAGATAGCGGCTGTAATTCTCGATGCCGGCGCAGGAGCCGGTGGCTAGCATCATCTCCATGTCGAAGTTGACGCGTTGTTCGAGCCGTTGCGCTTCCAGCAATTTGCCGTTCTCGCGGAAGAAGGCGAGGCGGTGCGCGAGTTCTTCCTTGATCGCGCCGACGGCCTGTTCGAGCGTCATCCGCGGCGTGACATAGTGCGAGTTGGCGTAGACCTTGACCGCACTCATGGTCGCGGTCTTGCGCCCGGTGAGGGGATCGAATTCGTCGATTCCCTCCACCTCGTCGCCGAAGAAGGAGAAACGCCAGGCGCGATCCTCCAAGTGCGCGGGCCAGAGCTCGATCGTGTCGCCGCGGACGCGGAAGCCGCCGCGAGCGAAGCCGACCTCGTTGCGCTTGTAGTGGGTGGCGACGAGCTGGCGGATGAGTTCCTGCGACCCGTACTCGTCGCCTTGCTTCACGGTGAAGGTCATCGAGGTGTAGGTCTCGACCGAGCCGATGCCGTAAATGCAGCTGACCGAAGCCACGATAATGACGTCGTCGCGTTCGAGGATGGCGCGCGTGGCCGCGTGGCGCATACGGTCGATCTGCTCGTTGATGTTGGATTCTTTTTCGATGTAGGTGTCGGTGCGCGGCACGTACGCTTCCGGCTGATAATAGTCGTAGTACGAGACGAAGTACTCGACCGCGTTCTCCGGGAAGAAGTTCTTGAACTCGCCGTAGAGCTGGGCAGCGAGCGTCTTGTTCGGCGCCAGGATCAGCGCCGGGCGCTGCACCTGCGCGATCACTTGCGCCATGGTGAAGGTCTTGCCCGAGCCGGTGACGCCCAAGAGCACTTGATCCTGTTCGCGCTTCTTGATGCCGGCGACGAGTTCCGCGATCGCCTGCGGTTGATCGCCGGCCGGCTGGTAGTCCGAAACCAGTTTGAAGCGCCGCCCGCCTTCGAGCTTTTCCCATTCGCGTTTTGGCCGGTGCGGCATCCACATCGCGGCGTTGGTGTCGAACGTCGCGGGGGCTTCGGCGACGCCGGGTTGGGGGGTGCGGGAACGCGGCATGAACGGTTAAGATAGGGCGAGCCGCTCAGGGGCCCAAGCGACGGCCCTTCCTTTGGCCCCATTGGCCCGCGGCGAAGCCTGGGAGCTGAGCCGGCTGGCGACATCGCTCGACCGGAGTCACGGGATCGGGTTGTGATAAGTATATGAAATAATGGGCAAAAGTCTGGATTTCTGGGCGCGTTGAAGCGGTGTGCGCCGCTCGACCTCACCCGGGTAGCCAAAAGGACACACCCGGCCGAGACCGGCGCCAAACCCGCCGAAATCCGCCGATCTGAAATTGACCTTGGTTAAAATGTGTCGTTAGCGTTGCCGCAGCATGGCGGGAGTCGACTGGCCGGACTGAGTCCGGGCGTCCTGACGGGGGCGCGTCGAAATTCGTCTACGCAGCAGTTCGAGCGATGGTCGCTCGAAGAGACCTTGGGTTTTGCGCCGTTTGGCGGGGCCCGGCGCTCTAGGGGGTTCGAAAACATGTCAAAGAAGACGCAATCAGGACAGCGTAAGTCCCTGCTGACGGGCGCTTCGGTGCTCGCGGCGGCGGCTGCAGCGGCCATCACGGCGACGCCGGCGGTCGCCCAGGATACGGATGAAGAAGAAGAAGCGATCGTCGTCACCGGCACGCGCCTGGTGCGTCAGGACTTCGAAGCCATCAGCCCGATCACCACGGTCGGTTCTGAGCAACTCGAACTCACCGCGACGCTGACGACCGATTCGCTGCTCAACGAACTGCCGCAGATCGTTCCGGGCAACACCCGGACGTCGAACAACGCCGGCGGCGAAGACTTCGCCACGGTCGACCTGCGCGGTCTAGGCATCAACCGCACGCTGGTGCTTGTGAACGGCGAACGCGTTCCGGGCTCGTCGACGTTCGGCACGGTTGACATCAATACGATCCCGGCCTCGCTGATTTCGCGCATCGAAGTCGTGACCGGCGGCGCCTCGGCCGTGTACGGTTCGGACGCCATGGCCGGCGTCGTGAACTTCGTGCTGAAGGACGATTACGAAGGCGCAGAGGTTAACCTGACCTATGGCGCGGAGCTTGAAACCGGCAACGCCGCCGAATTCGAAATCAACAGCCTCTTCGGCGGTAACTTCGCCAATGGCCGCGGTAACCTGACCGCCTATGCGTCGTACTATGATCGCGACAGCGTGCTGCAGTCAGAATATGACTTCTCGCGGACGTCGGCTGCGGTATGCCGCGATGTAAACCTCGTGGCCTATGTTTGCGACACCGCTGCCGAAGCCACTGCTGCGCCGGTGATTCTGAACTCAGGCGGATCGGTTACGCCTCCGTGGGGGCAAGTGATTGCGTTGCCAGGCAATGGCTTCAACAACCTCTCGGTTCTGCTGCCGGCCACGTTTGGTGCGGGCAACACCAACACTGATTGTAACCCGGCTACGCCGGGCGGCGCCGTAAACGGCGGCACGCTGTCGTTCAATGACGCGGGCGCACTGACACCGAACAACGCGTTGGTCGGATGCCGTGTTCCTGACCGCGCCGCTGGATCGTCGCGCTACAATTACGCGCCCGACAACTACCTGATTATTCCGGGCGAGCGTGCGGCGCTGACCACTACAGGCCACTATGACATCTCCGACGATGTCCGCCTCAACGTGCTGATGAACTACACCAACAGCCGCACCGAGGTGCAGCTCGCGCCGACCCCGGCTCAAGGCCTGACCATCACGCTGACGCCGGCGATGCAGACGCTGATCTCCACGGATCACCCCGATCTTTGGACTGCGCTGCAGAGCCGCGCCAGCAAGCTGGCGCCGTTCGTCATGAACCGCCGCTTTAATGAAGTCGGCACCCGCAACGGTTTCAACGAGAGCAACGCCTTCTATCTGTTGGCGGGCCTCGAAGGCTCGCTAGGCGAGAATTGGGACTGGGCGCTTGGCGCGTCCTACGGTCAGGTCAACTTCCTGACCCGCTCCGTGAACAGCGTGAACCGGACGGCGCTGACTCAAGGCTTGGCGGGCTGCCAAGATTTGGCCGGCAATCCGCTCGTGGGCTTGCTCCCGGGTTGCGTCCCGCTCGATATCTTCGGACCCAACACTCTCGACGACGCGATGGTGTCGTTCCTGAGTGTGAACACGTTTGGTCAGACGATCGTGGAAGAAAACCGTATCAACGGTTATGTCCGCGGCGATCTGTTCGAAATGCCGGCTGGCCCGGTCGCGGCGGTGTTCGGCTTCGAGTATCGCGACTCGTTTGCCTCGTTCCTCGTTGACGATCAGCAACGCACCGGCAACATCTTCGGCTTCAATGCGTTGCAGGACCAAGAGGGGCAGATCGACGTGTACGAATTGTACACGGAGTTCGCGGTTCCGCTGATCAGCGAACAGACGTTTGCGCACTATCTGGGTCTTGAGGCTGGCTTCCGCCGGTCGAATTACTCGTCTGTTGGCAACGTCGATACCTACAAGATCGGGGCCGAATGGGCGCCGACCGAGTGGCTGCGTTTCCGTGGCGTGTTCAACGAAGCGACTCGCGCGCCGAACGTGTTCGAGCTGTTCCAGAACGGTGACCAGGGCTTCCCGGGCTATACCGATCCTTGCAACGACACGTTGGCGCCTGCTGGTGTGCCGGACAACGGCGTCACCACGGCGGCTCAGTGCATCGCAGAAACCTTCGGTCTGTGGGCGCCTGGATTCAGCCAGCTTAACAGTCAAGTCGAGGCGTTTGCCTTCGGTCAGCCGGACCTACGTCCGGAAACGGCCGAGACGTTGACCTACGGCTTTGTGTTCCAGCCTGACTGGTTCCCGATCGGCGATCTCCGTGCGACGGTGGATTATTATGAAATCGAGATCACGGATATCATCGCCGCGCTTTCGGCCCAGTCCTATTTGAACGCCTGCTATGGCGTGACGACCGTCGGAAACGTGCCCGATCCGGTCGCGTGCGCTCGGGTGATCCGCGATCCGGTCACTGGTCAAGTGGACTTCGTCAACACCGGTCGGGCCAACCAAGGTACGCTGGCCACTGAAGGCTACGACATTCAGCTCGAGTGGTCGCTGCCAATCGGCCCAGGACAGCTGACCATCAACGAGCTGTATTCGATCATCGAGTCGTACGAGTTTAACGGGTTCGACTTCGTCGGAACCAGCACGGCCTCGATTGGCGGCACCATCCCGGAATACAAATCGGTGTTGAGCGTCAGCTACAATGTCGGCGACTGGACCTTGTTCGGTCGTTGGACGTACACGCCGGAGACATTTGGCACTTTCCACGGTCTGGCTGGGTCGATCGACATCAACCCGGAAGCGTCCTACTTCGACGCTTCGGTGCGATGGAACATGACCGACTCGTTCACGCTGACGGCGAACATCGACAACGTCATGGACGAAGGTCCCCCGCAGACGCCGTCGGGCACCGTTGCCCAGTCGAACACGGACGTGCAAGTGTACCGTGTTCTGGGCCGGACGTTCTCGATCTCTGGACGCTATCGCTTCTAAGCGCCAACCAATCTAAACACCTTAACGGCGGGCCCCTGGCCCGCCGTTTTTCTTTGTCGCGTAGTTCCCTCTGACATTCGGCGCCTTTCCTCGTAAACTCCGCCCAACCCTATGGACCAACGCCAACTCTCCGTTACGGCCGAAATCGAGCGCGCGATGGCGCTGATCCGGGGTGGCCGGTCTGACGATGCCGTTGGCGTTCTTGACGCGATCTTGGAGCGCAAGCCGTCGCAGCCCGACGCGCTGCAGCTCCGCGGCTATATTTGTCAGCTTGCCGGCCGCTGGGCCGAGGCTGTCGATTTCTATCGCGCCTCATTGAAGGCGAACAACAACCAACCGCCGGTTCACAACAATCTTGGTCTGGCGCTTGCAGCCGGCGGGGCGCTCGAGGAGGCGGAGAAGAGTTATCGCCGCGCGCTGGCGCTGGACCCCAACTACCTGAGCGCCGCCTGCAACCTGGCGAGTCTGTTGGTAGAAACGGACAGGCTGGAGGAAGCAGAGGCCGTTATTGGCGATGCACTCTCTAACAACGCCACGGCGCCGCGCGCGTTGGAACTCATGGGTGTCTTGCTCTTGCGCAGGGGGCGGGCAGAAGAGGCTGTTGCTTTCGCTGCGCGCGCGGCCGAACTCGCGCCGGCTTCGCCAAGCGCTTTCTACAACTTGGCCCAGGCTCAGCTTGCCGTCGGGGCCAGCGAGGCCGCGAGGGTTGCTCTGTTCAGGGCTGTGCAGAATGCGCCGGCTTCGGATCAAGCCTGGACGTCGCTCGGATACGCCAGCGCCTTGTGCGGCAAAGCCGAAGAGGCCATCAACGCACTCGGTCGGGCCATCGCGATCAACCCTTCGAACGCCGACGCGCACCGGCTTCTGAACGACCAAGTATGGCAATCCAGCGCCGCCGGGTACCTTAACTCCTACAAGTCAGCAATCAGCATGCGGCCCGCGGACGTCACGCTTCGTCTCGAATACGCCGATAGATTGTTGCAAATTCAGGACTACGAGGCGGCGCACGCGCAGCTGGAGGAAGCGCTCCGATCTGCGCCGGATGACGCGCGGGTGCGCGATCTAGCGGCGCGCGTGGCGGCTAGTCAGGGCGACTTCGCGCGCGCCGTCCTTCATCACAGACGCGCGACAGAATTGGCCCCCAACGAACCGGCCCTGGCGCGCAACTATGCTGAAACTCTACTTCGCAGTGGCGATGCGCCAGCGGCGATTGATCAGGTTCGCGGGGCGCTTGCGCACTTCCCGCTCGATCAAGGCTTGCTGGCCTACTACTGCGCCGGACTGCAGCAGTGTGGCGACCCCAGGCACGATGAGATCGCCGACTATGCGGCGCTGCCGACTGCCATACGTGTCGAACCCCCAGAGGGCTATCCGGATATCGAAACGTTCAATGTTGCGCTGGCCGCATGCCTTCGAGCGCTCCACACAATGAGACAGAATCCCACAGAGCAGACTCTGCGTGGCGGCACGCAGACCGCAGGGTCGCTGTTCCGCCCGAACCAAGGACTTATCCTTAGTCAGCTGCAGCAGCAGCTGAGGAAGGCGGTATCCACCTACATTTCGATGATGCCCGCCGCTCCTGGCCACCCGTTCTTCGGTCGCAAAGCGGCAGACTTTCGCTTCAGCGGCTCGTGGTCGGTATGCCTGAAGCGCAGCGGCTTTCATACCAACCACTTCCATCCCGGAGGTTGGATCAGCTCGGCCTATTATGTGGAGACACCAAAGGAGGCCCAATTCCAAGAAGGCCCCGGCTGGTTCAAGATGGGAGAGACCCACATGGGCCTGCCGGGCGAAGCCATCCAGCGTCTGGAACGTCCAGATCCTGGGAAGCTTGTGCTGTTTCCGTCGTATTTCTGGCACGGCACCATCCCGTTTGAGGCGGATGCTGAACGGTTGACTGTGGCGTTCGACATTGTGCCTTCCTGAGCGGCTTGACCTTGCCCGCCCGCCCACGTATCAGTCCGCCCTCATTCGGAACGGTTGCGGCCTCTCGCTGCCCTTTGCGCCGCCCCGCCGATTGGCACTGTTTTTGGCGCGCCACGTGGCGGTTCCGGAAGGGCCGCCCAGGCGCGCTGTTTGAGTTTGAAAGAACGGAACGGAAGAGGCGAATGCCGACGATCAACCAGCTGATCCGCAAGCCGCG
>LWDN01000097.1:0-297 GCA_002083515.1 Proteobacteria bacterium HN_bin10
CGCTGACGCCGCCGCTCTGGGGTTTCGAAGAGCGCGAAAAGCTCATGATCTTCTACGAGCGTGCGTCGGGCTCGCGCATGCATGCGGCGTACTTCCGTCCGGGCGGCGTGCATCAGGACATTCCGCAACAACTCGTCAACGACATTCGCGCGTTCTGCGACCCCTTCCTGAAGGTCGTCGACGATCTCGACCGTCTGCTTTCCGAAAACCGCATCTTCAAGCAGCGCAACGTAGACATCGGCATCGTGACGCTGGAGGAGGCGTGGGCATGGGGTTTCTCCGGCGTGATGGTGCGCG
>LWDN01000097.1:387-11326 GCA_002083515.1 Proteobacteria bacterium HN_bin10
GGCGACTGCTACGACCGCTATCACATCCGCATGGAAGAGATGCGCCAGTCGATCCGCATCATGAAGCAGTGTCTCGACCGGCTGGATAAAGAAAAGGGTCCGGTTTCCGTACGGGACCAGAAGATCGTGCCGCCGAAACGCAGCGAGATGAAGCGCTCGATGGAAGCGCTGATCCATCACTTCAAGCTCTATACCGAAGGCTTCCACGTGCCGGCCGGCGAGGTCTACGCGGCGGTCGAAGCGCCAAAAGGCGAGTTCGGCGTCTATCTCGTGGCCGACGGCACCAACAAGCCCTATCGCTGCAAGATACGCGCGCCCGGCTTCGCGCATTTGCAGGCGATGGATTATCTCTCGCGTGGCTACATGCTCGCGGACGTGTCTGCGATCCTCGGCTCGCTCGACATCGTGTTCGGGGAGGTTGACCGCTAATGACCGTCCGTCGTCTCGCAGCAGAGCAGCCCAAGAGCTTCGCGTTCAACGCGAAGAACGTCGAATGGGCGAAGAAGCAGATCGCGAAGTATCCCGAAGGCCGTCAGGCTTCCGCGGTGATCCCGCTTTTGTGGCAGGCGCAGAAGCAGGCCGGCGGCTGGCTGCCGGAAGCTGCGATCCGTCATGTCGCCGACATGCTCGGCATGGCGCACATCCGCGTGCTCGAAGTCGCGACCTTCTACACGATGTTCAACCTCGAGCCCGTGGGCGAGCACTTCATTCAGGTCTGCGGCACGACGCCTTGCGCGCTGCGCGGCGCCGAAGACCTGATCAAGGTCTGCAAGAAGCGCATTGGCGAACAGCGCGAAGTTTCGAAGGACGGCAAGTTCTCGTGGCTCGAAGTCGAGTGTCTCGGCGCCTGCGTGAATGCGCCGATGGTGCAGATCAACGACGATTACTACGAAGACCTCACGCCGGAACTGCTCGAAAAGCTGATGGACGATCTTGCTAGCGGCAAGGAAGTGAAAGTCGGCCCGCAGATCGAGCGCCAGTATTCGGCGCCCGCGGGCGGTCTCACGACGCTGAAAGGCGAGGGGAAGTAACATGCTCGCCGACAAGGACCGCATCTTCCGCAATCTCTATGGCGTCCATGACTGGGGCCTCAAAGGCGCGATGCAACGCGGCGCCTGGGACAACACCAAGGGCCTGATCGACAAGGGCCGCGACTGGATCATCAACGAGATGAAAGCGTCCGGCCTGCGCGGACGCGGCGGTGCTGGATTCCCGACCGGCCTGAAGTGGTCGTTCATGCCGAAGGAGTCCACCGACGGCCGTCCGAGCTATCTCGTCGTCAACGCCGACGAGTCCGAGCCCGGCACCTGCAAGGACCGCGAGATCATGCGGCACGATCCGCATCTCCTGATCGAAGGTTGCCTGATCGCCGGTTTCGCGATGAACGCGCACGCCGGCTACATCTATGTGCGCGGCGAATACATCCACGAGCGCGAGCGTCTCGAAGCCGCGATCGAACAGGCTTACGAAGCGAAGCTCTTGGGCAAGAAGAACAAGTGCGGCTGGGACTTCGACCTCTACGTGCATCACGGCGCGGGCGCCTACATCTGCGGTGAGGAGACCGCGCTGCTGGAAAGCCTCGAAGGCAAGAAGGGCATGCCGCGGCTGAAGCCGCCGTTCCCGGCGAACGTCGGCCTCTATGGCTGCCCGACCACGGTAAACAACGTGGAATCCATTGCGGTTGCGCCGGACATTCTCCGTCGCGGCGCTGCGTGGTTCTCGAGCTTCGGCCGCCCGAACAACGCGGGCACGAAACTCTTCTGCATCTCCGGGCACGTGAACAAGCCCTGCAATGTCGAAGAAGCGATGAGCATTCCGCTCAAGGATCTAATCGAGACCCACGCCGGCGGCGTGCGCGGCGGCTGGGGCAACCTGAAAGCGGTGATCCCCGGCGGCTCGTCGGTGCGCATGATCAACGCTGAAGAGTCTGAGACCATGCTGATGGATTTCGACGCGCTCTCGGCCGCGCCGCATCGCTCGGGCCTCGGCACAGCGGCGGTGATCGTGATGGATCAATCGACCGACATGATCCGCGCCATTGCGCGCATCGCCTATTTCTACAAGCACGAGAGCTGCGGCCAGTGCACGCCGTGCCGCGAAGGCACCGGCTGGATGTGGCGCGTGCTTGAACGCATGGCCAAGGGAGAGGCGGATCACAGCGAGATCGATCTGCTGCTCGATGTGGCGGGGCAGGTGGAAGGCCACACCATCTGCGCGCTGGGTGATGCCGCAGCTTGGCCGATCCAAGGCTTGATCCGCTGCTTCCGCGGTGAGATCGAACAGCGCATCGATCGCTATCGCGCCGCCAAGGGCGTGCACCAAGTGAAGATGGTGGCGGCGGAGTAGGGCGCGTGTTGCGCCGTGTCTTCCGAGCCTCCGCGTCTCGCGAGGGACGCAATGAGCAGCGCAAATTGCGGGCCGGCGTGGCGAATGCGCTTGCCGTGACCCTGATTGTGGCTGGGGTCGTGGGTCCCTATGTAAACCCGATGCTGGCGGCATCGCTGACGCCGGCGGTGCGCCTCGTGATGCTGGCCGCGGGCGTTCTTGTTCACCTGTTTGCCGCGCGTCTGGTTCGTGATATGGAAGATAGAACGTGAGTGAATTGGGCTTCACACCGGACATCGTTTTCACGCTGCTGTTGGCAGTGGGCTTCGGCGCTGTGTTTACGCTCTACGGCATTTGGCGCGATCGTCCCCCACGGTTGCCGCCGGCTGAATGAAGAGCGAACGCGTTTTGAAACACTTCCTCCTCATCTACGACTACGCGCCTGACTGGATCGAGAAGCGTGGCGCGGTGCGGCCGGCGCATTTGGAACTCTGCCGCGCCTCGGCCGCGCGCGATGAGCTTCAACTTGGCGGCGCGGTGCCGAGCGACGAGCCTCCGTTCGGGCTGCTGCTGTTCAAGGCCGAGACCGCGCAGATCGCCGAGGATTTCGCCCGCGCCGATCCCTACACGAACCAGGGCGTGGTCGCGTCGTGGCGCGTGCGCGAGTGGATCACCGTGGTGGGCGAAGGCGCGCTGACGAAGGTCTGACGGGACGCCTGTGGGTTGGAGCGCGGGCCTCCGGCCCGCATGCGCGCCAGCAGCCGCGCGGCCTAACCTACATATACCGCGCCGAACTTTCTAATTACTACATAATTGCAATCACTTAGGGGTCAGGCTCCGGGGTCGGGCATGCTCGTTCCAGAGCCGGTATGCACGGCCCGAACAGGGACCGCCCCGAACCGCCGCTAAGCGCCTGTCCCCACGGTCCTTTCGCCCACTTGCGGCGACGCAATAAATGGGTCATTCGCTGCCCGCGAAAGCGGCCAGACTCATGACGAAAATCCTCGTCGACGGCGTTGAAGTCGACGTTCCTCCGGAACTGACGTTGTTGCAGGCGTGCGAAGCCGCCGGCGCCGAGATTCCGCGCTTTTGCTACCATGAGCGGCTGTCGATCGCCGGCAATTGCCGCATGTGCCTGATCGAGGTGAAGGTCGGCGGCAAATCGGGGCCGAAGCCGGTCGCCTCTTGCGCGCAGCAGGTAAAGGATTTGCCGCCCCCGCGCGACAATCTCTTGAACGAACTCGTCACCAAGAGCGCGACCGTCGAGAAGGCGCGCAAGGGCGTGATGGAGTTTCTACTGATCAACCACCCGCTCGATTGCCCGATCTGCGATCAAGGCGGTGAGTGCGATCTGCAGGACCAATCCGTCGCCTATGGCCGCGGCGGTTCGCGCTTCGACGAGAACAAGCGCGCCGTCGAAGAGAAGTTCATGGGCCCGCTGGTGAAAACGGTGATGACGCGCTGCATCCAATGCACGCGCTGCGTCCGCTTCGCCACCGAGGTCGCAGGCGTGCCGGAACTCGGCGCCACCGGCCGCGGCGAGGACATGGAAATCACCACCTATCTCGAAGCCTCGCTCTCAAGCGAGCTCTCGGCCAACGTGATCGATCTCTGCCCGGTGGGCGCGCTGACGTCGAAGCCCTATGCCTTCAACGCCCGCCCGTGGGAACTGAGCAAAACCGAGACCATCGACGTGATGGATGCGCTCGGTTCGAACATCCGCGTCGATGCGCGAGGCGACGCGGTGCTGCGGGTGCTGCCGCGCGTCAATGAAGAAATCAACGAAGAGTGGATTTCGGATAAGACCCGCTACGCCGAGGATGGGCTCTCGCGCCAGCGCCTGGATCGTCCGTTCATTCGCGAAGACGGCAAGTTGCGGGCCGCGTCGTGGAATGAGGCGCTGGCGGCTGCGGCCAAGGCGCTCTCCGGCGATCCGAAGAAGATCGGCGCCGTTGCCGGCGATCTCGCCTGCGCCGAGAGCATGAAGGCTGCGCTCGATCTCTTCCGGGCGCTGGGCTCGCCCAACACCGATTGCCGCGCCGACGGCGCCCAGATCGGCGGCGGCGCGCGGCAAGAATATCTGTTCAATTCCACCATCGCCGGCTTGGATGAAGCCGATGCGATCCTGCTGATCGGAACCAATCCGCGGCTCGAAGCGCCGGTGCTGAATGCGCGCATCCGCAAGGCCTGGCTGCGCGGCGCCGAGATCGGCGTGATCGGCGAAGCGGCGGACCTCACTTACAAGTACGCGCACATCGGCGCCGGGCCGCAATCGCTCGCCAAGCTCGGCGCCTTCGGCGACACACTGAAGCGGGCGCAACGCCCGATGGTGATTGTCGGCGCCGGCGCGCTGGCGCGGCCCGATGGCGCCGTTGTGCTGCGGGCGGCGGGAAAGATCGCCGCCGGCCTCAGCAAAGAGGGCTGGAACGCCTTCAACGTGCTGCACAGCGCCGCCTCTCGCGTCGCTGGACTCGATCTTGGTTTCCTCCCGGGGCAGGGCGGCAAGAGCGCCAGCGAGATGCTGAAGGGCGGGCTCGATACTTTGCTTCTGTTGGGTGTCGATGAAGTAGCGCTGCCGCGCGTCGGCACGGTGATCTACATCGGCACGCATGGCGATGCGGGCGCGCATCGCGCCGACATCATCCTCCCGGGCGCCGCCTACACCGAAAAGGACGCAACCTGGGTCAACACCGAGGGCCGCGTGCAATATGGGCGTCGCGCGACGTTCCCGAAGGGCGACGCCAAGGAAGATTGGACCATTCTGCGCGCGCTTTCCGGGGTGATGGGTAAGACGCTGCCTTATGACTCGCTTGCCGCGCTGCGCCAGAAGATGATCGCCGATCACCCGAGCTTCGGTCAGGTCGACTACGCGCCTGGCGCGGCCGATAGCGCGAACTTCGACGCGGGGAAAATCGGCGCCGACGGCGAGCTTTCGGCCGATCCCTTCAGAACGCCGATTGCCGATTTCTATCTCACCAATCCGATCGCGCGCGCGTCTCGAACCATGGCCGAATGCTCGCGCCTGCGCGCCGGCGCGCACAAGGTGGCCGCGGAATGACGGCGCTCGCTCTTATCGTCATTCCGGGGCTTCGCGCAGCGAAGAACCCGGAACCCAGGGGCGACCACACGGTTCTTCGATCCCCTGGATTCCGGATCGCGCTCGGCGCGCCCGGAATGACGAACCTGCGGGTGAACGCATGAACCCCGCAGCTGACTATGTGCCATTCATCGCACTCCCGGTCGAATGGGAGTGGGCGCTGATGAAGACGGGCCAGATTCTAGCCATCGTCATTCTGCTGCTGCTGTCGCTGGCGTTCCTGCTGCTGTTCGATCGCAAGGTCTGGGCGGCGGTGCAGTTGCGCAAGGGACCGAATGTCGTCGGTCCCTTCGGATTGCTTCAGTCTTTCGCTGACTTCTTCAAGTTCGTGTTCAAGGAAATCGTCATCCCGGCTGGCGCGAACAAAACCGTGTTCATCCTAGCCCCGCTGCTGACTTTCGTGCTCGCCTTCATCGGCTGGGCGGTGGTGCCGTGGGGACCGGGCGTGGTGATCGCCGATCTGAACGTCGGCATTCTCTATCTCTTCGCCATCAGTTCGCTCGGCGTTTACGGCATCATCATGGGCGGCTGGGCGTCGAACTCGAAATATCCGTTCCTCGGCGGTTTGCGCTCGGCGGCGCAGATGGTGAGCTACGAAGTCTCGATCGGCTTCATTCTCATTACCGTGCTGTTACTGGTCGGCTCGCTCAATCTGACCACGATCGTCGAGAGCCAGCGCGACGGCATCTGGGCGTGGAACGGCTTCCGGCTCTTCAACTTCGCCGACTTCCCCAACAACATCCTGGTCGGCGTCACCATGCTGGCGATGCTGGGGATGTTCTTCGTCTCGGCGCTGGCCGAGACCAACCGACCGCCGTTCGACCTGCCGGAAGCGGAGTCGGAACTCGTGGCGGGCTATCAGGTCGAATACTCATCGACGCCATATCTGCTCTTCATGATCGGCGAGTACCTCAACATCGTGCTGATGTGCGCGATGACCAACATCCTTTTCCTCGGAGGCTGGCATTTGCCCTGGGGCGCCATCGAGAGCCTCGGCCTGAACCCTTTCTGGACAGGCGCCGCCGGCATGCTGGTGTTCTACGCCAAGATCTGGGTGATGTTCTTCATGTTCGCGATGGTGAAGGCGATCGTGCCGCGCTACCGCTACGATCAACTGATGCGTCTGGGCTGGAAGATCTTCCTGCCGACCTCGCTCGTGGCGGTTATCGTCATTGGCTATTACGTGGCGTTCCTGGCGCCGGCCGCCACCAGCACCGTGGCCGGAGGTCCCTGACATGTCACGTCTGCTCCAGGCCGCGAAAGGCGCATTGATGCTGGACATGCTGGGCGGCTTCGCGCTCGGCATGAAATATTTCTTCACCCGCAAAGCGACGGTGAATTACCCCTTTGAGAAGGGCCCGCTCTCGCCCCGTTTCCGCGGCGAGCACGCGCTTCGGCGCTACGCCAATGGCGAAGAGCGCTGCATTGCTTGCAAACTCTGCGAAGCAATCTGCCCGGCGCAAGCGATTACCATCGAGGCGGAGCCGCGCGAAGACGGTTCGCGCCGCACCACGCGCTACGACATCGACATGGTGAAGTGCATCTATTGCGGCTTCTGCCAGGAGGCGTGCCCGGTGGATGCGATCGTCGAGGGGCCGAACTTCGAGTTCGCGACCGAGACGCGCGAGGAACTGTACTACGACAAGGAGCGGCTGCTCGCGAACGGCGATCGCTGGGAGCGGGAGATCGCGAAGAATTTGGAGCTCGACGCGCCGTATCGGTGACGGCGGTCGAGTTTAGCAACCCCTTCTCCCTTGCGGAGGAGGGGCAGGGGAGGAGGGGCGTTCAAACGCTCAGGCGCCAGCAGAAGCTGCTCGCCCCTCACCCCCTAACCCCCTCTCCGCGAGGGAGAGGGGGCAAAGAGTTGGAGAGCGTAACGGATGCTGGCGTCTATCGCCTTCTACGCATTGTCCGCGGTCGCCGTATTGTCGGCGCTCGCGGTGATCAGCGTGCGCAACCCCGTGCACTCGGTGTTGTTCCTGATCCTGACGTTTTTCACCTCGGCGGGGCTGTTCGTTCTGCTGGGGGCGGAGTTCCTGGCGATGCTGCTGGTGGTCGTCTATGTCGGGGCGGTGGCGGTGTTGTTCCTGTTCGTCGTCATGATGCTCGACGTCGATTTTGCCGAACTGAAGCAGGGCTTCCTCTCCTACATGCCCATCGGTGCTTTGATTGCGCTCGTTTTGCTTGGCGAGCTGGGTCTGGTCGCGAGTGCGGCAATGTCGGCGGACGGCGCCCCGATCGCGCTGGCGCCGGCGCAGACGAGCGAAATCACCAATGCCGAAGCCATCGGCCGCGTGCTCTACACCGATTACATCCTGGTTTTTCAAATGGCGGGCTTAGTTCTCTTCGTCGCCATGATCGGCGCCATCGTGCTGACGCTGCGCCACCGGCCGGGCGTCAAGAAGCAGGACATTGCCGCGCAAGTGGGACGCAAGCGCTCCGAAGGCGTTGAACTGAAGGACGTTCGTCCGGGGCAGGGGCTCGGCTGATGGAGATCACGCTCGCCCACTACCTGTTCGTCGCCGCCGCGCTCTTCACCATCGGCGTGTTCGGCATCTTCGTGAACCGCAAGAACGTCATCATCATTCTGATGTCGATCGAGTTGGTGCTGCTTTCTGTGAACGTCAATCTGGTGGCGTTCTCGGCCTATCTGCAGAACCTTGAAGGCCAGATTTTCGCGATGATCGTGCTGACGGTGGCGGCGGCGGAGGCCGCTGTCGGCCTTGCCATCCTCGTCACTTACTTCCGCAATCGCGGCAACATCGCCGTCGAAGACATCAACCAGATGAGGGGCTGAGCCGGTGCAATTCTCACCTGAAGCCCTGATCGTGCTGGCGCCGCTGATCGCGGCGGCGTTCGCGGGTCTGCTGCAGCGTTACATCGGCGACCGTGTCGCCATGGCGCTGACCACTGCATCGGTCGGCCTGTCGCTGACGTTGTCTTGGCCGATCTTCGCGGAATTCGTCTGGGGTGACGGACACGCGCGCGTCATCGAACTTTTCCGGTTTATCGACGTCGCGGGCTTCACCTCGACCTGGAGCGTGCGCATCGACACGCTCTCGGCGATCATGCTGGTGGTCGTGAACACGGTCTCGTTCCTGGTTCACGTCTATTCCTGGGGCTACATGGCCGAAGACCCGCACAAAGCGCGGTTCTTCTCCTATCTGTCGTTCTTCACCTTTTCGATGCTCGCTTTGGTGACGGCGAACGACTTCCTGCAGCTTTTCTTCGGTTGGGAGGGTGTCGGCGTCGCCTCCTATCTATTGATCGGATTTTGGTATCAGAAACGCAGCGCTAACGACGCGGCGATCAAGGCCTTCATCACCAATCGGGTCGGCGATTTCGGCTTCGCGCTCGGGATCATGGCGATCTTCTTTTGCTATGGTTCGATCGAATTCGACGCCGTGTTTGAAGCCGCCGCGGCCAATCCGGGGCTGATGATTGGCGTCGGCGAGGTGCAGTTCAGCGCCATCGAGGTCGTCTGTTTCCTCCTGTTCATCGGGGCCATGGGCAAGTCGGCGCAGTTCTTCCTGCACGTCTGGCTGCCCGACGCGATGGAAGGTCCGACGCCGGTTTCCGCGCTCATCCACGCCGCCACCATGGTGACGGCCGGCGTGTTCATGGTCAGCCGCTGTGGCGACCTCTATCATTTGGCGCCTCTGGCCAGCGGGTTCGTGACCATCGTCGGCGCGACCACGGCCCTGTTCGCGGCGACCGTTGGGCTTGCCCAGAACGACATCAAGCGCGTCGTCGCCTATTCGACCTGCTCGCAGCTTGGCTACATGTTCTTCGCCGCCGGCGTGGGCGCCTACAACGCGGCGATGTTTCACCTGTTCACGCACGCCTTCTTCAAGGCGCTGTTATTCCTTGGCGCCGGTTCGGTGATTCACGGCCTGCACCATGAGCAGGACATGCGCTACATGGGCGGCGTCCGCAAACCGATGCCGATCACGTGGGCGATGATGACAATCGGCACCTTTGCGCTGATCGGCTTCGGCATTCCGGGCATCGGCGGCTTTGCCGGGTTCTACTCGAAGGACGCGATCATCGAGGCGGCCTACGGCTCGCACGGGATCGGCGCGCAATTCGCATTCTGGTGCGGGGTGACCGCGGCGCTGCTGACCAGCTTCTATTCATGGCGCCTGGCCTTCATGACCTTCGAGGGCAAGTTCCGCCCAAACCCGCATGCGCACCACCATGACGATCACGGCGATCATGGCGCACATCACGCGCCAGCCGATGGGTCGGCGCCGGCGCATGAATCGCCCTGGATCATGCTGGCGCCGCTTTTTGTCCTGGCGGCAGGAGCGATATTCGCGGGCTACGTATTCTACCCGTACTTCCTCGGCGAGCATGCTGAAGGCTTTTGGCATCACGCCGTGCCCTTGGCGCACGGGGAACATCACGACTTCCCGGCGTGGGTGATCTGGGCCCCGGTGGTGGTGACTGTGATCGGCTTCCTCCTCGCCGTGATCTTCTATCTCTGGCAGCCGGGCGCGCCGAAGGCGATGGCGAAGGGCCCGGTCTGGTCGTTCCTCTACAACAAATGGTTCTTCGACGAGATCTACGACTTCATCTTCGTCAAAGGCGCGCGCGCGCTCGGCGATTTGTTCTGGAAGGTCGGCGACAAGCGCCTGATTGACGGGTTCGGCCCCGATGGCGTCGCGGCGGCGTCGAACTTCTTTTCGCGCAATCTACGCCGCCTGCAGACCGGGTTCGTCTATCACTACAGCTTCATCATGCTGATCGCGGCGGTGGCCTTCGGCGCCTATGCGATCCTGGCCGGGATCGGAGTCGGCCAATGAGCGAGCTCGTGGCCGGCTGGCCGATCCTCTCCATTGTCACGTTCATGCCGGCGGCCGGCGCGCTGCTGATCCTGCTCGCGCGCGTATCGCAGCGCGGCGAGGACGTCGGATACGACAACGGCGTCAAACTGCTGGCGTTGCTGGTGACGATCGCGACGTTCGTTGCCTCGTTGTTTGCGTTTGCGGCTTTCGATCCGAGCAATCCCGACTATCAGCTGCAAGAGCATATCCCCTGGGCCTTCGGAGCGTCCTACGCCATGGGCGTCGACACGCTGGCGATGTCGCTGGTGATGCTGACGACGTTCCTGACGCCGATCTGCATCCTGGCGAGCTGGGTGATCGAGAAGCAGGTCTCGAGCTACATGATCCTGTTCCTGCTGCTGGAGACGCTGATGATCGGCGTCTTCTGCGCGCAGGACATCATCCTCTTCTATATCTTCTTCGAGGGCGGCCTCATCCCGATGTTTATTCTCATCGGCGTTTGGGGCGGGGAGCGGCGAGTCTACGCCGCCTTCAAATTCTTCCTCTACACGCTGTTGGGCTCGCTGCTGATGCTGGTGGCGATCGTCTACATGATCGCCACCGCCGGCACCTCGAACATTCCGGCGCTGACCGAATACGCCCAGACCACCGGCTTCGACGCGAATATCCAGATATGGCTGTGGCTGGCCTTCTTCGCTTCATTTGCCGTGAAGATGCCGATGTGGCCGGT
>LWDN01000097.1:11342-62573 GCA_002083515.1 Proteobacteria bacterium HN_bin10
CGCACGTCGAGGCGCCGACCGCGGCGTCGGTGGTGCTGGCGGCGATCCTGCTGAAGATGGGCGGTTACGGGTTCCTCCGCTTCTCACTGCCGATGTTCCCGGAGGCGTCCCACTATTTCACGCCCTTCGTGTTCGCGCTGTCGGTGATTGCGATCGTCTGGGCGTCGCTCGTGGCGTTCCGGCAGCTCGATATGAAGAAGCTGATCGCCTATTCGTCGGTGGCGCACATGGGCTTCGTCACCATGGGCATCTTCGCCGGCAACGAGCAGGGCGTGCAGGGCGCGATCTTCCAGATGCTGTCGCACGGCGTCATCTCTGGCGCGCTCTTCTTGTGCGTCGGCGTGGTCTACGATCGCATGCACACCCGCGAGATCGCCTTCTATGGCGGCCTGGTGAACCGGATGCCGGTCTATGCGGCGGTGTTCATGCTCTTCACCATGGGCAATGTCGGCTTGCCTGGCACTAGCGGTTTTCCGGGTGAGATTCTCACCATGGTCGGCGCGTTCCAGATCAACGCCTGGGTTGCGGCCGGCGCGGCGCTGGGCGTTATCTTCTCTGCCGCGTATGCGCTGACGCTCTACCGCAAGGTCGCGTTCGGAAACATCGAGAATCCGAAGCTCGACAAGATCACGGACCTCGACGCACGCGAGTGGGTTCAGTTCGTGCCGCTGGTCATCGCGACTTTGATCATGGGGCTCGCGCCAGCATACGTGCTCGACTTCACTCAGAACTCGGCACAGACCATCGTCTCGCAATTCGCCGGAGCCGCGCCATGAATCCGGCCGCCGATCTCGCCGCCAGCGTGCCGCTGGCTTATCCGGAATTGCTGCTCGCCGGTTTCGCGCTTGTGGGCGCGGTGATCGGCGCCTGGTTCAAGGACCGCGCCTTCGGTTTGTTGTGCGCGCTGGGCGTGGCCGCCATTCTGGGCGCCGGGCTCCTTGCGCTGGCGTGGACGCCCGGCGCCGCCGTCGAGATTTTCCAAGGCGCCATGGTCGCCGACGGCGTCGGTGGCTTCGCCAAGCTGCTGATCGCTGTCGCCGCCGCCGCGACTTTGGCGCTCGGCGCCGATCACTTCAACGCCGTCAAAGATCGGCGGTTCGAATTCCCGGTGGTGGTGACGCTGGCCGTGCTGGGCATGTTCGTCATGGTCTCGGCGCAGGATCTGATCAGCCTTTATGTGGGCGTCGAACTGCAGTCGCTTGCCGCCTACGTGCTGGCTGCTTGGCGGCGCGACGATGCGCGCTCCTCTGAGGCGGGGCTCAAGTATTTTGTGTTGAGCGCGATTTCGTCCGGCCTGCTGCTGTTCGGCTCGTCCTTCATCTACGGCTTCACCGGTTCGATCCGCTTCGACGCAATTGCCGCAGCCGTAGGCGAGGGCGCGGGCGGTATCGGGCTCGTCTTCGGGCTGGTGCTCGTTCTGTGCGCGCTCGGCTTCAAGATGTCCGCGGCGCCGTTCCATATGTGGACGCCTGACGTTTACGAGGGCGCGCCGACGCCGGTCACCGCCTTCTTCGCCGCCGCGCCTAAGGTGGCCGCCGTCGCGCTGATGGCGCGGGTGCTCTACGATCCGTTCGAGGGCTTGACCCCGCAATGGCAACAAGTGGTGGCGGCGTTGGCGGCGATCTCCATGGTGTGGGGTTCGGTTGCGGCTTTGGTGCAAACGAATTTGAAGCGGCTGATGGCGTATTCCTCCATCGGCAACATGGGCTTTGCGCTGATGGGGCTCGCTGCGGGTACGGATCAGGGTCCATCTTCGGCGCTGATCTATCTTTCGCTCTATCTGCCCTCGACCATCGGGTTGTTCGCTCTGATCCTGGCGATGCGGCGCGAGAATGAGCCCGCCGAAACCGTCGCAGATCTTGCTGGTCTGGCGCAAAAGCGGCCCTGGATGGCGGCGCTGTTTACGATGCTTTTGTTCTCGGTGGCCGGCATTCCGCCGTTCGCGGGCTTTGTCGGCAAGCTGGCCGTGTTTACGGCCGCGATCGACGGCGAACTCTATTGGCTGGCGATCGTGGGCGGGATCGCCGCCGTCGTCGCGGCGGCCTATTACTTGCGCCTGATCGCATCGATCTGGTTCGCGGCGCCGGCGGCGCAGTTGCAGGCGCCCAGCGGAACCATCATGCTGACGGCGTTGACATCGGCGGCGCTGACCTTCCCCATTTTGGTGCTGCTGCTCGGCGCACTCCAGACCTGGGCCGAGACGGCGGTGCGGATGAGCTTTTGAGAAAGCGGCTGCAATGATCGACGGGCGCGCGCCGGTCGAGGTTTTTGACGAGATCGACTCCACGCTCCTGGAGGCGCGCCGGCGCGCTGAGCGCGGCGATTACGGGCCGGTTTGGTTGATCGCAAAACGCCAGAGCGCCGGCCGTGGGCGGCGTGGCCGCGCCTGGTCCTCGTTCGAGGGCAATCTGCTTGCGACGTCGCTCTTCGTGACGCCGCAACCCGCGGCGCAGATTGCGCTGCTGGGTTTCGCCGCAGGCGTGGCGATCGCCGAGGCTATCGACGAGGTGATCGGGGCTGGCGCCGCTCAACTCAAATGGCCGAACGACGTGCTCATTGGCGACGCCAAGATTGCCGGCATCCTGGTCGATTCCGGCGCCGTGGACACGCAGGCGAACTGGGTGGCGCTGGCGTTCGGAATCAATCTGGCGAGCGCGCCTGACAATATCGATCAAGCCGCGACCAGCCTACGCGAGCACCTGCCGCCCGACGCCGCCGCGCCCGAGCCGCTGGCGTTCTTGGCTGCTATTCGTCCGAAACTCGAGTTATGGGCCGCGCGTATCGTCGGCGAAGGCTTCGAACCGCTGCGCCGCGCCTGGCTGCAGCGCGCCTATGGCATGGGCCGGGAGGCGCACATCGTACAGGGCGAGCAGGCGATAGACGGGCGCCTTGCCGGTCTGTCGCCGCGGGGCGAATTGGAACTGGACACCGCAACCGGTCGGCGCCTCATCGCCGCGGGCGATGTGTTTTTGTCGGGGGTTGGGTGATGCTTCTCGCCATCGATGTCGGCAACACCAACACCAAGTTCGCCATCTGGGACGGCCAGAGTTGGCGCGCGCAATGGCGCGCATCAACCGACACGACCCGCACCGCCGATGAATATGCGCCTTGGCTGCAGCAGGTGATGTCGCTGAGCGCGCTGGGCTTTGCCGACATCACCGATTGCATTATCTCGACGGTTGTTCCTCAGGCGCTGTTCAATCTGCGCAATCTCTCGCGGCGCTATATCGGCAAGGAGCCGATGGTGATCGGCGAGGATGGCTTGAAGCTCGGCATCGAAGTCCGTATCGACAAGCCGAACGAAGCCGGCGCGGATCGCCTGGTCAACGCCGTCGGCGCCCACATCCAGTACGGCGGACCCTCAATTGTGGTCGACAGCGGCACGGCGACGACGTTCGATGTCGTTGCGGCGGACGGCGCCTTCGAAGGCGGCATTATCCTGCCGGGCATCAATCTGTCGCTGCAGGCGCTGCACGAGCACGCCGCGCGGCTGCCGCGTGTGGAAATCCGCGACCCAGGCTGCGTGATCGGCAAGGACACGGTCAGCGCCATGCAAGCGGGCATCTATTGGGGGTCGATCGACATGATCGAGGGGCTTTGCCGCCGCATCCGCGCCGAGTACGGCAAGCCGATGAAAACAATCGCCACCGGCGGCGTCGCCTCGCTGTTCGAGGGCTCTTTTCCGAGCATCGACCATTTCGACCAGGACCTCACCTCGCGCGGCCTGCTCGAAATCTTCCGCAGAAACGGCGGCAAGCTTTGAAGAAGCCGAAACCCGACGACGAATTGGTGTTTCTCCCGCTCGGCGGTTCGGGCGAGATCGGCATGAACCTGAATGCGTACGGCTACGGGCCGCCGGACGCGCGCAAATGGATCATCGTCGACATCGGCGTCACCTTCGGGCGCGAGGATACGACGCCGGGCGTCGATCTCATCTTGCCGGACCCAAGCTACCTTGAAGAGCACAAGGACGACATTCTCGCCATCGTGCTGACGCATGCGCACGAGGATCATATCGGCGCCATCGGCTGGTTATGGCCGCGTCTGCCGGCGCCGGTCTATGCGACGCCGTTCACCGCCGCCTTGGTGCGCGAGAAGCTGCGCGAGCGCGGCCTGCTTGAGCGCGTGCAGCTGACCGAGATTCCGCTCAAGGGAAAACTCACGCTGGGACCGTTCGACATCGATTTCGTCACGCTGACGCATTCGATTCCGGAGCCGAACGGGCTGGCCATCCGGACGCCCCTCGGGTTGGTCTGGCACACCGGTGACTGGAAGATTGATCCTGATCCGCTGATCGGCGAAACCACCGATGTCGCCAAGCTGCGCGCCATGGCCGACGAGGGCGTGCTGGCCATGGTGTGCGACAGCACCAATGTGCTGGTCGAGGGTACGGCCGGCTCCGAGGCGGAGGTGCGCGAGAAGCTCACCGAAGTCATCAAAAACTGCACCGGCAAAGTGGCGGTGACCGCGTTTGCCTCGAACGTCGCGCGGGTTGAAACGGCGCTTTATGCCGCGCGCGCGGCTGGGCGCACGCCGTGCCTGGTCGGGCGCTCCATGCATCGCATCTACAATGCGGCGCAGAGTGTTGGGCTCCTGCAAGACACGCCGCAGGTAATCGACGAGGATGACGCCGGCTCGCTGCCGGATCACAGCGTGCTGTTCCTTTGCACCGGCAGCCAAGGGGAAGCGCGTGCGGCGCTCTCGCGCATTGCCCGAGGCGAGCACCGCAACGTCTCGCTCCGTCAGGGCGATACGGTGATTTTTTCATCGCGCGTCATTCCCGGCAACGAGATGGCGATCCATCAGCTCTACGATCAATTCCTCGCTCGCGGTGTTGAGCTGATCACTGCGGACAGCGAGCACTTGATTCACGTGTCCGGTCACCCGGCGCGCGATGAGCTGAAGCAAATGTATGCGTGGGCGCGCCCGCGCATCGCGGTGCCGGTGCATGGCGAAATCCGTCACATCCGCGAGCACGTGAAGCTGGCGCAATCGCTGCAGGTGCCGGAGGCGCTGGCGCCCAACAATGGCGATCTCATCCGCCTGGCGCCGGGCCCGGCGGCGGTGATCGACGAAGTTCCGTCCGGGCGGCTCTACGTCGACGGTAACGTCATCATCGAGACCGAGGACGATGCGATCCGGGACCGCAAGCGCATCGCCGCCGAAGGCGCGGTCAACGTGGCGTTGGCGGTCAACGGCAAGAACGCCATCGCCGCCGGGCCCACCGTTTCCGTGCGCGGGCTGACCATGCCGGATGAAGAGGATTTCGAATTGGCGCTCGAGGAGCTAGAAAACGCCGCCAAGGCCGCCTTCGCCAAGCTCAACCACAGCGAACGCGGCGATGACGATATGGTCGAGGCGGCCTTGATGCGCGCGGTGCGCAAGAGCGCGGAGCGGGTGTGGCGGAAACGGCCGCTGGTCGATGTGAGTGTGCTAAGGTTGTAGTTTAGGAGCGAAGACGTGATCGGTCGTTTGAATCATGTTGGCGTCGCGGTGCCGTCGATCGAAGCGGCGAAGGCGACGTATCGCGATCTTTATGGCGTGCCGGAGAGCGCCATCACCGAAACGCGGGAGCTGGCGACGCAGGGGGTCAAGTTCGCGTTCGTGAATGTCGCCAACAGCCAGATCGAACTGATCGAGCCGCTGGGCGAGAATTCCCCGATTCAGAAATTCCTCGAGCGCAATCCCAATGGCGGCCAGCATCATGTCTGCTTCGAGGTCGAGGAAATCTACGCCGCCCGCGACGAGATGGTGCGCCGAGGCGCTACCGTTCTGAACGAGCCGCGCATCGGCGCTCACGGGACGCCGATCATTTTCGTGCACCCGAAGAATTCCAACGGCGTGTTGATCGAATTGATGGAAACACCGAGGGGCGCGCACGGATGAGCCTGTTCCTCGGCATCGCCATCTATGTGATCGTCTGGTGGCTGGCCTTCTTCACCATGCTGCCGATCGGCGCGCAAAGTCACCACGAGGCGGACGAGGCGACCGTGCCGGGCGCCGAACGCGGCGCGCCCAGGGCGCCCAATGTCCGCCGCAAGGCGCTCTACGCGGCGGGGATCGCGGCGATTGTGTGGCTGGGCATTTACTGGGCGGTTTCGGTCGACCTCTGGAACATGCGCGGGCCTTAAGGCCGCGTTGCCCCCCGGCGCGGCGCAGTCTATCCAAACGCCCGAAACAGGAGCCCTCACGCTATGCATGCGCTCAAGGTCACGCGCGCCCAGGATTTTCCCGAATGGTATCAGGCCGTCGTCCGCGATGCGGATCTGGCGGAACTGTCGCCGACGCGCGGGTGCATGATCATCAAGCCGTGGGGCTACGGCATCTGGGAGCGCATCCAGGGCGAACTCGACCGCCGCATCAAGGAGAGCGGTCACGACAATTACTATTTCCCGCTGCTCATCCCGCTGAGCTTCATCGCCAAGGAAGCCGATCACGTCGAAGGCTTCGCCAAGGAGATGGCGGTGGTCACCCACCATCGCCTGAAGAAGATCGACGGCGCGCTGCAGCCGGATCCCGAAGCGGAGTTGGCGGAGCCCTTCATCATCCGCCCGACGTCGGAGACGATCATCGGCGACGCCTTCAGCCGCTGGGTGAAATCCTATCGCGATCTGCCGCTCAAGCTGAACCAGTGGGCCAACGTCATGCGCTGGGAAATGCGCACGCGCATGTTCCTGCGCACGGCGGAATTCCTCTGGCAGGAGGGCCACACGGCGCATGTCGACAAAGCCGACGCCATGGACGAGACCATGTTGGCGCTCGAAATCTATCGGAGCTTTGCCGAGGACTTTCTGGCGCTGCCGGTCATCGCCGGCGAGAAGCCGGAGAACGAACGTTTCCCTGGCGCCGAGCGCACGTACTCCATCGAAGCCATGATGCAGGATGGCAAGGCGCTGCAGGCCGGGACATCGCATTATCTCGGCACGCACTTCGCCGAGGCGCAGAACATCCGCTACCAGGACAAGGATGGCGCCATGACGTTGGCGCACACGACGTCCTGGGGCGTGTCGACGCGGCTGATCGGCGGCGTGATCATGACTCACGGCGATGATGACGGTCTGCGCACCCCACCGGCGATTGCGCCGCGCCAGGTTGTGATCGTGCCTATGCTGCGCGGCAAACCTGAGGACGAGGAGCTGAAGGCCTATTGCGCCGCGCTGGCCGCGGAACTCGGCACGCAGAGCGCCTTCGGCCAGCCTCTGCGCGCGCACGTCGACATGAAGGACGCCCGTCCCGCCGACAAACGCTGGGATTGGGTGCGCCGCGGCGCGCCGCTCATTTGCGAGATCGGGCCGCGTGACGCCGCCGGCGGCAATGTCACCTTCATCAAGCGCAATGCGCTGCGCGAAGGCGACAAGATCAAGTCGCACACTTTGCCGCGCGCGGATTTCATTGCCCAGGCGCAGGCGCTGCTCGAAGCGACGCAGAAAGAACTGTTCGACGAAGCCAAGGCGCGCCTCGACGGCAATATCCGTGGCGATTTCGCGACCTTCGCCGACATAGAAAAGTACTATGGCGCCGACGATGAGAGCGGCGAGTTCAAAGGCTGGGCGCGGGTGCAATGGTCGCGCCCGACAGGCGCCGGTCTCGAAGACGTGGGGGCGCGTTTGAAGGCGCTGAAACTGACGATCCGCAACGCGCCGCTGGCGCAGCCGGCCGCCTACGGGACGTGCATCTTCACCGGCGCGCCGTCGGTCGAAGAAATCCTGATCGCGCGGGCGTATTGATGGCGGCCCGCTCCCAGCCCTTCGGCCTGTTCGAGCGCATGCTCGCCGGACGCTATCTGCGCGCCAAGCGCCAGCATGGCGGCGTGGCGCTGATCTCGGTTATTTCGGTGATCGCCATCACACTGGCGGTGATGGCGCTGATCATCACCATGTCGGTGATGAACGGGTTTCGCGAGACGTTGCTCTCGCGCATTCTCGGCGTGAATGGGCATGTCTATGTCGACGTGCGCTATCTGCCGGGCGATGAAGTGGCGCGGCTGGCGGCGCTGGCGCGCGAAGCGCCGGACGTGCTGCACGTCGCGGCGACCATCAATGCGCAGGCGCTGGCGACCTCCGACGGAACCGCGGCGGGCGTGGTCGTGCGCGGCATCTCGCGCGAGGATTTGCAGGCGCTGCCGATCGTCGCCAACAGCATCCGCAGCGGCGGCGGTTTCGAGAATTTCGAGGGCATTGAATCGCCCAGCATCCTGGTCGGCGATCGGCTTGCGGCGGCCTTGGGCGTCACCGAGAGCATGGCGATTTCCATTCTTTCGCCGCAGGGCGCGGCAACGCCCTTCGGCCTAACGCCACGCCGCAAGTCCTTCCTGATCGGCGGCGTGTTCAGCGTCGGCATGGCCGAATTCGATTCCGCTCTGATCTATATGCCGATCGAACAGGCTCAGATCCTGTTCAGCCGTGGCGACGGCGCCGACGAGCTCGAAATCCGTATTCGCGATCCGGACCGCACCGTCGCCACGATGATGGAATTGCGCAATCGCCTCGGCCCCAATGTCACCATCTACGATTGGCGCGCCAAGAGCCAGGGGCTTGCAGATGCGCTGGTGGTCGAGCGCAACGTCATGCGCCTCATCCTGATGATCCTCGTGGCCATCGCGGCGCTCAACATCGTCACCGGCCTCATCATGCTGGTGAAGAACAAGAGCCGCGACATCGCCATCCTGCGCACCATGGGCGCCACTAAGGGCGCGATCATGCGCGTGTTCTTCATGGCGAGCGCGAGCTTGGGCGTGATTGGCCTGACCTTGGGCCTGTTGCTGGGCATTGGTTTCTGTCTCAATATCGAGGTCATCCAGAACACCATCCAGGCGCTGACCGGATTCGATCTCTTCCCAGGCACCGTCTATTCGCTGGAGACGCTGCCGGCGCGCGTCGAATGGGGCGAGGTGGCGATGATCTCGTTCTTCACCGTCGCCGTCACCTTCTCGGCGACGCTGATGACGGCGTGGTGGGCGTCGCGGTTCGATCCGGTGGAGGCGCTGCGCTATGAATGACGCCGCCAACACCGTGCACTCGATACTGCGCCTGGAGAACGTCTCGCGCGTTTACAAGTCGGGCGGCGGCGAACTGACCGTGCTTGATGGCGTGCAGCTCGACATCGCGCCGGGCGAGATCGTCGGCCTGATCGGCCCGTCCGGCTCGGGCAAATCGTCGTTGCTGCACGCGGCCGGCATGCTCGAACGCCCGAGCGGCGGCGAAGTCTGGATCGACGGCCGCCCTGGTTGGGAGCTGAGCGACGCGGAGCGCACCGAGATCAGGCGCAACCGCATCGGCTTCGTCTACCAATTCCATCATCTGCTGCCGGAATTCGACGCGATCAGCAATGTGGCGCTTCCGGCCTTGATTGCGGGTCAGAAACGCAAAGACGCGTTGATGGAGGCAGCGCGGCTGCTCGGCGTCATGGGGCTGGCTGAACGCATCCATCACCAACCGGCGCAACTTTCCGGCGGTGAGCAGCAGCGCGTGGCGATTGCGCGCGCCATGATCAACAACCCGATCCTCATTCTGGCTGACGAGCCGACCGGCAACCTCGATCCCGACACGTCGACGATTGTGTTCGCCGCTCTCTCAGAACTCGTGCGCAGCCAGGGCGCCGCAGCCCTGATCGCAACGCACAATCTCGAACTGGCGAAGTATATGGACCGGGTGATGGCGCTGGATCACGGCAAGCTGGTGCGGCGGAGCTAGTACGGACCGCCGGCGCCCTCGCCGGCGGGCTCCAGTGCGTGCCGGCGGGGGCGCCGGCAGTCCATAGGGCCTATATTGGGCGCACCGAATCATCATGCCCCAGCCCTTCATCCACCTCCGCGCGCGCTCCGCCTATTCGCTTCTGCAGAGCGCAATCCAGGTGAAGGGGCTGGCCAAGCTGGCGGCCAAGCACGCCATGCCAGCGTTGGGCCTGACCGATTCCAACAACATGTTCGGCGCGCTGGAATTCTCCGAAGCCGCCGCGGAGTTGGGCGTACAGCCGATCGTCGGTCTCACGCTGGATGTGCGCGGCGAACATGGTCTGGCGGGCAGCCTGGCGTTGCTGGCCCAAAACACCGCCGGCTACGCCAATCTGATGCGGCTTTCGAGCGCTGCGTATCTCGAAGCGGAGTCGCACGATGAGCCGCACGTCGAATTCGCGCGGCTGCTGGCGCATGCCGAAGGCCTGATAGCGCTCACCGGCGGCGGCGACGGGCCGCTGGCGCCGCTCATCGCCGAGGGCAAGGGCGATGTCGCGGCGGCGACGTTGAAGCAGCTCTCCGCCGTGTTCGGCGATCGGCTCTATGTCGAACTGCAGCGCCACGGCGAAACGATTGAGGCGGACACCGAAGGCGCTCTGCTCGATCTGGCTTATGACATGGGCCTGCCGATCGTGGCCACGAACGACATCCGGTTCGAAAAGCGCGCCGATCACGGCGCTCACGATGCGCTGATGTGCATCGCGGCATCGTCCTACCTTGGCGAAGAGGATCGCCCGCGCGTCAGCCAGCAGCACTACTTCAAATCCGGTTTGGAGATGATCGAGCTGTTCTCGGATCTGCCGGAGGCGATCGAGAACACGGCTGAGATTGCGCGCCGCACCGCCTTCAAGGTTGAAAAACGGGCGCCGATCCTGCCGCGGTTCGACACCAAACGCGGCCGCGACGAAGCCGCTGAACTCAAGGCGCAAGCGGAGGCGGGGCTGAAAGAGCGTCTCAAGGCGCTGGGCGATCAGCTAGCCGCGCCGGTGGCGGACTACGAGAAGAGGCTGGCCTACGAGCTGAACATCATCACCCAGATGCAGTTCCCGGGCTATTTCCTGATCGTCTCGGACTTCATCAAGTGGGCGAAGTCGAACGGCATTCCGGTCGGACCGGGGCGTGGATCGGGCGCGGGCTCGGTTGTCGCTTGGGCGCTGACGATTACCGACCTCGATCCGTTGCGCTGGGGCTTGCTGTTCGAGCGCTTTCTCAACCCCGAGCGCGTGTCGATGCCGGATTTCGACATCGATTTCTGTCAGGAGCGTCGCGGCGAGGTCATCGATTACGTCAAGAACAAATACGGCGAAGATCGCGTCGCCCACATCATCACCTTCGGCACGTTGCAGGCGCGCGCGGTGCTGCGCGATGTCGGCCGGGTGATGCAGTTGCCGTTCGGCCAAGTCGACAAATTGGCGAAGCTGGTGCCGGCGAACCCGGCGAACCCGGTGACGCTCGCGCAGGCGATGGAGATCGAACCGAAGCTGCAGGAAGCGCGGCGCAACGAGGCCGAGGTCCGAGACCTCATCGATACCGCGCTGCAGCTTGAAGGACTTTACCGCAACGCCTCGACCCACGCGGCCGGCGTCGTCATCGGCGACCGGCCGCTGATTGAGTTGGTGCCGCTCTATCGCGACCCACGCGCGCATCTGCCCGCAACCCAATTCAACATGAAGTGGGTTGAGGCGGCTGGCCTGGTGAAGTTCGACTTTCTCGGCCTGAAGACGCTCACCGTCATCGACCGCGCCGTGAAATTCATCCGCGATCGGGGCGAAAAGATTGACCTCGAGACGGGCGACTACAGCGACGAAAAAACATACGCACTGATGCAGTCCGGCCTGACATTCGGCGTGTTCCAGCTCGAAGGTCAGGGCATGCGCGATACGCTGCGCAAGGTGAAGCCGACCTGTCTCGAGGACGTCATCGCGCTCATCTCGCTTTATCGCCCGGGTCCGATGAAGAACATCGATCGCTTCGCCAACGTCAAGCACGGCCGCGAGGCGCCCGATTATCTGCATGAGAAGCTCAAGCCGATCCTGGAAGAGACGTATGGCGTCATCGTTTACCAGGAACAGGTGATGCAGATCGCCCAGGTGCTCTCCGGCTACACGCTGGGCGAGGCTGACCTGCTGCGCCGCGCCATGGGCAAGAAGCAGCCGGCGGAGATGGCCAAGCAGAAGTCGCGCTTCATCGAGGGCGCGAAGGAGCGCGGGGTCAGCGAAGGCCTGGCGTCGCACATTTTCGATCTGGTCGAGGAATTCGCCGGTTACGGCTTCAACAAATCCCACGCCGCCGCCTACGCCGTGGTCGCCTATCAGACTGCCTATCTGAAGGCGCACTTCCCAGTCGATTTTATCGCCGCCTCGATGAGCCTCGATCTCTCCAATTCGGACAAGCTGGCGAGCTTCGTTCAAGACGCCAAGCGCATTCGGGTGAAGATCTTGCCCCCCGATATCAACAAGTCTGAAGCCGACTTCAGCGTCGAGCGAACAGATGATGGCCTCGGTGTGCGATATGCGCTGGGCGCCGTGCGCAATGTCGGTCTGGCGGCCATGGCGAGCGTGGTTGGCGAGCGCAAGCGCGGCGGCCCGTTCAAGGCGCTCTACGATTTCGCCGAGCGCATGGATGCGAAGGTGGTAAACCGTCGCCAGCTCGAAAACCTGGCCAAAGCCGGCGCCCTCGACGCGCTGGAGCCGGATCGGGCGCGTGCGTTGGCGGCCTGCGAGGTGATCGCCGCCTATTCCCAGCGCGTGGCGGAGGAGCGCGCGAGCGCCCAGGCGAGCTTGTTCGGCGCCGAGGAGCCGAGCGCGCGTCCAGCGTTTCCGAAGGCGCCCGCATGGTCGGCGCAGGATCGCTTGGACGCCGAGCGCGAGAGCGTCGGATTCTATCTTTCTGGCCACCCGCTTTCGGACTTCTTCATCGACGCGGGCGAGCGCTACTCCAGTTACGCCGATATCGTCGAAGAGGGCGAGACCGAGCCGCGCGCCTACATGATGGCGGGGGTGGTGCGGCGCATTCAGTATCGCCCGGCCATGTCCGGCGGCACGCTTGCCTTCGTCTCGATGTCCGATCCGACCGGCGATTTCGAAGGCATGATCATGCCGGAGTACGTCGCCGCCGCGCGCGATGTTCTGGAAGTCGGCAAAGCCTTCAGCTTCCGCGGCCGCGTGCGCTGGCGCGACGGCGACCTGAAACTGGCGGCGGACTCGTTCGAACCGGTGGAGGCGGCCGAGGCCCGCATCGGCGAGGACTTGCGGGTGGTGCTGAAGGAAGGCGCGCCGCTCGACCTGTTGGCGCAAACGCTTGCTGCATTGCCGAAGGCGCAACCCGGCGAGGCCCGGCCGCTCCATTTGGTCTTGCGCCTCAAGGACGGACGCGAGATCGAGCTGAACACCGGCAGGTTGGCGTCAGGGGCGCCGGCGGCGCGAGCGGCGCTAAAGGCCGCGCGGGGGGTCGAGCGGGTGATCTGAAGCCGCGCGCTTCGTCGCAGAATTCTCCCGAAACGCGTGCAAGCTCTTGTCCGGCCCGCGGCAAGTCTTTCAAATACGCCTGCTCCGAAAGGGAGGGGACATGCGCCACTCATTACGTTCCGCGATCGCGCTCGTTGCGATACTCAGCTTGGCCGCCTGCGCCACCATCGGCGCCGACGAGGCCGAGAGCGACGAGCCGGCGCCGTTCGCATCGACCTACACGCCACGGCCGTCGACGCCGACCCTGATCCGCAACGCGACCGTGTTTGACGGCAACGGCGCCGAACTGGCCAACGCCGATGTGCTGATGCGCGATGGGCGCATTGTCTCTGTGGGGCAGAATCTGAGCGCCGAGGGCGCCAGCGTGATCGACGCCACCGGAAAGTTCGTCACCCCCGGCATTATCGACGCCCACTCGCACTTGGGCGTCTATCCCTCGCCAGGCATCAACGCGACGTCCGACGGCAATGAAGCCACGCAACCCAACACGGCAGAGGTTTGGGCCGAACATTCCGTGTGGCCGCAGGACCCGGGCTTCCTCCGCGCCGTGGCCGGCGGCATCACCACGCTCCACATCTTGCCCGGCTCCGCGAACCTGTTCGGCGGACGCGGGGTGACGCTGCGGCCTGTGCTCGGCGCGCTGACGGTGCAGGAGATGAAATTTCCGGGCGCACCGCAGAGTCTGAAGATGGCGTGCGGCGAGAATCCCGCGCGCGTTTACGGCGGCCGCAACTCCTCGCCTGCGACCGGCATGGGCAATGTTGCCGGCTATCGCCAGGCCTGGGCGAACGCAGCGCGCTATGCGCGGCGCCTGCAAGCCGCCGAGGACGGCGAGGGCGAACCGCCGGATCGTGATCTGGAGATGGAGACGCTGGCCGGCGTTCTGAACGGCGACATCATCCTGCAATGGCATTGCTATCGCGCTGACGAAATGGCGAACGCCATCCAAATCGCGCACGAGTTCGACTTCGAGATCGCCGCGTTCCACCACGCGGTGGAGTCCTACAAGATCGCCGATTTGCTGCGCGAAGAGGAAATCTGCTCGGCCATGTGGGCCGATTGGTGGGGCTTCAAGATCGAGGCCTATGACGGCATTCGCGAGAACATCGCCTTCGTTGATGCCGCCGGCGCCTGCGCCATCGTCCACTCCGACAGCGAGGTTGGCATTCAACGCTTGAACCAGGAAGCCGCCAAGGCAATGGCCGATGGCCGCCGCGCCGGACTGGAGATCACGCGCGCGCAGGCCTGGACCTGGGTGTCGCGCAATCCGGCGCGGGCGCTTCACATCGACGACGAAACCGGCACGCTCGAAACCGGCCGCCGCGCCGACGTGGTGATCTGGTCGGCCGATCCGCTGTCGAGTTACGCAGTGGCCGAACGCGTGTTCATGGATGGCGCGCTCGTCTATGAGCGCGGCGCCCAACGCGATCCGCCCTCGGACTTCGAACTGGGTCAGACCTACACGAGGAGCACGCCATGAGAATCCTCGCTGCAAGCCTGGCGCTGTTCGCGCTGGCGGCGCCGGCCGCCGCGGAAACGGTGCTGATCAATAACGGCCGCGTCGTCACCAATGGCGCTGCCGGGATCATCGAGAACGGCGACGTGCTGATCGTCGATGGCCGCATCAGCGCCGTCGGCGCCAACATCGCCGCGCCGCGCGGCGCGCGCGTCATCGAAGCGCGCGGCGCCTATGTGACGCCGGGCGCCTTCGCGGCGATGAGCGAAGTCGGGCTGAATGAGATTTCAGGCTCCGGCGCGCCTAACGACGCCGATGTCGAGGGCAATTTGATCTCGGCGGCGGCGGATGCGGCGCGCGCTTTCAATCCGAGCGTCACCGCCATTCCGGTGACCCGCATTGAAGGCGTCACCCGCGCCGCCATTGCGCCGAGTTCCAGCGGCGCCATCTTCGACGGCCGCGGCGCGCTCGTCTCCATGAGCGGGGCGCCCGACAGCGTCTTCCGCGAACGCGCCTTCATGGTGGTGGAATTGGGCGAAGCCGGCGCCGGCCGCACGGGCGGCTCGCGCGCCGCGCTCTGGCCTGCGTTCGAAGCCGCGCTGCGTGACGCGCGCGAGTATCCGAACCGCTATCGCAGCGGTCAGGGCGGGGCGGTGCTGAATGAAATCGACGCAGCCGCGTTACAGCCTTTCGCCCGCGGGCAGGGGCTCTTCCTGGTTCATGTCGAGAGCGCCGCGGATATCCGCCGCCTGATCCGGTTCAAGCGCGCCAACCCGTCTCTACGCTTCGCCATTCACGGCGGCGCTGAGGCTTGGCAGGTGGCGGACGAACTCGCGGACGCCAACATTCCGGTGATCCTCGATCCGCTCGCCAATCTGCCGGACCGGTTCGAGCGTCTGTCGGCCCGGCTCGATAACGCCGTGCTGTTGCACCAAGCGGGCGTACGCTTCGCGATTGCGCCGGCGCCGGGCACGGTCGATGCGCACCAGGCGCGGCTCGCCCTGCAACTGGCCGGCAACGCCGTCGCCAACGGCCTGCCCTGGAACGCCGCGTTTGCGGCCGTGACACGCGGGCCGGCGGAGATTTTCGGCGCCAACGGGCTCGGCCGTCTCGAGCGCAACTATCTGGCCGACGTGGTGATCTGGGACGGCGATCCATTGCAAGTGACGTCCGCGCCCACCGCCGTGTTCATCGAGGGGGTCGAGCAATCGCTGACCTCACGCCAGACGCAACTGCGGGATCGGTACAACCCGCGGAACCGGCGGTAACGTCGCACGCCTCTTGTGGGGTTGCGCGCTCTGGTCGTGGCCTCTATATCCGCGCCTCACTTCGCACGCGGGAGCGGCGGGGCGGTCTGAAAGCGGCCGTTCCTCCATCCGGTCCTAGGACAAAAGTCCTAGGTCTTTCCCGCGGCGGCAAACCGGAAAAGGAAAATCGATGGCGCTGCCTGAATTCAGCATGCGTCAGCTTTTGGAAGCTGGCGCACACTTTGGTCACCAGACCCACCGTTGGAACCCGAAGATGGACCGCTATATCTTCGGCGAAAAAGCCAACATCCATATTCTCGATCTGTCGCAGACGGTGCCGCTCTTGCACCAGGCGCTGCTGAAAGTGCGCGAAGTCGCCGCCGGTGGCGGGCGCGTGCTGTTCGTCGGCACCAAGCGCCAGGCGGCCGATCACATCAAAGCCGCCGCACAGCGCTCGGCGCAGTACTACATCAACCAGCGCTGGCTCGGCGGCACGCTGACCAATTGGCAGACGGTGTCGAAGTCAATCGCACGCCTGCGCGAAACGGAAGCGATCATTGCCGGCGGCGGCGTCGGCCTCACCAAGCGCGAGGTGCTGAACATCCAGCGCGAGCGCGACAAACTCGATCGCTCCTTGGGCGGCATCGCCTCGATGGGCGGCGTGCCGGATTTGATGTTCGTGATCGACACCAACAAGGAAGCGATCGCCATCCAGGAAGCCAGGAAGCTTGGCATTCCGGTTGTCGCCATCGTCGACTCGAACTGCGATCCGGATGCGGTCACCTATCCGATCCCGGGCAATGACGACGCCGCGCGCGCGATCCAGCTCTATTGCGATCTGATCGCTGACGCCGTGCTCGATGGCCTCACCGAAGGCCAGGTTCGCGGCGGCGTCGACATCGGCGCATCGTCGCGGCCGCCGGTCGAACCGGCCGTCGCCGCCGAGCGGGCGCGGGTTCCAGTCGAAAGCCCGATCGATGGGCCGACCGGCGCGAACTACTAGCAACTGACGAGAGAAGTCTCAGGAGAGAAACATGGCGGAAATTACCGCTGCGCTGGTCAAGGACCTGCGCGAAAAAACCGGCGTCGGCATGATGGATTGCAAGAAGGCGCTGGCCGAAACCAAAGGCGATCTTGAGGCCGCGGTCGATTGGCTGCGCGCCAAGGGTCTGTCCAAGGCCGCGAAGAAGGCCGACCGCGCCGCCGCTGAAGGGATCGTCGCTGTGGCGAGCGATGGCGCGCAGGCCGCCGTCATCGAACTCAATTCGGAGACCGATTTCGTCGCCCGCAATGCCGACTTCCAGAAGGCGGCCGGCGAGTTCGCCAAACTGGCGCTGAAGGCAGCCGATCACGAGGCGCTGCTCAATGCTTCGCATGGCGGCGGCAAGGTCTCGGATACGGTCACCAATCTCATCGCCACCATCGGCGAGAACATCACGCTGCGCCGTTCGGTGAAGCTTGGCGTCGACAATGGCGTGATCGCGTCCTACGTGCACGCCAAGGTCGAAGGCGCCGACAATCTGGGCCGCATCGCGGTGCTGGTGGCGCTGCAGTCGGCCGGCGACAAGGGCAAGCTCGAAGCCTTCGGCAAGAAGGTCGCCATGCATATCGCCTCGGCCAATCCGCTGGCGCTGAACGAATCGGACATCCCTGCCGATCGCGTCGAGCGCGAGAAGGCGGTCCTGCTCGATCAGATCAAGGAAGACCCCAAGGCGCAAGGCAAGCCGCAACAGGTGCTGGACAAGATGCTCGAAGGGCGCATGCGCAAGTTCTTCGAGGAATCGGTGCTGGTGAAGCAGACCTTTATCATGAACCCGGACCAGACCGTCGAAGCGGCGGTGAAGGACGCGGAGAAGGAGGCCGGCGCGCCGGTCAAGATCGCCGGTTTTGTCCGCTTTGCCGTCGGTGAGGGCGTCGAGAAGAAGGCCGACAATTTCGCGGCGGAAGTCGCGGCGATGTCCAAGCCGACCTGAGGGTGCTCAAGGGCGTAATGGAGGGGCGCGGGCCGACAAGGTCCGCGCCCTTATGCTTTGTGCGCAGTTCCTGGGTTCTGCGGGCTGACTCTCCCCGGACGTGTGGTCTATAGATTCGGCCTCATGAGCCTCGCCGAAACCCGACCCAGCCCACAGGGGCTGCGCTACAAGCGCGTCCTTCTCAAGATTTCCGGCGAAGCGCTGATGGGCGAGGGCCAATACGGCATCGATACCGGCGTCTGCGAGCACATTGCCCGCGCCGTGCTCGACGCCAGCGCCGCCGGGGCGGAACTCTGCTTGGTGATCGGCGGCGGCAATATCTTTCGCGGCGTGCAGGGGGCCACGAAGGGCATGGAGCGCGCCAGCGCCGACTACATGGGCATGCTGGCCACAGTCATGAACGCGCTCGCCATGCAGAACGCGATCGAAGGCCTGGGCGGCCAGGCGCGCGTGCTTTCGGCCATCCCGATGATGACGGTGTGCGAACCCTACATCCGCCGCCGGGCGCTGCGGCACATGGAGAAGGGCCGCATCGTCATTTTCGCCGCCGGCACCGGCAATCCGTTCTTCACGACCGATACGGGCGCCGCTTTGCGTGCAGCGGAAATGGGCTGCGACGCGTTGCTCAAGGGCACGCAGGTCGACGGCGTCTATTCCGCCGATCCCAAGAAGGACAAGAACGCCACCCGCTTCGACAAGCTGAGCTATCACGAAGTGCTGGCCCGCGATCTCAGGGTGATGGACGCTTCCGCCGTCAGCCTGATGCGCGACAATGGCATTCCTATCGTGGTCTTCTCCATCAACACCCGCGGCAGCTTGGCTGATGTCCTGCACGGCCGCGGCGTCTGCACCGTCATTTCAGACTAGGGACGAACGTCATGGCCGCATCGCCGCCTTTCAAACTGGAAGACTACAAGAAGCGCATGGATGGCGCGATCACCGCGCTCCAGCATGAGTTCGGCGGTTTGCGCACCGGCCGGGCTTCGCCCTCGCTGTTGGATCCGATCAAGGTCGACGCCTATGGCGCGGAATCGCCGCTGACCTCGGTGGCGAGCGTCAGCGTGCCGGAACCGCGCATGATTTCGGTGAACGTTTGGGACAAAGCGATCGTCCCGGCCGTCGACAAGGCGATCCGCGCCGCCAATCTGGGCCTCAATCCCATCATCGACGGGCAAAGCCTGCGCATTCCGATTCCGCCGCTTACCGGCGAGCGCCGCACCGAACTGGCCAAGGTCGCCGGCAAGTACGCCGAGCAGCAACGCATCGCCGTCCGCAACATCCGCCGCGACGCCATGGAGCATCTGAAGAAGCTCGAGAAGGAACACGCGATCAGCGAGGACGAGCACAAGCGTCACAACGCCGAAGTGCAGAAGGCCACAGACGATCACATCAAAAAGATCGACGAAGCGCTGCGGCACAAAGAAGAAGAGATCATGCAGGTTTAGGTGCTAGGTTTTAGGTGTTAGGTGTTCAGGGGGCGCGCCGTCCTGATCCCAAGAGGCCTAAAACCTAACCCCTAGCACCTAGCACCTGACATGGCCCAACCGTCTCCCACCTCAGCGCCAGCGGCTCAACCCCGCCACGTCGCCATCATCATGGACGGCAATGGACGCTGGGCGCGCCAACGCAATCGGCCGCGCACGTTCGGTCACGCAGAGGGCGTCGAGGCGTTGCGGCGGACCGTGGAGGCGGCCGGCGACGCGGGCATCGAGTATTTGACCGTCTTCGGCTTCTCGACTGAGAATTGGCGCCGCCCTGCGGAAGAGGTGAACGCGCTCTTCGATCTGCTGCGCCTCTATGTGGCGCGCGATCTCGACAAATTGGTGCGCGAGGGCGTTCGCGTGCGCGTCATCGGCGGGCGCGAGGGCCTGCAGCGCGACATCGCCGAGATCATCCAAAATGCGGAAGCGCGCACGCGCCACAACAGCCGTCTCAACCTCACCATCGCCTTCAATTATGGAGGCCAGGACGAAATCGTTCGCGCCGCGCGCCGTTTCGCCGAAGATGTCGCCGCCGGCAAACTCAAGGCCAGCGACATCGACGCCCGGATGTTTGAATCCTATCTCGACACCGAGGAGCTGCCGGCGGCGGATCTGTTGATCCGCACCTCGGGCGAGTTCCGGTTGTCGAACTTCATGCTCTGGCAGTCCGCATACGCAGAGCTGGTCTTCCTCGATGTGCTCTGGCCGGATTTCGGCAAGGAGGCGCTGGCGGAGGCGCTCGCCATCTATCGCAATCGCGATCGGCGCTACGGGGGGATCGCGACTGAGCCCGCCTGAGGCCGCCGATGCAGCGCCAACGCGCGGCGACTGGTCCGATCTCGGCGCGCGCATCGTGTCGGGCTTGGTGCTCGCAGGTCTGGGCTTGGCGGCGGCGTTCGCCGGGGGGCCGTGGCTGGCGGCCGCCTGCGGCGCGGCAGTTGTGGCGATGAGCTACGAGTGGGCGCGCATGAGCGAGCCCGAGGCGACGATGCCCGCCTTCGCCTTTGCGCTCGCCGGTTCGCTGGGTGCGGTTTTCTTATCGAGTTGGCAGTATCTGGCGCTGGGCGTGCTCTGGCTTCTGCTCTGCGCAATCGCTTCGGCCACAAGGCGGCGCACGCTCGTCGGCGTGATCGAGACCGCCGGCGGCGCGCTCTATATCGGACTGCCATGCGCGCTCTTCCTCTGGCTGCGCGACCGTGCGCCGGAAGGATTGCAGACCATTCTCGCGCTCTTCGCCATCATCTGGGCGGCGGACATTTTCGCCTATTTCGGCGGCAAGCTGATCGGCGGGCCGAAGGTTGCGCGCGGGCTTTCGCCGAATAAGACCTGGTCCGGCATCGTCGCGGGGACACTCGCCGGCGCCGCCGCTGGCTATGGGTGCGGCCTTCTGTTCCAACCCGACCCATCGCTGCGTGTGCCATGGTTGTGGATCGGCGCACTCGTGGCATTCACTGGGCTCATGGGCGATTTGTTCGAATCCTTCCTGAAACGCCGGTTCGGCGTGAAGGACGCCAGCCGTATCATTCCCGGCCATGGCGGGGTCTTGGACCGGATCGACAGCCTGATGGCCGCCACCCTGCTTGTCGGCGCGGCTTTGGCGTTCGGTCCGCGCGCGACCTCGCTCCTGTTCGGCGTGTCGCCATGAGCCGCACTGTCTCCATCCTCGGCGTCACCGGTTCGGTCGGGCAGTCCACCATTCAGGTGATTGAAGAGCTGCGCGCTCAAGGGCGTGAGATTGAGGTTGAGGCCGTCACCGCGGCGAGCCGTCTTGATGTCCTTGCGGATGCCTGCCGCCGTCTGAGACCGAAGTTCGCGGCCATTGCCGATCCGACCCTGCTGAACCAGGCGCGCCAGGCCCTAAGCGGATTGGGCGTGGAGGTTGGCGCCGGTTCCCAGGCTCTGGATGAGGCCGGCGCCCGTCCGGCGGATTGGGTCATGTCCGCCATCGTGGGGGCGGCCGGGCTGGCGCCGACCATGGCTGCGGTGCGCCGGGGCGTCCATGTTGCACTGGCGAACAAGGAGTGCCTGGTCTGTGCAGGGCCCTTGTTCATCGAGGCCGCCAAGCGGCACGGCGCGACGCTGCTGCCGGTGGATTCCGAGCACAACGCGATCTTCCAGGTGCTGACGCACCCGGAGCGGGTCGAGCGGGTGACGCTCACCGCCTCGGGCGGTCCGTTCCGGACCTGGAGCCGCGAGCAGATGGCGGCGGCGAGCCCCGCCCAAGCCTGCGCGCATCCGATGTGGAGCATGGGGCGCAAGATTTCCGTCGACAGCGCCACCCTGATGAACAAGGGGCTCGAACTGATCGAAGCCTTCTATCTCTTTGGTTTTTCGTCACAAATGATCGATGTCATCGTGCATCCGCAGAGTACGATCCACAGTCTGGTGCATTATGTCGACGGCTCGGTGCTGGCGCAGATGGCCAGTCCGGACATGCGCATTCCGATCGCTTTTGCGCTCACTTGGCCAGACCGGGCTACGGTATCAACTGCCCGCCTCGACCTAGCGAAGCTCGGCCAACTCACGTTCGAAGCGCCGGACATGGGGCGTTTTCCCGCCCTGGGCTTAGCGCGGGCGGCGTTGGATCGTGGGGCGGCCGCCACGACAGCCCTGTCCGCCGCCAATGAAATCGCGGTCGACGCCTTCTTGGGCGGCCGGATTGGATTCCTGGACATTTGCCGGACGGTGGAGGGCGCTCTGAACCAGATGGAGCGTGACGGCGGCGGCCTCCTCGCAAAATTGCCCTTATCTTTCGATGAAGTGGCGGCGGTGGATCAGGCCGCGCGGCGCGCGGCGCGTTCGGTTGCGGGAATTCCGGCGGCGGCCTAAAGGCTGATTAGGCGCAAGAAAAACAAGCCGACGCGCCGGGGAAGGAAGCAGACTTCGAATGGACGTGCTGCAGAACATTGTCGTTTACGCGAGCGCGTTCGTCATCGTGCTGAGCGTCGTGGTGTTCGTGCACGAGTTCGGTCACTTCCAGGTCGCCCGCTGGCGCGGGGTCGCCATCGACACGTTTTCGATCGGCTTCGGCAAGACGCTCCTCGGCTGGCGCGACAAGCAGGGCGTGCAATGGAAGATCGGTGCGTTGCCGTTGGGGGGCTACGTAAAGTTCGCCGACGACATGGACGCGATGTCGACGGCGCCGCGCGAGAAGATCGAGGATCCTGCAGCGCTGGCGGAAGCGCGCGCAAAAGGTCTCTTTCATGCCCAGCCGCTGACCACACGTTCGATGGTCGTGGCGGCAGGGCCATTCACGAACTTCGTGTTTGCCATCGCGGCGTTTGCAATCCTGGCGCTCATCGCCGGGAAAGATCCAGCGAGCGTCGATCGCGTCGATCCGGGCTCGCCGGCGGCCGCCGCAGGATTGCAATCGGGCGATATCATCGTTGCGGTCAACGATGAGCGCATCGACGAGTTCCAAGACCTCCAGCGCATCATCGCCGCATCGCCCAATGTGACTTTGCAGGTTGTGGTGCTGCGCGGCGATCAAGAAATCGAAATGCAGCTGACGCCGCGGCCCAGAAGCGACAATCCTCGCCTGGGCGCCATTGGCGTCGGGCACACGTCCACATTTGAGAATCGCCAGCGCATCGGTCCGATCGAGGCGGTTGGGGAAGGCGCCTCCAACACATGGCAGATCGTCGCGCAAACGGGCGCGTACATTGGCGGCATCTTCGTCGGTCGGGAGTCGGGCGATCAGATCGCCGGTCCGCTCGGAATCATCAACATTTCCGGCCAAGTGGCGAGCTCGGCGCTCGATGCTCCCGAAGCCACGCTCGTGCAGAAACTGCAGCTGCTGGCGCTGTCGCTGCTCAACCTTGCGGCAGTGCTGTCGGTGGCGGTGGGGCTCGTCAATCTGCTGCCGATCCCCATCCTGGATGGCGGGCACCTGCTGTTTTATGGCATCGAAGCGGTGCGCGGGGGCAAGCCGCTGCCTGCGGCGGCGCAGGAATGGGCCTACCGGGCCGGATTCGCCGTCATGGCGAGTTTGTTCTTATTCGCTACCTGGAATGACATTACGAGGCTGTTTCCGGGCGGCCAGTAACAGCGCCACGTCCTTGTCTTTCGAGGCGGGATAGGGTCTTAAAAACCAAGACGCTGGGGAGCGTCGGAGCGTCGAGGGCTTTCATGAAGCGGGTACTGCGGGATGTAGCGCTCGGCGCTCTGGGGTGCGTCGCGACGGTGGGCGCTGGAACAGGCGCGCTCCTGGCGGTCAGCACCGACGCTTATGCGCAGGAAAACCAGGCAGGCGCACAGGCCTCGAGCGTCGCCATCCGGCGCGTGCTGGTTGAGGGCAACCAGCGCATCGAGCCGGCGACGATCTCATCCTATCTGCAGATTGGGCCGGGGGATACGTTCGACCCCGAGCGCATCGATCTGTCGCTGAAGACGCTCTTCGCTACCGGCTTGTTCGCCGACGTGCAGATCGAGCAGCGCGGCACGGACCTGGTCGTGTCTGTCATCGAGAACCCGATCATCAATCGCGTCGTCTTCGAAGGCATGCGCACGCTCGACGAAGAAGACCTTGAGGACGAAGTGCAGGCGCGTCCGCGTTCGGTGTTCACGCCCGCGCGTGCGCAAGCCGATGTGCAGCGCATTATCGAGGTTTATCGCCGCAACGGTCGCTTCGCCGCCCAGGTCACGCCGCAGGTTCGCGAACTCGATCAGAACCGCGTCGATCTGATCTTTGAGGTGGATGAAGGGCCGGTGACCGGCGTCCGCGATGTGAACTTCATCGGTAACCAGGAATTCTCCGATCGGCGCTTGCGCGAAGCGATCGTCACAACCGAATCGAGCTGGTGGAACTTCTTTTCCAGCAACGACAATTACGACCCGGACCGCATCGAGTACGACCGCGAACAGCTGCGTCAGTTTTATAACAACCGGGGCTATGCGGACTTCCGCGTCGTGTCAGCGGTGGCGGAGCTCACGCCCGACCAGCGCGATTTCTACATTACCTTTACGGTCGATGAAGGCGTCCGCTACGAATGGGGCGAAGTCCGCATTCAGACGGAATTGAACCGTCTGCCGGAATCTCTGCTGCGCGCGGCGAGCCCCATCCGGACGGGAACGGTCTTCAGGGGCGATCAGATCGAGGACGCGATCGACGCGATGACCTACATCGCCGGCACGGTGGGCTACGCCAACGTGCAGATCACGCCGCAGGTTGAGCGTGACCGGGAGAACCAGGTCGTCAATATCACGTTTGAAGTCAACGAAGGCCCGCGTGTTTTCATCGAGCGTATCGACATCGTCGGCAACACGCGAACGCTTGATCGTGTCATCCGCCGGGAGATGCGGGTAAGCGAAGGCGACGCGTTCAATCGGGTGTTGCTGGATCGCTCTCGTCAACAGATTCAGGCTCTGGGCTTCTTCAACGAGGTCACAGTTGAAGACACGGACGGGTCGCAGCCGGATCGCGCGGTTGTGAATGTGACCGTTGAGGAGCAGTCGACCGGTGAGTTTGCGTTTGCCGCAGGTTATTCGTCTACCGACAGCTTTCTCTTCGACATCTCCGTAACCGAGCGCAACTTGCGCGGGCGGGGGCAATTCCTGCGCCTGCGGGCCTCATCAAGCGCACAGCGCCAGCAGCTCGATTTGCGCTTCACGGAGCCGCGTTTCCTTGGCCGAGAGATATCCGCCGGCTTTGACGTTTATTCGTTGCGAACGGATTTCCTCGACCAGTCCTCCTTCGAGAACCAATCAACCGGCGTCGGCTTGCGCACCGGCTTCCGCATCGGTGAGCGTACAAGTCTGGGGCTCACCTACTCGTTGATCCAGGACGAGACCCAGATTGCAGACATCTTTGTCGACCACGACGCGAACATTCTGACGCCGGATGTCGAGCAATGCGATGCGATCAACCCCAGTCGGCCCTTGCTCTGCGACCAGGAAGGGACGTTCCTGACGTCGGTTCTCGGGTTCACGGTCAATTGGGATCGCCGTGACAGCCCGGTCAGGGCGACGCGAGGCTTCGACCTCCAGTTCAGCCAGGACATCGCCGGGCTCGGGGGTGAGGTGAACTATCTCCGGACGGAGATGGAAGGCGGCATATATTACGGGCTTCCGTACGGATTTCGGGCCACATTCCGGGGCAGCGCGGGCCTGATTTCGGGCTGGGGAGGCGACACCGTCCGGATCAACGACCGCTTCTTCAAAGGCGGCTCGTCCTTCCGGGGCTTTGATGTCGCCGGCATCGGCCCAAGGCAGCTTTTGGTGGACGACGTCACCGGGGCTGTCATCGAGGAAGGCGACGCCGTCGGCGGCAATGCATATGCGATCGGCACCCTGCAGCTCGACGTGCCGGTGCCGTTGCCGGAGAGCTTCGGGCTGGGTGGCGCGCTGTTTGTCGACTTCGGCACGCTCGGGTATCTCGATGCTGCCAACAAGGCCACCATTGATCTGGTCGGGCCAAACCGCCTCATTGTTGACGATTCTGCCAGCTTAAGAGCAGCGGCGGGTGTGTCGGTCTTCTGGGACTCGCCGTTTGGGCCTGTGCAGTTTGACTTCGCGCAGCCCCTGCAAAACGAGGACTACGACAACATCGAAGAATTCCGGTTCTCCACCCGGACACAATTCTAAGGGAGTTACGCGGTATGCGTGTGGTGAGTATTTTTTCGGCGGCCGCCTTGGCGGTGGCCGCATTAGCGGTGTCGTCTGATGCGCTGGCGCAGCGAAATCGCGGCGGAGGTCAGGCAACGACGGCGGTGGTCATCAACTATCAGCGCGTTGCCGCGGATTCTGCCCTGGGGCGCGACATGCAGGCGAAGCTGGCGGCGCTTCGTCAGCAGATCGCAACCGAAGCGCAGGCCTTGGCGCCCGAAGAGCAATCGCTCGCGCAGGAAGCCCAACGCCTTGCGCAGGCTTCGCGCAACATGACGCCGCAGCAAATTCAGAACAACGCTACCCTGGCGCCTCAGTTCCAGCAGTTCAATCAACGTCGGCAGCAGCTTGAAGGGCGCAGGGCGACGCTCGGCGGCGACTTTGAGTGTTCGAGCCTCATCGCTTTGCGCGACCTGGAGACCCAGATTCAGCCTGTCGTGCGTCAGGTCATGCAGTCGCGTGGCGCGGGCATCGCCATCAACTCGGCCAGCGCCACTTTTGACGCCGCGTACGACATCACCAATGCCGTGATCCAGCAACTGGACCAGAACCAAAATACGCGTGTGGCGAACGTCACGCGGCGCAGCGCCGCCGAATGTCAGGGCCAGCAACAGCCGGCTGCCGCGCCTGCCCAATAAGGGCTTCTCTGGTCGTGACATCGGGCTTCGGCGGCGCCAGATAGTCGGCGCATGATCGACCCCCGTTTCTATAAGGCGCTCGGACCGGTTAAGGTCCGAGCGCTTGCGCCTTCGGCGGATGTCGGCGGCGATGCGGATCGCGAGATAACGGGCGCCGCGCCCGCACAGCGCGCCGGCCCCGAGGATCTTTGCTATTACGAGGGACGGAAGGGCGTTGCGCTGGAAAGCGCCCCTGGCGCATGCATAATCGCTCCTGCGTTGGCGCACCTGGCGCCGAACGCAGGGGCGTTAATCCTCTCGGATCGTCCGCGCTCGCTGTTTGCGCGGATCGTGCCTTTGGTCGTTTGTCCGCGGGACTTCACCGCCGCGGTCGCAATCGATCCGTCAGCCAAATTGGAAGAAGGTGCGCGCGTGTGGGCTGGCGCCGTGATCGGTCCTGACGCTCAAATTGGCGCGGGCGCCGTGATCGGCCCGAATGCGGTGATCGGCCCGGGCGTGACGATCGGACGGCGCACACGCATCGGCGCAGGCGCCTCGATTTCCTTCGCGCTGATTGGCGATGACGTGAACATCCTTGCAGGCGTCGTGATCGGCGAACAGGGGTTCGGCGTTGCCGGCGACGCCTCCGGACCGGTTGACGTGCCTCACCTTGGCCGGGTCGTGATCCAGGATCGCGTAACAATAGGCGCCAATTCTTGCGTCGATCGCGGCGTCTTTGACGACACCGTCATCGGCGAGGCGGCCAAGATCGATAATCTCTGCCATATCGCCCACAATTGCATCATCGGGCGCGGGGCCCTGATCGCCGCGTTCGGCGGGATATCGGGGTCCACCATCATCGGCGACGGCGTCACTCTGGGTGGACGGGTCGGTGTGGCCGACCACCGCAACATCGGGGCTGGGGCCACTCTTGCGGGGGCCGCTGCGGTGTTCCAAGACGTGCCGCCAGGCGAGGTCTGGAGCGGATATCCGGCCAAACCGCTAAGGAAATGGCTGCGCGAGGCCGCGTGGCTGAGCCGCAGAGCCGCAGGGGCGCGCGATGAAGGCAAATGATCTGACCGAGCAGCAGAAGACGACTGACGATGTGATCGAGATCGGCGAGATCTTGCGCCGGCTCCCGCACCGCTACCCGTTGCTCTTGATCGACCGCGCCATCGACTATGTTCCGAACAAATCGATCCGCGGCATCAAGTGCGTGACCATCAACGAACCGTTCTTTCCTGGGCACTTTCCGGGCGCGCCGGTGATGCCGGGCGTGCTCCAGATCGAAGCCTTGGCGCAAACCGGCGCAGTGCTGATGTCGAAGACGCTCAACGCCGATATCACCAAGCACCTCATTCTGTTCATGTCGGTCGAGAATGCCCGCTTTAAGCGCCCTGTCATGCCGGGCGATACGATGGAAATGTTCGTCGAGGTGCTCTTCCAGCGCCGCAACATCTTCAAATTCCGCGGTCGCGTGGAGGTGCGCGGCGAGCTCGCCACCGAGTGCGAGTTCGCCGCGATGAAGGCTGACCGCCCGCAGGACCCGGTATGAGCGCCAAGATTCACCCCACGGCTGTCGTGCATGACAGCGTCGAACTCGGGCCTGATGTCGAGATCGGACCGGGTTGCGTCATCGGGCCGAACGTGAAGATCGGCGCGGGCAGCAGGTTGATCGCGCACGTGTTCATCGAGCAGCACACCGAATTGGGCTCGAACAACACGGTGTTTCCGTTCGTCGGCCTCGGCGGGGCGCCGCAAGATCTCTCTTACAAGGGCGAGCCTACCGAACTCGTCATCGGCGACAACAACGTCATCCGCGAACACGCGACCCTGCATCGCGGCACGGTGCGCGGCCGCGGCGTCACCCGCGTCGGCAACGATTGTCTGATCATGGGCAATTGCCACGTGGCCCACGACTGCATCGTCGGCAACAACGTCATCATGGCGCAGACGGCCACCATCGGCGGCCACGTCCAGGTGGGAGACTTTGCCTTTCTGGGCGGGCTCTCGGGCGTGCACCAGCATGGCCGCGTTGGGCGTTATTCCTTCGTCGGGGCCTCGGCCTTGATGACAACCGATCTCATCCCGTTCGGCTCCGCCATCGGCAACCACGCGCACCTGGGCGGCCTCAATGTCGTCGGCCTGAAGCGGCGCGGCTTCACGCGCGAGCAAATCCACGATCTCCGCGCCGCCTATCGTTTGCTCTTCGCAGAAGAAGGGACTTTCCAGGAGCGGGTCGAGGATTGCGTCGAAGCCTATGGCGCCAATCCACACGTGATGGAGATCGTCGATTTCATCCGCGCCGATGCGGCGCGTTCCTTGTGCATGCCGCGGGACTGAGATGAGCGGCTGGCGCAAGCTAGGAATCATCGCCGGCGGCGGCGATCTACCTGTCGTACTGGCCGAACACCTGGCGGCGACCCAGCGGCAATATTTCGTCGCGCGCATCAAGCCGATGGCCGATCTTGCGCTCGAGCGCCACCCGGGCGTCAGCTTGGGCCTGGGGGCCATGGGCGGACGCATGGACGCCATGCGCGAGGCCGGCTGCGACGCGGTGGTGCTGATCGGGCAAGTCGCGCGCCCCGATTTGAAGACGCTGGAGTTGGACGATGTCGCGCGCGCGATGCTGCCGGCGCTGATCGCAGCGATGCCGCAGGGCGACGATGCCCTGTTGCGCGCCGTCTTGGCGGAACATGAGCGGGCGGGCTTTCGGGTGCTCGGCGTCGATCAGGTGATGCAGGATTTGCTGGCGCCGGCGGGAACGCTGGGCGCTGTCGCGCCGAGCGCCGCGCAGATGCGCGACATGGCCAAGGCGGCCAAGGTCGCGGCGATGAGCGGCGCTTTCGACATCGGCCAGGGCGTCGTCGTCTGCGACGGTTTGGTACTGGCGGTGGAAGCGCAAGAAGGAACCGACGCCATGCTCCGGCGCGTCGCCGAGCTGCCGACGACCATCCGCGGTGCGGCGCAGGCGCGGCGCGGCGTGCTGGTCAAGCGGCCGAAACCGATCCAGGAGCGCCGCATCGATCTGCCGACCATTGGCGTACGCACCATTGAGGGCGCAGCCGTGGCCGGCCTCGCCGGTGTCGCGGTCGAGGCGCGCGGGGCCCTGATGGTGCGGCGCGACGAGATCGTCGCGAGCGCGAACCGCGCTGGCGTGTTTGTCTATGGCTTCACACCGCAAGAGTTGGGCGAACCTTGAGCGGTCGTGTCTTTCTTGTTGCCGCGGAATCTTCGGGCGACGCCCTAGGCGCGGACTTGGCGCGCGCGCTCAAGGAGCGTGACGCGACGCTTGAGTTACATGGCGTCGGCGGTCCGCTGATGGCGGCTGAGGGTATCGCCAGCCAGGCCGACATCAGCGGCTTGGCGATCCTCGGTTTCGTCGATGGACTGCTGGCTTATGCGCGCGTCAAGCGCGCGGTCGCGGCCACGGTGGACGCCATTCTGAGGGCGAAACCGGACGTGGTGGTGCTGATCGATTCTTGGGGCTTCACGCTACGGGTCGCCCAGGGTGTCCGCGCCGCCGCGCCCGAGATCAAACTGGTCAAGTACATCGGCCCGCAAGTGTGGGCGACGCGGCCCGGGCGCGCCAAGACCTTGGCCGCCGCCGTCGACCATCTGATCTGCATTCACGACTTTGAGGTCCCGTTCTACGCGCCCTACGGTTTGGCTTGCACCGTCTGCGGTCATCCCGCGCTCGGCCGCTACAAGCCCGGCGATGGCGCCGCTTTGCGCGCCCGACAGGGGTTCAAGGCGAAAGAGAAGATTATTCTCGTGCTGCCGGGCAGCCGCAGCGCCGAGATCCGGCGCATCGGGCCGACGCTGTGGCAAGCGGCCGAATTGCTGGATCGCGATCGCGACGTCCGCATCGTCACTGTCGCGGCCAATAGCGTGCGCCAGCAGGTGACGGCGCAAGTGCCGGCGGCGGTGCGTATTCTGGGCGAGGATGAAAAGGAGGACGCCTTCGCTGCGGCGACCGTGGCGCTTGCGGCCTCTGGCACGGTGACGACGGAAGTGGCGCTGCAGGGCACGCCGGTCGTGGTTGGCTACAAGCTCGGCTGGATCACCTGGGCGCTGGCGCGAGTGTTCCTGTTCAAATCCAAATACGCCACGCTCATGAATGTGGCGGCGGACGCCGAGGTCGCGCCTGAATTCATCCAGACGCGCTGCACCGCGGAGAACATCGCCGGCGCCGCCGCGCCTCTGCTCGACAGCGAAGATTTGCGCGAAGAACAAGTGCGCCGCCAGGACGAGGCGTTGGAGAAGATGGGCCGCGGTGGAACGCCTGCCGCGGACATCGCCGCCGATACGGTGCTGAAATTTTTCCCCGGCTGAGTCCGCCTCAGCCGCGCTTGTCGCGCGCGACGTAGTCGCGCTTCGGTGCGCCGGTATAAACTTGACGCGGACGGCCGATCTTTTGGCTGTCGTCCTCCATCATCTCGGTCCATTGCGCGATCCAGCCGACGGTGCGCGCCACCGCGAACAGCACCGTGAACATCGAGGTCGGGAAGCCCATCGCGCGCAGCGTGATCCCGGAATAGAAATCGATGTTCGGGTAGAGCTTGCGCTGCACGAAATATTCGTCGTTGAGCGCGATCTTTTCGAGTTCGATCGCCACCTTCAGGATCGGATTGTCGAGCCCGCCGGTTTCCTTCAGCACGGCGTGACAAAGTTTCTGCATCGCCTTGGCGCGCGGATCGTAGTTTTTGTAGACGCGATGGCCGAAACCCATCAGGCGCACGTCGTCGTTGGGGTCCTTCACCCGCTTGATGAAGTCGGGGATGTTCTCGGGCTTGCCGATTTGTTCGAGCATGTTGAGCGCCGCTTCGTTGGCGCCGCCATGGGCCGGGCCCCACAAGCACGCGATGCCCGAGGAAATGCACGCGAACGGATTGGCGCCGGAGGACCCGGCGAGGCGAACGGTCGAGGTCGACGCGTTCTGTTCGTGATCGGCGTGGAGGATGAAAAACACATCCATCGCCCGCGCCAGCACCGGGTTGATCTTGTAGTCCTCAGCCGGCACCGCAAAGCACATGCGCAGGAAATTCGACGCATAGTCGAGTTCGTTGCGCGGGCTGACGAAGGGTTGCCCGATCGAATACTTGAAGGCGCGGGCCGCGATCGTCGGCATTTTCGCAATCAGGCGATGGCTCGCCACCACGCGTTGCGTCTGATCGTTGATGTCGGTGGAGTCGTGATAGAACGCCGCCAGTGCGCCAACGGTGCCGACCATGATCGCCATCGGATGCGCATCGCGGCGGAATCCTTCGAAGAAGCGGTCGAACTGCGCATGCAGCATGGTGTGATAGGTGATGTCGCGCTCGAAGCGCTTGAACTCCGCCTCGCTCGGCAATTCGCCGTTGGCGAGCAGGTAGCAGACCTCGAGGAATGTTGATTGCTCGGCCAATTGGTCGATGGGATAGCCGCGATAGAGCAGCACGCCTTCGTCGCCGTCGATATAGGTGATCTGGCTCTCGCACGAGGCGGTCGAGGTGAAGCCCGGATCGAAAGTGAAGACGCCGCCCTGGCTATAGACCTTGCGGATGTCGACCACGTCGGGGCCGACACTGCCGCCGAACACCGGCAACTCCAATTGCTTGTTGTTGACGATGAGCGTCGCCGGGGCTTTTTTCGTGAGCTTGCTGTCCATCGCCGAACGTCCTCAAACCTGATCCGCGATTCGCGCCAACGCTTCTTCGCGGCCTAACAATTCCAACGTCTGTCCGAGGTCTGGAGAGGGCGCTCCACCGGTGAGCGCCGCCCGCAGACCCGGGCCGATCTGTCCCAATCCAACACCCTCGCCGGTAGCGAAAGCCTTAAGCGTCTCGCTAAGTGCGATATGGTCCCACGCGGGCGCCTTTTCGAGAGCGTCGCGAAGACGGCGCAAGCGTTGGCGGAACTCGTCCTTCATCAAGGATTTGGCTTTGTCGTCAAGCACAAGCGGTCGTTTCGCCAGCAGGAAGCGCGCCTGTTCGGCAAGCTCCGGAACGGTCTTTGCCCGCGTTTTCAGCACTGGCATGGCGCGCGCCAATGCAGCACTGGATTCCATGCTCAACGGCGCGCCATCGCGCAGGGCGATGTGCTGTTCGGCGAGGCGTGACAATCGGGCATCATCCGCGCGCGAAATGAAGTGGGCGTTGACCGAGTCCAACTTTTTGAAGTCGAGGCGTGAGGGGGCCTTGCCGATTTGGCCGATTTCAAACTGCGAAACGGCCTCTTCCTTGGTCAGAATGTCGTCGTGGCCGGGGCTCCAGCCCAGCCGCATCAGGTAGGCGTTCATCGCCTCCGGCAAATAACCCATGTCGCGCCATTCATGCACGGCTTGGGCGCCGTGGCGCTTCGATAGTTTCTTGCCGTCTTCGCCGTAAATGAGCGGCACGTGGGCGAACTTTGGCGGCGTCCAGCCCATGGCTTGGAAGATCGGAATTTGCCGCGCTGCGTTGGTGAGGTGGTCGTCGCCGCGGATCACGTGGGTCACGCCCATGTCGTGATCGTCGACGACAACGGAGAGCATGTAAGTCGGATTGCCGTCGGCGCGCAGCAGCACAAGATCGTCGATGTCGCGCGCTTTGATCCGCACCTCGCCCTGGATCAGATCGGCGTTGAGCACGTCGCCATCGTCCGGCGCGCGCAGGCGCACAGTGAATGGCGCATCCGGCGACGGCGGCCTCCCTCCATCTCTATATGGCGAACGAAAGGCTTCAAGGTTGTCGGCAGCTCGCAAGTAGATTGCGAGTCGCTCGGCGTCGCTCGCCCCGCGCTCGCTCGCCTTCTGCAACTCGGCGCGGGCCGCCTCACCCTTCGCCCGCCGAACCTCCAGCTCCTTAGGCGTGACGTAACACCGAAATGCAGTTCCGCGCGCGATCATCGCCTCCGCCGCTTCGCGGTGGCGGTCGGCGCGGGCGAATTGGTACGTGATGTCGCCATCATGCTGCAGATCAAGCCAGCTCAGGCCGTCGATGATGGCGGCAATGGCCTCCGGCGTGGAGCGGGCGCGGTCTGTGTCTTCGATGCGGAGCAAATATTTGCCGCCCATGCGCCGCGCGAACAGCCAATTGAACAACGCGGTTCGCGCGCCGCCAATATGGAGGTAGCCTGTCGGCGAAGGGGCGAAGCGGGTGACGACGCTCATCGGGGATAGCGCAGGGTGGTCAAAGCGAGCGCGTGGTAGCACGCGGCTCGCGTTTTCTCCTAGCCGCGCCCTGAGCGGCGTTTGGGCGCTTCAGCGCGACCGCTGGATCCTCTGGCTGCCGCCGGCGATGATCGCCGGCGCGGCATTGTGGCTGCTCAGTCCGAGCGATCCGCCGCGTTGGCTTGGCCCGCTCGCTTTCGTATGCGGGGCGGCCGCATCCGTGGGCGTCGCCGCCTGGCCGCATGCGACGCCGACGGGCTGGCAGATCTCGCTCAGACGCGTTTTGGCCGCAGGTTTCGCTTTGCTCGCCGCGGCCGGGCTCGGGGCAATCGCCGCGCAAATCCGCACCACGACGGTAGCGCAGCCGGCGTTCTCGGCGGCCGACGAACCGCTCGCGGTCGAAGGCTGGGTCGTCGCCAACGACGCCAGCGACAACGGCCCGCGCCTACGTCTGCTCGTGCGCTCGATTGAGGGTGTCGCCGAACCGCCGCGCTACGTCCGTATGGCGGTCGGCGAAGCGGGGCTGTTGACCCCAGGACGCGCGGCGCGCTGCCGAGGCATGCTCGGTCCGCCGTCTGGACCGATGGCGCCGGGCGCGTACGACTTCGCGCGCCGCGCCTTTTTCGAGCGCCTCGGCGCGGCCGGTTTCGCCTTTGGCCGCTGCCGTCCTGCAAACTTCGAAGCGCCGCCGGGCTGGCTCGACCGTCAGCGACTTCGTCTGGCAGCGATGCGCAGCGATCTGTCCGCCGCGATCTACGAAGCGGCGCCCGGCAGAGGCGGGGCCATCGCGGCGGCGCTGGTCACCGGCGACCGTAGCCTGATCGACGCCGACACCAACGCCGTGCTGCGCGATTCCGGCCTGGGCCATTTGCTCTCGGTGTCCGGCATTCACATGGGTGTGGTCGGCGGCCTGGTGTTCGCGTGCCTGCTCTGGACACTGTCGTTGATCGGCCCCATCGCGCTGCGTTTCTCGGTGAAGAAGATCGCCGCGGTCGGCGCGCTCATGGTGCTCGCGGCCTACCTCGTGGTTTCGGGCGCAAGCGTGCCGGCTTTGCGTTCGTTCGTAATGGCGTGCGTCGCCTTCGGGGCCATTCTGCTCGACCGACCTGCCATTTCCATGCGCGGGCTGGTGCTTGCCGCGTTCATCGTCGTGCTGATCTTCCCGGAATCGGTGCTCGAACCCGGTTTCCAGATGTCGTTCGCCGCGACCATGGCGCTGGTGGCGTTGTTCGAGATGCTGAAGCGGGCGCCGCACGAACCGGCGCTGCCCACGCCAGGGCCTCTGATTGGCGCGCTACAAGCCACCACACGCGGCATCGGCGGCGTTCTGCTGATCTCGTTCGTTGCCGGTTTGGCGACCGATCCGTTCGCCATATATCACTTCCAGCGCTTCGCCATCTATGCGCTGCCCGCGAACCTGATCGCGGCGCCGATCATGTCGTTTCTGGTGGCGCCGATGGCGGGGTTGGCCGCGATCCTGGCGCCGTTCGGTCTCGCCGATCCGGCGCTGGAGCTGATGGCGAGCGCGCTCGATCTCATCGCCGCGATCGGCCAGACCTTCGGCGAACGCCCCGAAGCGATCCGCGCCGTGCCGAAACCGCCCGATGTTGCGTTTGCGCTCTGCGTGTTGGCTTTGCTGTGGGCGTGTTTGTGGCGCGGCGCGTTGCGTTGGCTGGCCGCGCCGATCTTCGCGGCGAGTGTTGCGCTCTACGCCGCCGCGCCATTGCCGGTCGCCGCATTCGATAGCGATCTGCGCGCTGTCTATGCGCGCGACGGCGAGCGCTGGACGTTGCTCGCCGCAAGCGGCCGCTCGACCTATGCGCGCGATCGCCTGGGCGCGATGATTGGGCTGTCTCCAGCGGAAATTGAACGCTTGGCGCCGCCGGAGACGTGCGGCGATTCCATCTGCCGATGGCGAACCGGCCAGCGCGAGTTGATTCTCGTACGCGACGCCGCTGCTTTTGAAAGCGCCTGCGTTGAGCACGCCGTTGTCGTCGCGGACGTCGCCGCGCCCGACGCCTATGCTGCGCGTTGCCAACTCGCCGCGCTGATCGACGCAGAGAGCATTGCCCAGTTAGGCGGCGCGACAATCACGGAAACACCTTCGGGTCCGCGCGTCGCGCACGCATGGCCGCCGCAAGTGCGCCGCCCGTGGACGCCGCGCACAAGAAACGTGGATCAGGAATAGCGGCGCATCATCGCGACGAGCTTGCCTTGGATGCGCACCCGGTCCGGACCGAAAATGCGCGTCTCGTAGGCGGGGTTGGCGGCTTCGAGCGCGACCGAATTGCCGCGCTTGCGCAGCCGCTTCAGCGTCGCCTCTTCGTTGTCGATCAGGGCCACCACGATGTCGCCGCTGTCGGCGGTCTCGGTGCGTTTGATCAGCACCACATCGCCATCGAGGATGCCGGCCTGGATCATCGAGTCGCCCTTGACCTCGAGCGCAAAGTGGTCGCCGGACCCCAGGAGTTCTTCAGGCGCTTGCACGCGCCCAATCTCGCTCTGAATGGCTTCGATCGGCACGCCGGCCGCGATCTGCCCCAGGATCGGAATGCCGCCCATGGCGCCATTGCCGCGGCCATCGCCGACCACGGCAGGCCGGAACGATTGCCGCCCCTTCGGCGGCGCGGCGGGGGCCGCGCTATCAGGCAGCTTCAGTACTTCGAGCGCCCGCGCCCGGTGGGGCAGACGGCGCAGAAACCCGCGCTCCTCGAGCGCCGTGATCAGCCGGTGAATGCCGGATTTGGACGCCAGGTCGAGCGCCTCTTTCATTTCGTCGAAGGAGGGCGAAACGCCGGTCTCTTTGATCCGCTCGTGGATGTAGAGCAGCAGTTCCTTTTGTTTCGCTGTCAGCATGACCTGAGACCAAATGGTGAACGATATGGCGTTCTATATCCGTTCCCTGGGCTTGGTCAAGTCCAGTTTGGTTAACCGCCAAGTAGTGTGCGCGTGGCCGCTTCGACATCGGCTTGGCGCATCAAACTTTCGCCGACGAGGAAGGCGCGGGCGCCCGCCGCTTGCAGGCGTTGGATGTCGGCGTGGGAAAAGATGCCGGACTCCGAGACCAGCAGCACATCGTTCGGCGCGTGCTTCGCCAAACGTTCGGTGATCGCGAGATCGGTTTCGAAAGTCGCGAGTGAGCGATTGTTGACGCCGATCAGGTTGAACTCAAGCCCGAGCGCACGCTCCATCTCGCGCTCGTCGTGCACTTCGACGAGCGAATCCATGCCGAGCGCGGCGGCGGCGTCGGCCAGATCCGAGGCCAGCGCATCGTCGACCGCCGCCATGATGATCAAGATCGCATCGGCGCCGATGGCGCGGCTCTCCGCCACCTGCCATTCGTCGACCATGAAATCCTTGCGCATCACGGGAAGCGCGCACGCGCCGCGGGCCGCTACGAGAAAATCCTCATGGCCCTGAAAACTCGGCGCGTCGGTGAGCACCGACAAGCACCTCGCGCCGCCAGCAGTATAGGCGCGCGCGAGCGACGGGGGATCGAAATCGGCGCGGATCAGCCCTTTTGATGGGCTGGCCTTCTTGATCTCGGCAATGAGAGCAGGGCGATCGCGGCGCTCGTGCAGTGCTTTCGCAAATCCGCGCGGCGGCGTTTGCGCGCGCGCGACAGCTTCAAGATCGGCGCGGGTGTGCGATTTTTTGCGAGCCGCCACTTCATCGCGTTTGTACGCCAGTATCCGATCCAGAACGCTCATGATTTGGACCGCCGGCGCCCACGCCGGCGAGGCGCCGGCGGTCCAAGAGAGGCAGCACGGTTCATGACGCGCTCCGCGTAGCTTCGATCAGCTTTTCCAACGCTCCCCGCGCCGCGCCACTGTCGAGAGAGTGTTCGGCGATGGCGTAGGCGTCGATCACATTGGGTGCGCGGCCCGCGACGAAGAGCGCGGCTGCTGCGTTGATCAGCACGGCGGCGCGGTGACCCGGGCGGCCGGCGCCATTCAGGAGCGCCCGCATCTCCTCGGCATTTTCCGACGCGGCGCCCCCGCGCAAATCGGGATGAACCTCGGCTGATCGCGTCGCGTGCTGCAGGCTGATGGCGCCGTTCTCCAGGGTCGCAACCCAGTTGGCGTCCTTGCCTGCGGCGGAAACCTCATCAAGGCCGCCCGCGCCATGCACGACGAGCGCCTTCTCGCACCCGAGCGCTCTCAACGCACCCGCAACCGGTTCGATGAAGTCGGCGCTGAAAACGCCCACCAATTGCCGCTTCACGCCGGCCGGATTGGAGAGCGGCCCAAGCAGGTTGAAGATCGTGCGCTTGCCGAGTTCGCGGCGCGCCAAAGCCACGTGGCGCATGGCCGGGTGATGGTTCTGCGCGAACAAGAACGCGACGCCAGCTTCGCGCAAGCAACGCTCGAGTGTGGGCACATCGCCCGTTAGCTTGACGCCAAGCGCTTCGAGCACGTCGGCGGCGCCCGATCGCGAACTCATGGCGCGGTTGCCGTGTTTGGCTACTGGCGCCCCGCAGCCCGCGACCACGAACGCCACCGCGGTCGAAATGTTGAGCGTGTGGGCGCCGTCGCCGCCGGTGCCGCACACGTCGATGGCGCCCGCGGGCGCTTCCACGCGCACCATGCGTGCGCGCAGCGCGCGTGCGCCCGCCGCGATGAGGGCGGGATCGTTCATCAGCGGTATGGTCAGGGTCAGAAAGGCCTTGATGTCGTCGTGCGCGGCCGCGCCGTCCATGATTTCCGCGAAGGCGGCGTCGATGCCGGACGCTTGCCTGTTTTCTCTCAATGCAGCGATGGTGGCGTTGAGGCTCATCGCAAGCCTGCCGCGCTCAGGAAATTGCCGACGATGGCGTGGCCATGCTCGGATGCGATCGACTCCGGATGAAACTGCACGCCGAACACCGGCCGCGACTTGTGCGACAAACCCATCACTTCGCCGTCAGCGGTCTCGGCGTCGATGTTTAGGTCCGGCGGGAATGTCGCGCGTTTCACCGCCAGCGAGTGATAGCGCGTGGCGCGGAAAGGCGAAGGCAGGCCGCGGAAGAGCCCGCCGCCGCGATGCGTCACCTCCGAGACCTTGCCATGCATGATCGCCTGCGCCTGCACCACTTCGCCGCCGAAGGCCTGACCCATGGCCTGGTGCCCGAGGCAAACGCCGAACATGGGCAAGTCTTCGGGCGCCTTGGCCAGCAATTCCAGGCAAATGCCGGCTTCGTTTGGCGTGCACGGCCCGGGAGAGAGCAGCACCGCCTTTGGCTTTCGCTTCAGCACCTCGGCCACGGACATGGCGTCATTGCGAACAACCTCGGTGCGCACGCCGAAATCTTCCACATAGTGGACGAGGTTATAGACGAAACTGTCGTAATTATCGATGACGAGGATCATGGGCAGGCCACAGGCGCGGGAGTTGAACGAAGCGGATCAGCGTTCGTTCGCGCGCCATCGCGCAGGGGGCAGGGGCCGGTGCGTCATCTGGCATGCAGCATAGCTGAAATCTGCCGCGTGCAAACTTGGTTCTCTTTGCCGTATGCTGAGACCCGGGGGCCGCCAAGGCCGCGCCAGGTCCAGAAGGGGATGGCATGCGCTTTTTCAGCATCGGCAATATCGAAGAATTGGATTTCAACGCGCTGGTGCGACAACTGGGCGGAGGCGGCTGGAACCCGTTCACCACCCGCGGCCAGTATGTTCGGGCAATCCTGGAATCTTACGACCTGCTCCAGCAGTTCGAGATCAATACGCCGGCGCGGCTCGCGCACTTCATCGGCCAGGGCTTGGTCGAGACCGGCGGCTTGGCGCATCGCGTTGAGAACCTCAACTACAGCGCCGAACGGCTGCGCCGAATCTTCCCGCGCTACTTCCCGACCGATGAGATCGCCCGCGAGTACGAGCGGAAGCCCGAACGCATCGCCAATCGCGTTTATGCCAACCGCCTTGGCAACGGCCCGCCGGAGTCCGGCGACGGTTGGCGCTATCGCGGTCGCGGATTTTTCCAGCTGACCGGAAAAGCGAATTACCTGAAGTATGGCGAAATCGCCGGCTTCGATCTGGTCAACGATCCCGAGCTTATTGAGCGCGACTTGAAAAAGTCGCTGCACGTTGCCGCGGCCTACTTCAAGTCAGCGGGGCTTGGCCCTTTCGCCGATCGCGACGACAGCGCGGCGGTGTCGCGCGGCGTCAATCGCGGCGATCCGCTCGATACCGCGCCTGCGCACGGAGAGGCCGATCGCATCCTCTGGACCAATCGCGCGCTCGATCTTGTGAAGGATCCGCAGAAATTGCTGGTGCGCGCCTCGAACGATGAGGTGCTGCGCAATGGCGCCAGCGGCGAACGCGTGCGCGAATTGCAGCGGGCCTTGGCCGAACTGGGCTATCCGGTCGGCGCCGCCGACGGCATCTTCGGGCCGGCGACGCGCCGCGCCGTCGTCAACTTTCAAAACGAGCACGGGCTTGAGACAACCGGCGCCGTCGATCAGGCGACGCAGGCCGCGATCACTGCAGCATTGGGCGGTCCAGTCGAGGCGGCGCCGCCGCCAGTTTCACCGCCGGTAGCGCCGCCTCCTGTTGCGCCGCCGCCGGTCGCTCAACCTGAAGCGCCGGTCGCTGAATCGCCGCCGCCGGCCGTTGCGCAGGAACCCGCCGCGCCGGTTGCAGAAACGCCTGCGCCGGCGCCGGTTGAACCTCCGCCGCCTGAGCCGTCAGCGCCGGAGCCAGCGCCTGAACCGCCGCCAAGCGCTCCAGAGCAACCTGCGCCAGAGGCGCCGGTCGCGGCGCCTGAGGCGCCAGCTGCCGAAGGGTCGCCATCGGAGGCGCCGCCGCCGGAAGCGCCGACAACAACCGAACCTCCACAGCCGGAGGCGCCAGCGGCAAGCAGCGACACGCCGCCGACCGAGGGGCGCACGTAGCGCGGGAGCTAGATGTTAACGCTGGCGAGTTAGCCTTGTCTCCAAGATGCAGGCTTGGCTCTTCGTCGTACTGGTGCTTGGCGCGCTTAGCGTTCTGGCCGCACACGCTTACGCGCGGCCGTGCGGCGTCTATCTGCGGAGCGTCGCCGGTTTTTTCGCGGTCACGCTGGGTTGGGCGCTGATCTGGTTTCTGCTCTCGCCCTCGAACGAAGCGGGGTTCGGTTACTTCGCCATTTGGATCGTGCTCGCTGCGCTCGCTTTCGTCCTCACGGTCACAGCCTGCGTCGGCGCCACGGCGCGCTACATCGTCGATGGTATGCGCGCGCGCTGAGTCTTAAGCGTAGCGCCACGCCTCCGCCGCGGCGCGGAAGAGGGCGCGGGACTTGTGCAGCGTCTCCTGCAACTCGGCTTCGGGATCGCTATCGAGCACCACGCCGCCGCCCGCCTGCACATGCAGCATGCCGTCTTTGACCACGGCGGTGCGCAACGCGATGCAGGTGTCCATGTCGCCGCCCGCGCCAAAATAGCCGACGCCGCCCGCATAGATGCCGCGCTGGTGTTGCTCGACCTCGTTGATGATCTCCATCGCGCGCACCTTCGGCGCGCCGGTCACCGTGCCGTGCGGAAAGCCCGCGAGCAGCGCGTCGAGCGCGGATAGGCCATCCGCCAGCTCGCCTTCGACATTCGAGACGATATGCATGACGTGGCTGTAGCGTTCGATGGTGAAGGCCTCGGTGACGCGGACGTGCTTGGAACCCGGGCCGGCCAGAGCGGCGTTGTTGCCGGCCCCGCCGCCACGTTTGGCGACGCGGCCAAGATCGTTGCGCGCGAGGTCGACGAGCATCAAATGCTCCGCCCGTTCTTTCGGGTCGGCGAGGAGTTCTTCCTCCAGCGCTTGATCTTCAGCGGGCGTCGCCCCGCGCGGACGGGTGCCGGCGATCGGACGGATGGTGATGGTTTCGCCACGTTTGCGCACCAGGATTTCTGGACTCGAGCCGACAACCGAGAAGTCCGCGAAATTCAGGTAGTAGAGAAACGGCGACGGATTGAGCCGGCGCAGAGATCGATAGAGCGCAAATGGCGGGGCGCTCAGCGGCGCTGAGAAACGCTGGCTGGGCACCACTTGGAAGATATCGCCGGCGCGGCAATAGTCTTTGCAGCGCGCAACCAGCGCTCGGTAGTTATCGGGCGAGGTGTTGGATATGGGCTCAGCCGGTTGCGTCGGCGCCAACGCGCCCTGCTTGCGCGGCAGCGGGCGATCGAGCGCCCGCCATACACGCTCCAGGCGCATCCGACCGGCCTCATAGGCCGCCTCCGCGCTCTGACCGGCTCGCTTACGCGCGGGGGTGATCAGCGTGATCTCGCTCGTCACGTTGTCGAAGACCGCGACGATGGTGGGCCGCACCAGCAGCGCATCCGGCGTGCCGATCGGGTCGCGCCGCTTGTCGGGCAAGTGCTCGACAAGGCGGACCATGTCGTAGCCCAAATACCCAAACAACCCCGCCGCCATCGGCGGCAAGTGCGGCGGCAGCTGCAGCGCCGAGCGCGCCAAGAGCTTGCGCAAACTCTTCAGCGGGGGATCGCGTTGCGCGCGGAAGGCCGAGTCGGTGAAACCGCCGCGGCTCGCTTCGGCGCGGCCACCGCGCACGCGCCAAACCAAGTCCGGTTTCAGGCCAATGATGGAATAGCGGCCGCGGAAATCGCCGCCCTGTACGCTCTCGAGCAGGAAAGAGCCCGGCTTGGCGGCGCCGAGCTTTAGGAGCGCCGAAACCGGCGTTTCCAGATCGCTGACGCGGCGCATCCAAAGCACGCCGCCGCCGCTTTGGTGTTCCACTGCATAGTCCGCCAAAGCAGGCTCAAGCCCTGGCGTGGCTGGGCTCATTGCGCGTCTTCGCTGGAGGCGTTGGAGCTTGGATAAACCCGCTCCAGCAATTGCTCGTTGCGGCGCGGATTGGCGCGTTCGATCACCTGGTCTTGGAACGCATCGGCGGTGCTCGAGATCAGACCACAGAACGGAGGCGCGCCTTGTTGAAGCGCCTCGCGCACGCAGGGCCGCTCCGCGTAGGTGCGAGCGGCTTCGACCGCCTGGGGCTGCTGAGCGAGATCGGGCGCCGCGATGGCCTCGACCACCGCGACATAAACGGCGCCGCCATCGGCGCGCATGCCGCTGACGACATCACCCTGGCGCGCGGCGAAAATCTGCCCGGCCAATCCGGGCGCCGGCAGGTTTCTCGCTCCCACGCGATTGATGGGGCTCGATGCGACGGCGACGCGGCCGCCGTGTGCGCGTGCGGCGGCGGCCAAGCTCTGTCCGCCGCGTACAGCCGTTGCGATCTCTTCGCCAAGTTCGGTGAGCCGCCGCGCGCGTTCGCGTCCGATCCAGGCCTGAACCAATTCGGTGCGCACCTCTTCGAGCGGGCGCACGGTTTCTGGGATCACGCGGTCGACACTGACAATGACGTCGGCGCCGTCGGCAGCCGGAATAAAGTCGCTGGCCTCGCCTTCCGGCGTTTGGAAGGCGGTGACGAGAACATCCTCCAAGCCGGCAAGCGCTTCAATCGGTTGACCCTGTTGATTCAAGCCGCCCTCGCTGACTGCGGCGAAGGTGACGACGGGCAGGCCGTGCTGGCGGGCGGCTTCCGGGATTGTAGCGCCCGCGGCGCGCGCATCCTCGAAGCCCGAGATGGCGGCGTTCAGCAGTTCAGCCGCCTCGTCGCCGGCGAGGGCGTCGAAAATTTGTTGGCGATAGGCGCTGAAATTGGGGGTCACCGCAGGCGTCGACGACTCGACCTTGACGACGACGAACGGCGACAGCGAACCGCGCGCGACGACCGCGGGCCCGCGCACTTGGGCGCTGAACACCGCAGCGGCAACGGCGGAATCCGGCACCTCGGCGCGCGATTGGTTATCGCCGCGCGTCGTTTGCAGGCCGAGCGCGCTTGCCACGGATGCGGCGCTTTCGCCTCTGTTGAGCCGCGCCGCCGCGTCGTTCGCTTGCGCTTCGTTGGCTGCGGCGATGCGGACATAGGAGCGGCGTTCGGGCTGTGTCAGCGAAGCGGCGCGCGCGTCGAACTCCTCACGCAAGCGGGCTTCCGGCACCTGTACGCGCGCCATGAAGTCGCTCGGGCGCGCATAGACCAGCGTCAAAGCGCGGAACTCTGGAACACGCAGGTTCTGCTGATTGTCCTCCCAGAACGCCTGCAACTGCGCTTCGTTGGGCGGCGGGATGGCTCCGACGGCGGACACCGGCGCCTCGGCAATTGAGATCGTTCGCTGTTCCGTCGTGAAGGTGTGCAGCAGCGCCCCGTAGCTTGACGGCGCCCGCACGCCGCCCAGCATCGATTGCATCAACATCTGCGTGGTCAGATCGTGACGTGTATCGCGTTCGAACTCTTCACGGCTGTAGCGGAACTCCTGCAAAAACGCATTGTATGACGCTTCGTCGAAATTGCCGGTGACGGCGTTCCGCGTGGACGGGATCTGCCGGATGAAATCGGCCAATTGCGCATCGCTGGCGCTGATGCCGATGCGATCGGCGAATGCGTACATGGCGTGTCGGGCAATCATGCGCTCCAGGATTTGCCGGTGTGCGCCTGCGTCAACGGCCTCCTGCTGGGTGATGTTGTTGCCGTTGGCGCGCTCGGAACGAAGGGTCAGTTCCAGCTCACGCGTCAGCTGCGGCGGCGTGATCTTGGCGTCGCCGACCTGCGCGACGTACGAATTGGCGTCGAACGACAGGCCGCCGCTCGGAATCAGAAAGAGCACCGTCGCGAGGCCCACCAGGCCAATGATGATGGTCGCGATCCAGCCGCGCGTGGCACTTCGAAATTGCAGAAGCATGAGGTGGTCCGATATGCGAGAAGGCGGCCGGACCATAGAGAGGCCGGTTGAGCGGGGCAAATGCCGCACGCCGCCGCAGCGGCAAGGAGTGCAGAATGAGTTCGCGCAGGCCATTGATCGCGGGAAACTGGAAAATGTTCGGCCGGGCGGCGGATCTGGGCGAAATCGGGGCGCTGGCCGAGCGCGTCGGCGCCGCCGCCGCCGCGATCGACGTGCTGGTCTGCCCACCCGCAGCCTATGTGCAGTCAGCGGCCTGGCAGAGCCGGGGCAAGCCTGTGCTGATCGGCGCCCAGGATTGCAGCCCCAATGGCGCCGACGCGGCGCGGACCGGTGAGATCAGCGCGGCCATGCTCGCAGACGCAGGCGCGGCCTACGTCATCGTGGGGCACTCTGAGCGCCGCACAATTCACGGCGAAACCGACGATCTGGTGCGCCAAAAAGCCGAAGCCGCCATCGCGGCGGGCCTCGTTCCGATCGTCTGCGTTGGCGAGACCCAGGCGGAACGTGCGGCGGGTCGCGTGACGGAGGTGGTGGGCAGGCAGGTGAGGGCAAGCATTCCGACCCAGGACGGCGCCTTTGTCGTCGCTTATGAGCCGGTTTGGGCGATTGGGGGGAACTCGACGCCGACTTTGGCCGAAATCGGCGAAGTTCATGCGCTAGTCCGGGAAACCCTCACGAGCCAAATCGGCGCGCAGGCGAACCAGACCCGCATTCTTTATGGCGGCTCGGTCGGGCCGAAGAACGCGGCTGAGATTTTCACGGTGGACGGCGTGGATGGCGCCCTCGTTGGGCGTGCAAGCCTGAAAGCCGCTGACTTTTCGGCCATAATTCTGGGCCACCCCGCTGCGCACTAGGGATGCGTTTCGCCGGGCTGGCGTTTAGGATCAGGCTCGGCTATTGAGCGCCCTTTCGCGCGCACCCAAGTGAGGTGCGGGCGGAACGACGCGTGGGAGACGGCGGCAGCAATGGAATTGGTCATCCTCAGCATCCATTTGCTGGTTTGCGTGTGTCTGATCGGCCTCGTGCTGCTTCAGCGTTCTGAAGGTGGCGCGCTCGGTATGGGCGGCGGCGGCGGCGGTTCGCTGATGTCAGGCCGCGGCGCGGCTGACGCGCTGGCCCGCATGACCTCAGTGGCCGGCGGCTTCTTCCTGGTGACATCGCTGGGCCTGACCATGCTGTCGAGCGCTGGCAGCGCCAACGCCGGCCGCTCGGTCATTGATCTGATCCCTGAGCAAAGTGCCCCGGCTACAACGCCTGCGCCGCAGGAAACGGCGCCCGCACAGCCCGAGCCCACACGCCCGGATCCAACTGAAAGCCGTGCGCCATCGAATACGCAGATGGTGTCCCTCGGCCCGCGTGAAGCGGCGGCCAGCACGCCGCCGGCGCCCAGCGCAGCGACCACGCGCGCCGGCCCGATCGAACAGCGGCCAGCTGCGACACAGCCCCGCCAGGCGACGCCGGCCACAACCCAGCCTGCCGCAGCGCAGCGGCCAGCTGCTGCGCCGACGCAACGTTCTGGAACCGCATCGAACCCACCCGCGACTGCGCCGGCGAATGCGCAGCGTCCCGCTGCCGCACCCGCAACTGCGGCGAATGGCGCGGTGAACGGCATCGACCTCACGACGGACACTCAAAACGTCCCCGAATCGAGCGACCCTCTGGTCGGCGCGGTCCGGCGGGAACGCGCTGGCCCCGATCAGTAAGTCCGCAGGCCGGGCTGGGGCGGTCTAGCGAACGGAAGGATAATGGCGCGCTACGTGTTCATTACCGGCGGCGTGGTCTCTTCCTTGGGGAAGGGGATCGCCTCCGCCGCCCTCGGCGCTTTGCTGCAAGCCCGCGGGTACCGCGTCCGACTCCGCAAGCTCGACCCCTACCTCAATGTCGATCCGGGCACGATGAGCCCGTACCAGCACGGCGAAGTGTTCGTGACCGACGATGGGGCCGAAACCGACCTCGACCTCGGCCACTATGAACGCTTCACCGGCGTGAGCGCCACGCAAGCCGACAACATCACCACCGGGCGCATCTATCAGGAAATCATCGCCAAGGAACGGCGCGGCGATTATCTGGGCGCCACGGTGCAGGTGATCCCGCACGTCACCAACGCGATCAAGGACTTCATTCTCTCCGATCACGGCGGCGCCGATTTCGTGCTGTGTGAGATCGGCGGCACGGTCGGCGACATAGAAGGATTGCCGTTCTTCGAAGCCATCCGCCAACTTGGTCAGGAGCTTGACCCCGGCCAGGCCGCGTTCGTTCACCTGACGCTGCTGCCCTACATCCCGTCAGCCGGCGAGATGAAGACCAAGCCAACGCAGCACAGCGTGAAGGAGCTGCGCTCGATCGGCATCCAGCCCAATATCTTGCTCTGCCGCTGCGATCGGCCAATCCCTGAGGACGAGAAGAAGAAAATTGCGCTCTTCTGCAATGTGCGCGAAGCCGCTGTCATCGAGGCGCGCGATCTGCAGACGATTTACGAAGCGCCGATCGCCTATCACCTTGCAGGGCTCGACACAGAGTTGCTCAAGCATTTCGGAGTCACCGTTGCGCCGCAGCCCGACCTGACGAAATGGGAAACCATCGTAAAGCGCCTCAAGTCGCCCGATGGCGAGGTTACGATTGGCGTCGTCGGCAAATACACTGAGCTCAAGGACGCTTATAAGTCGCTGATCGAAGCGCTGCATCACGGCGGCGTCGCCAACAACGTGAAAGTCAACATACGCTGGATCGAGAGCGAGAAGTTCGAAGAACTGGGCGAAGCCTGGCACGAAGACCTGCACGGCGTGCATGGCATTCTGGTGCCGGGCGGCTTCGGCGAGCGCGGCACCGAGGGCAAGATCGCCGCCGTCACCTTCGCGCGCGAGCACAAGGCGCCGTTTTTCGGCATCTGCTTCGGCATGCAAATGGCCTGCATCGAAGCGGCCCGGAACCAGGCGGGCTTGAAGGGCGCCAGCTCAACCGAGTTCGGCGCGGCCAAACATCCGGTCGTCGGCCTCATGACCGAATGGCTGAAGGGCAACGAACTCGAAAAACGCGCCGCCGAAGGCGATCTTGGCGGCACGATGCGGCTGGGCGCCTACAAGGCGTCGCTCGATCCGGAGAGCAAGGTCGCCGCCATTTACGGCGACACCCAGATCAGCGAACGCCACCGCCATCGCTTTGAGGTGAACACCAAATATCGCGATAAACTTGAGTCCGCGGGATTGATCTTCGCCGGCATGAGCCCGGATGGCCTGCTGCCGGAAATCGTCGAGCGGCGCGACCACCCCTGGTTCATCGGCGTGCAATATCACCCGGAACTGAAGAGCCGCCCATTCGAACCGCACCCGCTGTTTGCAAGCTTCATCGCGGCGGCGGTGGAGCAGAGTAGGTTGGTTTAGGGGGCCGTCGCGCTAACAGTGGCAGGGATCTGCTCGTGAAAAGTGCCGCAATCTCTTTCTCCGCGAAGATCCTTCGCAAGCAGCCCGATCTGCCCCGATACATCGTTGTCAAACCCGAGCACGTGGGCGGGCGTGCTGCGGCGTTTGTCGCCATGGTTTCCTTGAACGCTTCGCCGCCCTTTGAGCGCAACATCAGGCCGTGGGGAAAAGGCTCCGATGCGTTCTTCTTCAATCTAACCGACGTTCAATGTCGAAAGGCGGGCGTCGATACTGGCGATCACTGTCAGGTTTGCATTGAGCCACAGGCGTAGGTCCGCATTCCGAGCGCCTCACTGCAGACGGCCTGCAGCGCCGCGGCGGTCGAGCCGGTTCACTTAACCAATATCGTTGGGCAGTTCGTCCACGGGGCAGGGGCCAAACGGGGAAGTCGTGGGGCTATCGGCGGAAGGCTTCCTGCGCGCCAGCCCGCTCTACCTGTTGGGGGCTGTGTTCATGCGGCCGGACATCGTCACTAAGGCGGCGAGCCTGTTTTCGCAGCGCGAATAGCCGGGTTGCCCATCGACATCATGACCTCGTCGCTTTAGGCCGCAGGGCCATGACGCCATTACTTGCGTTCACCCAGACCGCCGCCAAGACCGTCCCGGCGGAGCACGCCTCGAACGGCGGCACGGTCATCGCGCTGTTCGTGGTCGTCGCCGCGGTGGCGCTTTGGATCGCGCTGCGCGCCTTCATTCGCGGCCTGCGCGCCAAGAAGACCGAAACCGTCACGGGTGGGGATTTCGCCGGCTACGCCCTGGCGGCGCTGGTCAACGCGACCAGGCTCGACGGGCGCACCAACGAGCAAGAAAAGCGCGCCATCGTCGCGGCCATGCGGGAGATCGCGGGGGAGGCGTTCGAAGCCGTCAAGGTCGAGGAGGCGTTCGCCGCGGCGCGTCTCAACAAGGACGAGCTGGTGGATTTCCTGTCCGCCCGCGCGGGCGCCTTTTCGCGCGACCAGAAGATGGCGCTGCTCAAGGCGCTGATGAGCGTCTTCGTCGCCGACGGCTCGTTCGACGAAGCCGAGCACGGGGCGCTCATGGATTACACCGCCGCCATCGGCTTCGACCGCCAGAGCGCGCCCCAGATGCTGCGGGGCCTAGCTGGGGATTTCCGGCGCGGCAACATCACCTAACAGCAGGCCCCCTGCATCCAAGCGGGCCCCGGCAGGCATCCCAGGTCCAAACGGCGGGCAAGGTGCGCCCGTTTTCCTGGCAGGGGGAGTTCCAGATGAGACTGACAACCGCTTTGGCCGCAACGCTTCTGGCGAGCGCCGGCGTCGCGCACGCGGAGACCCGGCCACTCTCCGGTTTCACAAAGGTGGAAGCGCAGGCCGGAACCGATGTCGAGGTCACGGTTGGCGGCGGCTTCAGCGTCGAAGTGACGGGCCGGGACGCACAGCGGATCGTCACCCGCGTCGCGGGCGATACGCTCATCGTGGAACCCGTCCGCGGCTGGTCCTGGCGCGGGCCGCGCAACGCCAATGTTCGGGTGACTATGCCCCGGGTCGAGGGCCTCTCTGCTTCAAGCGGCGCCGATCTGACGGCGACCGGGGTCAACGGCGGCGCGATCGAACTTCAATCTTCATCCGGCGCGGATCTGCGCGTGAGCGGATCGTGCGCCTCGTTCACCGCCGACGCTTCGAGCGGTTCCGACATCGATGCGGAAAATCTGCGCTGCGAAAATGGCAGCGTCGATGTCTCCTCAGGCGCCGACGTGCGCGTCTACGCCAGCGGCAGACTGGATGTCGACGCCTCAAGCGGCGGCGGCGTCAGGGCCTACGGCAATCCTGGGCTCGGAGACATCGACCTTTCGTCCGGCGGCTCGTTCCGCCGCGCAAATTGAGGAGACTGCACTATGCGCGAAATCGCCATTGCCGCCGGATTGTTGAGCGCGGTCGCGCTCCCCGCCAGCGCTGAAACCCGCAACGCCACTGGCTTCGAAACCGTGAAAGCCTCCGGCGATTTCGAGGTCGAGATCGCCGTTGGCGAGAACTATCGCGTCGACGTGTCGGGCGCCGACGCCGCGCGCATTCGCACGCGCGTCGTCGATGGCGAACTTCGGATCGAACCTGCTCGCCGCTCATGGTTTGGCGAGCCGAGATACGACGCGCGCATCAGCGTAACGCTGCCGCGGTTCGAAGGCGTTGCCGCCGCCCGCGGCGCCAGTGTGCGCGCGACCGCCGGCGGCGAGTGCGCCGACTTCTCCGCCGTCGCCGCCATGGGCGCCGAACTGGAGGTCAACGGCCTGCAATGCGACAGCGTCAACGCCACGGCAGCCATGGGCGCTGAACTCCGGCTCGCCGGCGAATGCGGGACGCTCGATGCGTCGGCCGCCATGGGCGCCGAACTCAACGCCCGGGCGCTGCAGTGCCGAACCGTCGACGCCAGCGCCGCCATGGGGGCCGAAGTCGCCGCCTACGCCAGCGCAAGCTACGACGCTTCGGCGGCGATGGGGGGCGACATAAGCGTCGCCGGCGGCGGCACGGGCGACCGTTCGACGGCCCTGGGCGGCGCGGTGACGCAACAGCGCTGAGGCGCCCGTCCCTGGGGTTGCGGGGCGGCGACCGATCCTCTATCAGCCCCGCTTCGCCGTCCCCGGAGCTTCCGGGCGCGGTGCAGGAGTTTTCCGGCCATGGCCGTTCCGAAGCGAAAAACCACCCCGTCTCGCCGTGGCATGCGCCGCGCCCACGATAAGCTGGCCAAGAACACCTACGTCGAGGACAAGGAAAGCGGCGAACTCCGCCGCCCGCACCATATCGACCTGAAGACGGGCCGCTATCGCGGCAAGCAAATCCGCAAGCCGAAGGAAGACTAGGCTCACACAGACGTCAGAGCAGGCGCCGGCCATGCGTGCACAAGCGCAGGGCTGAGTAAGCACGTGCGGGTCTTGTGTTTTGGACCGGCCCGCGCTCCAACCGCCTCCTATTCTCTCGAAGCTAGAGCAGGGGCGCCATGACCGGCATTGCCGATATCACCGGCCGCGAAATTCTCGATAGCCGCGGCAATCCCACCGTCGAAGTCGACGTTTGGCTCGAAGACGGCGCCATGGGCCGCGCCGCCGTGCCATCGGGCGCCTCCACGGGCGCCCACGAAGCGGTCGAGAAGCGCGACAACGAGCCCGACCGCTATCTCGGCAAGGGCGTGCGCGATGCGGTCGAGGCCGTCGGCGGCGAGATCGCCAACGCGCTGCTTGGCATGGACGCGGAGGATCAACGCCGCATCGATCAGGTGATGATCGAATTGGACGGCACGGAAAACAAAGCCCGCCTTGGCGCCAACGCCATCCTGGGCGTCTCGCTCGCCGTCGCCAAGGCCGCCGCGCAAAGCGCCGGCCAGCCGCTCTTCCGCTATGTCGGCGGCGTCCAGGCGCGCTTGCTGCCGACGCCGATGATGAACATC
>LWDN01000097.1:62599-66902 GCA_002083515.1 Proteobacteria bacterium HN_bin10
CCGATCGACATCCAGGAATTCATGATCATGCCGGTCGGCGCCGACACCATCGCCGATTCCGTGCGCATGGGTTCGGAAGTCTTTCACACGCTGAAGAAGGAGCTGAAAGCGGCGGGCCATTCGACCAATGTCGGCGACGAAGGCGGCTTCGCGCCCAACCTCGCCAGCGCCGACAAAGCCATCGGCTTTATCCTGAAGTCGATCGAGAAGGCGGGCTACACGCCCGGCGAAGATATCGCCCTTGCGCTCGATTGCGCCTCGACCGAGTATTTCAAGAAGGGCAAGTATGAGCTTGCCGGCGAGGGCAAGTCGCTTTCGCCCGAGCAGCACGCGCAATATCTGGCCGATCTCGTCAACCGCTTCCCAATTGTCTCGATCGAGGACGGCATGTCGGAGGACGATTTCGACGGCTGGCGGGCCTTGACCGAGCTGATCGGCGACAAGTGCCAACTGGTCGGCGACGACCTGTTCGTCACCAACATGAAGCGGCTTGAGATCGGTTTCGAGAAGGGCCTCGCCAACGCCATCCTGATCAAAGTCAATCAGATCGGGACGCTGACCGAGACGCTCGATGTCGTCGATATGGCCCAGCGCGCCGGCTATTCGGCAGTTATGAGCCATCGCAGCGGCGAAACTGAAGACTCAACCATCGCCGATCTCGCCGTCGCCACCAATTGCGGCCAGATCAAAACCGGCTCGCTCGCCCGCTCGGACCGCACCGCGAAGTACAATCAACTCATCCGCATCGCCGAATTGCTGGACGATCAGGCGGAGTACGCGCGCGCCAGCACGATCGTCGGGCGCTGAGCTATCGGCGCTCCGTCGCGGCAGCGGCGCGCCCGAGGGCGTCTTCGTAGCTCTCGGCCACGCTCACGCGATCGAGCACCCGAAGTTTGTGCAGAACGCTGCGGACGCTCGGCTGCAACTCGCTGAACACAACAAAGACGTTATGACTCTCGCAACGTCTCAAGAAACGCTCCAGAGCGCTGACGCCGGAGGCGTCGGCCAAAGGCACATCGCGAAACCGCAGCACGAAGGCGCGCGGAGGCGGGAAAGCGGCCTCAAGCGCGTCTGTGAGACGGCTCGCCGCTCCGAAGAAAAGCGGACCCCGTAATTCGAACGACTCGACGCCAGCCGGCAATTCGGCGCGTGCGCTGTAAGCCTCGCGGCTCGGCTGATTGAAATCATCCTGATCGCGCTCAATCAGCGAGACGCCGCGCTCAACGGCGCTCGCTTCGGCCATGCGGTGCATGAAAATAATCGCCGCCAGCACCACGCCGACTTCAATCGCCACGGTCAGATCGACCAGAACGGTCAGCAGGAACGTGGCGAGCAGAACGGCGCGGTCGCCGCTCAATCCGCGCATGAGCTGCATGAACCGCTCGCGCTCGCTCATATTCCACGCAACGACGGTCAAGACGGCGGCCAAAGCAGCAAGCGGAACATGCGCCAGCAGCGGTCCAACGCCGAGCATGAATGCGAGCAAATAGAACGCATGAAAGACGCCCGCCAACGGTGTCTGTGCGCCCGCGCGGATGTTGGTGGCGGTGCGCGCAATTGCGCCAGTAGCAGAGATGCCGCCGAACAGCGGGGAGACAAAGTTGGCGACGCCTTGGGCGACGATCTCGCAGTTTGACCGATGCCGCCGACCGGTCATGCCGTCCGCAACCATGGCGGAGAGCAAGCTTTCGACGCCCGCCAAGAAAGCGATCGTCAACGCGGAGGGGAGCAACAGCTGCAGCCGCGCTAGGCTGACTTCGGGAACGGCGAACGCAGGCAACGTGGCCGCGGCATCCGCCCCAAAGCGCGTGGCTATTGTCTCCACCGGCAAGTGCAACGCCCATGTCGCAGCCGTCGCCGCCGCCACCGCAATCAGCATGCTGGGCCAGCGCGGCAGGAAACGGTTGATCGAAATGATCGTCGCCAAAGCGCCGCCAGCCAGGACTACTGTCGGCAGCGAGACCGTGTCGCGCGCCGACCAGAACGCCGCAATTTTCGCGACGAAGTCCGCTGGGGCCTCCGCCAGAGAGAGCCCGAGCAGGTCGCGAATCTGGCTGGTGAAAATGATCACCGCGATGCCCGCAGTGAAGCCCGTAATCACCGGCTCAGGGACATACTTGATCCACGTCCCCAGCCGCAGCAGCCCTGCCAAGAGCAGAATGACCCCTGCCATCATGGTCGCCAGGGCAAGGCCGTCATAGCCGTGGGCGTGCACAACGCCATAAACCACAACGATGAAGGCGCCTGTCGGGCCGCCGATCTGGAATCGTGACCCGCCGAGCGCCGAAATCAGGAAGCCGGCGACCACGGCCGTGATCAAGCCTTGGGCTGGCGTCACGCCCGAGGCGATCGCGATCGCCATGGCGAGCGGCGCCGCAACGATCGCAACAGTGAGGCCGGCGACGGCGTCGGCGCGAAGCTTTGCCCAGGAATAGCCCTCTTGGGCGATCACCGTCACCGACTTGGGAACGTACATGCGCCAGCCGTGCGACGAGGCAGGCGCTTTGTCGGCGGGGATGGGAATGTTCATCTTGGCGCGTCACGATCGGCCCAGCGCGCCTGAGTCTGCAAGGGCCGCCGTGTCGCGCTAGCGCACCGGAAAGTCGAAATAGGTTTCCGGGAACGGTTCGCGCTCCAGCGTGAAATGCCACCATTCCTCGCGCAGCGGCCGGAATCCATGTGCGCGCATCACCGTTTGCAACGCCATGCGATTGGCGCGCGCCTCGGCGGAAACGCTCTCATCGCTCGGCCATGAGCGCGTATCGAAGAGATCGAACGGCGTGCCCATGTCGAGTTCTGCGCCGCTGGCAAGATCGATCAGCGTCACGTCCACGGTCGAACCGCGCGAGTGTCCCGAGCGTTCGGCGATGTAGCCCAACGCGAACAACTGATCCTTGGGGACATTGGGATAGAACTCAGCCCGCATGCGCTGGTCGTTAGAATCGCGCGCCCACGCCGCGAAGTCCGCCACCGCGCGGGCAGGGCGGTAGCAATCGTAGACCTTGAGCCCGCGGCCTTCGCTGGCGAGCGCCGCTTGCGCCGCCGCCAAAGCCTCGGCCGCCTGCTGGGTCAAATAACAGACAGGCGCCTCGTAGCCGTCGATGCGCCGCCCAACGAAATTGTGTGCGCCGGCGTAGCGCATCTCCACCGCGAGGCCGGGCACTACGCGCGAGGCGTCGACAAAGCCCGACGGCGCTGAGCGTTCCCCGGGCGACGCGCACGCCGCCAACGCCAGACAGAGCAAGAAAGTCAAACCGCGCATGCGTCCCATGAAGCCCCTCATACACGCCCACGCGAAAATAATTTTCGACCAAGGCCGGGGACTCCATCTGGAGTCTCGCGGTTCCGGACCCCACCACATCTTGCGCCGTTTTTCTAAAGTACTGATTTTACGCGAGTCTTTGGACTCGTTTTGTTCCGCAACCCGTTGATTCCGTAAAGATTTCATTAAGGATCGAGACTCATTTTGCCCGCCTCTTTGGGGTCGGTACGATGTCGAAACATGGAGCGCCGCTGCTGACCATCGGTCTTGGCGCGGCCATCCTTTATCTCGGCGCGCATGCCGTCACGGGCCGTCAGGGGCTCGTGGCGTACGTCGACCTGCAAGCCCAGGAGCGCGTGCTGCAGGAGCGTGTCGCCGAACTGGCCGCCGAGGAGGCAGCGCTGCAAGCCCGCGCGGCGCGTCTCACGCCCGGCGAAAGCTTCGACCGCGACTATCTTGAGGAGCGCGCGCGCATCACGCTCGCCGCCGGCGACAGCGAAGAGATCGTCTTCGACCTCAACTGAATTTCTGCTGCAATGCAGCATCGCAAACCTTCCTAGCGAGCCAAGTCATTCCCGCATAAGAGGAACGCGCCGTTCGGCGTGGACACTGCGCGCGCGTGCAGCGTTTACGTAACGGCGGAGGACGACGAGCGATGGCCAAGGCGAACGGCAAACATGCCGCCGAAGCAAGCAAGGACGAACTGCTTCAATACTACCGCGACATGCTGCTCATTCGCCGCTTCGAGGAGCGCGCCGGCCAGCTCTACGGTATGGGACTGATCGGCGGCTTTTGCCATTTGTACATCGGGCAGGAAGCGGTCGTCGTCGGCATGCAAGCGGCGTTGCGCCAAGGCGATCAGGTGATCACCGCGTATCGCGATCACGGCCACATGCTGGCGGCGGGCATGGATCCGAACGAGATCATGGCCGAGCTGACCGGACGGGCAGGCGGATGCTCGAAAGGCAAAGGCGGCTCGATGCACATGTTCTCGATCGAGAAAGCCTTCTATGGCGGCCACGGCATCGTCGGCGCGCAGGT
>LWDN01000097.1:66968-68069 GCA_002083515.1 Proteobacteria bacterium HN_bin10
TCGGCGACGGCGCCGCCAACCAAGGCCAGGTCTATGAGAGCTTCAACATGGCCAGCTTATGGAAGCTGCCGGTTGTCTACATCATCGAGAACAACCAATACGCGATGGGCACCTCAATCCAGCGCTCGTCTTCGGAAACGCATCTGCATAAGCGCGGCGTCAGCTTCAACATTCCGGGCGAAGAGGTCGACGGCATGGATGTCGTCGCCGTGCGCGAGGCCGGCAAGCGCGCCGTCGAGCATGCCCGTTCCGGTGAAGGCCCGATCCTGCTGGAAATGAAGACCTATCGCTATCGCGGCCACTCGATGTCGGACCCGGCCAAATATCGCACCAAGGAAGAGGTCGAGGAGCAGAAGGCTAAACGCGACCCGATCGATCACGTGAAGAAGCTGCTCCTGGATGCGGGCTTCGCGTCGGAGGATGAACTCAAGAGCATAGACCGCGACATCCGCGCGATTGTCACCGAAAGCGCCACCTTCGCGCAGGAAAGCCCGGAGCCGGATCCGAGCGAACTGATGACGGATATCTACATTGAAGCGTAAAGCGCAACACGGCGTAGGTTGGAGCGCGGGCCTCCTGGCCCGCGTAGTGTTGCGTCCAACCGCCTGCGCGCCCGGAGGCGCGCGCTCCAACCTACAAATGGGGGAGCCACAATGACGCCAGAACTTACCTATCTCGCCTACTCGATTGTCCTGCTGTTCGTGATCATCATGATCCAGGCCAGCGCCGGCATTCGCCAGAACGGCGGCCTGGTCATGGCCAACAATCGCGATAACCTGCCGCCGCCGAATACATTCTCCGCCCGCGCCAAGCGCAATGTCGACAACATGCGTGAGAACCTCTGGCTGTTTGCGCCCGGCATCCTGATCGCGGCGATCGTCGATCTCTCCAATCAATGGACGATCCTCGGCGCGCAAATTTTCTTCTTTGCTCGCGTGGCGCATTCGATCGCCTACCTTGCCGGCTGGCCGTTCATCCGGCCGCTGTTCTGGTTCGCGGGCGTCATCGGTTGCGCGCTCATCTACCTCACGCTGTTTGGGATCCTCGTCTGATGACGCAAATCCTCATGCCCGCGCTGTCGCCGACCATGGAGGAGGGCAA
>LWDN01000097.1:68136-71114 GCA_002083515.1 Proteobacteria bacterium HN_bin10
ACAAGGCGACGATGGAGGTCGAAGCCGTCGATGAGGGCACGGTCACAGCGCTGCTGATCGCCGAAGGCGCGCAGGGCGTGAAGGTCAACACGCCGATTGCGGTGTTGGATGGGGCAGCTCAACACCCCTCCCCCCTTGTGGGGGAGGGCAGGGTGGGGGGCGCAAGCGCAAAACCATCAAACATGCGCGCCCCCACCCCCGGCCCCGCCCCACAAGGGGGCGGGGAGGACATGGAGCTTCCGCCCGGCACGCAGATGATCAAGATCACCGTCCGCGACGCGCTGCGCGACGCCATGGCGGAAGAGATGCGCCGCGACGATCGCGTGTTCGTCATGGGCGAGGAAGTGGCCGAATATCAGGGCGCCTACAAAGTCACGCGCGAACTGCTGCAGGAATTCGGGCCGCAGCGCGTGGTCGACACGCCGATCACCGAACATGGCTTTGCCGGCTTGGGCGTCGGCGCGGCGATGGCGGGCCTGAAACCCATCGTCGAGTTCATGACCTGGAACTTCGCGATGCAGGCGATCGACCAGATCATCAACTCCGCCGCCAAGACGCTTTACATGTCCGGCGGCCAGATCAAGTCGAGCATCGTCTTCCGCGGGCCCAACGGCGCCGCCGCGCGCGTCGCCGCGCAGCACAGCCAGGATTATTCGTCGTGGTATTCGCACGTGCCCGGCCTGATCGTCATCGCGCCTTACGACGCGGCTGACGCCAAGGGCCTGCTCAAGGCCGCGATCCGCAACCCGAATCCGGTGGTCTTCCTTGAGCACGAGATGCTCTACGGCCAGGAATTCGAGATTCCGGACGTCAAGGATTGGATCGTTCCGATCGGCAAGGCCAAAGTCCGCCGTGTCGGCGCCGACGTCACTATCACCGCGCATTCGCGCATGGTCGGCCTGGCGTTGAAAGCCGCCGAGCAGCTCGCGGGCGAAGGCATCGATGCGGAGGTGATAGATCTGCGCACGCTTCGCCCGCTGGACACCGACACGGTCCTCGACAGCGTCCGCAAGACCAACCGCATCGTCACGGTCGAAGAGGGCTGGGGCCAATCCGGCGTCGGCGCCGAAATCTGCGCGCGCGTGACCGCCGAGGCGTTCGATTATCTCGACGCGCCGCCGACGCGCGTCCATCAGGTCGACGCTCCGCTCGCCTACGCTGCCAATCTCGAAGCGCTCGCGTTGCCAAGCGTCGAAAAGATCGTCGATGCGGTGAAAGCGGTGACTTACCGATAGGGATAAAAGTGTCTGCTGATGTCGCGCGAACTGCCAATTCCCCCGGACTGCCGCGTGCCCCAAGCCGCTGAGGTTCTGCGCGCTTGGGTGAATCCCAACAATGGTTTGTCGGTTATGATCATCCCCGCCTTCCGCGATTCCGGCGCTTGGGGAGTGGCGCTCGCGGATATCGCCCGCCACGCCGCCAGAGCCTTCGCCGATAGAGACGGCGTCACGGAGGAAGAGTCGCTCAACGCCATCAAACAGTTCTTCGACGCCGAATGGTATCGCCCAACTGATCTCGGCAAAACGTCGGATTACGCAAAGTGATCTACCGCGGCGCATGCCATTGCGGCGTGGTCAGCGCCGAATACGAGACGGATCAGCCGGTTCGTCTCCGCCAAGACGGCTGCGGCTTTTGCTCATCGCGCGGCGTCAAATCCGCCAGCGATCCCGAAGGTCGCCTCACGCTCACCGCCGCCAAGCGCCTTACGCGTTACCGCTTCGGCCACAAGACCGCGGACTTTCTCCTATGCCCCGATTGCGGGACGTATGTCGCCACGCACATGGAGAGTTCGCGGGGGCCAGTAGGCGTCATCAACGTGGTTGGCCTGCAGATCGACGAGCTCCGGCATCTGCCCGCCGCGCTCACCAGTCTCGAAGGCGAGTCCGTCGATGAGCGCCTGGCGCGCCGCATCTCGCGCTGGACGCCGATGAGTCTCGTGGAGGCCCCGCTGTGAGCGAAGCGGATGTCATCGCCGAATTGGTGGAGTTCACCAATATCCTGATGGTGGGCGTGTCGCTCATCTTCTCGATTGTCTCGGCCTACGTGGTGGCGCTCAATTACTTTATCGGCTCCGCCAACTTTCTGGCGCGGCTCGGCAGCTTCCTATTCATTACCCTCGTGCTGGGCATGCTCATGGTCGCGATGTTGGGCGCGCAGGCGACGCATATCGGGCTGATTGCCCGATTGACCGAACTCCGCGACGCTGGCGAACTCACGGCCGCGGGCCGCGCGGTCCTCGCGAATGCAACGCAGGCGGGCGGCCTGCTTGAGAATTATAGTGTCGATGATGTCATCCGGCTGTGTGTCTGGGGCGGCCTTGGATTCGTCTATCTTGCGCTCGGCTATTTGACTTTCCTGCACAAATGGACGCCAGACGCCATTCCCGTCACCATCGAGCAAGGAGAGCGCCGATGAGCGAAGGCGAAGTCATGGAGCAGATCGTCGGCTATATGAGCCTTTTGCTGCTCGGTGTTTCGATCATCTTCACGGTGGTCTCCACCTACATCGTCGCGTTGAATTATTTCGTAGGCGACGCGCAACTCATCGCGCGCGTCGGCGCCTTCGCGTTCGTTTCGCTGATCCTGGTGTTGTTGCTCGTGGTGATGGTGGGCGCGCAGACAGCGCATGACGGCCTGATCGAGCGCCTGCGCGAACTCGACGCAGAGGGTGCGCTCACCGCCGCCGGGCGCGGCGCCCTACGCAATGCCGCCAGCGGCGTCGACAGCGCAGTGCGTTTGCTGACCTGGCTCGGGATGAGCGCCGTCTTCGCCGCGCTCGCCTACATGACGTTCATCCATCGTTGGAAGCCGGACGTGGTCAACGTTCAGCTGCAATCCAAGAAAGCCGCCTCGTAATGTCGACGCAGATCACCATGCCTGCACTCTCGCCGACGATGGAGGAGGGCAATCTCGCCAAGTGGCATGTCAAAGCCGGCGACAAAATCGAGCCCGGCCAAGTCATCGCCGAGATCGAGACCG
>LWDN01000097.1:71184-71361 GCA_002083515.1 Proteobacteria bacterium HN_bin10
AAGGTCAACACGCCGATCGCGACGTTGGCGGGTGAAGGCGAAGCGCCACGTGCGCCGAAGCAACAAGAGACGCTCAAAGCTCAACCCTCCCCCCTTGTGGGGCAGGGGAGGGAGGGGGGTAACGGCGGCAGCTCATCCGCAAAGGGTGCCGCCCGTACCCCCACCCCCAACCCCGCC
>LWDN01000098.1 GCA_002083515.1 Proteobacteria bacterium HN_bin10
GAGAGCCCGATCGTGGGAACAGAAAGGACGCCAGCATGACGACCCAAGCGGAGACGATCTTTGTCACTCCGGACGGTGACGCAGGACCACAGCAGGAACTCATTCCGAGTGTGAGCATTGCCAACCTGTTACAGCAACGGGAGGCGGTCCTGACGCTCTTTCGCGAGGCGCTCGACAAGCTGGAGCAAGCTCACGCCCTGGCAACGGCGGCACGGCTCGGATTTCCTGATCTCTCCATGGCCCGCGGGTGGCGAGGCAACGGCATCCGCGTGACGGGCGAGTATGCCACCCGTACGACGCTGTTGGAGACATTCCAAGCCTGTGTGGATGCTGGAGGATGGACGACGCTGCTCAACGAATCCGGTCTGCGCTCGATCATGTGCGCGTCGAAGCGAAAGGAGGTGGATGAGCAACTCGGAGCGGAGAAGGTGCCGGAACTCACGCGCGAGGCGATTCGCGCCACCTTTGCGACGCTCCATGACTCACGGGTGGACATGTTCGAGCAGGGGGTGATTGAGTGCTTTCGCCGCCTCTCGTGGGATTACAAGACGAATCTGCCGCAGAAATTTGGGAAGCGTATCGTGATGAGGTACGTGACCTCCTACGGCAGCGCCAACCCTACGCAAACCGATCATCTCGACGACCTCTTGCGCGTCTTTCACCTCTGCGATGGAAAACCCGAGGCTGATCATCGGAGCGCGTCCTATGGTCTCATTTCTTCGGCGATGCAGGCGTCGTCCGTGTGGCCGAAGAGGGCAGAGAATGAGTACGTTGCCTTCCGGCTCTTTAAGAATCAGAACGGGCATGTCACTTTCAAAAGATCCGATCTGATTCAGCGGCTGAACCGGATCATCGCCAAGCACTATCCTGATGCGTTGCCCGCGCCGAAAGACTGAGGAAAAATGGAGCGGGTGGATGGGACAGCAGGTGGGAGGGGAGGGGACCAGGACTCCCTCTCCTTCTTTCTATCGCGTTTCCCGCCCCTCACCCACCACGGGGCGGGGAGGCCCGATTCTGAGATCGGCGGATGGGACGCTGCAGGCGTGCCAGCGTCCGTCCTGGCGCGGTTGCTCGCCCCATGGGCCGCCCCGTCGGCAGCTGCTTCACGGGGCCTGAACCCATCTTCATCGGAGGGGAATCGGGGCGTGTCTCCGAGAGCGGGCGGACTAGTTTGCGGACATGAGCTCGAAACGTCTCATAGCCGAACTGAATTGTGCCTTCCTCCTGCAGCGTGTTCCACATCATCGCCAGCGAGCAGCCATCCTTCAGCGCGTGCTCGATCTCATGGCGAAGGGCGACGATCTGCGCTCGATTTCGTGCGGCAGGCGAGACCCGTTGCGCCCGTTCTTGCACCCTGGTCGACACACTGTTCTTCGCTCCCATGTCTCGTCCTCACTCGTGCCTAGCTATTCATTAGACACGGATGATCCAGTAGATCACGACCGCTGCAGAAAATATGACTACTGCCGCGAGGAGATTCACGTACCCCAGGGCGGTGGCCCTGCGCATCCTCGTCTCACTCTGTTCCAGCACCGCGGTGACTTCTGTCCGGATCGCGCGGGCCACGTCCGTGGTGTGGGTCGCCATCTCCGCCTTCATGGTCTCCGTGCTGGCGGTCAGCGACGCTATGACGATCCGCTCCGCTTTGGCTTTGGTCTCGACGCCCCATCGGTCCAACAGGGCGTTGAGCGTGGTGCGATAGTCCTCGAGCATCGCCTGTTGCGCGGACCGGCTCTCAGCCAACAACCGAGCATGCATCGTCTGCACCATCAAAATCGGGTCCGCTCGGTCCAACGCCACGCCATGTTTCGAGGCAATTTCCTTGAGCAAGTCATCGGTGGGATCCTCGTCCATCACAACACCGGCACGGCAGAGAACTGTTCAAAGAGCTGCTTCTTGATGATCGACAACCGTTGCCGCGCCATGATCGTGAGCGAGGGGGAGGCGATGGCCTCATCAAAGGTCAGATGGGCTTGGAGCATGTCGCTGAGATCGCGCCCAAACGTTTCCTTTTTCAAATCCGGGAGCGGGATGATGGCCGAGATCCGATCTTTGTGCTCCCGATAGGCCTTCATCTGTTCAAAGGATTTTCCCTCCAACTCGATCGGCCCCCAGTATGGATTCAACCAGACGACGAAGGGGACCTCAGCCGGGAACTGACGGATGAGCTGCGTCATCCCGGTGAGCGTGTCGAGCAAGGCTTGTCCACCGGTGACCACCGTATGCACAATGAGCTGATGGCCCATGTCGCGCAGCAAGGTCGGCACGTGATTCGACAGCACATAGGCCGAGAGCGGCACGAAGGAACTCGCGCCATTATCAATAATCACATCGGTTTTCGATTTCGCGATCTGTTCGATCAACTGATCAAACCGGCGCGGATCGATCTCCTCGTGCTGCAGAATGCTCAGCCGGGACACCTTCAAGCTCTTGTAGGCCTCAAACGACGCATTGACCGGATCGGTATCGAGACAGAGCGGGAGTTTGCCTTTGCCCAATTTGTACTGGGCGATGAACGCCGCAATCATGGATTTGCCGACACCGCCTTTGCCTTGCAAGATTAGATGAATGGATGCCATTAGATGAGTTCCTCCTTGTTGGGAACGGGATTAAACGTAAAGCCCGTGGTCCCTTTCGTGGGGACCGGCTCGCGCGGAAGGGACGGGGTGCTGGGTGTCCCTCTCGCGGGCGCCAGGATTAACTTCTTCACGTACAGACGAAAGGCCTGATAGCTGAAGGTCACCTTCTGTTCCGCGTGCAGTGTCCGCCAAATCGTGATCACGGACCAGCCCTCGTCCAAGGCCTGGCGAATCTCTGGGAGCAACGCGAGAAAGACGGCGCGATTGCGTTCACGGGGGGACCCCGGGTGCTGTCTGACGTGCGCCGCAATCCGCGCCGACAGACTGTGTTCTATTCGTGCTGCCTGCCTCCCTCGGGACAATGACCACCTACACGAGCCAACAACGTCCAAACAACGCTGTAAAACCACGGTGTCCACTAGAATGGAGTCCAGCAATACCAGAATCAACGCTTGCAGTACAATGCTCAATGTTGCTATACGAATAAAGAACGAGAGTAGGCAGGGCAGGATAGGTGAAGGGGGCCCACCAGTGCCACTGGTAGGCCACCCTTCACAGTTCCCTTCTTCGCGCCTGCGCGCTCAACGGGGGGCCTATCCTGCGGAGGAGATGGATGAACGCACGAGTACCCAAGAATCGCAAAGACTACCAACCGATCAAAGTCTATTGTTTCCCTGACGAGCGGGAGAGCATCGAGCAGCAAGCCCAGTCGACCGGATTAAGCAAGTCGTCCTATCTCTTGCGTGTCGGCATGGGCTATCCCATCCGCAGCATCGTGGACCACCACCAGGTGGAGGAATTGGTGAAGATCAATGGCGATCTTGGCCGGCTCGGCGGACTGCTGAAGCTCTGGCTCTCGAACGGAAAGCCCGCCCCGGGGATCGATGCCCGGACCATCCGCGAGATGTTGAAGAAGATCGACCGCATGCAAGATCACATGCTGAATCTGATGAGCAGGGTTCTTCGCCCACAGGCCGAGCCCATGACGAGTACAGGCACAAGGACAGAAAAGGACCCAGGCACATGATCATCAAACATGTGCCGATGCGAACGCTGC
>LWDN01000099.1:0-32153 GCA_002083515.1 Proteobacteria bacterium HN_bin10
CACCCCCGGCCCCTCTCCCGCTTCGCGGGCGAGGGGAGGCCACCCCCAAAATCCACCCCGACCCCGGTTGACCCCGTGGGCCCGGCCGCTCTATATCCCCGCTCCCCGCCCGGGCGAGCCTTCGTCCGGGCGCACGAATTTTTTGGCGGGTACGATGTTCGCGGTCATCAAAACGGGCGGAAAGCAATACCGGGTCGCCAAGGGCGATACGGTCACGGTCGAGAAGCTCGCCGGCAAGCCGGGCGACAAGATCGCCTTCGAGGCCCTGATGTCGAGCGACGGCAAGGCCGTGAAGGTCGGCAAGGACGCCGGCAAGGTCAGCGGCGAACTGGTCGAAACCGCCAAGGGTGAAAAGGTGACGGTGTTCAAGAAGCGCCGCCGCAACACGTATCGCCGCAAGGCCGGCCATCGTCAGAGCGAAACGACGGTCAAGATCACGGCCATCGGCTAGGGAATAGAGGCACGACACATGGCTCACAAGAAAGCAGGCGGCAGCTCCCGCAACGGACGCGACAGCCCGGGCCAGCGCCTCGGCGTCAAGCGCTTTGGCGGCCAGGCCGTCAATGGCGGCGAGATTCTCGTGCGCCAGCGCGGCACCAAATTCCATCCGGGCGTGAACGTCGGCGTCGGCCGCGATCACACGCTCTTTGCCCTTTGTCAGGGGCAAGTGCAGTTCGCGACCAAGCGCGATGGCCGCACGTATGTATCCATCGCGCCGATTGCAGTCGCGGCGGAATAGGCGAGAGCGGAAGAGTTTCCCGGATCGCCTCTCAAGGGCGATCCGGTTCCCGAAATAGCGTGGGGCGCCCGGATCAAGGCGCCCCATTTTCTTTGCCCCACGCAGAACACGAGCAGGAGCTCGGCCTATGCGTGACGTGATCGAGATCGGAACCAAGAGACTGAAGCTGCGGCGCCTGCGCATCTCGGATGCGCAGCGCATGGCGACGTTTCTCGACGATCCGGGCGTCGGGCGGAATCTGGCGATGACGCCGCTCCCCTATCTGCCGTCGGCAGCCGAAGGCTGGATCATGATCACGCAAGCGCGCGCGCCGCTCGGGCGCGACTTCGTCTTTGGCGTCGATCTGCCCGGCGAGGGGCTGATCGGCTGCATCGGCGCGCATCGGCGCGACGGCGAGAGCTTCGAGGTCGGCTATTGGTTCGGCCGCCCCTATTGGGGGCAGGGTTTCGCCACCGAAGCGGCGCGCGCCTTCGTCGCCGAAGCCGGCAAGCTCGGCGCGCTGGAGGCCGGCCACTTCGCCGACAATCCGGCGTCGGGTCGGGTGCTGAGCAAGGCCGGCTTTGCCTATACCGGCGAGACCAAGCCGATGTTCTCGCTCGGCCGCGGCGAAAGCGTCGCCTGCAAGCGCATGCGCTACGCGCAGCGCGTGCAGGCTGCGGCGTGAGGCTGTCGCGCAAGTCCTCGCCCTTGATGGGCGAGGTGGCGCGAAGCGCCGGAGTGGGTGATGGCGTGGGCCTTGCAGGAGAAATTTGCGCCGCCACCCACTCCGTCATCGCGCTTGCGCGCGCTGACACCTCGCCCATCGAGGGCGAGGAGGGTAGAATGCGCTCGTGATCGATCGCGTGGAACCGCTGACGCCGGCAAACTGGCCGGCCTTCGAGCACCTGTTCGGCAAGAACGGCGCCTGCATGGGCTGCTGGTGCATGTACTGGCGCCTGCCGAACAAGGAATTTCAGGCCGCCCGCGGCGATGCGGCGAAGCGCAAGTTCAAGCAGCGCGTGAAGCGAGGGCCGCCGCCGGGCGTCGTCGCCTTGGCGGGCGAAGAGGCGATCGGCTGGCTGCAGATCGGCCCGCGCGCCGACGCGCCGCAATGGAATATGCCGCGACGCGTGTCCGCGCCGCTGAAGGAAGGCGACGCCGCGGACGAGCGCATCTGGGCGGCGACGTGTTTTTTCGTGAAGCCTGGTCATCGCCGCCAGGGCGTGAGCAGCGCGCTGCTGAAGGCTGGCGCGGCCTTTGCCAAAGAGCATGGCGCGCGCGTGCTCGAAGCCTGCCCAATGGACGTCCAAGGGCGTTCCGATCCGATTTCGCTCTATGTCGGGCGAATGAGCGTGTTCGAGCGCGCTGGCTTCAAGGAAGTGGCGCGCCGCAAGGACAACCGGCCGCTGATGCGGCTCATGCTGGCCAGGCGCTAATTCACGCCAATCCGCCGCAAGAGATCCGTGACCGCGGCGGCGATCGCGTCGACATCGCCTGCCTGCACAACGAAGAACACGAGATAGCCGAGCACGAACAGGTACGGCATGGCGCGCTCGAGCGTGAACGCGCGCATGATCTTGGCGCCGCCCATGGCCTGATATTCTTCCGTGAGCGGGGCGTGGCCGAGGTCCTGTTCGTAGCGGGAGATGATCACGTACTTCGTCTTCAGCGCCTTGTTGTAATAGGCGTTGCTGGTGCGCCAGACGATGCAGGTCAGCACCAGCGCCAGCGCGCACCAGGCGAAAAGCGCCGGATTGAGATCGCTCTGCTCGCGGGCGAGTAGGCCCAGGCCGCCGACGCCGGCGAGGTTGAGGGTGAGGAAAATGTTGGAAAGCTCGCGGCGAGCTCTGCGCGCCTCGCGGGCCTCCTCCACCAAGAGTTTGTAGACTTCGAGGCTGGTGTGCGCGTCAGACATGTGCTCCCCCGATGGCGATAGTTTAGCGCGCCCGCGCCGCCTTGGAAAAGACGCCGGATGCGCTTAGGACAGCCAAGAGGAGCGGATTGTCATGGGATTGCGCGTAGCCGTCGTCGGCGCCACCGGGAACGTCGGCCGGGAAATGCTGGCCATTCTGGAAGAGCGCCTGTTTCCGGCCGACGAGGTGATTGCGCTCGCCTCCCGCCGGTCGATCGGCGTCGAGGTCAGCTATGGCGACAAGACGCTGAAGTGCAAAGACCTGGAGAATTTCGATTTCTCCGGCGTTGATCTGGTGCTCATGAGCGCTGGCGGGGCGGTGTCGAAGGAATGGTCGCCGAAGATCGGCGCCACCGGCGCCGTGGTGATCGACAATTCGAGCGCCTGGCGCATGGATCAGCGCGTGCCGCTGATCGTGCCGGAAGTGAACCCCGACGCGGTCGCGGGCTATGACAAGCTCAACATCATCGCCAATCCGAATTGCTCGACCGCGCAATTGGTGGTGGCGCTGAAGCCGCTGCACGACCGGGCCAAGATCAAGCGCGTGGTGGTGGCGACCTATCAATCCGTCTCCGGCGCCGGCAAGGACGCCATGGACGAGCTCTGGAACCAGACCAAGAAGCTCTATGTCGGCGACGAGATCGTCTGCGAGGAGTTTCCGAAGCAGATCGCCTTCAACGTCATCCCCCATGGCGGCGACTTCATGGATGACGGCTACACCACCGAAGAGTGGAAGATCGAGGTCGAGACCAAGAAGATCCTCGATCCGAAGATCAAGCTCACCGCCACTTCGGTGCGGGTGCCCGTGTTCGTCGGCCATTCGGAAGCGGTGAACATCGAGTTCGAAAACGAGCTGAGCGCGAAGGAGGCGCGCGAAATCTTGCGCGAAGCGCCTGGGCTGATGGTGATCGACAAGCACGAGGACGGCGGTTATGCGACGCCGCTCGATTGCGTCGGCGAGTTCGCGACGTTCGTGTCGCGCATCCGCGAGGACAAGACGGTCGAGCACGGGCTTTCGCTGTGGGTGGTGAGCGACAATCTGCGCAAAGGCGCGGCATTGAACGCGGTGCAGATCGCCGAGCTGATGCTGAACAAGGGTTTGTTCAAGCGGCTAAGGGCGGCGTGATGCTAACAGGAGCGCGGGTCTTCAGACCCGCCTTCGCGTTCTCGTCGGACAACATGCGGGTCTGAAGACCCGCGCTCTTTTGGTGCGGGTGACCGCGGCTGACATCCGCTGTTATAAAATGTGTAGGGCGGTTCATCGCTGAAGCGTGGCGAAAGAACGAGCGCGCGCCTATCTACGCAGGCCAGGGGACGTATGCCAGTCATCGCCATCGAACAGCCGTCGGAAACGGACATCGACACGATTCACACGATGTTGCGCGAGACCTATTGGTCGCCCGGCATTCCGCGCGACGTGGTGGCGCGCGCATGCGCCAATTCGATGTGCGCGACTGCCCGCGACGATAGCGGCAAACTGATCGGCTTCGCCCGCGTCGTTACCGATAAGGCGACGTTTGCATGGTTGTGCGATGTCATTGTGGCGCCGGGCAAGCAGGGCCGCGGCGCCGGACGCGCTTTGGTCAAGACGCTGCAGGCGCATCCCGAACTGCAAGGCCTCCGCCGCTGGTTGCTCGCGACCAAAGATGCGCATGGCGTCTACGCGCCGCTCGGCTTTTCGCCGCTCAGCGCCCCGCAACGGATGATGGAGATCAAAAATCCATCGCCCTACGGAACCTCGTCATCATGAGCGGCGCTGCAATGCCGGTGCAGCCGAGCGACGCCGACCGCCGCAGCGGCTTCCTCTCGGCGATGTTCGCCTATCTGTTCTGGGGTTTCTTTCCGCTCTTTTTGAGCTTCTTGCGCTTTGCCGACGTGCGCGAGGTGTTGGGTCAGCGCATTCTCTGGAGCGCGCCCGCGGCGGTCGTCGCCATCCTGTTGATGAGCGGCTGGCGCGTCGGCCTGCGCGAGATCGGCGCCGCGCTGAGGCCGCGCATGTTGGCGACGCTGGCGCTTTCGGCCTGCTTCATCTTCGTGAACTGGGGGCTTTATGTCTGGCTGGTGCTGACCGAGCGTGTGATCGAGTCGGCGTTGGCGTATTTTCTGGCGCCGCTCGTCGCAGTCGCTGTCGGCGTTGTCTTCTTCAGAGAGCGCATCAGCCGCGCGCAGGTTGCGGCTCTGGCGTTCGCCGGCGTCGGCATTGTCGTGCAGGGCTTCGCGCTCGGCGCGCCGCCCTGGATGGCGCTCGCGCTCTGCGCAACCTGGTCGGCCTACGCCGTCATCCGCAAGCGCGCGCCGGTGCCGGCCGCGGTGGGATTGCTGATCGAAACGATCGCACTGATGCCATTGGCTTTGGCTCTGTTGTGGTGGGCGGCGCAGGCGGCGCCGCTGTCGTTCGGCGGCGACTGGGACCGCACGCTGCTGCTGGCGCTCTCCGGGCCGGCGACGGCGCTGCCGCTGGTGGCGTTTGCGTTCGGGGCCCGGCGGGTGAGCTTCGTCACCATCGGCCTGCTGCAATTCATCGCGCCGACCCTGCAATTCATGACCGGTTTGGCGTTCGGCGAACCGTTCACGCCGCTCAGAGCGGCGAGTTTCATGATGATTTGGCTGGGCTTGGCGCTGTTCGCGTGGGATGCTCTGCGCCGCGCCAAGACACATGAGTGACCTGACCTATTACGCGATCGGCGATGTGCACGGCGAGATCGGCAAGCTCGACCGGCTGCTGGAGTACATTCGCGAAGATGCGCGCCGCTTGGCGGCGGCGCATCGCATCGTGTTCCTGGGCGATCTCGTCGATCGCGGGCCGGACAGCCGCGCCGTCGTCGAGCGGGCAATGGCCGCGACCGCGAGCGGCGAAGCGCTGGCGATCAGGGGCAACCACGAAGAGCTGATGCTTCATGCCTTCGACAAGACGGAGTCGATCGGCGTCTATTTCTGGGCCGAGAACGGCGGCGACGAGACCATTCTCTCTTACGCGCGCGTGAACGGCTACAAGGATGATTTTCGCGACGCCATCGATCGCGCGCATCTCCATTGGCTGCGCGCCTTGCCGGTGACGATCCATGACCAGGCGCGCGGCCTGGTGTTCGTGCATGGCGGCATCGATCCGCAGAAGTTTCCTCATTGCTCGGACGAGGTGCGGATGTGGACGCGTTCGCCGAAATTCTTCGATCCAGGCCGCTGGCCGAAGCGGCCGGAATTGGATGGTTTGGTGGTGGTGCACGGCCACACGCCGACGTCGAATTTCGAGCCGCACGTCAATCCGCGCCGCATCAATGTCGACACCGGCGCTTGCTTCGGCGGCCCGCTTACGGCTGCAGTGCTGGCGCCGGGCGAGAAGCCGCGCTTCTTGCGCGCATGAACGCGGCGGCGAGCACAAGCCACGCCGCCAGCGGGCAAAGCGGCAGCGCGATGAACTCGCCTATCGCTACGGTCAGCCCCGCGCCCCAAGCCGCGATTGCCGCCGCCAGCTCCAAGCGTGTGCGCGGGATGCCAAGCAGAGCCGCGCCGATCAGCAGCAAGACGAAGTCGTAGAAGAAGAGGTAGGGCGAGACCAGCAAAGTCGCCGCGCAGAGCGCAGCGCCGGCTATGGAACGATCGCCGCCGCGAAACAGGAAGCAGGCGATGGCGACAGCCGCGGCGGCGCTCAAGGCGTGCAGAGTCAGTGCCATGACGTTGGATACGCCAAGCCCGAGGAGGTTGGCGTAGAGCGACGCATAAGCGGGCGTGGTGATGAGTTGCGCGCTGACCAAACGCTGCGAGTTCGCCAGGCTGTCGAACCAGCGGACATAAGCATCCGGCCCGAACACGATGCCGGCGAGCGTAACGAAGGCCGCCGTTGCGATTGCCGCAGACCAGAAAGCGCCCCATCGGCCCGACAGCGCCAGAAACATTGGCCATAGAATCGCGAGGTGAGGCTTGATCGCCAGCAGCGCCACCAGCGCGCCGGCCGCGCGCGGGCGCTTGTCGAGCCAATGCAGTGCGAGACCGGCGACGCCGCCGATCAGCATGCCCGCCTGCACCGTGCCGACATGATAGAGGATGGCCGGCGCGGTCGCGGGAAACAGCATCGCCCGCCCGTCTGGCAGGAAGCGGCGAATGACCGCGCCGAAGAACAATGCCGTGCCGACCAAAAACACGATCGCCGCCACCGGATACGGCAGCAGCGCCAAGAGGCTGACGATCAGCAGAAACGTCGGCGGCGAGTTCCACGGCGCGTAGAAGCGCACGTCCGGCGCGATCGCCTGCTGGTATTGCCAGAGCAGGGCGCGCTCGTGAACTTGCGCGACATGGCCGTCGAGCGCGGCGCGGCCGGCGCTCCAGAACGCCATGAAGTCGCCGAAGAACGGCTGGCCGCTCGGCAGCGTCATGTTCTCGGCGCCGGTGATGCGCGACAGCATGTAGGTCAGCATGGCGATGGCGAAGAGCGCCGCCGCCCACTCGAAAACGATGCGCTTCACAGGCATGAATAGAGCGCGTCGATCAGCTTGAACGAACGCGGATTGCCCATGATGTGATGCGATTGTCTGTTCATGACGTAGCCCACGGAGACGCCGGCCACGGGATCGCCGAAGCCGGCGCTGCCGCCCATGCCGGAATGGCCGAGCGCTTCCGGGTTCGGTCCGTAGAAGCTGTTGGAATTGCCGATCGCGCCGGTGCGCCAATCGATGCGGAACGGCAGCACTAGATCGTCGCCGAGCCAGCGGCGCTTGGCGAGGGCGTCGAACGCCTCTTGCGACAGCACGCGCACGCCGTTGATGAGCCCGCCGGTTGCGTACGCCTCATAGAGCCGCGCCACGCCGAGCGCCGTGCCATGGCCGTTGGTGGAGGGAATTTCGATGCTGCGCCATTGCGTCGAACCGCGCACGGGCGCGGCCCATTTAGTGAAGAAGGCGGCCTTGCGCGGCGGCGTGATCTCGCCGAAATCGCCGCCGCGCGAAGGTTTTCTCATCTCCGCGACGCGCGCGTGATCGGATTCCGGCGTGCCGATCTGAAAGTCGATGCCGAGCGGAGCGCAGATGTCTTCGCGCAAAATCGTTCCAAGCGAACGATCCGCGGCGCGGCGTGCGATTTCGCCGACGATGTAGCCCCAGGTCATTGGATGGTAGCCGCTCGCCGAGCCAGGCGGCCACATGGGCGCCAGTGCGGCGATCGCTTCCGCGCAGGCAGGCGGATCGAGCCAGAGGTCAGGATCGATTGGGTTCAAGAAGCCGGGCACGCCGGCTTGATGCGCAAGCGTTTGCGCAAGCGTGACCTTGTCTTTGCCATGCGCGCCGAACGCCGGCCATATCGAAGCGGTCGGCGCGTCGTAATCGAGCACGCCGCGGTCGACGAGCAGCGCCATCACCAAGGCGCTGACGCCCTTGGTGGTCGAGTAGACGGGAACGATGGTGTCTTCAGCCCAAGGCCGCGTCTGTTCGCGATTGGCCCAGCCGCCCCACAGGTTGACGACGATTTCGCCGTCGCGGATTGCCGCGAAGCCGGCGCCGAGCTCGTCTTCGAGTTGCTGCTCGAACGCGTCGCGCACGCGCTCGAAGCCGGGGGCGACGAAGCCTTCAGACATGGGACTGACATCGCGCGAACGGACCGCTCCCCCTCCCAGGAGGGGGCAGGGGGTGGGATGAGACTCCAGCGTCCCCGAGTTGGAGCGCGCGCCGCCTGGCGCGCATCACCATGTCTTTGCAAACGCTGACGCGGTGCGGGCCGGGGGGCCCGCGCTCCCACTTGGAAACGCGGTATCCCTTTGCCCCTCCCCTCGCGTGGAGGGGGATTGTGAGCCAACCTGTCATCACGCCAACTCCAAATGCCGTGCGCGCGGCCAGGTGACGGGTTCGTCCAGCACTCCCTGCGCCTCCGGCAAGAGCAAGTCCTCGCTCTCTGCCGCCACCGAACGTACGATCACGTCGTAGACCGCGCCGGTCGCGCCTTCGAGCGCGATCGCCGGCGCATCGCCGCGCACGCGCCGGCCCACGAACAGCGCGGTCAGCAGATCGCCGGTTCCCTTGGGCGCGCGCGGGAGCCGCGCCGTTTCGCAGAACCAATCGCCGGTTGGCTGTGAGAGCAGATTGCCCAGGCCTAAAGCCGTGCGGATCGACGAGCACAATACCGGTTTGCCGATGCGCTTGGCGGCGTCGCGCGCGGCGGTGAGGCCGTCGATGGCGCGGCCGGTCATCAGGCCAAGCTCGAACGTGTTCGGCGTCAGCCAGTCGGCGTGCGGCGAGAGGCCGTTGAGCACGGCGTCGGCGATGGCGTCGCTGACGAACAATTTGCCTTCGTCGCCCAGCACCGGATCGCAAACGAAGATCGTCTTCGGATTCGCGCGCTTGATGCGCTCCACCGCATCGAGAATGACCGCGACGTGCTCTGGGCTGCCCAAATAGCCGGTAAGCACCGCGTCAATCTCGGGGAAGAGCCCGTCGGCGGCCAAGGCGTCGAGCAGCGCCGCCAGCGTCTCGGCGGGGATCGGCCCGCCGCCGGGCGGACCATGGTCGGGGCGGCGGCCCAGCAAGGTCGTCGGCGCCTGCAGCACGCGCACGCCGAGCCGTTCCATCGCGAACGCCGCGACCGAATTGCCGACGCGGGCGCCCACAACCTGGCTCTGGATCGACAGAATCGTCTTCACGCGGCTAGAAAACCTCTGCTGGCGATGTTCGCCTGCGTCGCGTCCCCGAGCAAGAGATGACAGCCAGACCGCGCCGTTCCTGCCTCTATATGCCCGGCGCCAACGCCAAGGCATTGGAAAAAGCCAAGTCGCTCGCCGCCGACGTGCTGATCTTCGATCTGGAGGATTCGGTCGCGCCCGAGGCCAAGGTCGCGGCGCGCGAAGCCGTCGCGGCGGCGGTGAAGGCCGGCGGTTATGGCAAGCGGGAAGTGATCGTGCGCGTCAACGCGCTGACCACGCCGTGGGGGGGCGACGACATTGCCGCGGCCGGCGCCGCGCGGCCCGATGGAGTTCTGGCGCCGAAAGTGGAGACGGCGGCGCAGCTGAGGGCGCTCGATGAGGCGATGAGCGCGGCGGGATTCTCAGCCGACGCTTCGCTCTGGGTGATGATTGAAACGCCGCGCGCAATTCTGAACCTGGCGGAGATCGCCGCTGCCGCGGCGGGCACGCGGCTCTCGGCGTTCGTCATGGGGTTGAACGATCTCGCCAAGGAGACGCGTGCGCGTCCCGGCGCTCACCGCGCCGCCTTCGTTGCGCCGATGTCGCTCGCGGTGACGGCGGCGCGGGCCGCGGGCATCACGGCCATCGATGGCGTTTACAACGACATCGCCAATAGCGCCGGCTTCGAAGCCGAGTGCCGCCAGGGGCTGGAGTTCGGCTTCGACGGCAAGACGCTCATCCATCCCACCCAAATCGATGTGTGCAACGCGGTGTTCGCGCCAACCGCCGATGAAGTCGCGCGCGCCCGCGCCGTGATCGACGCCTTCGCGCTGCCGGAAAACGCCGGCAAGGGCGTGATCAAGGTCGACGGGCGGATGACGGAATTGCTGCACCTGGAAGAGGCGCGCCGCGTGGTGGCGGTGGCGGAGGCGATAGGCAGCTAGCCTCTTGTGTGGTAACATATATGGCACTATATGTTTGAGCTGGTTGAATATTTGGACTCCGACGGCGCTTCGCCGTTTGCGGCCTGGTTCAATCAGCTTGACGCCCAGTCGGCCGCGCGCGTCACCGTCGCGCTTGGCCGATTGGAGCGGGGCAACACCTCCAGTGTGAAGGGCGTGGGCACCGCAGTCATGGAGTATCGGATCGACACGGGACCTGGATATCGAATCTATTTTGCCCGCGATGGCGAACGATTAGTCATTCTGCTCGCTGGTGGGACCAAGCGGCGTCAGGAGAAGGACATCGAGGCAGCGAAAGCGCGGTGGTCGGATTACAAGAAACGCAAGCGAGGATCGTGACATGGCGCTGACGCGCTCTTTCAAGGAAACAGTGCAGGCGCGCGCCAAGCGCGATCGCGCGTTTCGCGCGGCGCTGCTATCGGAAGGCGTTGAGGTACTGCTCCAAGGCGATCTCGACGCCGGAAAAGCGCTGCTCCGTGACTACATCAACGCGACGATCGGCTTCGAGCCGCTAGCGGAGCGCTGCGCCATTCCGGCCAAGAGTTTGATGCGCATGTTCAGCGCCAGCGGAAATCCGCAGGCCGCCAACTTGCTTGCGGTGATCGCATGCCTGCAGGAAGCCGAGAACGTGGCGCTTGAAGTGCGTGTTGAGCGAGTTTGATTTCGCCATGACCAAATCCAATCCCGGCAATTTCTTCGAGGATTTCGCGCCCGGCCAACGGATCGCGCATGCGACGCCGCGGACGCTCTCGGAAGCCGATGCGGCGCTGAACATTGCGCTCACCGGCGCGCGCCATGCTTTGTTCAGCGCCGATAGTTTCGCGCAGGATTGCGGGCTGCCCGGCGCGCCGATCGATCCGCTACTGGTGTTCCACACCGTGTTCGGCAAGACGGTGCCGGACATTTCGCTGAATGCGGTGGCTAATCTGGGATACGCGGAGGGGCGCTTCCTGGCGCCGGTCTATCCGGGCGACACGCTCTCGGCCGCGTCCGAAGTGCTGGGCCTCAAAGCCAATTCCAACGGCAAGACCGGCGTGGTCACCGTGCGCACCACCGGCTTCAATCAAGATGACGAACCTGTGCTCAGTTATGTGCGCTGGGTGATGGTCAACAAGCGCGACGCCAACGCGGCGACAACCGATTCGCCGCCGGTGACGCCGAAGAACGTCGTGCCTGCGAGCGAGCTGATGCTGCCGCCGGGCTTGGATTTCTCGAACTACGATTTCGCGCTGGCCGGTTCGCCGCATGCGTTCGAGGATTACGAGATTGGCGAGAAGATCGATCACGTCGACGGCATGACCGTGGAAGAGGCCGAGCATCAGCTCGCGACGCGGCTCTACCAGAACACGGCGAAAGTGCATTTCGACGCGCTGGCGCAGAAAGAGTCACGCTTCGGCAAGCGGCTCATCTATGGCGGCGTCGCCATCTCGCTGGCGCGCGCGCTGTCGTTCAACGGCCTCGCCAACGCGCAATTGATGTTGGGCGTCAATGGCGGGCGCCACGTCAATCCGCTGTTTGCGGGCGACACGCTCTATGCGTGGTCAGAAGTGCTGGCGAAGGAAGATCTGGGCGCGGCCGGCGCGCTGCGCTTGCGCTTGGTGGCGGTGAAGAACCAGAACGCTGCGGCGTTTCCGTTCAAGAGCGACGCGGGCGAATACGATCCTGCTGTGGTGCTCGATTTCGACTATTGGGCGGCGATCCCGAAGCGGTAATATGGACCGCCGGCGCCCCCGCCGGTACGGCGCCGCCGCTACCGACAAGCGCGGGCGCGTGTTCGCTTCAGTGCATGCCGGCGAGGGCGCCGGCGGTCCATACTTACGGCGCTTCCTCCACCTTCCCTCTCCCGAACAGCGTCAGCAGCGAGAACAAAGCCGCCAACGCCAGCCCGCCAAGGGTGACGACATAGCCTTCTTCTTCCTTGAGCGTGATGTTCGAGGCCATGGCTTGCGACAAGTCGCGCTGCTGTTCGGCGCTGAAGAAGGGATTGTCTTGAGCGGCGCCGCCTTGGCCGCCTTGGCTTTCCGAAATCTCGCGCCGCAGTTCGGTGCGCATGTTCTCGACGCCATAATACGAAACGCCGATGCCGAGCACGGATGTGACCAGCATGGTGATGGCTGCGGCCTGCGTGCGCGTGAACAGGCTGCACACGAGCCCGATCAGAATGACGGCGAACGCCGCGATGACGATGACGGCGGGTTCGGCATCCTCGGCCTGGCGTTGCTCCGACATGCCTTCGAGCGGTCCGGCGGGTTGCGGATCGCCGGTCATCAATTGCCAGCCGGTGGCGTTGAGGATTTCGGTGCTGGAGCACGAAACCGTCACCCACGGCAGAAAGAAACCCAAGAGCGCAATGAGCTTGCCGACCCGGGCGATCTGGTTGAAATCGATGGTCACCGTCATTCCGCAAGCTCCTTCCGCCGCGCCCCCTTAGCACGTTATCGCGGCAATTCGATTCATTGACTTGGGCGCCTCCCAGCCTATGGTCCCGCCGCAGATTCCGCACCATATCAAAGACAAGAGGCCCCGCATGGCCGGCGCAACCCGCCCGGATGAAAAGCCCATCGCCCCGCATCTTAGCGTCTGGCGCTGGCACGCGACGATGGCGAGTTCGATCCTGCATCGGGTGACGGGCGTGGGGCTCTATGGCGCGGCCATCGGCGTCGCGCTCTGGCTGATGGCGGCGGCGGCGGGTCCGGAGACGTATGCGATTTTCGATGCCGTGCTGTCGTCCTGGTACGGGCAAGCCGCGCTCTATCTCATTGTCGCGGCGCTCGCCTATCATCTGGCCAACGGCATTCGCCATCTGGTGTTCGACACCGGCGCCGGGCTCGCGCCCGCCGACGCGGAGACCAGCGCCTGGTTCGCCATTTTCTTCGCCATTCTGGCGCCCATCGGCTTGTGGGCGCTGCTGACCTTCGGAGGCTAGGGTGAGCAAGTCCGGACGCAGTATGCGCACGCCGCTCGGTCGGGTCCGCCATCACGGCGCCTCAGGCGAAGGCACCGGCCACTTCATCGCCATGCGCGTGACCTCGATCGCGCTGGCGCTGCTGGCGCCATGGTTCGCCATTGCCGCGGCGCTTTCGATCCGCGATGCGAGCTATCTGGCCGCCATCGATTTCATCTCTCATCCGGCGAACGCGCTGGGCGTCATCCTGCTGGTGGCGATCGGGCTCTACCACATGTCGCTCGGCATGCAGGAAGTGATCCTCGATTACATCGCCAAGCCCTTCACCAAGGTGGCGCTGCTGTTTCTGAACGCCGCCGTGCCGCTCTTGCTCGCCGCCGGCGCTATTTTCGCCGTGCTGCTCGTGAATTTCGGAGTCTGACTTTTGGCCGCTTACACTTGGATCGATCATACCTTCGACGTCGTTGTCGTCGGCGCCGGCGGATCGGGATTGCGCGCGGCTTTGGGCGCGGCGCAAGCGGGATTGAAAACCGCGTGCGTCACCAAAGTGTTCCCGACGCGCTCGCACACGGTGGCGGCGCAAGGCGGCATTTCGGCTGCGCTCGGCAATATGGGCGAGGACAAGTGGCAGTGGCACATGTTCGACACCGTCAAGGGATCGGACTGGCTGGGCGATCAGGACGCGATCGAATATCTCACCCGCAACGCGCCGGCGGCGGTGTACGAGCTTGAGCATTGGGGCGTGCCGTTCTCTCGCACCGACGAAGGCAAAATCTATCAGCGCGCCTTCGGCGGCATGACCAAGAATTTCGGCGAGGCGCCGATCCAGCGCACCTGCGCCGCCGCCGATCGCACCGGTCACGCCATGCTCCACACCATGTACGGCCAGTCGCTGCGGCATAGCGTCGATTTCTTCATCGAGTATTTCGCGCTCGATCTGATCATGGACGACGACGGCGCATGCCGCGGCGTCACGGCTTGGAAGCTGGACGATGGCACGCTGCACCGCTTCCGCGCGCAAACCGTGGTGCTGGCGACCGGCGGGTACGGGCGCGCCTATCTCTCCTGCACAAGCGCTCACACTTGCACAGGCGACGGCAACGCCATGGTGCTGCGCGCCGGCTTGCCGTTGCAGGACATGGAATTCGTGCAATTCCACCCCACCGGCATTTTCCCGGCGGGCTGCCTGATCACCGAAGGCGCGCGCGGCGAGGGCGGCTATCTCACCAACTCAAACGGCGAACGCTTCATGGAGCGCTACGCGCCGACTGTGAAGGATCTGGCGCCGCGCGACATGGTCAGCCGCGCCATGACGCTCGAAATCCGCGAAGGCCGCGGCGTCGGCCCCAACAAGGATCACATCTTCCTGCACCTGGATCATCTCGATCCGAAAGTGCTGCACGCGCGCCTGCCGGGCATTTCCGAGAGCGCCAAGGTTTTCGCCGGCGTCGATGTCACGCGCGAGCCGATCCCGGTGCTGCCGACGGTGCATTACAATATGGGCGGGATACCGACGAACTATCACGGCGAAGTCGTCACCAAGAAGAACGGCAATCCGGACGAGGTGGTGCCGGGGCTGATGGCGGTCGGCGAAGCGGCGTGCGTTTCGGTGCACGGCGCCAATCGTCTGGGCTCGAATTCGCTGATCGATCTGGTGGTGTTCGGGCGGGCCGTGGGCCTGCGTTGCGCCGAAAAGCTCAAAGCCAACGCTTCGCAAGCGTCGCTGCCGGCGAACGCGGGCGACGCGCACCTCGCCCGCTTCGACAAGTTCCGCAACGCCAACGGGGCCACGCCGACCGCAAAGCTGCGCGAGAAGATGCAGCGCACCATGCAGGACACCTGCGCCGTTTATCGCACCGGTGCGGTGCTGGAAGAGGGCGTCGCGCGCATGGCCAAAATCTGGAGCGAGGCGCCGGACGTGAAGGTGACGGATCGCTCGCTGATTTGGAACACCGATCTGGTCGAGACCTTGGAGTTCGACAATCTGATGGGGCAGGCGATCGTCACGGTCACGGGCGGCCTGAACCGCACGGAGTCCCGCGGCGCGCATGCGCGTGAGGATTTTCCCGATCGCGACGACGAACATTGGATGAAGCACACTTTGGCGTGGCTCGACACGGCCACCGGCCAAGCCCGCATCGACTATCGCCCCGTGCACACCAACACGATGACCAACGAAGTCGAATACATCCCGCCGAAGAAGCGGGTGTATTGATGCGCTCGATAAACGCCCGCGTTGGCGCCAATGAGTAGGGACCATGACGCCCCTTGAGATATCGCAGAGGTTTGCTCTTTCGGCGGTCCAATTACGAAGCAACGGCATCGTACGGGCGCGAACGGGTTCCCCCCGGTCCGATGACGTGCACGTGGGCCTTCGCTCTTTCGCCAAGCGCTAGAAGTTCGTCGGCGAGCCTCTTCGCTTCGGCCGCCGCATTCTCAAAGTCGAAAGCGACGATCACGACTCCCTCCGCCGCCGCAAATCCCCGCAACACAAGCTCGCCCATATCATAGTCGCGCGCGACCACGATACGGCGCTCGCGCCAAGCCTCCGACATCACTTCGAGGTCGGTTGCACTTACCTTGAGCACGTCGCGCTGATCGACTGCATCGAAGCCCCGTGCACGCAATTCTGAGGCAACAGCTGGCGACATGCTTGCGTCCAGGAACAAACGCATTGCTTACTCCGCGGCGACGAGGCCGTCGTGCCGAAGCAAATCCGCGGCATAAGCCGCCGCCGCCAGCACGTCTTCGCGGGTCAGCTCGGGATATTCCGCCGCAATCTGCTCGGCGGACAGTCCGGCGGCGAGACGGCGCACGACCGTCTCCACGCTGATGCGCGTTCCCTTGATGCAAGGTTTGCCCATCAGGATCGACGGATCGCGGGAGATGCGGTCGTGGGACATGACAACAGTCTAGCACGCCGGGGGATGATTGCACAGCGACGGATTCGTGTGCTGGAGGCCACCGGCGGTTTCGCTCACACACCCTCGGCCTCCAGCCGTATCGGTGCGAAGGCGCGTTTGTTCGCCGGCTTGACCACGATATCGACGGAGCAGCCCAGCCGCGTGAGGAAGAGCACAAGACGCTCCGCTGAGACGTCGCGAAACTGGCCGCGCAGAATACGCGAAACATCGGGTTGGCTGACGCCCATCAGCTCGGCGGTTTCTGACTGCGTCATCTTCTTAGTGCGAATGACGTTTTGCAGACGCGCTACAAGCTGCGCCTTGAGCAGATGTGTTTCCGCGTCCGGGACACGCAGATCGGCGAACACATTGCCTGAGTTTCGTTTGGAACTGACTTTACTCATGGCCTGCTCCTTCGGTGCAGCTCTTCAGCTGCCTTGAGCCGCTTTTCCACCCGGTCGATCTCAGCCTTCGGTGTCTTGACTCCGGTCTTCGATTTTTTCTGAAAGGCGTGCAGCACATAGACCGCGCTAGCGAACCTCACCGTGTAAACCGCTCGATAGGTGTCGCCGTCATGGTCCTCGACAACTTCCAACACGCCCGCGCCGGTAAATCCCTTCAGCGGCTTCGCGCCGTCATGCTTGCCGCCGATCTGCGCCAAGTAGAGGGCGAAACCCATCGTATCCCGCACTACGTCGGGAAATGCGCGCAGATCCCTGAGGGCGGAGCCGATCCATACGACCGGTTTCGGCGGTCTCGCGGGCATTGGCTCATATGGCGGTTTCACCATAAATTGTCAAGAGCGACGCTATGTTCAGAATAAGCCCGCCTTGAGCTCTATGAGACGCGCCCCTATGCTCCGGCCGCAACAGGGGGATGCAACATGTCTGAGCGAATGAATATGGCGGCGTGGTCGGGCGTGCTGGGCACATGGGTCAGCATCGCGGCGGCGGCGGGCGGCGGCTATATGGGGCTGCAGACCTACAACGAGGAAGTCGCCAAGATGGAGGACGCGCGCGTCGTCCAGACCTTCGCGCTCTACGACATGTTCAGCAGCGAAGAGCGCCTGCAGGCGCGCCAGCGCATTCTCGACGCGGCCAATGCCCAAACCGAATTTGTCGGCCATGATCTCTGGCTGACGCTCGATTTCTTCGATGCGGTTGAGGTCTGCGTGAAGCGCAATTTGTGCGACCAGGATTTGGCCGTGCGGCTGTTCCAGCCTTACGCCGTGCCGATCTGGAACGGCATGAACGAACAGATCGTCGGCGGCCGCACCGAGAGCGATCCGAACATGGGCGCCGGTCTGGAGTGGATGGCGGGCTTGCCTCATCCAGAACCGGTCGTCGAGGCGCCGGCGGAATAGCCGACGCTACGGCGCCGCTTGACGCTCATTTCCGCTGGGACCATCAGAGTTACAAAGTCGCCCGCGGGCGGCGAAACGGAGTGCTCGCCATGGCCCAACTTGGTTACGTCTGTCTCGGCTCGAACGAATTCGAGCGCGCCTGTTCATTCTATGACGCGTTGACCGCCGAGCTCGGCGGCAAGCGTCTGTTCCCGACGCCGCACGGGCAGATGTACCGGCTGGGCAGCGGCCCGATGATCATGGTGACGCGCCCCTACAACGAACAGCCGGCGCATCCCGGCAACGGCACGATGCTCGCCATCAATGTCGATACGCAAGCCGATGTGGCGCGCATCTACGACAAGGCGATCTCGCTCGGCGCCACGTGCGAAGGCAAGCCGGGCCCGCGCGGCGCATTCGGCGATTTTGCCTACTTCCGCGATCTCGACGGCAACAAGATTGCGGTGTTCTGGAGCGAGCGCGGCAAGAAGTAGGCCGCCCCGCGCCCCAATTGTGCCACGCAGCGTTGCGCGTGAGCCTGCCGCCGGGATAAGACGGCGGCGGGACGCGCGTGGCCCCTTGGGGCCGGAGGGAATGCCAGGATGATCCGGACTTTCGCACTTGCGGCGGCGCTCGCCTGCGCCGCGGCGCCAGCGATGGCTCAACAGCCGATTGAGACGTGCGGCGTGCTGCAAATCACTGACGCCGAGCGCGTGTCCTACATTCCGATCCCAGGCTACAGCATCCTGGGAGGAACGCCGCCTTTTTCCGCGCCTCCGGGTTCTGTGCATGCGGTCGTGTGCGACCGCACTTCAATCTTCCTCGGCGCCAACGATCATCGCGTGATTAGCGATCTCCGCGTGCCGCTGTTCATCCGCAATGCCGGACGCGTCGCCATTCTCGAGGCGGCTGACGGTCAGTTACGCGTTCGGTTCACTCAGGGGCAGCCGTCGCCGGTGGAAGCCCAAGCGCTCGCCGCCTCGCTCGACCGCGCCAACGCCGAGATGGCCAGCGTGTTGCGGCAAACGCCGCAGCCTTGACCTATTGCGGCGTGCGCCGCCGTATCCGCCGGCGCTCGCGCCGTGCGCTCGGCCTGACGCGCACCAGATCGCCGGGCCCGGGCGCCGGCTGATTGCGCCGCGCCTGCCAGGTGGCGATGGCGGCGATGATGCCAAGCCCCAGGAACGATGCCGCGCGCACGACGCCTGACAATTCCGCCGTGTCGACCGCGAACACCTTCACGATCGTCACGGCGAAGGCGCCAAGGCCGATCCATCGCAACACCGGATCGTCGCGCACGCTGCCCAGCGCCAGCGCGCCGGCGCCGAACGTGGCCCAGATGGCTGAATAGGTCCAAAGCTCGATCTCGCCGGCATCTGCGCTGTTGGTCTCGGCGCCATGATAGAGCCAGCGCGCGACGAGGGTAACGATCGCAACCAGCAGCATCGCGCTTGCGATCGTGGCCGCCGGCGCCAATTGCTTCATCCAGCGGGCGTGCGGCGTATCCGGCGCAACCAAGCTAAGCGTTGCCGCAAGTCCGTAAAGGCAGAGCGCGATGAACGCGGCGCCGACGCTGGTCAGCTGCGCCGGCCAGACGCCCCACCACGGGCTGAACAACAGCGCGAAACCGATCACCGCGAAGCCGAGGGCCGGCCAAACCGCGGCCGCCCAGATCGCCTGCAAGTCGTGAAGATAAGCGCGAACGGTATCGCGACCGGGCGCCAGCCGCGTCAGCTGCGCGGCGCCAATCACGAGCGCAAGCGGCCAGACGGCGTGCCAGAGTCCTTCGTTGCCAAGCAGCGCCGCGCCGTCGTCCATGTAGCCGCGGTGGTGCAGCCAGCGGATGGCGGCGTGGCCGGCGCTCCAAAACAAGGTCGCGGCTGTTGCCGCAGCCGCGAACCGCGCCGGATCGGCAGTCTTGGACATCGACAGCGCTCGCCCGAGCATCAGCGCCATCGGCGCCGCCAAGAATTGCGCGAGCACGGCGAGCAGAGTCGAGAGCGCGTTGCTGGCGGCGCTGTCTTGAGCGCCCCAGATCGGGTGTTGAAGGAGCAGAAGCACCAATCCGCTGAAGCCGAGCGCGCCCCAGCTGACCGCGCGCATCGCGTGCATCAGGTCTTGCGCCAGCGGCCGCTGGGCGTTGTGCTGGGCCCGTACGCGCGCGACGATGGCGAAACTCAAGCCGAACGCCAGCACCAGCAGCGCGTAGCAGGCGGATTCGAAGAGGCCTATCATCGGCGCGGCCATGGCGTCGCCATGGAAGGCGCGACGCAGCTCCATCACTGCCCAAAGCAACAACAACGCCCCGCCTGCGGCGGCATAGCTGCGCGCGAAGTGCAATTGTCGCGCGTACAGCTGCCGCGCCGCGGCGAATGCGAGCGCGGCTGGCGCGAGGAACGCGACTGCAAGCGAGTTGAACAGCGGTATGTTCTCGCCGATGGCGCGACCGGGGCCGCCCCACCAGGGATTGAGGCCAAGCCCCGGCACGAGCAAGGCGTAGAGGAGGCCGAGTCCAAGCAGCACATGTCCGCGCCATGCGCCGATCGGGCCTGGTGTTTCGTGGGCGCGCGGCAGCAACGTGAGGCCAGCCGCCATCAGAGCAAGCGCGCGCAGCGCGGTTTCCATGAAGGCGCCGAGCGCCACGCCGGCGCCGCCGGCCGCGATCCAGCGCAACAACACAAAGCCACCGAGAAGCGCGATGATGACAGCCGCCGCGCTTAGCGCTTCGCCGATGTTGGTGTGGCGCGCGTTGCGGCGGGAAGCGACCGAGGCGCCGAAAAGCGCCGCCGCGGAGAGCGCCAAGATCAGAAGGCCTAGCCAGAGGGGCAGGTGTCCAGCGAGCGCGCCGCCGATCAAGGCGGGCGACAAGGCGTGACTGACGGCGAGCGCGCCTGCGGTCAGCGCGGCCCAACCCAGGATACGCCAGCCGCGCCAGATGAGGCCCGCTGTCAACGCGAGTGCGATGATTGCGTGGCCAACGGTGCGCCAAGACTCAGGCAATGCGGACTCGACGCCAATCAGCGCCAGAGCGGCGGCGCCGCCGCCCCAGAAATCGAGGGCGAGGTCCTTGGCCTTGTCGGCAGCGTCCGCCTCGCGCCGGACGCCTGCAGCGAACAGCAGGGCGGCGCCCACGAACAATGGCGCCCAGGCCTGCATGCTGTGCCACTCGGGGCGCGATGACGCAGCAAGCGCGGTCAGCAACGCGGCGCCGATCGAACCGGATGCGGCGACAAGCGCGCGGCCGCTCCGGTGCGGATGCGCCGCAAGCGCCATCAGCACGATGAGGAAGGCGCATGACAACAGCGCCGGGTAGAGAGTCCAGTCGAGCGCGAGCCGCTGCGCGCCGAGATAGATCATGAAGCCCAAGACGAGCGCGCCGATGGATATCGTCAGCACCGCCGGCACGGCCATGCGCTCGCGGATCATGAAGGCGGCAAGCGCCACATGAAATGCGCCGATCAGCGCCGGGCCCATCACCGGGCTGCCCGGGAGCATCGCTATCGCGACCCAAGCCCAGATGAGCAGTGCGCTGGATACCGAGATGGCGAGGCTCGGTCCGAGCTGGCGCACCTGCGTCCAAGAGAGCTTGCCGTCGGTTCGGTCGGCGTCCGGCAGGCGGAACGCGATCGCCGCACCGCCGAGGCTCGCGAAGCTCAGCAGCGCCAGAGCGCGCCGGAGATCGTCCTCGGCGATCGCGGCGAAGAACCAGAAGTAGAGCCCGGCGATCGTGGCCAGCGCGACCCAGAGCCACCGCCTCAGCGCCGCCAGCGCGAAACCGCCGCCGCCGACAAAGCAGACATAAAGCGACAGGGCAAAGGACGGCCATGCCGGCGCTTGCGCGAGAGCGGGCGCAAGCATTGCGAGCCCGATGGCGAGAACGCCAAGCGCTTCGCCGTGAAGGAAGGAAAGTCCGATCAGCAGGATGACGCACAGTGTCATCAGCGCCGCGGCGCCCGGCCAGCCGATCAAGCCGTAGAGTCCGTGCGCCGCCCAAACGGTCGCGTAGAAGATGATGAGCCCGGCGCCTGCGAGCAGCGCCGAGACGAGCGGATGCCCGGGCGGTCTCCTGAGGCCAATGCGGCGCGTCCATTCGCTTGCGCCCAGCACCGCAAGGCCGAGCACCAACGCAAACGCCAATCGCACCGGTGCGGTGAACCAGGCGGACTGCGCCGCCAAGGAGACGAGGTAGATCGCACCAAGCGCAATGGCGACGCCCGCCACCCAGGCAAGCCCGTGTTCCGCCAGCCATCGGTCGAGGCGCTTCGGCGCCGTTGCCATCGGCGTCGCGCGTTCGGTTTCCGCACGCGGCGCCTCGGCGATGGGTTGATCCAGAAGCAGCGGCGCTTCCGTCGGCGGGGCGGGGGGCGCCGCCGCGGGCGCCAGCGCCGCAACGTCCTCCAGATCGTTGGAGGCTTCCGGCACCGGCGTGTCGAGCACCAGCACATTGTCGTCGTCGGGAACGACATCGGTGAGCAGCAACGGCGCCTCGGCGGGCGCGGGACCGGCCGTCGTCTGGGGCGTCTGGCGCAGCTTGAAGAGCTCGATCTCCAGTTCGCCGATGCGGCGCGCGAGAGCGTCGATGCGCTGGCCCTGCAGCAGCACCCAGACTCCCAACGGCAGGATGACTAACCATTCCAAGACGCGCGGCCCTCGCCAGCAACTGCCCAGATTCATGCGAGCCGTAGGCTCGACGCAAGCGTTTGCGTCGCTAAAGCGGCGTGCTTCGCCGCGAGAGCGAGTTTGCGTCGCCCGCGACGCCATGCTCAATTAACCTTATGAGCTTCGTTATCCCGCCGCCGCCACAACCCTCTGTCGCAATTGCCGGCGCGAGCGCGCGTTTTCCGGTGCGCCGCATCTTCTGCGTGGGGAGAAACTACGCCGACCATGTGCGCGAAATGGGCAACGATCCCAAGAGCGAGCCGCCGCTGTTCTTCACCAAGCCGGCCGACGCCGTGGTCGAGAGCGGCGCCGAGATTCCCTACCCCACCAACACCACGAACCTTCATCACGAAGTTGAACTGGTGATCGCCATCGGCAGGGGCGGCTCGGCCGTCGATGAGCAGGATGCGCCGGCTCACATCTGGGGTTATGCCGTCGGTGTCGATCTGACGCGCCGCGATCGTCAGGGCGAAGCCAAGAAGGCAGGCACGCCCTGGGACGTGGCCAAAGGTTTCGATCGCTCGGCCCCGATCGGCGCGCTGACGCCAGCGGCGGCCTGCGGCGATGTCGCCAATGCGCGCATCTGGCTCAAGGTCAACGGCGAAATCCGCCAGGACGCCGACACCCGCGACATGATCTGGACTATCCCTGAGATCGTTGCGGCCGTCTCGCGCTGGTGGGATCTGCAACCCGGCGACTTGATCTTCACCGGTTCGCCGGCGGGCGTCTCAGCGCTGGAGCGGGGCGACGCGATCGAGTGCGGCATCGATGGCTTGGCGCCGTTGAACTTCTCAATTTATTGAGATTCATCGCGCGCGGCGCGTCATTCGTCGTGCAACCGGCGTAACCGGGGATTTGCCGCGCTAAAGCGAGGTATGAGACACGCTGCACTTGTGGCCGCCGCGCTCGCCGCCGCCTGCTCGCCCTCCACGCCGCCGGAACCGGTCGCGCTCGAACTGAGTTGGCGCGCGACCGGTCTCGCCAATCCCGAAAGCGCTGCTCTGTCCGGCGACAGATCGTTTCTCTATGTGACAAACGTGAATGGGGAAGGCGACGCGCGAGACGGCAACGGGTTCATCTCGCGCATCTCTACGTCGGGCGACGTGTTGCAACGTGAGTTCGCGACGGGGCTCAACGGTCCGAAGGGCGTCATGCTCGGCGGCGATTCGCTCTATGTCGCCGATATCGACGAACTCGCGGTTGTTGACGCGGCGACCGGCGCTATCCGTCGTCGCGTGCCCATCGACGGCGCCGGGTTTTTGAATGACCTGACTTTTGCTCGAGACGGTTCGGTGCTGATCGCCGACTCCGCGGGCGGGCGCATCTACGCGGTGCGCGCCGACGAGCCGGAGATCTGGCTTGAGCACGAATACCTGCAATCCGTGAATGGTCTTTTGTCCGAGCCGGATCGGCTGGTCGTAACGACAATGGCCGGCCGGCTGCTCGCCGTGGACTACGACACGCGCGCCATCACCATTCTCGCGGAAGGACTCGGCGACGCGGATGGTGTCGCGCCGCTCGGCGACGGGCGCTATCTGGTCAGTGCTTGGCCCGGCGAACTGTTCGTTGTCGCCGAAGACGGGTCGCGCACGCTCCTGCTCGATACGCGCGCGGAGAACCGGTTTCTCAACGACTTCCTGCTGGTTGATGGCGTCCTCTACCAGCCCCATTGGGAGCCGTCCGAATTTTCCGCTTATCGCCTGAGCGGCGTCGCGGACGATTGAGGCCGGGCCGCAGGATGGTCCTTGCGCTGCGCGCGCGCGCAGTTAGTTTGGCGCGATCTGCGGAGCGACGCCCTTTGAAGCCCACCGACATCAAGAACCCCGACTACTTCCATAAGGTGGTAGATTGCCAATGGGCGTGCCCAGCGCATACGCCGGTGCCGGAATACATCCGGCTGATCGCGGCGCAGCGTTATGCCGACGCCTACATGATCAATTGGAAGTCCAACGTGTTTCCGGGGGTGCTTGGACGCACCTGCGATCGTCCCTGCGAGCCGGCGTGCCGCCGCGGCCGCGTCGAGGAAGAGCCGGTGGCGATCTGCCGCCTGAAGCGGGTCGCCGCCGACAACAAGGGCGAGATCGTCGACCTGTTGCCGCCCAAAGCCAAGAAGAAGAATGGCAAGCGCGTCGTCTGCATCGGCGCAGGCCCCGCTTCGTTGACGGTTGCGCGCGATCTGCTGCCGCTCGGCTACGAGGTGCACATCTACGACGCCGAGAAGAAGGGCGGCGGCATGATCCGCACCCAGATTCCGCGGTTTCGCCTGCCGGAAAGCGTGATCGACGAAGAGGTCGACTACATCCTGCGCTATGAGCCGGTCACGCATTTCGGCAAGCGGGTCGAGTCGCTGAAGGCGGTGCTGGCGCAAGGCTGGGACGCCGTTTTCGTCGGCACCGGCGCGCCGCGCGGGCGCGATCTCGGGCTGCCCGGCCAGAAGGAAGCCGCGGCCAACATCCATATCGGCATCGATTGGCTGTCGAGCGTTTCGTTCGAGCACATCGACAAGATCGGCAAGCGCGTGATCGTGCTCGGCGGCGGCAACACCGCCATGGATTGCTGCCGCACGTCGCGGCGCCTGGGCGGCGAGGACGTGAAGGTCATCGTCCGCTCCGGCTTCGACGAGATGAAGGCGAGCCCCTGGGAAAAAGAAGATGCGATGCACGAGGGCATCCCGATCATCAACTTCCACAATCCCAAGGAATTCACGCACAGGAACGGCAAGCTGACCGGCGTCACCTTCACCAAGATGCAGTGGGTGGAAGAGGGCGGAAAGCGCAAGCTCGTTCCAACCGGCGAACCGGATGTGCACTATGAATGCGACGACGTGCTAATGGCGGTCGGCCAGGAAAACGCGTTTCCCTGGATCGAACGCGACATCGGCATGGACTTCGACAAGTGGGACATGCCGGTTGTCGACGCCGTGACCATGCAGTCTTCGATCCCGAACGTGTTTTTCGGCGGCGATGCCGCGTTCGGGCCCAAGAACATCATTTGGGCGGTCGCGCACGGCCATGACGCGGCCGTCTCCATCGACCTCTATTGCAACGGCAAGGATGTGCGCGACCGGCCGCCGCCGGGCGTGTCGATGATGTCGACCAAGATGGGCATCCACGAATGGGCTTATGACAACGACATTTCGCTCGATCTTCGCTTCAAGGTGCCGCTGGTCGAGCCCGAAGTCGCGCTGCGCAATGTGAAGATCGAGGTCGAGAAAGGCTTCGACCCGCTGCTGGGTTACAAAGAGGCGCAGCGTTGCCTCAACTGTGACGTGCAGACAGTGTTCTCGGCGCCGCTCTGCATCGAGTGCGACGCCTGCGTCGACATCTGCCCGATGGATTGCATCACCTTCACCGAGAACGGCGAGGAAACCGAGCTGCGCGAGCGGCTCAACGCCCCAGCCAAGACGCTGACGCAGGACCTCTATGTGCAGGACGGGCTGAAGACCGGCCGCGTCATGGTCAAGGACGAGGACGTGTGCCTGCATTGCGGGCTGTGCGCGGAACGCTGCCCGACCGGGGCGTGGGACATGCAGCACTTCCTGCTCGACATCACGCAGGCCGGCTGTGCGCCGAAGACGCCATCTCGCAAGCGCGAACTAACGCCGGCGAAATAGAGTCCAAACTCGAATTCATGTGCCGCGCGGCAGGCGCGTGCTAGCGTCCGGCCGGGACGGGGGCTTGTGTCCGTGCGCGCGAGCGCACTTTGTGGCCTCGCGCACGAGGCCGCCGACGGAGGACAGCGCGCCCGACCCCGCGAACACCCGCGCCGTTTCCCGTTGGGCTTTAAGAGCACAGGGGAGCTTTCATGAAAGCACATATTGCAACTGCACTGGCGTTGAGCCTTGCCTTTGCTTCGATGGCGGCGCCCGCCGCCTATGCGGAGCAGGCGACAGCTTTCCGCACGGTCGAGGCTCAGACCTTTACCGCGGCCGAATTGCAGGCCTACGGCTTGAGCGCAAACGACGCCGCTCAAGTCGCGGCGTATCAGGATCAGGGCTATCAAGTTCAGGTGCTGACGCCGGAAGAAGCTGAGCAAATGCAAGCCGGCCTCTCGACGCGCACCTGGCTGATCATCGGCCTGGTTGTGGTCGTGGTCGCCGTGGCGGTGGCCTCCGACTGATGCGGCTCGCTCTGTTGTCGGCGCTTTGCCTTGCGGGCTGCGCGGTCACCCCGGTTCCGGACGTGACCGCCTTCGCGCAGCAGAGCGCCGACAATAGTTTCGAGATTTTCGATCGCGCCATGTCGCCCGACGCGCTGGTGTTGTCGGTCGCGCATGACCGGCAGACCGATGGCGCATCGTGCGGCGCGCACGTACTGGCCAGCGTCATCAATTATTGGCGCGGCCAGGGAACGGCTGCGGGCGACGCGATCTATCGCGCCACGCCGCCCGCGGACCGCGCGGGTTATTCGGTCGCGGAGCTGCTCTCGCTCGCGCGCGCCAATGGCCTGCTCGCCAACGGCGTACGCCTGGATCAGCAGGCGATCATCCGTGAGCTGGAGAGCGGCAGGCCGGTGCTGGCGCCGGTGCGGCTGCCCTCGATCTACGTCCAGAACCGGACTTTCCCCGGCGCGAACGCACCGTACGTGGGTTATGCCGGCAGCGTGCTCTCCTATCGCGTAGGGCGGCTGTCCGAGGTCACCGGGCTGGAAATGGTCGACCACTACCTGCTGATCGTCGGCTACGACGACGAGCGCTTCGTGGTGGTCGAACCCGTGATGGGCTATCGGACCATCAGCCACGACAAGCTGGCGCGCTACCGGGCCGCCTTCGACAATGCGGCAGTGGTCTTTAGCGCCGCGAGGCCGGGCTAAGCCCTTCAATTGCGCCGTGCGACCCGCTATTGAGGTGCTCCCTGCGCGGGCGGACTGGCCGCTGCCGCCTGGGCACCAAAGGCGCCGCACCTCCGCATGGCCAAGCCAATCGCCGCGACCAACGATTTCGTCGTCAAATTCGCCAACGTGAATGGCTCGGGTTCGGCGAGCGCCAACGGTCTGTTCGCCAAAGTGATCTTGCGCATGGGCGTGCCTGTGGGCGCGCGCAACATCTTTCCGTCGAACATCCAGGGCCTGCCGACCTGGTACGAGGTGCGGGTCTCCGAGGCAGGCTGGCTCGGCCGCCGCGGCGGCATCGATCTGATGGTGGCGATGAACCCGCAGACCTGGGACGCCGACGTCAAGGGCATCGAGCCGGGCGGCTATTTGCTCTACGATTCCTCCAAGCCGCTGCCCGCGTCGAAATTCCGCGATGACATCACCATTGTCGGCGCGCCGCTGACCGATCTCATCGCTTCCGAGTTCACCGATCCGCGCCAGCGGCAACTGTTCAAGAACATCTGCTATGTCGGCGTGCTTGCGCAGTTGCTTGGTTTCGAGACTGAGGCGGTGAAGCAGCTGCTCACCGAGGAATTCAAAGGCAAGGACAAACTGATCGCGCCGAACTTCAAGGCGTTCGAGCTGGGCTACACGTACGCCAAGGAGCATCTCGCCCCGATCGGCCTCAAGATCAAACGCGCCGATAAGGTTGGCGATCGCATTTTCGTCGAGGGCAATGACGCCGCCGCGCTTGGCGCCGTTTATGGCGGCGCCACCTTCTGCGCCTGGTACCCGATCACGCCGTCTACCTCGCTGGCGGAAGCGTTCCAGAAGTATTGCGACAAGCTCCGTAAGGACCCAGACGGCAAGAACCGCTTTGCCATCGTCCAGGCCGAGGACGAGATTGCCTCGATCGGCATGGTCATGGGCGCAGGCTGGGCGGGTTCGCGCGCCTTCACCTGCACCTCGGGCCCCGGTATTTCGCTGATGAACGAATTCGTCGGCTTTTCCTACTACGCCGAAATCCCGGCCGTGATCTTCGACGTGCAGCGCGGCGGCCCCTCGACCGGCATGCCGACGCGCACGCAGCAGTCGGATCTCCTGCTCGCCGCCTACGCCAGTCACGGCGACACCAAGCATCCGATGCTGTTCCCGGCCAATCCGACCGAAGCGTTCGAGATGGCCGCGCAGGCCTTCGATTTGGCCGATTTCTTCCAGACCACCATCTTCGTCATGCTCGAACTCGACATCGGCATGCAGGAATGGCTGACGCCGCCGTTCAAGTGGGACGCCAAGCGCCACCTCAATCGCGGCAAGGTGCTCACCTACGAGCACCTGGAGCAGGGCGTCGCCTTCGGCCGCTATCGCGATGTCGATGGCGACGCGGTGCCGTATCGCACGTTGCCGGGCACGCACCCGACCAAGGGCAGCTATTTCACCCGCGGCTCAAGTCACGACAAGGACGCACGCTATAGCGAAAAGGGCGAAGACTACACCGAGGGCATGGAGCGCCTGCTGCGTAAATGGGAGACGATGAAATCCCACGTGCCGGCGCCGCTTGTGAAGAAGGCCAAGAAGCGCACGCCGGACGGCGTTATTTACATGGGCTCGACCGATCCGGCCATGGAGGAGGCGCTGGCGGCGCTCGAGGGCCACGGCATTCATCTCGACGCCATGCGCATCCGCGCCTTCCCGTTCTGCAACGAGGTGTTCGAGTTCATCCGCGACCATGAGCAGGTTTTCGTCGTCGAGCAGAACCGCGACGGGCAGTTGAAGTCGCTGCTGGTGAACGAGGGCGGCGTCCATCCCGCGCGGCTCGTTTCCGTCTGCCATTATGACGGCACGCCGATCACCGCGCGCTTCATCATCAAAGAGATCACCGAAAAGCTCAAAGGCCCGCATGCGGCCGCGCTGCGGGAGAATGCGCAATGACCTACATCGCCAAGCCGCCGCTGCATCACCCGTCGCTGGAAAAGAACGCGCTCGGCTTCACGCGCCGCGATTACGAGGGCCGCATTTCGACGCTCTGCGCCGGTTGCGGGCACGATTCGATCAGCGCCGCGATCATCCAGGCCTGCTTCGAGATCGATCTGGCCCCGCATCGGCTGGCGAAATTCTCCGGCATCGGCTGTTCGTCGAAGACGCCGGACTATTTCGTCAGCCCCGCGCACGGCTTCAACGCCGTGCACGGGCGCATGCCTTCGGTCTTGACCGGCGCCAACATCGCCGCGCGCGATCTGATCTATCTTGGCGTCAGCGGCGACGGCGACAGCGCCTCGATCGGCCTCGGCCAATTCTGTCATGCCGTGCGCCGTGGCGTGAACATGACCTACATCTGCGAAAACAACGGCGTCTACGGCCTCACCAAGGGGCAATTTTCAGCCACCTCCGACAAGGGCTCGAAAGCCAAGAAGGGCGCGGAAAACAAGGACAGCGCCATCGATCTCGTCATGCTGGCGCTGCAGCTGGGCGCGACCTATGTCGGGCGCAGCTTCTCCGGCGACAAGGCGCAGCTGGTGCCGCTGATCAAGGGCGCGCTCAGCCACAAGGGTACCTCATTCATCGATGTGATCAGCCCGTGCGTGGCGTTCAACAATCATGTCGGCTCCACCAAGAGCTTCGATTACGTGCGCGAGCACAACGAAGCTGTGAACCGCATGGACGTCATCACCCCGCGCGCGCCGATTCACGCCGACTACAAGCCGGGCGAACTGAAAGAAGTGCGCCAGCACGACGGCTCGATCCTGCGCCTGCGCAAGCTTGAAGACGATTACGACGCGACGGATCGCAACGAGGCGCTGGGCTATCTGGCGCGCAAGGCGGCGGAAGGCGAGATCGTCACCGGGCTCCTCTATGTCGATCCCGACGCCAGCGATTTGCACGATGCGTTGAACACGGTCGCCACGCCGCTGAACAAGCTGCCGGACGCGGATCTGATCCCGAGCGTGGCGGATCTGGAAAAGATCAACGCGAGTCTGCGGTAGGCGGTTCGCGGCCGAGCGCCGGGCTTACCCGCACTCCTCGCGAGAACGGCCCGGCGCCGGCTTTGCGCTAATTGTGACCGCCCTGCTCGCCATTGCGATGATGGCTGCAGTCCACGTTCGGATTGAACTGCGCGAACATGCCGTTGGGGTTGTCGCGATAGAGCCAGACATGGCGGTCGTAGTGCGGCTCGAACATGTGGGCCTCATCGACTGGCGTGTTCGCGTTGTCGGCCATGGTGTCGTAGGACAGCCCGTGGAAGCTCGGCGGATTCACGTGTCCGGCGGCCTGCCACGCACGCAGAAAAACCAGGTTCTCGACAGCCACCAATTCTAGCGTGCCGTCCGCCTGAGGCTCGTAGATTAGGATGGACGGCTGCAGGAAATCGGTATGCGCCCCAGCGCCGTCGACGCGCGGGTTGGGTGGGCCGCTTATGCCCAACAGATCTGGCCGGAAGTAGTGGATGCCCATGGCGCCAAGCTCTTCCGGGCGGCCCATCATCTCAGCGGTGTCGCAGAGATTCATCGGGTCGCGCACGTATCCTTCAGCCAAGGCCACGTTCACATCGCGAAACCGCTCGGTCGCCGCCCGCACCTGTTCCAGCGTGGGTTCGCCAGGGCCTGGCCGATAAGTGACGGATTCCGCCCCGCCGCATGCGGCCAGCAACACGGCCGACGCCAAGGCGCTGAAGACATTGTTTTTGACAAGCATGGGAAAGGTCCTCGTCTGGGCGGGGGAGCACATAGAGGGCCGCGTCTCGACGCGGAATGCATAGCCTTGCACTCTCATGCTGCGCGGATGCAGTATCGGCCAGTGGACTGGGGCGATCTCCGCTATGTGCTCGCGGTCGCGCGCAGCGGCTCGGCGTTGCGCGCGGCTCAGGTTTTGGGTGTGAACCAGACCACCATCCTCCGTCGGCTGGAGGCGCTGGAGGCGCAGCTCGGGCTGCCCCTCTTCGAGCGACGCCGCAGCGGCCATACGCTAACACAGGGGGGGAAGCTCGTGGTCGCCGTGGCCGAGCGCGTCGAACGCGAGACCCAGGACTTGCTGCATGCGCTTAGCGCCCAGCGCCGCACTCTCTCCGGCTCGGTTCGCCTCACGACAAGCGAGAGCTTGGCGGCGCGGCTGATTGCGCCATGTCTTCGCAGTTTCCGCGAACGCCATCCGGACGTGACTGTAGAACTTGTCGTCGCCGACGAACGGCTGGATGTCGCTCGCGGCGAAGCCGACATCGCGCTTCGCGCCAGTTCACGACCGGAAGGCGCCGGCATTGTCGCGCGCCGCCTGCCCGATACGTATTGGACGATCTATTGTGCGGCGTCGTACGCTGCGGAAAAGGGAATGCCCGCAGGCCGCGAGGACATTTCCAGATTCGACATCGTCGGAATGGAAGGCCGTATGGCCCAGCTCGAAGGCTGGCGTTGGCTCGCCGCCGCTGCAGGGGACGCGCCGATCCGCTGTCGCAGCAACAGTCTCACCAATCTCGTCTCCAATCTGAAGAGCGGTCTTGGTTTGGGCGCGCTGCCCACCATTGTCGGAGATGCCGAGCCCGATCTGGTGCGCTGTTTCCCTCCTCCGCCGGAACTGAGCAGCGAAATGTGGCTGATCGTGCGCGAAGAAGTCCGTTCGCACGCACATATTCGCGCGCTTGCGGATCACTTGGCGGCCTACGTTCGCGACATTGTCGACGCTGCGGATGTAAAGGTTACGGCCGACTCGCCCGCGGCCCAAACCGCTCAATCCTGAACGCCGCCACATCAACCGTCGGCGTTTTCCCCGCCGCGATCGCCGCAATGATCTCAGACCTGGGTGGGGCGCAAGAATAGCGGGAGCGCGTCGCGCCGCGCGCTCCAGCCTGCAATGGCCCGCGCCGGCCCCTCACCCTAGCCCTCTCCCACACTGCGGGAGAGGGGACGACGGAGTCAGTCGATCGGTTCGCGCTTCTCGCCGGTGGGATGCACATAAATTTCGCCGCCGACTTCTTTGAACTTCGCGCTCATCTCCGCCATGCCGCGTTCGGCTTCTTCTTTTTTCGCCGCATAATCTCGCACGTCCTGCGTGATTTTCATCGAGCAAAACTTCGGCCCGCACATGGAGCAGAAGTGCGCGGTTTTGTGTGCGTCCTTCGGCAGGGTTTCGTCGTGGTAGGCGCGGGCGGTGTCGGGGTCTAAGCCTAGGTTGAATTGGTCTTCCCAGCGGAATTCGAAGCGGGCGCGGGAGAGCGCGTCGTCGCGCATGCGTGCATACGGATGCCCCTTCGCCAAGTCCGCGGCGTGGGCGGCAAGCTTGTAGGTAATGACGCCGGTTTTGACGTCGTCGCGGTCGGGCAAACCAAGATGCTCCTTGGGCGTGACGTAG
>LWDN01000099.1:32216-46542 GCA_002083515.1 Proteobacteria bacterium HN_bin10
GGCGCGATGTCGGTGGTGAGCGGCCCGAGCGTGTAGAAGGGCGCCTCGCCGCAGACGCTGAGCTGCTTGTCCATATTCTCCTTGATCTTGTGCATCGGCACGTGGCCGGGGCCTTCGATCATCACTTGCACGCCGTGCTTCCACGCCACCTTAGTGAGTTCGCCGAGCGTTTCGAGTTCGGCGAACTGCGCCGCGTCGTTGGCATCGGCGATCGAGCCGGGACGCAGGCCGTCGCCGAGTGAGAAGCTCACGTCATACGAGGCCATGATCTCGCAAATCTCTTCGAAGTGCGTGTAGAGGAAGCTCTCCTTGTGGTGGGCGAGGCACCACTTGGCCATGATCGAGCCGCCGCGGCTGACGATGCCGGTGACGCGCTTGGCGGTGAGATGGATGAAGGGGAGGCGCACGCCGGCGTGCACGGTGAAATAGTCGACGCCTTGCTCGGCCTGTTCGATCAGCGTGTCGCGATAGACTTCCCAGCTGAGGTCTTCGGCGACGCCGTCCACTTTTTCCAGCGCCTGGTAGATCGGCACGGTGCCGATGGGCACTGGGCTGTTGCGGATGATCCAGTCGCGGATGTTGTGGATGTTCCTGCCGGTGGAGAGGTCCATGACCGTGTCGGCGCCGTGGCGGATGGCCCAGACCATTTTGTCGACTTCCTCGGCCATCGAAGAAGTGACGGCGGAATTGCCGATATTGGCGTTGATCTTCACCAGGAAGTTGCGGCCGATGATCATCGGCTCGAGTTCGGCGTGATTGATGTTGGCCGGGATGATGGCGCGCCCGCGGGCGATTTCCTGGCGCACGAATTCCGGCGTGACGAATTCGGGGATCGATGCGCCGAAGGACTCGCCGTCTCTCTTCACGGGTGACACACACCCATTCGCCGCTGCAGTGCGATCTTGGCTCGTTGCGTGCTGTGGGTGTGTGTCACCCGAGGTCCGCCGCATATTCTCCCGGATCGCCACGAACTCCATCTCCGGCGTGATGATGCCGCGGCGCGCGTAGTCGAGCTGCGTGACGCACGCCCCGGCTTTGGCGCGGAGCACGCGCGGCGCAACGGGGAAGGGCGGCGTCAGTTTTTCGGCGGAGACATTGCCATTGTCCTCGGCCTTCACCGCGCGACCGGCGATCTCCTCGACATCGCCGCGCGCCCGCACCCAGGCTTCGCGCGTGCGCGGCAGGCCGGCGTTGATGTCGATCGTCGCGTCGGCATCGGTGTAGGGGCCGCTCGGATCGTAGATGGTCACCGGCGGTTCGTTGGCGCTCGGATGCGGGCGCACTTCGCGGAACGGCACGCGCAAGTCCGGATGCGCGCAGCCGGAGGCGTAGACCTTACGCGAGCCAACAAACGGCCCAGTGGTGACCGTGGGTGACACACGCGCACCCGCAGCGCTTGCGTCTTTTTCTGCCGCTGTCGGCAATGTGTGTGTGTCACCCATGTAATTGCTCCTCCCTCCGCCGGTGCTAACCGGTTCAGGTTCGACGGGTCAGAGCGGGATGCTCAATCTCAGCCGCTGGTCGCATTCAGGCGAAGTGGGAACCGGTTCGGCGCCCGGAAGGCGACGACTTAAAAGTAAGCGCGCGCTCGGACGGAAAACCGGGATCCACTTCTCCTGAGCGCGCTTATGCGGCGCCCCGGGATATGTGCGTGATGTAAGCCTAAGCTGGGCGCTTGGCAAACCAGCCGACAGCCGTGAGCCAGGCGCCGAGCAGCAACTCGAATGCGGCTGCTGCTGTGAGCGCCGAGGGCGTCGCCACGATGGCTTCGGTGGCGTCTGCGCCCCAGTCCGGCGCGATCATCAGCCAGGCGCCTTTGATCGCGGCGGCGAAGCCCATGAGCGTGATCGCGATCGCCGCCGGGCTCGACCAATGATGGTGCGCCGCCAGGATGCACAAGCCCACGATCAAAGTGAACGCGCCGGTCGAGAGCACTAGGCCCGGATCGGCCATGAAATCCGGCAGTATGGCGCTGAAGCTCGATTGGCGCGTCAGCAGGGTTGCGCCGATCACCAGCATGTAGGGGCCGGCGATGCGCGCCAGCGTGCGGGTGCGTTGCTGGGGATCGTAGTCGGCCATCGAACGCGCTCCAGCTTGTGGGGGCAAGCACCATAGCTGACGCCGCTCGCCGCCGTGTTGCGGGGGATCAAGCCGCAACCGCCTGTTGCACTTGGGCCGCCGCGTGCTCATCTTCGCGCGGGGAGATGCGCATGGGAACGCCCGCCGACTACACCATTATCGTGCTGCTTGTGGCCGTCGGCGTGGGTCTGTGGACGGCGCTCGACCGGCTGGCGCAGTTGCAGCGCGATGTCGAGGCGTTGAAGCGCGAGCGCGAGGAGCGCACCGATTAGGGTTTGGCGAACGTCAGCACCGCCCAGCCCAGGATCAATGTCGAGCCGCCGATCGGCGCGATCATGGCGAAAGTCTGCGATCCGGTGAGCGAAATGGCGTAGAGCGCGCCGGCGAACAACAATGCGCCGCTCAGGATCATGGCGCCGGCGATAGCGTTGAGCCGGCCGCTGCGGTTGGCGATGGCGAGGCCGGCGCAGGCCGCGCCCAATTGCACGAAGGCGGCGAGCTTGACGCGCTCCAAGTCCGCAGGCGCCAGCGCATCGCGGAGCGGGTGCGCCGCCGCGACCAGCATGGCGAGCGCGACAAGACCCGAGAGAGCCGCAAAGATGTTGAGCAGGCGCATCGATGATCCTAAGGCTTCAACGATGGTGCACAACGGCCGCCGTTCCGCAAGCGCCGGCGAGAGGATTTGAGATGCAAAGCAAACGCGAGATCGGCCGCTCCGGCATCTTCATCACGCCGCTGATGCTGGGCGGCAACGTGTTCGGCTGGACCGCGGATGAGCAGAGTTCGTTCCGTATCCTCGACGCTTACGTCGATCTGGGCGGCGACAGCATCGACACCGCCGACGTCTATTCGGCCTGGGTTCCAGGCCACGAAGGCGGCGAGAGCGAACGGGTCATCGGCGCCTGGCTGAAACAGAGCGGCAAGCGCGATAAGGTCGTGATCGGCACCAAGGTGGGCATGCTGCCGAAACGCATAGGCATCAAGCGCGACAACATCGTCGCCGCATGTGAGGACTCGCTGAGGCGCTTGGGCGTCGAGACCATCGATCTCTATTGGCTGCACCGCGACGACGAAGCCAGCCCCGCGGATGAGTACGTGGCGGGGCTCGAACACTTGCAACGCGCCGGCAAGATCCGCGCTTTCGGCGCCTCAAATTTCAAGCCGGCGCGTTTTGCTGAGGGGATAGCGGAAGCGCAGCGGCGCGGGCTTCGCTTCGATGCGCAGCAACCCGAATACAATCTGATGAACCGCGACATCGAAGCGGAACTGATACCGCTTTGCGAACGCGAGGGCGTGTCGCTGCTGCCGTACTACGGCCTCGCCAGCGGTTACCTCACCGGCAAGTATCGCACCCCCGGCGACAAGAGCAAAAGCGTTCGCGGCGGCCGCATGGATAAATACATGGACGGCAAGGGGCCATCGGTGCTGGCCGCCATGGATGCGATCGCCGCGCGCACCGGCGCGACGTGGGCGCAGATCGCGCTGGCCTGGATCATGGCCAAGCCTGCCATCGCGGCGCCGATCGCCAGCGCCACCAGCGTCGCGCAGATCGCCGAATTGATGGGCGCGCTTCAGGTGACGCTGAGCGCGGAGGACATCTCAGCGCTCGACCGCGCCAGCGCTTAGGCTTCGTTCACGGCGTAGATCCTAGATCTTGAACCCGCCCGCCTGGATGCGCGCATAAAGTTCGGGCGTGAGGCGCACATAGGCGTGCGTCTCGGGATCGTCGAAGTACAGATCGTGCTCGATTTTTGACGGATCGAAGCCGTCGCGCACAAGATCGATCTTGCGATACTTGAATGTGCCGGTGGTTTCGATCGCCGGTGCGATGCGGATGAACAAAGGCCGTGCGTAGCCGGGCAGTTCGCGCACGAGATGATCGCGCAGGCCTTCGAGATTGAAGCCTTCGCCCGGGGTGATCGCCGCCATGCCGGCGCGGCCGTCGAGCTTGTCGATCTTGACGCCATAGACGTTGGCTTCATTGACGCCGGGATAGCGCGCGATCGCTTCCGCCACCTCCGTGGTCGAGACGTTTTCGCCTTTCCAGCGGAAGGTGTCGCCGATGCGGTCGACGAAATAGAAATAGCCGTCCTCGTCCTGGCGCATCAGATCGCCGGTGCGGAACCAGGAATCGCCGTGCTCGGCGACATCGCGCAATATCTTCCGTTCGGACGCGGCCTTGTCGGCGTAGCCGGTGTAGTTGTGGCGTGCATCGTCCTTGATCAGGCCGACGGCCTCGCCGACCTCTCCCGGCTCGCAGGGGATGCAAAGCCCATCTTCGCCGCGCACCGGCGCCTCGGCCTCGATGTCGAATTTCACCAGCCGCACGGCGAAATTGCCGCGCAGATAGGGCGGCACGCGCCCGATGGTGCCGGGCTTGCCGTCGAAATTGAACATCGAGACGTTGCCCTCGGTCGAGCCGTAGAATTCCATGATCCGGCCGACGCCGAAGCGCGCCTGAAACTCCTCCCACACGTCCGGGCGCAGACCGTTGCCGAAAGCGAGCTTCAGCCTGTGGGCTCTGTCCAGCTTGCCCGGCGGCTGATTGACCAGATAGCGGCAGAGTTCGCCAATATAAACGAACATCGTGCAGCCATGCGCGACGATGTCTTCCCAGAAATGACTGGCGGAGAATTTGCGCTTCAGCACCAAAGTGCCGCCATTGAACAGCGCCACGGCGGCGCCGCAGAGGCCGCCGGTGGCGTGATAAAGCGGCAGCGCGCAATAGACCACGTCCTCGGCCGTGGCTTTGGTCGCTGCGGCGAAGCTGCGCATATAGAGTTGCGCGCGCATGTGCGTGATCTTCGCCGCCTTCGGCATGCCGGTGGTGCCGGAGGTATAGATGTAGAGCGCGATGTCGCGCGATTTCAGGCCCGTGCGGCGCGCGCGGGGCGGACGCTCCGGCGCGAGCTTGGGTTCTTTCAGATCGAGTGCGCGTCGATCGGGCGCCGGCGCGAAGTCCGTATCGATCACCCAATAGGTGAGGGGCCGGGCCAATCCGGCGCGGATGGTTTCGACGCCCGTCAAGCCATCAGAATCGGTAATGACGTGATCGGCGTTCGAGATCGAGAGGCAATGGGCGAGCGCCGCGCCGGTCAGGTTGTTGTTGATCAAGGCCACGGCGACGCCGAGCTTGGTCAGTCCCATCCAGGCGGGGATGTACTCGGCCCGGTTGGGCAGGAGCAGCGCCACCGTGTCGCCCGGCTTCAGGTCTTGCGCGTCCGCCCAGGCGGCGAAGCGGCTGGCGAGCGCGTCGAGCTGGCGATAGGTGTAGCGCTCGCCCTCGAACACCAGCGCCGTGTGATCGGCGAAGCGGTCGATAGCCTTCTCCCAATCGTCGCAGATCAGGACATCGGCGTCGGGCTTGATGGCGCGCACCGAGAGCAGCGTGCGCGCCAGCCCGTCCAGAAATCTGATTTCGCGAGCGATCCGCTCCAGCGGGCCCATCCAACGCCTCCGCCGCGACACATAAGTGTGTTCGCGCCGGAGCGGAACCCGCTCACGCCGCGGCAGTGAGCCCCGGGAGAAGCGGCGCCAGCGCCAGCAGGAACGTGATCAGGTAGGCGGTTCGCATCGGTCCCTCCGATGGCGCCGTGCTATCGGCCTCATGTTGCTTGGGTATTGCGCAATTGTTGCAGGCGGCCTGGATTGGCGAAAAGCGTGGCGCTAGGAGGGGGCATGAGCACGTCAGAATCAAACGCCGATCCGATTGTGCCGGGCCGATCGTGCGCAGGCTGTACGATGTGCTGCAAGCTGCTGGGCGTGACCGCGCTGAACAAGCCGGCTTTCACCTGGTGCCAGCATTGCGCCATCGGCGAGGGTTGCACGATCTATGCGGCGAGGCCGCCGGAGTGCGCCGGCTTCTATTGCGCCTGGATGGTCAATCCGCGTCTGGGGCCGGAATGGCGGCCGGCCGATGCGAAGATGATGATCAGCTTCGACGCCCCCGCCAATCGTGTCCTCGTGCACGTCGATCCGGCGCGCGGCGACGCTTGGCGGAAGCCGCCGCACTATCCGCAGATCAAGAACATGGCCGTACAAGCGCTGCGCAACGGCGGGCATTTGCTGGTGTGGCAGGGTCGGCAAGCTTTTGTGATCCTGCCTGACCGGGAGGTGAGCCTTGGTGTTATCGAAAGCGATGCGGTCGTCGTGATCACCGAGAACCGCACGCCGATGGGCGTCGCCTACGATGCGGCCGCCTATGCGCCTGACGATCCGAGGCTGGCGGCGCTCCGTTCTTGATCTAGCTGCACGCGCTCAGCGCCCGCGCCACCGCATCGTCCCATAGAAACACGCTGATCTCGCCGGCGACTTCGACCGCGAAGCGGTCGGCCGGCGCGCCCAGCACGCCGATCAGCAGCGGCTTCAGCGGATTGTCGTCGGCGAGTTCGGCATTGACGGAAGGCAGGCCCTCGTTGAACGAGCGCGCCGGCAGATCGATGCTGCGCGTCGGCGTGATCACGCGCAAAATTGTGTCTTGATCGGGCGTCAGTTCGTGCTCGTAGCTCAGGCTCAGTTTTCCGGTCGGCGCCTCGCAGACGATGGTCAGCAGATATTCGCTCTCCGGCGCGCCGAACCCGGCGGCGATGGTTCCGGCGTCGCCGCGGAAACTCCAAACGCCTGTCTGCGGCGCGCCGCCGAGAGCCGCCGCATCGGGATGTGCGGGCGGCGTTTCTCCGACATCGCCGGCGCTGGCGGTTTGATCCGGCGGCGGTTCCGCGGCCGGCGGCGTGCAGGCGGCTGCGAACAGTGCGAGAGCGATGAGGGGCATGCGCATGACCACCGCCTAGCACACTCAGTTGGCGGCGTCGCCATCCGGGTAGGCGCCGGCGAAATCCATGATGAAACGGCCGGGCGGATTGAGCGCGGCGAGGAAGACCCGGGCGTGCTCTTCGGCGATTTCCTTGCTCGGGAAGAAGTCTGGGCCGGCGTGAACGCCCGGGAAGATCGTGCCGAGGCGATAAAGGCTGAGCACCCGATAGACCCGATAGTAGTTGCGCCAGCGTTTCGCCGGCGGCGGCGTCTGCGCGCGGGGTTTAGGCTTGAGGCCGATCATCAGGCCATAGGTGTGAGCCGGGATGACGCAGGTCAAGCGGGTCGTTTGGAGAAGACGGCGCTCACCTAAACCGCTCGATTCGATACGGCCTCACGTCAATCGCGGGCGTCTTCTCCGTCGCCATCGCCGTAACGATCTCCGCCGTGATCGGCGCTTCCGTCAGTCCTAGATGCGCATGGCCGAAGGCGTATAGCACTTTCGGCGCGCGCTCCAGGCGGCCGATGGCGGGGACGAAGTCGGGCAGCGAAGGGCGCGAGCCGACCCAGCGATCCGGGTTCGCTTCGAACGCGATGCCGAGTTCATCTATGCGTTGCCGCAGTCGCCGCCATTTGCGCTCATCGCCGGGGGCGTCGGGCGAGCCGAACTCCACGAAACTGGTGCAACGCAGGCCGGTGGTGAAGCGCGATACGGCGATGAAGTTTTCCTCGAACACCGTCGTCGGCAAATCGCGCGGCCAGTTGGTTTCCGCGCTCTGCAGATGATAGCCGCGCTCGCCGATCAGCGGCGTCGTCACGTCCAGCCCTTCCATCAGCGCCCGCGACCACGGCCCCGCGCACACCAGAACGGCGTCGGCCTCACGCGTCGTTCCATCCGCCAGCGCCACCCGCGCGCTCGCCTCGACCCGCGTCGCGCGACCGGCGACGATTTCGCCGCCACGCTCGGCGAACGAGCGCAGCATCGCGTCGCGCGCCGCCTGCGGGTCGCTGACTTGTCCGGTGCCGCTGACTTGCACCGCCGCTGTGGGCACTCGCTTCAGCACGCCGGCGTAGCGCTCCAGCTCGCTGGCGGTCATTTCGCGATACGTGGTCGCGCCCCATTGCGCTTTCGCCATTGCCGCCAGGCCGCGCTCGGCGCCGTGCGGCGTCATCCAAGCCGTGGCGTGGCCGTGCGGAATCACCAGATCCGGGGCGCCCGCCAGTTCCGCAATCCGATGCCAGGCGGGGAGTGCGTCGGCGAGCAGGGCGGTCAGCGCCGCGCGCCCGCGCTCGAAAGCGCTGTGATCGCAGGCGGCCAAGAAGCGCATCGACCACGGCGCCCACAGCCCCACATCGCTCCAGCGAAAATCGAGCGGCCCGCCCATGCCGAAGCTCGATTGCGGCGCGCGCAGCACGTTCCCCCACGCCGACCACGGCGTGACCTGCTCGGGGCCCAAATGTCCGGCATTGCCGTAAGAGGCGCCGCGGCGCTTGTCGCCCGGATCGATCAGGATCGTCTGCACGCCAGCCGCCTGCAGCCGGAGCGCACACGCCGCACCGACAATGCCCCCGCCGATCACCAGAATGGATTTCATGCGCTCCCCTTCTTGCTGCTATAGCGTACGTCGTAGTTAGTTGAAGCGTGCTGAAAATCTTCGTCACTCCGGGATCGCGTAGCGAGACCCGGAACCCAGGGGATCGTAGAGCACGTCGTGTGCCCCTGGGTTCCGGGTTCAATGCTTCCGCCTACGCTCTTCGGCGGACAAGTCGCATTGCCTCGGAATGACGGGCGATCATTGAGCGAGAGAATCAATGCAAGTCGATTGGCGTGGCGTGTTTCCGGCGGCGACGACGCAGTTCGCGCCCGATCTCTCGATCGATATCGGCGAGACGCAGCGCGTGCAGGACGCGTTGATCAAGGATGGCGTCCACGGTCTCATCATCATGGGCACGGTGGGCGAGAACAACTCGTTGTTGCCCGAAGAGAAGCGCGACGTGCTGCGCGCCGCGGTTGAGACTGCCAACAAGCGCGTGCCGGTCATCGTCGGCGTCTCCGAACTGGACACCAAGCGCGCCATCGCGTTTGCGCGCGACGCGGAGAAGTTAGGCGCCGATGGGTTGATGCTGCTTCCGGCTATGGTCTACGTGCCGACGGAATCTGAACTTGTCGCGCATTTCAAAGCGGTGGCCAAGGAAACCGCGCTCCCGATCATGCTCTACAACAACCCGCCGGCGTACCGCGTCAGCGTCGGCATCGAAGCGATCAAGCAGCTTGCCGACATTCCCAACATCGTCTGCCTGAAAGAAAGCGCCCCCGACACGCGCCGTTTCACCGATCTCTACAACGCCGTCGGCGACAAGATCATGTTGTTTGCCGGCCTTGATGACGTGGCGCTCGAAGGGCTCGTGCTTGGCGCCCGTGGCTGGGTTTCCGGCCTCACCAACGCGTTCCCGAAGGAATCGCTGGCGCTTTACGAGGCGGTGATTCGCGGCGATCTCGATACGGCGCGCACGATCTATCGCTGGTTCATGCCGCTGCTGCATTTGGACGCCGAGCACGATCTGGTGCAGTCGATCAAGCTGGCGGAGCAGGTGATGGGGCGCGGCAGCGAGCGGGTGCGGCCGCCGCGTTATCCGCTGACCGGCGCGCGCCGCGCTGAAGTTGTCGCCATGGTCGAGCAGGCGGCGGCGACGCGCCCGAAACTCAAGAGCGCCGCGTGACGCGTCACACTTTCCGCTGCATCGACGGCCACACCGCCGGCAATCCGGTGCGTCTGGTGGTCGAGGGCGCGCCGGAATTGCGCGGGCGCACGATGAGCGCGCGGCGTCAGGACTTCATGGCGCGCTACGATTGGATCCGCACCGGTCTCTGTTTCGAGCCGCGCGGCCATGACATGATGAGCGGCGGCTTTCTCTATCCGCCGAGCGATCCGGACGCCGATGTCGGCATTCTGTTCATTGAAACCAGCGGCTGCTTGCCGATGTGCGGCCATGGTACGATTGGCATTGTGACATTCGGTATCGAGAACGGTCTCATCAAGCCACGTACGCCGGGCCGGTTCGTGGCCGAAGTGCCCGCCGGCAGAATCGAGCTCAGCTATGTGCAAGAAGGCGATCGTGCTCGCAGCGTCCGCATCCGCAACGTGCCGAGCTATCTTGCGGCGGAGGGCATCGCCATCGACGTGCCGAATTTCGGTCCGCTCACGCTCGACATCGCCTATGGCGGCAATTTCTACGCCATCATCGAACCGCAGGGGCCATATGCCGGGCTCGACCAACTCGGCGCCGCGCGCATCCTTCAGCTCTCGCCGATCATTCGCCAGCTGGTTCGCGACAGAATCGAGCCGGTGCATCCGCTCGATCCCAGCATTCGCGGCGTCAGTCATGTTTTGTGGGCCGACAAGCCGAAAACGGAAGGCGCGCACGGCCGCAACGCCGTGTTCTATGGCGACAAGGCCATCGACCGTAGCCCATGCGGCACCGGCACCTCGGCGCGCATGGCGCAGCTTCACGCAAAGGGGCGGCTCAAGCTCGGCGAAACGTTCGTGCACGAGAGCTACATTCTCTCGCGTTTCATCGGCCGGGTCGAAGCGGAGACCGAGATTGCCGGCAAGCCGGCGATCGTGCCGTCCATCGAAGGCTCGGCCATCGCCACGGGGCGCAACGAAATCTGGATCGATGACGAAGATGCGTTCGCGCACGGGTTCCAGGTCGTCTAACGGCGCTTGTGCGGCGCGTGCGCGCGTGGTCAAGTGCGTGAAAACCTCGGGGGAGGGAACATGAATCTGAGCGTGCAGGCCATCGTGGCATGGCTGACCTCCATCGTTGGCGCATTGCTGACGGCGCTTGGCGCGATCGCAATCTTCTTCACCACGACATTGCTGCGCACCGCCCACAAGCGCGGCGAGCTTGCGCCCAAGGTCGAGGCCATCGGGCTGGGCGCGGTCACCAATTTCTTCGATACGCTGGGAATCGGCTCGTTCGCGCCGACGACCGCGTACATGAAGCTCCGCAAGATGGCGCCGGACAGCTATTTCCCGGCGATTCTGAATGCCGGCCATGCCCTGCCGACGGTGGCGCAAGCGCTGATTTTCATCACTTTGGTGCAGGTCGATCCGACATTGCTGATCTCGTGCATCGTCGCCGCCTGCGCCGGGGCCTTCGTCGGCGCGCCCTTGGTGCAACGGTCGCCGGTGCGGCTGGTGCAGGGCGTCGTCGGCGCAGCGCTGCTGATCGCCGCGAGCCTCTATGCGATGGCCAATTTGAACCTGATGCCGGTGGGCGGCGAAGCGCTCTCGCTACCCACGCCTCTGTTCGTTGTCGCGGTCGTCGGCCATTTCATTATGGGCGTGCTGATGATGTTTGGCATCGGGCTTTATGCGCCGTCCTTGGTGCTCTTGAGCCTGCTTGGGCTAAACCCCGCCGCGGCGTTTCCGATCATGATGGGCGCATGCGCGTTCCTGATGCCGATCTCCAGCCTCAATTTCGTCCGCTCGGAGCGCATCGATCTGCGCATCGTTCTGGGCATGGCTTTAGGCGGCATTCCGGCGGTGCTGCTGGCGGCGTTCGTGGTCAAGTCGCTGGATGTGGTGGTGCTGCGCTGGCTGGTGGTGGTGGTCGTGCTCTACGCCTCGGTGCTGCTGCTGCGGTCGGCTTTCTTCGCGAAGGGCGCGCAAACCGCTCCGGCAGGCGCCCAATGAGGAACTTTGTGAGACCCATCGTTCTTGCCGCTGCGTTGGCGCTTGCCGCTACACCCGCAATTGCCCAGAGCCAGAATGCCGACTTGGCGCGACTGTTCGAGGAAGAACGCGCCTTCGTCTATCGCGAAGATCCGCTGTCAGCGACCAGCGCCGGCGTGCATCAGTACGACGACCGCCTGCCGTCGGTGACGCCTGAGTCGCAAGCGCGGCAGCTGCGCGCCAATCAGGACTTCCTGACACGTCTGCGCGCGATCGATCGCGCATCGCTCAGCCGCCAGGAGCAGGTGAGCTACGATCTGTTCGATTTCATGGTCGGCGAGCGCGTACGGCTCGCGCGCTACGACGAGTGGCGCCTGCCGCTGAATAGCGACAGCGGTTTCTATTCCGAGATTTTGCTGCTCGACGATTTGCAGGCGCCGCGCACGGTGCGCGACTACGAGAACTATATCGCGCGCCTCAACGACATTCCGCGCTATTTCAATGAGCAGATCGCCAATATGCGCCAAGGCGTCCGCGACGGCTTCACGCTGCCGCGCGAGATCATCGGCGGCGTCGCTCAGGTCATCGGCGGTTTCCGCTATGAGAATGCCGAAGCGATGGGGCTCTACGCGCCGTTCGCGAATTTCCCAGCGACGGTTCCCGAAGGCGAACGCGCGCGCCTGCGTGAGGCCGGCCGCGCCGCCATCGCCGAGCGCGTGATCCCCGCATTCGATTCGTTCCGCACTTTCTTCGAGACCGAGTACGCGCCGCGCGCGCGTCTGAGCATCGCCGCGCAGCGTCTGCCGAACGGCCGCGCATACTACGCCGATCTGGTCCGCTATTTCACCACCGTCCCGGATGCGACGCCGCGCGACGTGCATGCGCTGGGTCTACGCGAAGTCGCGCGCATCCGCGCCGCCATGGAAGCCGAAATGCGCGCCGCGGGCTTCCAAGGCACGTTCGCGGAATTCCTGACCTTCCTGCGCACCGATCCGCAATTCTATGCGACGACGCCCGAGCAATTGCTGCGTGAGGCGGCGTGGATCACGCGCGAAATCGATGCGCAAATGCCGAACTTCTTCGGCCGCATCCCGCGCCGGCCTTATACGGTGCGGCCTGTGCCCGCCGAGATCGCGGCGAACTACACCGCCGGCCGCTACAATGGCGGGCGTCTCGATCAGGCGGGCGAATATTGGGTCAACACCTTTGCGCTCAATACTCGTCCGCTTTACGTTCTGCCGTCATTGACCGCGCACGAAGCGGCGCCCGGTCATCACACCCAGATTTCATTGGCGCGCGAGCTTGAAAATCTCCCGGCCTTCCGCGGAACCTTCTATCCGCATGCCTTCGGCGAAGGGTGGGGGCTCTACGCGGAGCGCCTCGGCGAAGAGATGGGCATCTACCACACGCCCTATCAGCGCTTCGGGCGCCTCACCTACGAGATGTGGCGCGCCTGCCGCCTGGTGGTCGATACAGGCATGCATTCGATGGGCTGGTCGCGTCAGCGCGCGCTCGATTACCTCGCCGCCAACACGGCGCTGTCGACGCACGAGATTCGCACCGAGATCGATCGCTATATCGGCTGGCCGGGACAGGCGCTGGCCTACAAGGTCGGCGAGCTTCGGATCGTGGCGCTGCGCCAGCGCGCCGAAGCCGCGCTCGGCGAACGCTTCGACATCCGCGCCTTCCACGATGCGGTGTTGGCCAATGGCGGCGTCACCCTGCCGGTGCTTGAACGCCAGATCGACGATTACATCGCCGCGGCGCGCGCCGGGTAATTTAAGCCGCCGCGACGCGCGTGTGCGTGGCTTTGCGGGCGATGCCGGCTTCGAGCGTGAAGGTTTCGCAGGCGGCGGGCAGCGTCTCGCCCGCGCCCAGCACCAGCACGCCGCCGGGCGCCAACGCATCGGCGATGCGCGCCAGCACGGCGAGGCGGGTCTCGGTGTCGAAGCTGGTCAGCACGTGGGCCAGTACGATAATGTCGAACGAACCGAGCTGGCCTGGGTGCTTCAGCAGGTTGAAGCTCTCGAAGCGCACGCCGGCGCGCAGGCGATCGGATATGCGCCAGAGATCGCCGGCCTTTTCGAAATAGGCGATGAGCTTGCGGATCGGCAGCCCGCGTTGCACTTCGAACTGGGTGTAGAGGCCGGCGCGCGCCTTATCGAGCAGCCGCTCCGAGAGATCGGTGGCGACGATCTCGACCGCCGGGTTCAGGCCCTCGTTGCGCATCTCGTCGACGATCATGGCGATCGAGTAGGCTTCCTGGCCGGTGGCGCAGGCGGCCGACCAGATGCGCACACGCTCGCTCCCGCGCCTCGCGATCGCGTGCGGGATGAGATCGGTGCGCAACTTTTCGAATTGCGACTTGTCGCGGAAGAAGCGGGTGTCGCTTTGCGCCAGATTGTCGGCGATGGCGTTCCAGAGCGCGCCGTCGGGGCGGATGCGCGCGGCGCCGATCAGTTCGCTGACGCTGGCAAAGCCTTCGCGCCGCGCCAGCGGCTGCAAGCGGATGGCGACGGCGTTGGCCATGTCCTTGCTCAGCACCGCGCCCGAGCGCGTCTTCACTTCGCGGGCGATCAAAGCGATCTCGGCGTCGTTGAGCATCAGATCAGGCCTGCCTCGGCGAACTTGGAGTGGAGAATGTCGCCGTCGAACGGCTTCATCATGTATTCGTCGGCGCCGGCCTTGAGCGCTTCGGAAATGCGCTCGACGTCGTTCTCGGTGGTGCAGAAGACCACGGTGGGTTTGTCGCCGCCAGGCTCCTGGCGCAGCTGGCGCAGGAAATCGATGCCGCTCATCACCGGCATGGTCCAATC
>LWDN01000099.1:46599-72041 GCA_002083515.1 Proteobacteria bacterium HN_bin10
TCGATCTCGAAGCGCATGTCTTCGAGAATGCGGCGCGCAACTTTGCGAATTACGCGGCTGTCGTCGACGACAAGGCAGCGTCTCATGGGTGAACTCCGTCGGATTCGGACGGAGAGTGCGGAGCGGCGGTTAACGTGCTGTTTACATCACCCGTCATTCCGGGGCTCAGCGAAGCTGAGAACCCGGAATCCAGGAGCAACCGGCGAGCTCCACGACCCCTGGATTCCGGATCGCGCTTCCGCCTTCGCTGAAGCTACGGCGGACTAGCCGCGCGTCCGGAATGACGACGGGGGTGTCGACGAAGACGTCACAGTCGGAAAGAGGCCGAGCGCGCGATCAGTTCGACCTTCCCCTCGGGGTCGCCCGGCGTTTCGCGAGCGGAAAGTTCGACTCCGCCCTGGCGCGCGAGCAGGCCGGTGAGCGTCGGCTGGATGGTGTGGCCGGTGAGTTCCTCGCCCTCGCCGCGCAGCGCCATGGCGGTGGCCTCTTTCAGCTTGGCGCGCGGGCCGGTGGCGGTGACGACAATCTCGCCGCCTTGGTTCTGTTTCGAGGCCGAAATTTCAACCTTGCCGCCGCGCGGCAAACATTCGTTGGCGATCAACAACAAATTGACGATCACCCGCACCGCCGGGCGCGGCATCGCCACCGCCGGCGCCGACCAGACCAGTTCCGGCTTCAGCACGCTGTAGAGCTTGAGCGCCACGGCCCGGCCTTCTTCGAGTTCACTGTCGCCTTCGGCCATCGCGCCGGCCATGGCGAAACGGAAGAATTCAAGCTTCGCCCAGGCTTTGCCGACGCCGTGATCCAGCAACGAAAGCGCGTCGGGATCGGCCTTGCCGTCGCCATCCTTGATCATCTCCAGACCCTGGATGATCGCGCTCATCGGCTCGACCATGTCGTGGCAGATGCGCGAGGCGACAAGCGCGGTCAGCTTCGTGTTCTCGATCATTACGCGCTCCGAAGGAGGGGAAGCCGCCAGCATAAGCGATTCGAGGCTGGCGCAGGTAGGCGAGGGGGTTCAAAGCGGCGCGCAGGTAGTCCACATGGATGCATCTCAGCGAAGTTAGGGTGCGCGATGGCGGGTGAAGCTGTGGCCGATGGCGGCGTAGGGCTGGGGCACGCGGTGGCGTTGCTCACGGCGGGCGTGATCGCGGCGCCGGTGTTCTTGCGGCTGGGGCTCGGATCGGTGCTGGGCTACCTCGCCGCCGGCCTGGCGATCGGCCCTTATGGCTTGCGCGTCATTTCCGATCCCGAGGCCATTCTGCATGTCGCCGAACTCGGCGTCGTCATGTTCCTGTTTCTGATCGGTCTCGAAATGCGGCCGGCGAAGCTGTGGGCGCTGCGGCGTGACATTTTCGGCCTCGGTTTCGCGCACGTGCTGGCGTGCGGGGCCATCCTCACGGCGATCGGCGTAGCGTGGGGGCTGCCATGGCAGGCGGCGCTGATTGCGGCGCTCGGCTTTGCGCTCTCGTCGACGGCGGTGATCATGAAAATGCTGGCCGACGCTGGCGAGAGCTCTTCACCGGCGGGACAGCGCGCGGTCGCCATCCTGCTGTTCGAAGATCTCTCGATTGTGCCGTTGTTGGCTTTGGTGGCGGTGCTGGCTTCGTTCGTCGGCGGCGACGCCGCGCCGACGCAACCCTGGTGGCAGAGCGCGGGCTTGGCGATCGCCGCCATCGCCGGCGTGTTCGCGCTGGGCCGTTGGGCGCTCAATCCGCTCTTTGCGCTGCTCGCCCGCAGCGGCGCGCGCGAAGTGATGACTGCGGCGGCGCTGCTGGTGGTGCTGGGCGCGGCGCTGGCGATGGATTGGGGCGGCCTGTCGATGGCGATGGGCGCTTTCCTCGCCGGCGTGCTGCTCTCGGAATCCTCCTTCCGCCATCAGCTCGAGGCCGATGTCGAACCTTTCCGCGGTCTGCTGTTGGGGCTCTTCTTTATGAGCGTCGGCATGTCGCTCAACGTGCCGCTGGTGCTGAGCGATTGGCGCATCATCGCGCTTGGCGTCGTCGTGTTCATGGCGGCGCAAGGCTTGGCCGTTTACGGCGTCGCTCGCGCCTTCAAGGCCGATCATAGCGAAGCGCTGCAGCGCGCCGCGCACTTTGCGCAGGGCGGCGAGTTCGCCTTCGTCCTTTACGCGGCGGCGCTGGCCGCCGGCGTCATCGACGCGCGCATCGCCTCGATCATGACCGCGATCGTGATCTTGTCGATGGCGCTGGCGCCGCTGGTGGTGATGGCGCAGCGCCGGTTAGCGCCAAAGGCGGAAACATCGCTCGATGGCGTCGAGGAGGCGCGCGATCTCACCGGGCGGGTGCTCTTCATCGGCTTCGGGCGCTTCGCCCAGGTGGTGAGCCAAACGCTGCTGGCGCGCGGCGTCGACATTTCGCTGATCGAGACCGATGTCGAGATGATCAAGGCTGCGGCGAATTTTGGCTTCAAGGTCTATTATGGCGACGGCGCCCGCCTCGACGTGCTGCGCGCCTCGGGGGCGGAAACAGCCGAGGCCATTCTCATTTGCGTCGACAAGCCCGAAACCACCGATCGTATCGTGGCGCTGGTCAAATCCGAGTTTCCGCATGCGAAGATCTTCGCCCGCTCTTTCGACCGCGGCCATTCGATGCGGCTGGTGAAGGCGGGCGTCGATTATCAGCTGCGCGAGCTGCTGGAATCGTCGCTGACCTTCAGCGGCGCGGTGTTGCGCGATCTGGGGTTCTCCGACATCGAAATCGCCGAGACCATCGAAGAGGTGCGCGAGCGCGACGCCGAACGCTTCGAGATGCAGCTTGCCGGCGGCATCGAGGCGGGGCGCGGCCTCTTCCGCAACAACACGACGACGCCGCAGCCGACGCCGTTCACGGTGCCGCGCCGCGAGGGCCGGGCGCTTAACCCGGAGGCCGAAGACCTGATCGGCGAAGCCGAAGAGGCATGACGCGGCGGCGCCGGTTCGCACGCCGTACTTTGCTGCTAAGGTTCGGCGGAGGAGAGATGAGATGAAGCCCGAATTCCGCATGATCGACACCAACGGCATTCGCGTGCGCGCCGCCATTCAGGGCGAAGGGCCGCTCATAGTCATGGTCCATGGCTTTCCCGAGAGCTGGTATTCCTGGCGCCACCAAATGGCGCCGCTCGCCGCCGCTGGCTTTACTGCTTGCGCCATCGACGTGCGCGGCTATGGCGGCTCCGACAAGCCGCACGCGGTCGAAGCCTACTCGATGGCGAACATGACTGCCGATGTGGCGGGCGTGATCGATGCGCTCTCGCCGGGCAAGCCCGCGGTGATCATGGGGCACGATTGGGGCGCGCCGATTGTCTGGTCGACGGCGGTGCTGCATCCGAACAAAGTGCGCGCGGTGGCCGGCTTGTCGGTGCCCTACACCGGGCAACCGCCGGCGCCGCTCAATCACATCTTCAAGGCGATGTACACCGATCAGGGCAAGTTCTTCTACATGGCCTATTTCCAGGACGAAGGCGTGGCAGAGGCCGAATTCGAGGCCGACGTGCGCGGCGGCCTACGCAAGCTCTATTACGCGGCTTCGGCGCAGGCCGACGGGCGCTGGGGCAACAACCACAAGCCGGTCGGCGAACCCATGCTCGTGGGGTTGCCAGACCCCGATCCGTTTCCAGCCTGGATGACGCCGGCGGACATCGACTATTTCGTCGCCGAGTTCGAGCGCTCAGGGTTTCGCGGGCCGATCAACCGCTATCGCAATTTCGAGCGCGATTGGGCGATGATGAACGCGGTCGCCGATCGGAAAATCCACCAGCCGTCGCTGTTCATCGCTGGCGCTCGGGACATGGTGCTGAAAATGTTCGGCGATGGCGACGCCGCTTCGATCGAAGCGCGCATGCGCGAAAACACTACCGATCTGCGCGGCGTGCGCCTCGTGCCGAATTGCGGGCACTGGACGCAGCAGGAAGCGCCCGAAGCCACCACCGGCCATCTCATCGACTGGCTGGCGACGTTGTAGTCGTGGCCGTCACGCGTCCTTGATGTCGACCTCGGGGCGATCGTCGCCCGGCGAAATTTCGTCGTGCCAGCGGCCGCGCTCGTCTTCCCAGGAAATGCCGGCGGTTTCGCCGGGCCGCATCTGCTCCACCGCAACCCGTTTGGCGGCGTTGTAGGCCGCATCGTGGTTGGGATAGGTGGCTGAAATCGTGTCGCCCAGCCTGAACGCCCAGCCGCCATCGTGGCGAATGATCTCGTAGACGATTTTGGTCATGGGCGAACTCCTCCGCCCACTTTGCTCTAATGCGCGATCGTTTCAAGACTCTAGAACTGCGGGTTTTCGATCTGGGTTTTCAGTTCGCGCTTGATGATCTTGCCGTTGGCGTTGCGCGGCAGCGTCTCCGGCCAGAACACAATTTCCACCGGCACCTTGAACGCGGCGATCTTCTGCGCGCAATGGTGACGCAGCTCCTCGCTGGTGGCGGCCATGCCGGGCTTCAGGTGCACGACCGCGAGCGGTTCTTCGCCTAGAGTCTTGTGCGGCTTGCCGATGACGGCGGCGTCCATGACGGCGGGGTGATCGTAGAGGGCGTTCTCGACCTCGACGCAATAGATGTTCTCGCCGCCGCGGATCAGCATGTCCTTGGCGCGGTCGACGATATAGATGAAGCCTTCCTCGTCCATCTTGGCGAGATCGCCGGTCTTCACCCAGCCGTCCACAAACGTCTCGGCGGTGGCCTTCTCGTTCTGCCAATAGCCGCGCACCACGATCGGGCCCTTGTACCAAAGCTCGCCGACCTCGCCGCGCGGCAATTCCTGGCCGTCGGCGTTGACGATTTTGGCTTCCCCGGTCGCCGACGGCACGCCGGTAGACGCAGGCTTGCGCAAATAGTCTTCGGCGCCGTTGGACACGGCGGTGGCCGAGGTCTCGGTCATGCCCCAGCCTTGACCGGGTTGCGCGTTCGGAAAGCGCGCCTTGATCCGGTTGACCAGTTCCGGCGCCGCCGGCGCGCCGCCATAGGAGACGCCCTCCACCGAGGAGAGATCGTAATCGTTGATCTTCGGATGCTCGAGCACTTGCCAGGCGATGGTCGGCACCCCGCCGAAATGGGTGATGCGTTCTTTTTCCATCAGCGGCAAAGCCTGGTCGGCGTCCCAGCGGCGCTGCATCACGATTTTGTTCCCCGCCATCAATGACGGGATCATGATCGCGAAACAGCCGGTGGCGTGGAAGAACGGCACCGAAATCAGGAAGGATTTCTGCGGCGCCGTCGGGTCCGGCGCGGGCGGCGCCTCGCCGCGGCGCAAGAATGCGCGCGCCTGCGCCGACGCGGCGTTGAACATGTTGGAAATGATGTTGCGGTGAGAGATCACCGCGCCCTTCGGATTTCCGGTGGTGCCCGAAGTGTAGAAAATGGCGACATCGTCGTCCGGCTTCGCCGGGATTGCCGGCGGCGACGAGGGCGGCAGCGACGCCCAATCTTTGGTCGCGCCGACGACGCTTTCGAACCGTGCGACCCGCGGATCGGCGATCTCCTCGCGCGCCCGCGACACGTAGAGCTTGCGCAGATCGGGGCAGTTATCGAAGTGCTCGCGCGTGCGCTCGTAGCGCTCGATATCCATGATGGCGATCGAGCTGCCGGAATTCTTCAGTCCATACTCAAGTTCTGCGCCTGTCCACCAGGCGTTGAGCGGCGTCACGATAGCGCCCGCCAGCACCCCGCCCCAGAATGCGACCGGCCATTCCGGCAGATTGCGCATGATGATGGCGACGCGGTCTCCCGGCTTCACCCCGTCGGCGACCAATTGATGGGCGAACTTGGCGGCGGCGGCCTGGAACGACGCGACGTTCGCGCGCTCGTTCTCGAAGACCAGGTGATCGCGCGCGCCGAAAGCCGCGCCAAGCGCGTAGACCTCCCGTAGCGTCGGCGGGGCGTTCTTCCAGACCTTCATCCGGATGCCGCGCACCACTTCCTCGCCAACCTCCAGCGGCGAGCCCGGCGCGGTCAGCAGTTTGTGCGCCTGCTCAATCGACATGGCTGGAAAGGCGGGCTTGGCGCCGTCGCTCATCAGGTCCTCCCGCGCCCCGGGCGAAGGCGCCGGGAGCGTCATTTTCGTTTGCGCGCTGTTGAAACACGTCGCCGCGTCTCGAGCAACAGCAGCGCCGAACTAAACTTTGCCGGAATTTAATGGCGTCTTGTCGTCCGCGCGAGCCTCGGGCAAGCATGATGCCGAAAGCCCTAGGTGGGATGGGAGACGCGCGACATGGCCTTCGATTGGAAAGCGCTCGCGGAGCGCGTCGATCCGCGCAAATGGAATTGGTCGTGGATCGCGCCGGCGCGCGACTGGGCGGTGGCCAACCGCACCACGGTGTTGGCGACATCGATGGCGCTGCTGATCGGGCTCTGGGGCGGGGCGGTGCTGGGCCGTGTGTCGCTCGGCGCGCCAGCGTTCGACTTCGCACAGCTTGGCTCCATAGGCGCCGGCGAGCGTGCGCGCAACGCCAACGCGCCGCGCGCCGGGCTGCCGCAGGTCGATGGCATGGCGTTCCTCCGCTTGCGCGCCGAGACCGATCGGCCGGAGCCCAGGGCGTGTCTCGAGTTTTCGCAGAATCTCTCCACCGATCCGTCGGTGAACTTCGCCGACTATGTCGTGCTGGAACCGGCGGCGCCGTTCCAAGTCGATGTGTCGGGCAATTTGCTTTGCCTTGGCGGCTTGCCGCTCGAACCGGAACGGCAGGTCACCATCCGCCAAGGCCTGCCCTCGCAGACCGGCGAACGCACGGAATACGACGAAGTCTTCACGCTGACCTTCGGCGATCGCCCGGCCTATGTCGGGTTCGCCGGCGGCGGCGTGATCCTGCCGCGCTCGGAGGCCGACGGCATCGCCATCGAGACGGTCAATGTCTCGCGGCTCGAAGTCGAAGTGCTGCGTGTGCCGGATCGCATCCTGTCGCAACACCAGGTTGACCCGGGCGAAACCAACGAAGAGGGCGGCTGGAATTATTGGGGCTTCAACAGCGCCGCCGAGGACGTAGGCGTTTCTGTTTATAAAGGCGAAATCGATGTAGACACGCGCGTCCGCAACGATGCGGTGACGACAGTGTTTGCGTTGGGTTCGGCGCTGCGCGAACTGCGCCCCGGCGCCTATGTCGTCAAAGTGCGCGATGCGTCGCCGAGCGCCGGCCAACGCGGCGGCAGCGAAAACGAGTCGCGCGCGTCCGCCTATCGCTGGGTGCTCTACACCGACATGGCGCTGCAGAGCTTCTCCGGCGCCAGCGGTCTCGACGTGGTCGTGCGCTCGCTGCGTACGGCGCGGCCGCTGAGCAACGTCACCCTGACGCTGATCGCGCAGAATAACGAGGAACTCGCCCGCACCCGCACCGATCGCGACGGCCGCGTGCGTTTCACCGACGCGCTCGTCAATGGCGAAGGTCCGTCGCGCGCGCGCTACGTGATGGCCTACGGCGCCGGCGGTGATTTCGCTGCGCTCGATCTGCAGCGTCCGGCTCTCGATCTCTCCGACCGCGGCGTCGATGGACGCCGTGCGCCGGGCGATATCGACGCTTATCTCTACACCGAACGCGGCATCTATCGGCCCGGCGAGCGCGTGCGCTTGATTGGCCTCATCCGCGATCAAGTCGGCCGGGCCATCGCCGACCGCGAATCCACGCTTGTTGTCTATCGGCCCAACGGCACCGAGGCGCGCCGCATCCGCATCACTGCCGCCGACACGACGATCGGCGCCATCGCCAAGAACATAGAGCTTCAGCGTTCGTCGCCGCGCGGCGTCTGGAGCGCGCAATTGCTGGTCGACGGCCAAGAGACGCCGGCCGGCTATGTGAGCTGGTCGGTTGAGGACTTCGTGCCGGAGCGCTTGCGCGTTCAGATCGAAGCCAGCGAAGACGTGCTGCGCCGCGGCCAGTCGCGGCCGATCAATGTGCAGGCCGATTTCCTCTATGGCGCGCCGGGCTCCGGTCTGGCGGTCGAAGCGGAAGGCCGGCTGACCGTCGATCCGAACCCGTTCCCGGATCAGGAAGGCTACAGTTTCGGCCGCGCCGACGAGAGTTTCGACGAGCGTTACTTCCAATTGCCGGGCACCGTCACCGACGGCACGGGCGCGGCGGAGCTTGCGTTCCGGCTGCCCGACGAACCGCAAACGACGCTGCCGCTGCGCGCGCGCATGATCGCCAGCGTCGCCGATCCGGGCGGACGCGTGGTGCGTGAGAGCTTCACCGTGCCGGTGAGGTTGAGCGATCTTTACATCGGCTTGAAGCCGACCTTCGAGAGCCGCCGCGCCGGCGCCGGCGAGCGCGTCGGCTATGACGTCATCGCCGTGAACGGCGCCGGCCAGCGCGTCGCCGCGCGCGGCGTCACTTGGCAATTGGTGCGCGAGGATTGGAGTTACGACTGGTATCTCGACGGCGGCCAATGGCGTTGGCGCCGGACCGGCCGCGACATTCCAGTCGACGGCGCAACTGTCGACATCGCCGCCAATCAGCCGCTGCGCATCGCGCAGGACGGCCTACGATCCGGTTCGTATCGCCTGGTCGTTCGTCGTGGCGAGGCCGAAGGTTCCCAGCGCTTTGGCGTCGGTTGGGGCGGACCCGCCGACGATGACGCGACGCCCGACATGGTCAGCGTCGTGCCGCCGGAGAATCCGACACGGCCTGGCGCGCGTGCGCGCGTGCAAATCCGCCCGCCCTATCCGGGCGAAGCGCAAATCGTCGTCGCCACCGATCGCGTGATCGAGACGCGCACGGTGCGCGTCGGCTCGGATGGCGCGACCGTCGATCTGCCGGTGACGGCGGAGTGGGGGTCGGGCGCGTACGTGCTCGTCACCGTGATGACGCCGCGCGATCCGGTGAATCTGCCGGTGCCACGCCGCGCCATCGGCGTCGGCTACGTGCCGGTCGATATGGGCGGACGCACGCTTGAGGTTATCGCCGGGGCCGGACTGCAGAACGTCCGGCCGCGGACGCGCGTCGAAGTGCCGGTGCAGATCCGCAACGCCGGCGCCGGCGAGCGCGTGCGCGTGGCGATCGCCATGGTCGACGAGGGCATCCTCAACATCACCAAATACGAGAGCCCGAACCCGGTCGATTATTTCTTCGGCCGCCGCGCGCTCGGCGTCGAATTGCGCGACGATTACGGCCGCTTGCTCAATCCGAATCTTGGCGCGCCGGCGACGCCGCGCCAAGGCGGCGATTCACTCGGCGGCGAGGGCTTAACCGTGGTGCCGACGCGCACGGTGTCGCTCTTCTCCGACATCGTCGAAGTGCGAGGCGGGAACACCGTGTACATTCCGCTCGACATCCCCGACTTCAACGGCACGCTGAGGCTTATGGCGGTGGCGTGGAGCGAGAATGCGCTGGGCCGCGACGCCGAACAGATCGTCGTGCGCGATCCGGTGGTGGCGGAATTGATCCTGCCGCGTTTTCTCGCCCCGGGCGACGAAGCGCAAGGCGCGCTCAATATCGACAACGTCGAAGGCCCGAACGGCGCCTACACGGTGACGGTGAGCGGCTCCTCGGTCGCGCAAGTTCAAGCGCAGCCGCGCCGCTTCACGCTCAACCGCGGCTCGCGGCAGACGGCGCTGATCCCGATATCCGGCGGCCCGCTCGGCGTCGGCGAAATCCGCTTGCGCCTCGAAGGTCCGCAAGGCTTCACGCCGGTGGATCGCACCTACGACATCCAGTCGCGCGCGCCGTTCATGCCGATCACCATCACGCGCATGGAGCGGCAAGATTCCGGCGTATCGTGGCGGGCGCCGGCCGATGCCTTGGCTGGCTTCCAGTCGAGTGCGCAGGCCCTGATCTCGTTCTCGAATCTCGCCGGCATCGATCCGGCGCCGCTGCTGGAGTCGCTCTATCGCTATCCGTACGGCTGCACCGAGCAGCTAACCTCGGTGGCGATGCCGCTGCTCTATTACAACACGCTTGCTTCGGATGCCGGGCGCGAGACCGATCCGCGCTTGCGCCGCCGCATCCAGGACGCGGCGACGCAGCTGTTGGATCGCCAGGGACCGGACGGCGCCTTCGGTTTGTGGAGCGCGGGCGATGGGCATGCGAGCCCGTGGCTCGGCGCTTACGCCACAGATTTCTTGCAACGGGCCCAGCGCGCCGGCTACGCGGTGCCGCGTCAGCCGATGACGCAAGCCTACAACGCGTTGCGGCGGGTCGCGCGGCTCAACGATTTCGGCGGCGTGAACTACGAGTTCGAAGTCTACCGCTGGCCGGGCTCGAACGACACCGACGAATTGATGCGTTCGCGCGCGGCGGCGTATGCGCTCTATGTGCTGGCGAAAGCAGGCGAGGCCGACATCGGTCAGCTGCGCTACTACCACGACAATCGCTTGAACAACGAGCCTTCGCCGCTGGCGCGCGCGCACATCGGCGCAGCGTTGGCGCGGATGGGCGATCGCGCGCGGGCGCGCAATGCGTTCCGGCTGGCCGAGCAGGCGCTGGGATATCGCAACACCGGCGATTGGTATCAGACGCCATTGCGCGATCTTGCCGGCGTCATCGCGTTGGCGGCGGAAGCGGGCGAGACCGACATGGTCGATCGCCTGCGCGCGCGCTTGGAGCGCGATGCGCCGGACGCAGGCGAGCTGATGACGCAAGAGCAGGTGCACTTGCTTTTGGCGGCGAACGCGCTGCTCGAACGCGCCGGCCCGGTCAATGTCACCTTGAACGGCCAAGCCATGGCCGAGCGCCGCGTCATGGCCGATACGCAACGCTTGGCCGCAGGGCTGGTGTTCCGCAACGCCGCGCGTGGGCCGGTGTGGCGGACCTTGGCGTTGTCCGGGTCGCCGCGCGCCGCGCCGCCTGCGATGCAGGCCGGCTACTCGATCGACAAGCGCGTCTATCGTTTGGACGGATCGACGGTCGATCTCAACGCGATCCGCCAGGGCGATCGCGTCGTCGTCGTGCTTTCGGGTCAGCCCGAAGGCGCGCGCAGCTATCCGACGGTGCTGGTCGATCTTCTGCCGGCAGGCCTGGAGATCGAGTCGCTGCTCAATCCGAGCGATGGCGCCGGTCAGCTGAACTACGATGGCACACGTCATTACGGGCCGTTCGGCTGGGTCGGCGAGATCAGCTACGCGCAGGTACAGGAGTCGCGCGACGACCGCTTCGTGGCGTCGGCCAATCTGCGCGGGTCGTATCGCTACGCCTACATCGCGCGCGCGGTGACGCCGGGGCGCTACACGCTGCCGGCGGCGCAGGTCGAGGATATGTACCGCCCCGGCGTGATGGCGCGCACCAGCACCGGCTCGATCACCATCGCCCCGCGGGGAGGGTAATTTGCGACGCGCAACTCTCTCCCCCTCCCCCCTTGTGGGGGAGGGCAGGGAGGGGGGTGCAAGCGCAAACGTTTCAAAGCTTGGCGCTGATACCCCCACCCCCGGCCCCGCCCCACAAGGGGGCGGGGAGGCGCCATGAAACGCGGACCTCGGCTTCCGCTGCCTCTGTCGGTGGCGGGCAGACGCTGGGCCGGCGTGCTGCTCGGCGCGATGCTGACGCTGTTTGCATTGGACCAGGCGTTTGCGCCGCCGCTTGAGCGCGTGCGCGAGCTGTCGCCGGTCGTGGTCGATCGCAACGGCGAATGGCTGATGGCGTTCACGACGCGCGACGGCGCATGGCGGCTCGAAGCGCGGCTCGACGAAATCGATCCCGAGTTCCAGCGCCGCCTGATCGCGATCGAGGATGAGCGCTTCTGGTGGCATCCCGGCTTCGATCCGATTGCGCTGGCGCGCGCCAGCGTCTCGTACGCACGCGCCGGACGCGTCACCCAGGGCGGCTCGACCATCACCATGCAGCTGGCGCGGCTGCTCGAACCGCGGCCGCGCACGATTCAATCGAAGCTGATCGAGATCGTCCGCGCCATGCAGATCGAACGGCGGCTGAGCAAACGCGAAATTCTCGCCGCCTATCTGACGCTCGCGCCTTATGGCGGCAATCTCGAAGGCGTGCGCGCGGCCAGCCGCGCTTATTTTCAGCGCGATCCGCAATGGCTGGACGACGCGGAGATGGCGCTGCTGATCGCGCTGCCGCAGGCGCCCGAAGCGCGCCGGCCCGATCGCAACCCGCGCGCGGCGCGCGCGGCGCGCGACCGCGTGCTCGACTTGTTCGTGAGCGCGCATTTGATTAGCCGCCGCCGCGCCGAGGAGGGCAAAGAGAGCGAGATACCGGCGCGCGCGCCGTTCCCGTATTCGGCGCCGCACGCCGCCGAAGCCTTGGTTGCGGCAAATGCCGGAGCGGGTGTCGTGCGCTCGTCGCTGGACGCAACCTTGCAGCGCGATCTCGAATCCTTGGCGCGCCGCCATGCGGCCAACCTCGAACGCGACGCGCAGATCGCCATCCTCGCGGTCGAGATCGACGGACGCGCCGTGCGTGCGCGCGTCGGCGGCGCCGGGCGCGAGCGCGCCGGCGGCTATATCGACATGACCCGTGCGGTGCGTTCGCCCGGCTCGGCGCTGAAGCCCTTCCTCTATGCGATCGCGTTCGACGAAAACATCGCCGCACCGGAGACTCTGGTGCGCGACGCGCCGCGCCGCTTCGGCGGCTATCTGCCGGAGAATTTCGACCGCCGCTTCCACGGCGACGTGACGCTGGAAGATGCGTTGCGTCACTCGCTGAACTTGCCGGCGGTGGCGACCTTGGAGCGGATCGGCGCCGGTCGGTTTCAGGCGGCTTTGACCCGCGCCGGGGCCCAGGTGCGCATGCCGCGCCGCGCCGATGCCGAACCGGGCCTCGCTTTGGCCTTGGGCGGCGTAGGGCTGACGCTCGAAGATCTGGTGCAACTCTATGCAGCGCTTGGCGACGGCGGCGAGGCGCGGCCGCTGACCACCGGCGATGTCGCGACTTTCGCCTTCGCCCGCCGCTTTGTGCGGCCGGAAACCGCCGAGCGCGTGCTTGAGATTCTCGCGACGTCGCCGCATCCCGCCGGCCGCATCCCGGCGCAGATTGCGCAAGGCGCGCCGCAGGTCGCGTTCAAGACCGGCACCTCCTACGGCTTCCGCGACGCCTGGGCGCTCGGCGTTTCGAACGGCTACGCCATCGGCGTCTGGGTCGGGCGGCCGGATGGAACGCCGCGGCCGGGCGCGACCGGTCGCAGCGAAGCGCTGCCCGTGTTGTTCGAGGCGTTCGATCAATTGGGCGCGCCGCCCCCGCCGGAACAGCCGCGGCAACAACACGCACCGGTTGCGCCCGCGCTCGTGCGCTTCGAGGGCGCCGAGCGCGAGGACTTGTCCATTCTGTTTCCGCCGTCCGGCGCCGAGGTTCTGGTGCTGGACTATGGCGCCGGCTCGCGCGGGCTCTCGCTCTCGGCGCGCGGCGGCAGCGCGCCGTTGACGTGGTACGCCGACGGCGTGCGCGTCGCCAACGAACCGACCAGCGGGCGCGTGATCTGGCGCCCGCCGGCGCCTGGCTTTTACGACGTGACCGTCGTCGACGCCGCAGGCCAAAGCGTCAGTACGCGTGTGCGCATTCGAGATAGCGGTTAAAGATGGATACAAGAGTCGAGGTGATTAGACTCACTCCGCTCGAGCGCGCCATGCGCGATCTGGAGCGCGTCAGCAGAATTGGAACGGCGGTATTTGTCGGTCTTGCATTGGCTCAGTTCGTGGCTGCCGGTGCAGTCCTCGCCGGATCCGACGCGGGAATGGGCGCGTTCGGACACACGGACCGATCTGTATTGCTGCAGCAGGTGCTGATCGGCGCAGCGTTCTGGAGCGTCGTGACCATTGCGATGACGCTGGCGCTCAATAGCGGGCCGCGCATCGTTGTTGTGCTGTTTGCAACGCTGATGGGCCTGTTTTGGCTGGCCGTGGTGTCTATCGGCGCGCTCGCCGCGGCGGGAGCGTTGGACTCGCTGCGCGCCGCGTTCGAGGCCGGCGTCTGGGCCAACTGGACCATGCCGTTCCTGGGATTGATGCTTGGCACGCGCGAGGTGCTCCTGCTCTTCGGATTCGTGATCGCGGCGACACTTCTGATCGCAAGCGAAGCGCTGTGGGCGAGCGTACGCGGCGTCGGCGCAGCGATGAGAGCGCCAGCGGCCACCATCAAGACGCTGCGCGGTTTACGCGGACTTGGTCCCTTCAGCCCCTCGGGTTTGCTGGCGACTTTCGATTTGCCATTGGCGCTGCGCGACCGTCGCGGAATCATTGGAAAAGCGATCGCCTTCGTCGCGATTCTGGTCGCGACCATCGCCTGCACTTTCTGGCTGCTGGCGCCGCTCAATGTCGTCGTCATGCTTGCCGGTACTGCTTACTACGAATGTTACGGCGGCGATCCCACCGATGTGGAGATGGGCTCATGTCTGCTCGCGAGCGCCGGACCGCTTGGGCAATTCATGATCCTCAGTATTGTGGCGATCGTCGCGACCTGTGTGCTGGCGGCGCTCCTTATGGCTTTGGCCAAACGCCTCTTGGCGGGACAGTTGGCGCGCCAGACCAGCGCGGCGCCGATTGTATTCTTGCGGTCCTTCGCCGACGACCAAGCGCGGGTGAAGATACCATGGCGCGGGCCGTTGGATTTTCTTCTGGATCAGGGCCGTTCGCCCGACAGCGTCGACCAGATCTTGGTCTATGAGTTCGGCCGCTACGGGCCAGTGAAAGCGTTGGGCAAGCCTGGTGAGCGGCGGCCGCCGTTCGGCGCCGAGCGCATCTACTCCGACCACGAGACTTGGCAGCAGAAGATCAGCGCCCTCATCGATGCCGCGTGTGCGGTGGTGCTCGTTGTCGATCAAAGCGCGGGCCTGCGCTGGGAGCTTGAGCAATCCTTAAGTCGTCCCGGATGGCTCGCACGCACGCTTTTCCTGCTCCCAAGTTCAAACGACTTCACGCGCCTGCAAGCGGCTGCGGGCGGCGGCCTTGAGGCGCCCGTCCTGCGGCGCGGCGAACAGATCGTGGCGGCGGTCGCTTCCGAGACGGGATGGAGGCTCTATGTATCCGGCCGACCCACGCGCTTCACCTACCAGACTCTGGCGCGGCTTCACTTCGCTTCGCTCAATGAAAAGGCGCGGATCGCGTGAACGATCCGCGCCAGGAGATGATGCCGTACTCGGGGGGAGGAGTTAGGCGACCATCAAAGCAGCTTGACGCAGCGCCGCGTACGCCACGGGGGCGAACAGCACGAAGGCTGCGAGGAAGAAGGCGAGCTTTCTCATGAACGTGATCTTTCGAACTGGTTGACTCTGAGATGCAGGCGAACGGCGGTTCGGATGCATCGGCTGAACAAAACAAAGGCGCGGACCCCTTGCGGCATCCGCGCCTCCGTTTGCGATCGTCGCAGGCGGGTTGGGGGGATCAGGCGACGATCTGGGCAGCTTGCGCGAGGATCGCGACGGCGACCGGGGCAAACAGGACGAACGCGGCGGCGAGGGTGGCGAGCTTGGTCATGACGAATTCCTTCCGAGTTTCATTTGCGAAGAGAGCGAGGGCGAAAGTCTTGGTCATCGCTTAATCTCCGCGGTGTTTCGTGTGCTTATGACCCTGAGATGCCGAGGCCTTCGGGTTTGGATGCGGGCGGCTGAAAATTTCTCATTTTTCATGATCACACCGTTGAATTGAGGGCTGGAGCAGCTTTCGGCAGCAACGGCTTGCGAACGGCTTGGGCGAAGCGGGCGTGATAGTCCGGATGCTCGGTGCCCATGATCCGGTCCCACCAGGTGAAGTAGAGGCCATAATTCCAGCCCGCCTGCGCGTGATGCAGGTCGTGGTGGGTGGTGGTGGTAAGGAAGTCGAACATCGGCCGCCCGTCGGCGCGCGCCGGCATCAGTTCGTAGCCTGAGTGGCCCAACGTGTTGCGCACGATCTGATGCAGCATGAAGAGGCCGGTCACGCCCCACGGCGTCGGCACAAGGAACACCCAGAGTGGAACGAAAACAGCCATGGCGGCGGCCTCGCCTAAGTCGAAGCTGTAGGCGGTGAACGGCGAGGGGTTCATGCTCTTGTGATGGCGGCGATGAAACATCCGAAACAACCGCGGGTCGTGCATGAGCCGGTGCACCCAGTAGAAGTAGGCGTCGTGCGCCACGATCATCAGCGCCAGGCAGGTCCAGAACCAAACCGGTCCCCAGCCGGCGGCGATTTGTGGGCCCGGCAGGAAACCGAAGCGCTCCAGCATGAAGGTGATAAGGCCGACTGTGGAGAAGATCAGGATCGAGCGGATCGAGACTAGAAACTCGAGCGCGAGTTGCCTCGCCGGCGGCGACGTATCCCTGATCTTGCGGCCACGGAGGACGCCGGCCAGAACGATCCACAGCACCAGCCAGACGCCGATGGCGAAGATGACGTACCGCGTTAGGTCGGTCTGGGCGTTGTCGAGCCACTGAGCGGCGATGTCGGTGGCGAACGTGAGGTCCATGATCTTGCTCTCCTTGCGATCCCGTCGCGGGGAGAGCGGTCGCTCAAAACGAGGCGCCCCGGCTTGCCGAAGCCGGAAAATCCCTGGGCATTTCCGGAATCAGCGAGAGATTTCGGGATTCGGCGAGCCTTGAGTGCGCCGAAACTCGGTCGGGGTTAGCCCGGTGGCTTCCTTGAAGGCCCGGTTGAACGGCCCAAGTGAGCCGAAACCCAGGTCGAAGGCGATGGCCGCAACGGTGGTTCGCGCCTGCTCCGGATCGGTGAGCATGCGTTTGGCGGCCTCGATCCGCCGCGCGTTAATGAAGGCGGCGAAATTGCGGAAGCCGAGGCGGTCGTTGATCAGCCGCCGCAGCCGGTGCTCGGGCAAGCCGATAAGGTCCGCCAGCGCGCCGATGGTCAGCCCCTCGCGGCGCCAGACCTGATCGGCGTCCATGGCCCGGTTGAGACGATCCAGTGCTGCTTGGTCTGCCGCGCTGGCAGGCGTCGCCTGCGGCTGCTGGCTGGTCACGCCAAGCAGGTCGGCGGGCCCGCGGAGAAAAATGGCGGCGCCAGCGATCCCCAGGGCTGCGAGCGCTGCGCCGTTGATCAAATCACGAGCAGGCAGCTCCAAGCCGGCGATCTGCAGGCCCGCCATCAGCAAGGCGTAGAGCGCGACGATGGCCACGAATGGCGTGCGGATGCGCAGACGCGCTTCGACCAAATCTCCCCGCCAGGTCCGGAACACGATGCTCAGTGCATGCAACGCAAGGCTTGCCTCGCAGAGTTTCTGTGCGAGCCAGATTGGCCTCAGGCCGGAGACGTAAGCAGCCAACCCGAGCGCGAGCAGTCCCGCGACAGGCGCGAGCGTCGCGAGCTTTATCGAGCGGTCCTCGAACAGGGTGACCACAAACAGCCAGATGAATCCTGTCGCGCCCAACGACAGGAGATTGATCGCGAAGTAGACGATGCCGCCTTGGTCGCTGAATGCGCGCGAACTCTCAAGCACGTGCCCAATGGCGGCGACGCAGAGCAAGAGCCCGGCGATCCCCACAGGCTTTCCATGCGCGACTCGCCAGATGCCAACGGCGGCGGAGACGAGCGATCCGATAGCGATCCCACGCAGTACGAGTTCGTAGGCGACCATAGGATCAGTCATTTTGAGCGCCGCTGTTTGCCGCTCTCCGAAACTCGGTCGGGGTTAGCCCGGTGGCTTCCTTGAAGGCGCGGTTGAACGGCCCGAGCGAGCCGAAGCCCAGGTCAAAGGCGATGGCGGCGACCGTTGTGCGGGAGCGCTCGGGATCGATCAGCACTCGCTTGGCCGCCTCTATGCGGCGATCGTTCACGAAGGCGGCGAAGTTGCGAAAGCCGAGGTGGTCGTTGATGAGCCGCCGCAGCCGGTGCTCGGGCACGCCCACGTCTTCCGCTAGAGCGCCTATTGTCAGCCCTTCCCGGCGCCAAGCTTCGCCTTCGCGCATGAGCGCGGCGAGCTTGTCCAGCGCGGCGCGGTCGCCGGGATCGGGACTTGGCGCCGTGGGCGCCGGTGCGGATAGCGTCGCACCGAACAATTCCGGACGCGCTTGCAGAAAGACGGCGGCGCCGGCGGCGCAATAGAACGCCAGCGTCCAGGCCCCGAGCGGCCGGAACCAATCGTAGAAGAAACCGAGCGACTCGGCGATTTCGAAGACCGAGAGGGTGATGACGTAGAGCGTGACCAGCGTCAGAAACGGGCCGCGGATGCGGCGGCGGCTCTCGACCAGGTCGCCGCGCCAGCTGCGCGCAATGACGTAGAGCGCGTGCGCGCTGAGGCCCGCCTCAATCAGATTGTGAGCGACCCAAATATATGAGGCCTGCGGCCGGGGGAGCCAAACACCGGCCAACCCTATGATCGTGAGCAGAGCCCATGGCCACAGCGTTCGGTGCGAGACAGGTTTGTCTTCGAAGACGGCGACGATGAACAGCCAGAACAGACCCGCACCGCCGAGCGAAAGGAAGTGAATCGGATAGGTGAGCCAGCCAATGGCCTGATGCAAAACCGGAGACGTGTTGATGGCGTAAGCGACGGTGCCGAGGCAGAACAACGCACCGGCGAGGCGTGCATGCGGCTGCAGGCCAGGCCGCGCGAAACTCGCCGCCATCGCGACGAGCGCGCCGATGGCGATGCCGCGCGCCAGCATTTCCAGCGTGGTGAGTTCCGGACTCATGCGCGCGGTCTGATACGGCTAAACGCGGTCGTACGCAATTTTGCTTGAAGTCACCCAAGCGTGCGCACCGCCGCGCGTGTGGCGTCGTCGGCTGGGAACAGCAGTTCGAGCCGCAGATCGCGGATGGTGACGTCTTCGCTGGTGCCGAAATGCGCGATCGCTGACAAGAACCGCAGCTGGCCGGCAGGCGTGTTCATGACGAACGGCAGCAGCGGGCGGCGCGTGAACTGCATAGCTCAAGCCTGCTGTTCGCGCGCCAGACGTGGACTTCCCCACCGTCGTGTCCTGCGCTAGCTTGCCGCCGGGGGAGGCGAGAATGCGGGTGATGCTCTCTGCCGTCGCGGCTTTGCTCGCGATGACCACGGCGGCGGCGCAGCCGTTGCCCGACGATTTGCGCTCTGCGCCGATCACCGTTGCGGAATATCAGCAGTACAATGAAGAGCTTGAGCTGGTGCGCGCGCTGGCGCGCCAGCGCAGCGCCGACGCACGCATCGCGTTGGCGCGGCTGTTCGTCGAACGCGCGCAGTCGGCGCGGGCGGAAGGGCTCTACGACCTCGCGTTTCGTTATCTGATCGCGGGCGCGCGGGTGTCGCCGCAGAATAGCCCGATCTTTCGGGCCGGCTTGGCGCAGGCCGTCGATGCGACGAACGATTATTTCGAAGTCGAGGATGCGTCATGGGCGCAGTTCTATGACGCTCGCGAGGGTTCGTTCCTGGTTGGGCGACAGCACAACGTTGAGCTCTGGAACGGACGCACGCGCGCGTTGGTGCGCGCCTTCGCGGCGGATGATCGAGTCGAGGGCGAGCGCAACCCATACACGCCAAGCCTGAGCGCGGACAGAAGCCGCCTGATCGTGTTCGGGGACGTTCTGGACACCGTCGCCCCGCTGCGCCTTTGGAACGTGGACACGGGCGCGCTGATTCGGCGCTACGATTATGGAGCGGTGATCAGCGCCGCACGCTTCAGTCCGGACGGGCGATCCTTCGTGATGCGCGTCATCTACAGGGACGAAGATCGTGGGGAGTTTCAGCTTCTGCGAGCGTCAGACGGCGCCGAGCTCGCGGTGCTGCACGCGTGTTGCCACGCCTCGTTCAGCGAAGATTCGAAAGTCGTCGCGGTCGCTGATTGGAATCGTGTGTTGGTTGCGGACGCGGGCACAGGCGCGATGCGCGCGGAAATCGATCTGCGCCCGTTGCTGCCGGCGGAGGTCCAGGGCATCCGGCGGTGGGCGCATGTGGAATTGTCGCCGGACGGAAGCGCGTTGCTGTTGATGCAAGACCTCAGCAGAGATTGCTACGTGATCGGCCTCTCGGGCGCGGCTGCGCCCGCCTTGCGGCTGTCGCCGTACGCGGAATCGCTGGAGGATACGGCGAACAGATATGTCCGCGCCGCGTTCTTGGGCTGGGCCGATGCGTCGCGTATGCTGGTGTCGCTGCCGGGAGAGGATGGCGCGCTGGCTTATGTGAACGCGCGCAGCGGCGGTGTGACGCCGGCGCGCTTTGAAGACCTCGACACGCGCAGCCGCGCGTTCCTGCGTGTGCTCGAAGATGGGGAAACGTCCTCCCTCGTGCGCAATCTGGACACCGGCGAGACGACGGAGGTTGCCATGCGAATCCTTGGCGTCAGCGACCGGTTCGATCTGGTTTTGACACTACCCGAAAACTACGAGCGCAACCGTCCGGGCCATTCCGATCGGATCGTTCGAACACTCGACGGCAGGCAGATCGCGCGATTGCCGGGCCACAATCTCTTTGCGAACCACGAATTGGTCGAATGGCGCGCGCACGCGCTGCTCACGGAAGCTGGCCCTGACATGAGGTTTTGGCCCAACGACGAAGGACGCGCCGAATGGCGCGCGGCGTCTGGTGCTGAGATTGCGGCGCTGGCGCAACGTTACGAAGTGGATTTGACGGCGACTCATTCGCAGAGAGTCGAAACGCACAACGCGGTCTACGTAAGGCGCGGCGATGGGGCCTTGATATCGATTCTCGGCGCCAACCCCGCTGATATCGAACGCGCGCGCGCCAACCCGACGCCGGATGGCATCGGCGCTGTCATGGCGTCTGCGCCGCACGATGTCTTCACGGTCTACCTGACGTCCTCCTTCGACGCGGGCCATACGCGTGTGGCCGTCACCGACCAGCAGCGCGCTGGGGTCTACGATGTCGCTTCCGGCCGGCCGATCTTCACGCCGCCTCCTCATGGTGCGGACGATACTTTCTGGGACGTGGCGTTGAGTCCCGACGGCCGCTTGGTCGTGGTGTCATGCCGAGATTCAGTCTCGATTTACGATGTGGATAGTGGGCGATTAGTGCGCGCGCGGCCGGCGGGCGCGTTGCGTTCGCGGTTCACGCCGGATGGGCAGTCGATCGTTTCGCTCGACGGTGGCGCGATCACGATCTGGTCCCGGCGCACCGGCGAAACCATGTCCGTTCTCCGCACTGAGCGCGAAGTGTCGGACTTCGCCTTAAGCCCAAACGGACAATTCGTGCTGGTCAGGCATGGCGACCACGGCGACGAGTGGGTGCTTTGGGACGTGGCGACACGCAAGAAGTTGGGGGAACTTATTGTGGCAAGCCGCGGAAACGTCAGGTTCGCGGACGACGGTGAGGCCGTCCTTGCGTTCGAGCGGAACTACGGCGCGTGGGGCGACGTGAACGATGACGTATGGGAGGTGCGTGAATGGGATATCCGCCGCCTGGTGCAGCCGCTCAACACGCTGATGCGCGACGCGTGCGCCTACTATCTGGAGGAGCGTAGCTTCAGCGCCGAGGAAATCGAAGCGGACCCGCTGATCCGCGAAGTCTGGGGCAGGGACGGTAGAGCCGATCGCGATGTCTGCGAGGGGCTGGTTTAGCGCGGGTGGGCGGCGCATGGCCGTCACAGGGCCGCCACCGCTGCGCGTGTGGCGTCGTCGGCTGGGAACAGCAGTTCGAGCCGCAGATCGCGGATGGTGACGTCTTCGCTGGTGCCGAAATGCGCGATGGCCGAGAGGAACCGCAGCTGCCCGGCGGGCGTGTTCATGACGAACGGCAGCAATGGTCGGCGTGTGTTCGTCGGCGCCGCCATCGGAATGCGCGCGCACGCTTTCTCGAGGTCCGCCAGCAATTCGGCGAACAGCGCGTCGCCGCCGGCGTCGAGCGCTTCGACTTGTAGGCGCGCGCGCAACTCGGCCAGCACTTCGGGGAAGTTGGCGATGATCACTGGCGCGGCGTCGCCGCGCGTCAGCATGCGAATGAGATTCATCTCATCGCCGCCGCCGCCCAGCGCAGCGAGCAGGGTGCGCGCCGTCGCGTTGGCTTCGAGCACGGTCCAGTGACGATCGACCAGCAAGGCCGGATTGGGCGCATGCCGCGCGATCATCTCGTCTAGAATGACGCGAAACGGGCGCAAGACTTCCGAGTCGAGCGGCGAGGCCGGGAACACCGGCGCAAACCCCGCCGCCTGCAGGAGCGCGTTGCGGGCATTGAGCGGCAGCAACAGGCCTTCGGCCAACGCCAGCACCATGTCGCGGCTGGGTTGCGCGCGCCCCGATTCCAGAAACGAGAGATGGCGCGACGACACCTCGCAGGCCATGGCCAGATCGAGCTGGCTCATGCGGCGGGCGCCGCGAAACTGACGCAGCGCCGCGCCGAAGGCCGTGGTGCTTTCCTGGACTGACATGAGGGCAGGGTGCAGGCGGCGCGGCGCCAAGTCCATGACCTCGGAGGTAATTGCTTCGCTTCTCCGCTTCGGCCGACACTCCGCGGGCATCAACGAGGAGCGGCGTCATGAGTGGACTATGGGCGGTTTGGATGAAGGTCTGGTGCTGGGGCGTGTTGGGCTTCGGCGTACTGCTGGTGACGGCGGCGGTCCCGCCCATCGATGGGCTTGTTCGTACGCTCTTTGCGCTGTTCAGCACCGATCCGGCCAATCCCGCGGCGTTCGATCTCCAGGCCGTGCGTTTCGGGCTCGGTCTGCAGGGCGCGCTGACCATCGGCTGGGCGCTGACCATGATGGTGCTGGTGCGCGCGGCGGAGACTCTGGGCGCGCCGGTCTGGCGCGCGCTCACTTTCGCGCTGCTGATCTGGTACGCGATCGACAGCGCGATTTCGGTCGCCACCGGCATGGGTTTCAACGCGATCTCGAACACGCTGCTGGTGATCGCTTATCTGGTCCCGGTGCTGGCGTCCGGCGCGCTGAAGGGAGAGGCGGCCCGGTAGGGCTCTTGGCAGGGGGGCGTCTTCCGGGCAGGGTCGCGCAGACGGAGGGTATATCATGCGGGCTTTGATCCTGGTGCTGGCGTTGGCGGCGTGCACACCACCAACGAGCGAGGCGCCGGAAGCGGCGCCGGCCGCTGAGGCTGTTGCCGAATTGGCCACCGTGGCCACGCCCGCCAGCGGCGCGCGGGTCACGAGCCCCTTGCAGGTGAGCGGCGTCGCGCCGGCGAACTGGTTCTTCGAAAATCAATTCCCGGTGCGGCTGATCGGCGCCAGCGGCGAGGAGATCGCGATGGCGCCGGCGCATCCGCGCGTCAGCTGGACCGATCCGGGGCCGAAGGAATTCGACGCCGAGCTTTCATTCACCGCCACCGGCCCGGCGACCTTGGTGCTGGAAGAAGACATGCCGGGCGAAGGTAATGAGCCGCGGCAAGTGCGCATTCCGGTGGTGCTGGAGTAACTACTCCGCCGCGATTGCGGTTTGCTTGGCCAATTTGTCGAACGCCACCAGATCGCGGACCAAATCTTCGAGCTGATTGAACGGCACCATGTTGGGGCCGTCGCTCGGCGCATTGTCGGGATCGGGGTGCGCTTCCAAGAACACGGCGGCGACGCCGATCGCCACCGCCGCGCGGGCAAGGATCGGCACGAATTGGCGTTCGCCGCCGCTCGTGTCGCCCTTGCCGCCGGGCTGCTGCACCGAATGGGTGGCGTCGAACACCACCGGCGCGCCGAAGCTCTTCATGATCGGAATGGCGCGCATGTCGGAGACGAGTGTGTTGTAGCCGAATGAGGCGCCGCGCTCGCAGGCCATGACGTTAGGATTGCCGCTGCCGGTGATCTTGGCGATGACGTTCTTCATGTCCCAGGGCGCCAGGAATTGGCCCTTCTTGACGTTGATCGGCTTGCCGGTTTCGGCGGCGGCGACGAGCAGATCGGTCTGCCGGCAGAGGAAGGCAGGGATCTGCAAGACGTCCACCACTTCGCCGACCTCGGCGCATTGCTCGGGCAGATGCACGTCGGTCAGCACCGGCACGCCGATCTTCTTGCGGATTTCCTCGAAAATGGGCGCCGACGCGTCGAAGCCGGCGCCGCGCTTGGTCGAGAGGCTGGAGCGGTTGGCCTTGTCGAAACTGGTCTTGTAGATGAAGCCGGCGCCGCAGCGTTTGAACACGTCGCGCAGGAATTCCGCCGTCTCGAGCGCATGGGCGCGGCTTTCGAGCTGGCAGGGGCCGCAGATGAAGGTGAGCGGCAGCGTGTTGCCGATTTCGAGCGGCGTGGATTCCACGCGCGGGATGCGGATGACGGAGGCCGGGGTCATGGGGGTCCTTGAGGTCTTGGGGGAGAGATAGGCCGGAGAGCCGCCGGGCTCAACCGCGCACGTGCGCCGGGCTGGTATGAAAATGCTGCGCTAGGGTGGGGCGCGCGCCGGCGTCCGCGGCGAAGCGTGGCTCGCGCGGCGCATGGCTCTGAGGACCGCCGGCTTCCAGCCGGCACGGCGCCGGTGTTTGAAGGCGGGAGCGCGGCGCCTCCGGCGACGTATGCGCGGCAGGGGCCGCGCGCTCCCAAATTTCAGTCCGAGGGGTGACACACACGCACCCCTGTCGCTCGCGCGAACCTGACGCGGTTTCCTCGGTGCGTGTGTGTCACCCAGGTGTGTCACCCAGGTGTGTTAGAACCGCTCGCCGCGCATGACCGAGACGTCGGTGACGGCGGCGACGCCGGGATAGGTTTTGAAATGATCGCCCAGCCAGGAGAGGGCTCTCTCGGCCGCCGCGTCATTGCCGATGGTCACGATCAGATAGGCCGGCGCTTCGCCGATGCCGGTCTGGCGCCAGCGGCCGTGCGCGCCGCTGCCTTCGACGCTTTCGAACACGCTCCAGCCCTTGAAGCCGGCCTGGCTCAACATCTCCTCGACCGCCGCCAAGGCGTTCGCTTCTATGAAGATTTCGAGTTTCTTGCGCGCAATCAGATTCATGATCGCTACCCCAACATCCATTGAGCGGCGGCGTGATAGAGCGGAATGCCGACGATGAGGTTGAACGGAAACGTCATCGCCAGCGACATCGGCAGATAGATTCCGGCGTCGGCTTTCGGCAGCGCCATGCGCATCGCCGCCGGCACCGCGATGTAGGAGGCCGAGCCGGCGAGCACGGCGAACAAGGTGGCGTCGCCGACGCTCATGCCGACGAGGCTCGCCGCCGTGAGAGCGGCTGACGCGCTCAGCACCGGCCAGATGGCGGCGAAGGCGACGATCGAGAGTTTTTTCATCGGCGCTTCGGCGAGACGGCGCGCCGCGACCAGCCCCATGTCGAGAAGGAAGATGCAGAGCGCACCCTGGAAGAGCGCGCCGCGCACGAAGCCGTCGAGCTGGGTGGCGCCGCGCTCGCTGGCGATGAGGCCGATGATGAAGCTTCCGATCAGCACCACAGCGGCGCCATTCAACAAAACTTCGCGCCACAGCGGCGGCTGGAATGGCGAGCCCGGCTCTCGCGCACGCGATCCGGCGATCAGCAGCGCCGCCAGAATCGCCGGCGTCTCCATCAGCGCCAGCACCGCCGCCATGTGGCCGCTGAACTCGACGCCGAGCACGCGCAAATACTCGCTGCCGGCGGCGAAGGTGACGACCGAGACGCTGCCATAGTGCGCGGCGGTCGCCGCCGCGGTGATGCGTTCGAGCCGGCAGACGCTGCGCAGCACCAGATATGCCGCGAACGGGGCCAGAAAGCTGAACGCGAGCCCGAGCGCGCCGGCGGC
>LWDN01000099.1:72055-72370 GCA_002083515.1 Proteobacteria bacterium HN_bin10
CGTCGCGCGCCTCGACGCCGCCTTTGAACCCGATCGAGAACATCAGGTAGAGCGCCAGCGTCTTGGCGGCTTGGTCGGGCACCGACAGGTCCGACTTCAGCCAGCCTGCCAGCGCGCCCAGTCCGAAAAATAGAATCGCCGGCGCGAGCAGATTGGCCGTCGCCGCTGTCAGGATCGTATCGGCCATCCGCCCCCCGTCAGCGCGAGGCTTTAGTCGAAGATGTCGAAGAGATCAAAGCCGCGGCGTTTGCGGCGCGGATCGTGGCGGCCGCCATGTTCGCCGCGCTCGCCGTACTCTCCGCGTTCGCCATACTC
>LWDN01000100.1 GCA_002083515.1 Proteobacteria bacterium HN_bin10
AAGATCCGGGCGAGCTTCCTGCCGAGTGACAGGACCTACGGCGCGAGACGAGTCTGGCATGACAGGCTGGCCGAGGGGGAGACCTGTGGCCTGCATCGGATTGAGCGGCTGATGCGGCGACAGGCCTTGCGGGCGCGGCCAAGACGCCGTCGGGTGCCCGCCGATGTCGGCACGCGTTCGCCGAGCGCGGTCTCTCCCAATGTGCTCAATCGGCAGTTTGCCGCCCCGGCCCCGAACCGCAAATGGGTGGCCGACTTCACCTATCTCTGGACCGCCGAAGGGTGGCTCTATGTCGCCGCCGTCGTGGATCTCTTCTCCCGCCGGGTGGTGGGCTGGTCCATGAGTGCGCCGATGACGGCGCAACTGGTCACCGATGCGTTGGTGATGGCGATCTGGCGGCGAGGGACGCCCCGGACCGTGCGGCATCACTCGGATCAGGGCAGCCAGTACACCAGCGAGCCGTTCCAACGGCTCCTGGCGGACCAGGGCCTCTCTTGTCGCATGAGCCGCTCAGGCAATGTCTGGGACAACGCGGCGATGGAAAGCTTCTTCTCCTCGCTAAAGACCGAACGCACCGCGCGCACCACGTACCGCACACGAGACCAGGCGAAAGCCGACGTGTTCGATTACATTGAGCGCTTTTATAATCCCCGGCGGCGCCACTCCACGTTGGGCTATCTCAGCCCGATGGAGTTCGAAAGGCAGGCGGAATTAGCGTAAGGTGGTGTCCACCAAACCGGCAGCAGGCCACTGCATCGAATGCACGTTAAGATGGAAAATGGGCAGTGGCGACACCGGCTAGACTTTTTTCGTATCCTTGAGCCTATTGGCGGCGGCGTCCTGATTGCCCTTCGACCGCGCGTTGCGCGAGCAAAGAAGGGCGATCAGGACGCCGTGCGCCGGTCGTCAGCCGAGCCTCCCTCTATATCTGTTCAATATCTGTGATAATCGTGTGCAGCCCGCTGGCGCCGGCCGGCTGCGGGCGGACGATCTCGGCGATTTGCAGCTGGCCCTTTGTATCCGTCGCGCGGACGACGGTCTGATACTTCCCACGCTTGGGCGGCCGCCAGGCATAGTTCCAAATCACCCAGGAATAGGGCGATTGCGGCGTCTCAATCGCGCATTCTGTCCAGGTCTTCCCGTTATCAAAACTCAGCTCCACCTTGCTGATCGAATTGGGCCCGCCGAAGGCGATGCCACGAAAGATCTGCTCCGGCCCGCTGAGCCCCTGATAGTGCCCGGGGCTGTCGATGCGTGAGAAAATCTTGATTGTGCCGTCGTCCGTCCAGCCCTTGCGCTGCCAGTAGCCCTGGTAGTCTCCCGCGTAAACCTCGATCTCCGTAATCCACTTCACGTTCTTGATGCCGTAGAGGCCCGGCACGAGCAGCCGCAAGGGAAAGCCATGTTCCTTTGGCAGCTTCTCGCCGTTCATGAGATAGGCGAGCATGACGTTGTCTTGCATGGCGCGCGCAAACGGAATGCTGTCGTCGTAGCCGTCGTTGGCGCGAAAGACCACGTCACGCGCCGTTTCTTCGTCGGCGCCCGCGTCTTTCAGCAATTCTTTCAATGAGATGCCGCGCCACATCGCGTTCCCCAAGCTATCGCCGCCGGGCAAGGTGTCGATGCACATGAGGGTAGACACTTGGTCGAACGAATCGCGGTTGAGAATGTCCCGCCAGCCTAGCGAGAGCGGCTTCTTCACCTCGCCCTTCACGATGAGACGCCACTGTTCGATGTTCACTTCGCGCGCGACTTTCACGACGGAGTCGGCATAGTTCACGACGTAGAACTTGCTGTTCGGGGTGAAGTAGGTCGTCTCGCGGGGGGGAATGGCGAACATGCGGCCGAAGATGCCCCCGACGGCATCGCACCCGCCGGTCAGCGCAGCGAGCGTGCCGAGGCCGGAGGCTTTCAAAACTGTGCGGCGGGACAAGCGCATGGGCGGCTCAGGGCATGCATTCACGCACCGAAAGCATTATGATGCATGCCCGACGGGGCTGCAACCTCGAGACGTTTCGCCCGCATCTGTCGCGGATGGATCAGTGGCTCTGCCATTTCAATTGATCGGAGGTGTGAATGAAGCCAAAGCTAGACAAGGGATTAAAGGGCCTTGGGATTCTGGCAATCTGTGCCTACTGGGTGTTGGCAGGAGTCGCTATCCCCGTGCCAGCCTCGGCGGCCGAGCCTGTCGCGGACAAGCCGAAAGAAGCGGCGGCTCAGCCTGAGCAGACGCCGGAAGAAGCAGCCGGTGGAATGAGGAATCTGATCCGGCTCCGGCGTGCCTGCGA